>NC_012751.1:1352005-1952005 GCF_000021705.1 Candidatus Hamiltonella defensa 5AT (Acyrthosiphon pisum)
AAGCTTGGCGCCTATGCTGGCAAAAGTCATGCCTTCGGTGGTCAGCATCAGTGTTGAAGGTAGTACTACTGTGAATAATTCGAGAATGCCGCCACAGTTTCAGGATTTTTTTGGAAAAAGCTCCCCATTTTGTCAAGAGGATTCTCCATTCCAAGACTCTCCTTTTTGCCAAAGAAGTTCCCCATCGATGAAAGAAAAATTCAAGGGATTAGGCTCAGGAGTAGTTATAAATGCCAATAAAGGCTATATCGTGACCAATTACCACTTAGTCGAAAACGCCAATAAAATTCAAGTACAGTTAGATGATGGTCGTCAATATAATGCAGAAGTGGTTGGTAAGGATCCGCGTACTGACATTGCATTACTACAATTAAAAAATTTTAAAAATTTAACAGCGGCTAAAATGGCGGATTCTGATGAACTACGTGTGGGAGATTATGTTGTCGCTATAGGTAACCCTTATGGCTTGGGGGAAACCGCCACATCAGGAATTGTTTCAGCGCTGGGAAGAAGTGGTTTAAATAGAGAAAATTATGAGAATTTTATTCAAACTGACGCGGCGATCAACCGTGGTAATTCAGGCGGAGCATTAGTGAATTTAAATGGTGAACTCGTTGGCATGAATACTGCTATTTTAACGCCGGATGGAGGCAACATTGGTATTGGATTTGCTATCCCCAGCAATATGCTTAAAGATTTAACAAACCAAATGGCGAAAGGGGGGGAAGTAAAACGGTCTGAATTAGGGATTGTAGGGGCTGAACTTAATGCTGAATTAGCGAAAGAAATGAATTTAAATGTTCAAAAAGGTGCATTGGTCACTCAAGTTTTACCGAAGTCTGCCGCCGAGAAAGCCGGTATTAAAGTAGGGGACACCATCGTCAAAATAAACGATAAACCTTTGAATAGTTTCTTTGAACTCAGGGCTAAAATTGGCACATTACCAGTAGGAAGCAATGTGACTTTAGGTCTGTTACGTGATTCAAAATTAATTTCACTGAAAGTGATTTTAGAAGAAAGTGTTCGTGATAAAATCGAGTCCGAAAATATTGCGGGTATTCAAGGGGCGGAATTAAGCGACTTTTCGGGTAAAGGCGTAAAAGTCAACAATGTCAAAGCTGGTAGTACTGCCGCCGCCTTGGGCTTAAAAAAAGGAGACATTATTACTCATGTCGCCCAGAAAAAAATTAAAAATATCGCTGAGCTACGCAAAATCCTTGATAAAAAATCTCATCTATTAATACTGAATATCGAACGTGGTGAAGAAAAACTTTTAATCATCATTCAGAATAAATAAATCTATCTTCCCCTCCCTGTACAAAAGCGGGAGCGAAGTACCTCACTCGACCTCTTTCAAAACCAGATCGAGGTCTGTGTCGTCAAAGTGATAGCGCTGCCGACAGCAATAATACACAGATTTATGAATCACGACGAGCTTGCTGGTTTATCAGTACATCAAAGAGACCATCATTATGAATAAACTTTTTTATTAGCTTTAATTTTTCAGTTATCTTTAGCGATGGGTTCTGTTTCAATGCCTTTGAGTAAACTTAGAAATGCTTTATTAAAAGAGATTTGTTTAAAACAAAACAACAACACGGATCTAAATTATATTTTAGTACGACAACAGGAAAATTTATGAAAAATGAATCTCAATTGAATAGGATTAAATCAGTTTTGACGTTTTTATCTCAAAAATTTCCACGTTGTTTTGTGCTTCAAGGCAAAGTACGGCCTCTAAAAATTGGTATTTTTCAAGATTTAACTGAACGTTTGCAAGGAGATGAATTGACTAAAACACAATTACGCTCAGCTGTGCGTTTTTATACTTTAGGCTGGCGTTATCTTTTTTCGATGAAATCAGGAGCCAAAAGAATTGATTTAGAGGGGTTTTCATGCGAAACGGTTGAAGAACAACACGAGAAACACGCGCAAAAACAGCTTTCAGACGCAAATATACGTCGACAAAAAAGAAAAAATGATGCCCAAATGAACAAAAAGTCTCAAGCCATTGTAAACCGTGACCAACTTGGGTGATGAATAAATTGATGAAACTGCGATTTACCACTGGTTTATTTTTTTTATATTTCGTATTTAGCAGTTATGCCAAAAGTACTGTTTATAATATTGAGAGTCTGCCTCAGCTGCATCAAGAGGTACAGCACGCTACTGTGAGTCAACGTGTGGTGTCGCATTTGATGTATTCTCATTATCGTCAATTTAATTTAGATCAGGCTTTTTCAAACAAAATTTTTGACTGCTACCTTAATATGCTAGATCCTCGTCACAATATATTATTGACTTCTGATCTTGATCCATTTATGGAAAAAAAATCTTTTTTGGCTAATGAGTTAAAATCAGGTCATTTGTCGATGGCTTACGATTTATTCAATATTGTTCAAAAACGTCGCTTCGAGCGTTATCAATATGCTCTGTCTTTATTAGAAAAACCTATGATGTTTACGGGTAAGGATAGCATTGAAGTTGATCGTTCAAATACCCCTTGGCCATCAAATGAAAATGAGCTCAATCATCTTTGGGATCTCAAGGTGAAGTTCGAACAATTGAATCTCAAATTAGCAGGGAAAACAGACAGTGAAATTAAAAAAACTTTGATCAAGCGTTACCATTTTGCCCTAAAAAATCTGATACAAACCAATAATGAAGATGTATTTCAAATAATTATGAATGCTTTTGCTCGTGAACTTGATCCCCATACAAGTTACCTTTCCCCTCGTAATACAGATCAGTTTAATATAGAAATCAGTTTGTCTCTCGAAGGCATTGGGGCAGTACTACAAACTGATGGAGAGTATACGACAATAAGATCTATGATTCCTGACGGGCCAGCCGCAAAAAGCAAAGTGCTTTCGGTTGGTGACCATATTGTTGGGGTAGGGCAAATGAATCAACCGATAGTGGATGTTGTGGGCTGGCGTTTGGATAATTTGGTTGCCCTGATCAAAGGCCCTAAAGGGACAAAAGTACGTTTAGAGATTTTGTCTGGGGATAAAAATAAAAAACCCAAAACCGTGACACTAACGCGAGAATTTATCAAGTTCAAAGATCGTGCTGTAAAAATGTCCGTTAAAAGCACGGGTAAAGGTTTAAATAAAGAAAAAATCGGGATACTAAAAATTCCTGGGTTTTACATTGGCTTGACACAAGACGTAAAAAAACAATTACAACAAGCGCATAATCAGCATCTCAGCGGTATTGTGATTGATTTACGGGGCAACGGTGGAGGTGCATTAACAGAAGCTGTGGCTTTATCCGGTTTATTTATTTCTGGTGAAACCATCGTACAAATCAAAGATAATCACGATAAAATCCGAGAACAAAAAAAGAGCGATTCAAAAGTTTATTATAAAGGCCCACTTGTCGTATTGGTTGATCGTCACAGTGCCTCTGCCTCTGAAATATTTGCAGCGGCTATGCAAGATTATGGCAGAGCGTTAATTGTAGGGGAGCGCACCTTTGGGAAAGGCACAGTGCAACAGCATCGCTCTTTAAATAGTTTTTACGATAGGGTATTACATCCAGAATGGCCTGAAATGGGATCAATACAATATACCATTCAAAAATTTTATCGAGTCAATGGAGGCAGCACTCAAATTAAAGGGGTTATACCCGATATTCTGATGCCAACAGAAATAGATCCTTCAGAAACAGGTGAAAGCTTTGAAAAGAATGCGTTACCTTGGGATAGCATTCAAGCCATCAAATATACTAAACAGCCTGATTTAGAATCGATGAAACCTATTTTGTTAAAAAGTCACAAAAAACGAATTCAAGATGATCCTGAATTTAAAAATATTGAGCAGGATATTGCTCGTTATCATATTTGGAAAACAAAAAAAAATACCGTATCTCTTAATTATATTGAACGCATGAAAGAGAATATGGATGAAGACCGTATACGCTTAGAGCGTTTAAATCAGCGTTTTATAAAAATGGGGAAAAAACCCTTAAACTCTTTGAAACAGCTGCCTAAAGATTATCAACCCCCTGATCCTTATTTGGATGAAAGTGTTCATATTGCAATAGATTTAGCTCACTTGAAAAAGGGGAAAAAATCTTTTAAAACTGATTCAATTTATCAAGAAACACAAGCTCAACATTTTTATTAATTTACATTTCTTTTTTTATTATTTTTTATTAATGATCAGGAAATCACTTTTTATGATGCGTCTTATTTTATTTATTTTTACTAACTTAGCAGTCATGTTGGTTTTCGGGGTGATATTGAGTCTGCTGGGAATTGAATCCAGCAGCGTCTCTGGTCTTATTATTATGGCCGGCCTTTTTGGATTTGGGGGCGCTTTTATTTCATTACTGATATCGAAATGGATGGCACTGCGTTCAGTGGGAGGCAAAGTAATAGAAACACCGAATAATGAGACGGAGCGTTGGTTGGTAGATATGATTCGGAGACAATCTCAATCTCTAGGTGTTGAGATGCCTCAAGTCGCTATTTATGAAGCACAAGATATGAATGCTTTTGCAACGGGCGCGCGACGTAATGCTTCTTTGGTGGCTGTCAGCACTGGTTTACTACAAAATATGAGCCGTGATGAAGCAGAAGCTGTCGTTGCGCATGAAATGAGTCATATTTCTAACGGTGACATGGTCACGATGACTTTGATTCAAGGCGTAGTTAATACTTTTGTTATATTTATCTCTCGTTTGCTTGCTCAAATTGTCTCTGGTTTTATGTCGGATCAGCGTGAAGGTGAACAAAGCTCACCGAATCCGATGGTGTACTTCCTCGTTTCTACGGTATTAGAATTAGTATTTGGCATACTTGCCAGTATCATCACTTTATGGTTTTCTCGTCACCGTGAATTTCATGCAGACGCAGGGGCCGCCAAACTGGTCGGACGTCAGAAAATGATATCGGCTTTAGAAAGACTTAAAAGTAGCTATGAACCGCAGGAAGCCAATAGCTTGATGGCATTGTGTATTAACGGGAAAACCAAAGCTTTCAGTGAATTATTCATGACCCATCCTTCTATTGAGAGACGAATTGCAGCGCTAAAATCCGGACAGTATTTACAATAGTGAAAAACAATTCATTTTTTCAATAATTACCGTATTAATTTTGAGTGATGAGTAGGGTTTTATAACTGAGTATATTTAAAATAGAAATGAATAAATTAATCATCATTATTGTCATTTTAATGCTGATGGGTTGTCACTCGTCTCATATGATAGACCGTTGTGATTATAAAGTAGATACTCGTTATCCTGCAGCAGGAAAAAATAATAGAATCAACTCGATAGTGTTACATTACACGGCTCTTAATGATGAAAAATCTCTTAAAGTATTGACTCAACAAAAAGTGAGTGCTCATTATCTTATCCTGATAAATCCAAAAAAAATTGGCAATAAACCAGTTGTTTTACAGCTTGTCCCTGAAGACAAACGAGCTTGGCACGCAGGGTCCAGTTATTGGCGCAATCGCACAAACTTAAATGATACTTCTTTAGGGATTGAGATTGTTAACTTAGGATACAAGCCAATGTTTTTTGGGAAGCGCTGGTATCCCTTTAATGATCAGCAGAGAGTCCTTATTGAACGTTTAACTAAAGATCTTGTTAAACGATATGATATAAAGCCCACCAATGTGCTCGCTCATAGTGATATTGCTCCGTTGAGAAAACATGATCCAGGTCCTTTATTTTTTTGGGAAAGGCTTGCAAAAATAGGTGTTGGAGCCTGGCCAGATCAGGTTGTTGTAAAAAAATATATAGGACCCCGAAATATAAAAGATCTTGCTTCTGTTGCTAACATCCAAAAATTGCTCGCTCAATACGGCTATACCATTCCCCAAACGGGCCAATTAGATCCCGACACAAAAAAAGTGAACAGCGCATTTCAAATGCATTTTAGGCCTTCTGATTTCAGTGGAAGACCAGATGCCCAAACCGAAGCGATTGCAGCCGCTTTGCTTGAAAAATATTCATTTTGAGGTGATTTTCACGAAGCATGGGACACGTTTAATATAGAGCTGGCTTCTAAACGCATTTTTAAAGATCTACTATTGGCAGTCGCATGATATTTATAAAGATTTAGAAAAGATTAATGGTACCTGAACGATAAAAATGCGTTTAGAAGCCAGCTCTATATTAAACGTGTCCCATGCTTCGTGAAAATCACCTCAAAATGAATATTTTTCAAGCAAAGCGGCTGCAATCGCTTCGGTTTGGGCATCTGGTCTTCCACTGAAATCAGAAGGCCTAAAATGCATTTGAAATGCGCTGTTCACTTTTTTTGTGTCGGGATCTAATTGGCCCGTTTGGGGAATGGTATAGCCGTATTGAGCGAGCAATTTTTGGATGTTAGCAACAGAAGCAAGATCTTTTATATTTCGGGGTCCTATATATTTTTTTACAACAACCTGATCTGGCCAGGCTCCAACACCTATTTTTGCAAGCCTTTCCCAAAAAAATAAAGGACCTGGATCATGTTTTCTCAACGGAGCAATATCACTATGAGCGAGCACATTGGTGGGCTTTATATCATATCGTTTAACAAGATCTTTAGTTAAACGTTCAATAAGGACTCTCTGCTGATCATTAAAGGGATACCAGCGCTTCCCAAAAAACATTGGCTTGTATCCTAAGTTAACAATCTCAATCCCTAAAGAAGTATCATTTAAGTTTGTGCGATTGCGCCAATAACTGGACCCTGCGTGCCAAGCTCGTTTGTCTTCAGGGACAAGCTGTAAAACAACTGGTTTATTGCCAATTTTTTTTGGATTTATCAGGATAAGATAATGAGCACTCACTTTTTGTTGAGTCAATACTTTAAGAGATTTTTCATCATTAAGAGCCGTGTAATGTAACACTATCGAGTTGATTCTATTATTTTTTCCTGCTGCAGGATAACGAGTATCTACTTTATAATCACAACGGTCTATCATATGAGACGAGTGACAACCCATCAGCATTAAAATGACAATAATGATGATTAATTTATTCATTTCTATTTTAAATATACTCAGTTATAAAACCCTACTCATCACTCAAAATTAATACGGTAATTATTGAAAAAATGAATTGTTTTTCACTATTGTAAATACTGTCCGGATTTTAGCGCTGCAATTCGTCTCTCAATAGAAGGATGGGTCATGAATAATTCACTGAAAGCTTTGGTTTTCCCGTTAATACACAATGCCATCAAGCTATTGGCTTCCTGCGGTTCATAGCTACTTTTAAGTCTTTCTAAAGCCGATATCATTTTCTGACGTCCGACCAGTTTGGCGGCCCCTGCGTCTGCATGAAATTCACGGTGACGAGAAAACCATAAAGTGATGATACTGGCAAGTATGCCAAATACTAATTCTAATACCGTAGAAACGAGGAAGTACACCATCGGATTCGGTGAGCTTTGTTCACCTTCACGCTGATCCGACATAAAACCAGAGACAATTTGAGCAAGCAAACGAGAGATAAATATAACAAAAGTATTAACTACGCCTTGAATCAAAGTCATCGTGACCATGTCACCGTTAGAAATATGACTCATTTCATGCGCAACGACAGCTTCTGCTTCATCACGGCTCATATTTTGTAGTAAACCAGTGCTGACAGCCACCAAAGAAGCATTACGTCGCGCGCCCGTTGCAAAAGCATTCATATCTTGTGCTTCATAAATAGCGACTTGAGGCATCTCAACACCTAGAGATTGAGATTGTCTCCGAATCATATCTACCAACCAACGCTCCGTCTCATTATTCGGTGTTTCTATTACTTTGCCTCCCACTGAACGCAGTGCCATCCATTTCGATATCAGTAATGAAATAAAAGCGCCCCCAAATCCAAAAAGGCCGGCCATAATAATAAGACCAGAGACGCTGCTGGATTCAATTCCCAGCAGACTCAATATCACCCCGAAAACCAACATGACTGCTAAGTTAGTAAAAATAAATAAAATAAGACGCATCATAAAAAGTGATTTCCTGATCATTAATAAAAAATAATAAAAAAAGAAATGTAAATTAATAAAAATGTTGAGCTTGTGTTTCTTGATAAATTGAATCAGTTTTAAAAGATTTTTTCCCCTTTTTCAAGTGAGCTAAATCTATTGCAATATGAACACTTTCATCCAAATAAGGATCAGGGGGTTGATAATCTTTAGGCAGCTGTTTCAAAGAGTTTAAGGGTTTTTTCCCCATTTTTATAAAACGCTGATTTAAACGCTCTAAGCGTATACGGTCTTCATCCATATTCTCTTTCATGCGTTCAATATAATTAAGAGATACGGTATTTTTTTTTGTTTTCCAAATATGATAACGAGCAATATCCTGCTCAATATTTTTAAATTCAGGATCATCTTGAATTCGTTTTTTGTGACTTTTTAACAAAATAGGTTTCATCGATTCTAAATCAGGCTGTTTAGTATATTTGATGGCTTGAATGCTATCCCAAGGTAACGCATTCTTTTCAAAGCTTTCACCTGTTTCTGAAGGATCTATTTCTGTTGGCATCAGAATATCGGGTATAACCCCTTTAATTTGAGTGCTGCCTCCATTGACTCGATAAAATTTTTGAATGGTATATTGTATTGATCCCATTTCAGGCCATTCTGGATGTAATACCCTATCGTAAAAACTATTTAAAGAGCGATGCTGTTGCACTGTGCCTTTCCCAAAGGTGCGCTCCCCTACAATTAACGCTCTGCCATAATCTTGCATAGCCGCTGCAAATATTTCAGAGGCAGAGGCACTGTGACGATCAACCAATACGACAAGTGGGCCTTTATAATAAACTTTTGAATCGCTCTTTTTTTGTTCTCGGATTTTATCGTGATTATCTTTGATTTGTACGATGGTTTCACCAGAAATAAATAAACCGGATAAAGCCACAGCTTCTGTTAATGCACCTCCACCGTTGCCCCGTAAATCAATCACAATACCGCTGAGATGCTGATTATGCGCTTGTTGTAATTGTTTTTTTACGTCTTGTGTCAAGCCAATGTAAAACCCAGGAATTTTTAGTATCCCGATTTTTTCTTTATTTAAACCTTTACCCGTGCTTTTAACGGACATTTTTACAGCACGATCTTTGAACTTGATAAATTCTCGCGTTAGTGTCACGGTTTTGGGTTTTTTATTTTTATCCCCAGACAAAATCTCTAAACGTACTTTTGTCCCTTTAGGGCCTTTGATCAGGGCAACCAAATTATCCAAACGCCAGCCCACAACATCCACTATCGGTTGATTCATTTGCCCTACCCCAACAATATGGTCACCAACCGAAAGCACTTTGCTTTTTGCGGCTGGCCCGTCAGGAATCATAGATCTTATTGTCGTATACTCTCCATCAGTTTGTAGTACTGCCCCAATGCCTTCGAGAGACAAACTGATTTCTATATTAAACTGATCTGTATTACGAGGGGAAAGGTAACTTGTATGGGGATCAAGTTCACGAGCAAAAGCATTCATAATTATTTGAAATACATCTTCATTATTGGTTTGTATCAGATTTTTTAGGGCAAAATGGTAACGCTTGATCAAAGTTTTTTTAATTTCACTGTCTGTTTTCCCTGCTAATTTGAGATTCAATTGTTCGAACTTCACCTTGAGATCCCAAAGATGATTGAGCTCATTTTCATTTGATGGCCAAGGGGTATTTGAACGATCAACTTCAATGCTATCCTTACCCGTAAACATCATAGGTTTTTCTAATAAAGACAGAGCATATTGATAACGCTCGAAGCGACGTTTTTGAACAATATTGAATAAATCGTAAGCCATCGACAAATGACCTGATTTTAACTCATTAGCCAAAAAAGATTTTTTTTCCATAAATGGATCAAGATCAGAAGTCAATAATATATTGTGACGAGGATCTAGCATATTAAGGTAGCAGTCAAAAATTTTGTTTGAAAAAGCCTGATCTAAATTAAATTGACGATAATGAGAATACATCAAATGCGACACCACACGTTGACTCACAGTAGCGTGCTGTACCTCTTGATGCAGCTGAGGCAGACTCTCAATATTATAAACAGTACTTTTGGCATAACTGCTAAATACGAAATATAAAAAAAATAAACCAGTGGTAAATCGCAGTTTCATCAATTTATTCATCACCCAAGTTGGTCACGGTTTACAATGGCTTGAGACTTTTTGTTCATTTGGGCATCATTTTTTCTTTTTTGTCGACGTATATTTGCGTCTGAAAGCTGTTTTTGCGCGTGTTTCTCGTGTTGTTCTTCAACCGTTTCGCATGAAAACCCCTCTAAATCAATTCTTTTGGCTCCTGATTTCATCGAAAAAAGATAACGCCAGCCTAAAGTATAAAAACGCACAGCTGAGCGTAATTGTGTTTTAGTCAATTCATCTCCTTGCAAACGTTCAGTTAAATCTTGAAAAATACCAATTTTTAGAGGCCGTACTTTGCCTTGAAGCACAAAACAACGTGGAAATTTTTGAGATAAAAACGTCAAAACTGATTTAATCCTATTCAATTGAGATTCATTTTTCATAAATTTTCCTGTTGTCGTACTAAAATATAATTTAGATCCGTGTTGTTGTTTTGTTTTAAACAAATCTCTTTTAATAAAGCATTTCTAAGTTTACTCAAAGGCATTGAAACAGAACCCATCGCTAAAGATAACTGAAAAATTAAAGCTAATAAAAAAGTTTATTCATAATGATGGTCTCTTTGATGTACTGATAAACCAGCAAGCTCGTCGTGATTCATAAATCTGTGTATTATTGCTGTCGGCAGCGCTATCACTTTGACGACACAGACCTCGATCTGGTTTTGAAAGAGGTCGAGTGAGGTACTTCGCTCCCGCTTTTGTACAGGGAGGGGAAGATAGATTTATTTATTCTGAATGATGATTAAAAGTTTTTCTTCACCACGTTCGATATTCAGTATTAATAGATGAGATTTTTTATCAAGGATTTTGCGTAGCTCAGCGATATTTTTAATTTTTTTCTGGGCGACATGAGTAATAATGTCTCCTTTTTTTAAGCCCAAGGCGGCGGCAGTACTACCAGCTTTGACATTGTTGACTTTTACGCCTTTACCCGAAAAGTCGCTTAATTCCGCCCCTTGAATACCCGCAATATTTTCGGACTCGATTTTATCACGAACACTTTCTTCTAAAATCACTTTCAGTGAAATTAATTTTGAATCACGTAACAGACCTAAAGTCACATTGCTTCCTACTGGTAATGTGCCAATTTTAGCCCTGAGTTCAAAGAAACTATTCAAAGGTTTATCGTTTATTTTGACGATGGTGTCCCCTACTTTAATACCGGCTTTCTCGGCGGCAGACTTCGGTAAAACTTGAGTGACCAATGCACCTTTTTGAACATTTAAATTCATTTCTTTCGCTAATTCAGCATTAAGTTCAGCCCCTACAATCCCTAATTCAGACCGTTTTACTTCCCCCCCTTTCGCCATTTGGTTTGTTAAATCTTTAAGCATATTGCTGGGGATAGCAAATCCAATACCAATGTTGCCTCCATCCGGCGTTAAAATAGCAGTATTCATGCCAACGAGTTCACCATTTAAATTCACTAATGCTCCGCCTGAATTACCACGGTTGATCGCCGCGTCAGTTTGAATAAAATTCTCATAATTTTCTCTATTTAAACCACTTCTTCCCAGCGCTGAAACAATTCCTGATGTGGCGGTTTCCCCCAAGCCATAAGGGTTACCTATAGCGACAACATAATCTCCCACACGTAGTTCATCAGAATCCGCCATTTTAGCCGCTGTTAAATTTTTAAAATTTTTTAATTGTAGTAATGCAATGTCAGTACGCGGATCCTTACCAACCACTTCTGCATTATATTGACGACCATCATCTAACTGTACTTGAATTTTATTGGCGTTTTCGACTAAGTGGTAATTGGTCACGATATAGCCTTTATTGGCATTTATAACTACTCCTGAGCCTAATCCCTTGAATTTTTCTTTCATCGATGGGGAACTTCTTTGGCAAAAAGGAGAGTCTTGGAATGGAGAATCCTCTTGACAAAATGGGGAGCTTTTTCCAAAAAAATCCTGAAACTGTGGCGGCATTCTCGAATTATTCACAGTAGTACTACCTTCAACACTGATGCTGACCACCGAAGGCATGACTTTTGCCAGCATAGGCGCCAAGCTTGGAAGTGCCTGCTGACTATGAGAAAGCATTGTTTCAGCAGCTTTGACAGGTATTGTTCCGATTGTTAACCCTATGTTTAATGCGAGCACACTCAAGGCTAAAGTCATTTTTTTTATGGCTGTATTTTTCATGATTTATTTCTCTTTTTAAAAAATAAAGAATTCTTTTTATTAAAGAAAACATTGAATATGATGGCAAAGATTTAATCAAGTTACTTTTTCAATATTTTTGATCGTAAGAAGTAAGCAGGCCCTCAAATTTTAAAAACTTATCCTGAGGTCATCAAACGGCGATACTCATCATATGCGTAAAGATCGGTCATACCACTGATATAATCTTGTATTAAACGAGCCCTGTAATAATATTCATAAATTTTTTTTTCTTCTATAGAGACATCCTTGAGTTTTTTTACGGCTTCTTGATAAGCTAACCGGTGTTTATCCGGCAATTTATGAAATAAACGTGTTTCGATAGCATATTCAGCATGATGATTATCAAAAACTAATTGAGAAAAAGAATCAAATGGCATCATTAAAAGAGGGTGATAAATGTTGAGTAAACCGATAATGATTCTGTAACCCTGTAATTCAATTTGTTCTACTTCTGGATGAGTAAATACATATTTTTGGGCCACTTTTTTAAAGAGTTTGAGTAATGTAGAACAAGGACCGATATCTTCTAAAAGAGCCTGGTTAAAGGTGCCAGCGAATATTTCAGGCAAGTTATTGACAAAACGTTCGACTGCATACGGCACCAATACTTTCATGGTTTGGACTCTCAGACACATAAAAAATTCAGCTTCTTCGTTACGCCAACTTTCTTTCGCTTCTTTGAAAGCATTGTGGATGACAGTATCGAAAATCTCATTCTTGACAAAAGCGCCCGCCATTTCTTTTAAATAGTGAAACAGTTGATCAATATTAAAAATATTTTTTTCAACAGCATCCTCTAAATCAGCAATACAATAAGAAATATCATCCGCTGCTTCCATAATATAGCTCAAAGGAAAACGGGCGAATCTCTCCATATTAAGTGCATTTCGTAGCTCTATTACAAAAGGTTCTTCTGATAAATAAAATCCGCATTTTTTCATTAGATAATCAAAATTTTTAGGGATATCTACTGACCAGTAAGCGGGCTTGCTGTATTTTAGAATACAGGCAATTTGGGGATAACTCAGATTTAATTTTAATAGCGTATGTACCAAACGAATCGCCTGTGCATTGCCTTCAAATTGACTCAAATCCTGATGGATTTTTTGACGTAATAAATTCAGCTCTTTTTCGTTTTCTCTAAGCCGCAATAATGGATTGTCCCCTTTGTAAGGATCTGTTTTTTCTTTAAACCAATTTTTGATAGCAGATTCTCCAAAATGACCGAAAGGGGGATTCCCAATGTCGTGCATCAAACACGCCATCTCAACAAGACTTTCAAATGGGACCCGCAATTTTTGCAATCCTAATGCATCGATCTGATTTTTTTGTTTAAGATAAAAAATAATTTCTTTGGAAATATAACGGCCGACCTGTTGAACTTCGAGAGAATGCGTTAAACGGCTTCGGACTGATGAATTGCGTTCTAAAGGAAATACCTGTGTTTTTTGCTGTAAACGACGTATGGCTGCAGAATTAATAATCCTTCCTCTGTCACTTTCAAAAAATCGAATGATGGAGTCTTCATCTTTCATCACACGATCTTTATCATGAGGATAAAGCCGCTTACAGATAATTTTTTGATTAAAATCAATATTCGGCATGGTATCTCCCAAAGATCCTTGTTTTTTATTAATTGATTGACATGATAAACTCAAAAATGACACTAATATTTTGATAAATAAAAATTTTTAACAATTATTTTACATCAGGGGATCAAAAATGAAAGTGGGTATTATTGGTGCTATGAAAGAAGAAGTCACTCTGTTGTGTCAAAAAATTCAATCATGTCAAACTTTAACACGAGCAGGATGCTCTATTTACTCCGGCTTTTTAGGGGAAACGAATGTTGTTTTACTTCAATCAGGAATTGGAAAAACCTCTGCTGCTTTGGGTACAACCTTACTCCTCGAATATTTTCAGCCTGATATTTTAATTAATACAGGATCTGCGGCAGGTCTTTGGCCTGATTTGAAAATAGGAGATATCGTGATTTCTACCGAAGTTCGTTACCACGATGTGAATGTCACTGCATTTGGCTATGAATGGGGGCAAATGGCGCTTTGCCCTCCGGCGTTTTTTGCGGATAAAAAACTCATTGAAATCGTATTAGAATGTGTCAAAAACTTAAACTTAAACGCAGTGCAAGGCCTGATTTGCAGTGGAGATGCCTTTATTAATGGTGACCAAGCTCTCGATCGTATTCGCACTTTTTTCCCAAAAGCCGTAGCAGTAGAGATGGAAGCGGCCGCTATTGCTCAAGTTTGCCATCAATTTGAGACGCCTTTTGTGGTCATCCGTGCGATTTCTGATGTCGCTGATCAAGCGTCTCATTTGAGCTTTGAACAATTTTTGTGCATAGCCGCCCAACGTTCTAGCACCGTTATTGAAAATATGTTACCTATTTTGGCTGAAACTTATTGCAGCATTAATTAAATGGCCTCATTAAAAATTTTTGTAAGTAGTTTTATAAATATAAAGATACATAAGGAAGTTAAATATGACGACTGTTGAAAAAATTCAGTTTCAAATAAAAAATAACCTGATTCTTTTATATATGAAGGGATCACCTAAAATGCCTAGCTGTGGTTTTTCTGCACAGGCTGTCAATATTTTATCTGCTTGTGGTGAGCGTTTTGCTTATGTCGATATTTTACAGCACCCTGACATTCGCGTTGAATTACCAAAATATGCAAATTGGCCTACTTTTCCACAACTATGGATTAATGGTGAATTAGTAGGAGGATGTGACATTTTAACAGAGATGCATCAAAAAGGTGAATTAAAGGAATTATTGCAATTCCAATATCAAGAAAAGTTATCTCCTATAACTGGAGATAAAGAATCTAAATAAAACAGCTAAGAATGCAGTGGCGATGGTGGCCAACCACCTAAGCGCTTCCAACGATTGACAAGTTCACAAAACAAGCGAGCGGTTTGTTGTGTGTCATAAAGAGCAGAATGTGCTCGGCTCATATCAAAATTGAGTCCTGCCGTTAAACAAGCTTTAGCCAGAACCGTTTGGCCAAGCGCTAAACCGCTTAATGCAGCCGTATCGAATGTAGAAAAAGGGTGAAAAGGATTTTGTTTTAATCCTGTCCGCTTCGCGGCGTTCATGACAAATGCATGATCAAAGCCCGCATTATGCGCAACTATAATGGCACGTTTACAATATTGCTCTTTCATTCCTTTTTGAACCCATTTGAAAATTTTTTTCAATACCTCAAATTCGCTCTTCGCATCTCTGAGCGGACTATGGGGATCAATCCCATTAAAAGCCAATGCTTCAGGTTCGAAATTAGCTCCAGAAAAAGGTTCAACATGAAAATGCATCGATTGTTCGATATGCAACCATCCCTCTTTATCCATAAAAAGAGTCACAGCAGCAATTTCAAGTAATGCATCAGTCTTAGTATTAAACCCCGCGGTTTCTACATCAATAACAACAGGGTAATATCCACGGAAACGATGATTTAAAGTATTAATATCATTTTTATTTATGTTCAATGTGTTATCTTCTGACATATTATGGTTATGGCGTGTATGAAATTTTATTTTGAATGTCAACTTTAACACTTCTTTACGTTAGGATAAACTGTTCGAAATATTACATAAATTCAAACTATTACATAAATACCCAGCGTGCCATTTTTGGGCTTACAAAATAATATTCAGAGATATTTCTCTAAAAAGTAGAAGTAGTGTGAATTTTTTCAAACTCAGTAGAAACTGTCATAAAGTTTATTTAATATTATACAATTTATGAGAGTAAAATTTGTGATGTGCGTTTAAATAAGCAAAAGTGGTATCAAATTCTTTCATAACAGGGACAGAACTGCTTTTTTTATTTAAAGAAGGAATATGACGAGCTAACAATTTGTGTATAACACCTTGTAAATTTAAACAAGTCAGATGAACATTGTCACAGAGATCAAATTTTTCTCTATGTACAATAGAGTGATCATGCGTTCTAATTAATTCAATACGTAGTGAAGAAATGTCACCATCATTGATGGTATGAGCAGAAAGATAATAATTAGGTTTCATTTTTTCAAGAAAACACATGATACCATCGTAATCTTTGCAACTGTTAATTAAAGTGGAAGGCAAAACGTTCAAACCGGAATAAGTGTATTTTGACAAACTCTGTATTAAAAAATCATGGATCATTAATGAATCAAAGTGTTGAGGTAATTTAAAAGGAAGTACAGCCAAACTACATTGAGATTCAGCGAAGCGTTCTGACTGAGTGACGGGTTGAATAAATCGATAACCTTTTCCGTAAACAGTATCTATATAACGGTTATTTTTGTTTTCATGAAGAAGACGACGTAATACATAAATGCAACGCGTTAATGATTCTTCACTAACAAATTCGTTAGGCCATACTTTTTCTAAAAAATCATCTTTAGATATTAATACTCCAGCTGAATCGAGTAATAACATTAAAATAGAAAACTCTTTAGGTGGAACTTTAACTATCTTATTTTTATAAGAAAGCAACGCGTCTGCAGTTAAAGTAAATTCACCAAAAATATACTTTTCTGAATGAGATAATATGTTGTTCATTTTCTATTAACTCTTAATTTGAATGACCTAACTTAAAGATACTAATATTTAAAATAAAAATAAATTTTGATATTTTTTTACAAATAGATATTAGTGATATTTATGCTATTATTAAAAAATAACACTTTTAGAAACTTAATTAACGTTGAAGATGATAATCTTTGTTTAGTAAAAAAACGTAAATCATATGTAAAGCTGTCAAAATTTTCAAAAAACGCTCAAATTGAATTAAAAATTTTTTAAAACACATTTTTGTGCTATCGGTGTTTTTTGATTTTTTTGATTTTTGTGATTGAAGAAAGATTAAAAATTGAGTTTGATCTTTTGTTATCTTGTATTGGATAAAAATGATGATATTGAGATATTTATATGTTTTTATACTGATTTTTTTTCTATCGGGATGTGCCCTTCTTAATTTAAAGACCAATGAAACTGATCTATCAAAAAAATGGACCATCAGTGTATGTGGAAAGGATATCAAAGTAACTCCTCAATCCAATCCAATTCTTTTATATCAAAATATGATCCGATGTATTGAATATCATCAATATAATCATGCTGTTATGTTATTTTCTCTTGCGGGAACTTATTCTTATTTCGATTTTTATAGAATGTCTCAAGGAGTTAACGCTCATTTTCATAATCGGCTTCTCAAAAACGCAATGCAATTACTGGATCAAGAACAAAAAAATATTTTTGAGGCACATTTAAATCGCATTCTGACAAATGAATTGAGCCTGACAAAAATTTGTTCCCAAGTAAAAAAAATAGGAATGCCCATGTATATTCAAAATTATATGAACGCAAATCAGGTGTTTGATATCGATATTGATTCTACAAAAAATTGGGAAAACGCGCTTCAAGGGTATTTACATTGTCGTATGTAAACTTTTTTATTAATGACAAATATGCTTGATGAGCAATTATATTAGAATATTTTTTCATTTCTCTAAATAATTCAAATTATTATACAATCTATTTAATAGAATTTATTTCAATTTTTCGATGCTTCGCTATCTTTCATCATATTTACATCAAGATTATTCAAATTTTTTCAAACATAATCCAGCTCTAAGATAAAGCGATAAGGGTGATGTATGAAAATCAAAAACATACAAAATGTTTTAAATGAGCGACATAAAAAACAAATCACAAAAATGGTTATTTGGTTTGTTCAAATAGGAAAAATGGAATGCAAAATACAGATACAAACCGCCTCTGGCAACAATTCTGAGATGGTTTTTAAATCTGGCTGGCGCGGTTTTGTTGCCATAAATCCCTCGTGTCTTCAAATTCAAAGCGGCTCATTAAGATACAAAAGGATCAATGTCATGATGATGGCAAAATTACAAGCCTTTATAGATAAGTCCTTAGTTAAAAAAAGCGCACAGCATATCTCTAAATCTGACGAAGCTTTTGCCGTAGTAGAAGTGCCTGATAGTTCGATACTCCACTCTCGTCGTGAAATAGAATATTGGTTGTTGGGTGAAACTTTAAATCCAAAATCAGGCACAGATCAATTTCTTAACTTATTAAGAAATACAGAATGGTACTGGGTCGTTTATTTTCTTTTGAATGAATTTAATGGCAACAATAGATTAAAAAATCTTTGCCAACGGTATGGATTGTCTCTTGCACATTTTCGTCGTATCTGTCGTATCGCTTTAGGAAATACAACAAAAGTAGCATTACGAGATTGGCGTATGGTAAAAGCAATACTGGATTTAGTATTAAAAAATCAAAATTTGACTGAGGTCGCTTTTGAGCATGGCTACGCTTCTCTTTCTCATTTTTCTAGTGAAGTCAAAGAAGCTCTGGGAGTTTCACCGAAAAAATTATTGCAAACCATCACTAATACCACCAACTAACTTAAGTAAAATTGCCTTATGAAAAAAATATTCATTTATCATTATGTTTTACTGTTGTTTGTAGGCTTGTCTGTTTCTGCATGGGCTGAGGAAATTCCTAAAGATCAGACTAAGGGATATATTGCAAAAAAAGAAAGTGTAAAAGGTGTTTTTGACGCCCTGTCATCCCGTATCAATAAACCGATTATTTTGAGTAAATTGGCGGCGCGTAAACAGATTGGAGGGAATTTTGATTTAAATAATCCACAAGAACTCATTGAATACTTATCAAATGAATTAAATTTGATTTGGTATTACGATGGTCATTCTGTTTATATTTATGATGGAACAGAAATAAGTAATGCCTTTATTAGCTTAAATAATGCCTCTTTTTCTGCTGTCAAAAATTTTTTAGTGCAATCTCATCTTTATGATAAACGCTATCCTTTACGCAGTGACGAAATCAATGGTTTATTTTATGTTTCAGGACCTCCGATTTATATTGAATTAGTGACGAAAGCGACTCGGTTTTTAGATAGTCAAGCCGAATCAGGAGCGGGTCCAGAGAAAGTCGCTCTGATTAAGTTAAAAAATACCTTTGTAGAAGATAGACAATATCAATATCGCAATCAAACTATCGTGATACCAGGTATTGCGAGAATCATTAGTCATTTATTGTCATCTAACCCGCGGTCAACATTAGAGCTAATGACGCCGAACGCCACAGAGGCACCTTCCAACATAAAGAGTCTAGCTTCTGCTTCAGCAAGCGGGAGTTCAACTTCTAACATAGATCAGATCAAATTACAGGGGCCTTTAATAAAGAGCATCCCTAACAACAATGTGCAAATTGTATCAAACCCTAATAACAACAGTTTGTTGGTAAAAGGGTCTTCTGAACAAATTGCGTTTGTTAAAACATTAGTGTCTGAGCTAGATCAACCTAAGCGTCATATAGAGCTTTCTGTCTGGATTATTGATCTCGATAAAAATACATTGGATCAAATGGGTGTCGACTGGAAGGGCGGAATGAATTTTAAAAATCAATTGGGAGTCAGATTAAATGCAGGGACAAGCACCTTGGAAGGCGGGCAATTTATTGCCTCTGTGATGGCATTGAGTCGTCAAAAGAAAGCGAATGTCGTTTCTCGCCCTATGGTTTTAACACAAGAAAATATCCCGGCTGTTTTTGATAATAATAGAACTTTTTATAGCGAATTGCTTGGTGAAAAAAATGTGAAATTAGAAAATGTGACATACGGAACCCTGGTCAGTGTTTTGCCACGATTTACAGAAAACAATCAAATAGAGATGATGATCAATATTGAAGATGGTAATGAAGTTTCACAATCTGATCATGAGACAAAAACTTCATTACCTAAAGTTGGGCGGACCAATATCAGTACGATTGCACGCGTGCCTAAAGGGAAAAGTTTGCTTGTAGGAGGTTATACGCGTGATGCGAATACCTCCGAAAACACCAAAATTCCCGGTTTGGGCAGCTTACCTCTTATCGGTAAATTATTCAGCTACGAAAATAAATCTATATCAAGCATAGTTCGGGTATTTCTTATCCAGCCTCGTGAAATTAATGCCCCACTTAATCGAGATGCCAGTGATCTTGCAAGTGACATCATTAAAAGTTCATCTGATATCCCATTGCAGGATTGGGTAAAAAATTATTTGGATAGTCAATCATGAACATCACTCAAAGTGTTTTACCTGCTAGAAACCTTTATACCAAAGGTATCGCCAGGGAGAGACGCACCAAAGACTCAATGGAGGAGAATAAAAACAAATATAACGCTCAAATGGATTCACTACATAAAACAGGTGAAATTATTGAAGATCTTTCTGTAGGAGCGCAGGTACAAAAATTTGCTTACTTTTCAGATGAAATGTCAGTCTTGCTGGCACAATTGCGTAATAGACGAGATTTAGAAAAGAAATCAGGTTTGATGTCAGAAAGCTTCGAACGGGTTCTAGAAGAAGACGTTGTACCAAAAGTGAATCAATTAATAAAATCAGTAGAGTCTTCACAAGGCGCTGGTATTCAGAATTTATTAACCCACGCTCGGAAATTTTTCCCTGACGATAGTGATCTTGTGTTGGTATTGCGTGAGATATTAAAACGTCGCAAATTAAATCCAAAGCTCAGAAAACGTCTGATGAGTTTGCTCGCACATCTTGAAGAAACGGCTGATCCACGTCGATTGAAAGCGGGTATTAATGTCGCATTAAAAGCCCGTTTGTTTGGAAGATATTTATCTCTTGACCCCGCTCTGGTACGTGAAAGTTATCGAAATTTTCTAGAAAATGAAAAAACAGAGCTAGAAAATTACCAGGATTGGATATCAATTTATGGTTATCAAAAACGAGGGGCTGTAGTTGATTTTATGGAAGGCGCTTTGCTTGCTGACATCGATTCTCAAGATCCCAGTTGTTCTATGCTTGAATTTGGTCATTTACTCGGCAAATTAGGGCAATTAAAACTATTACGTTCAAGTGACATTATCTTTATCAAATCAATTTTAAAAAGTCCTCTGGTCAAATCTTTTAACGAATCTGAAAAAGCCTGGTTGTTGTTTATGCTGTGTGTGCTTCAGCAGCCCGAATATTTAGATGACTTTTTAAGTGAAGTTCTGGGCGAAAGAATTTTAATGCGTGAGCACGCCAAGCGCTCACAGTTATTACAAGTGATTTATCGAGCTTGCAAAAAATTACCTATCGAATTATTTGTCGGCTTAGAAGAGAGAGAATCTATGCTTGAGAGATTCGAGCAACTAGCAGCGGTTGCTTATCGACGTGAAATGATTGAAGCCAGAAGAAACGAAAAAATAAAGAGAAAGAAATATAAAAATAAAAAGAACAAAAAATCATTTGATTTTTATTCAGATGACAATACGAATTGAGTGGATAAAAAATAGAGATGAATAAATTTTTAGAAAATGTACGGAACCGACCAGAGTTATTGATCCTCGCTTTAGTCATCATGATTATTGCGATGCTGATCATCCCTCTACCAACTTATCTTGTTGATTTTTTAATCGGGCTCAATATCGTGATTTCCTTATTGGTATTTATGGGATCCTTCTACATTGACCGAATTCTAAATTTTTCTACTTTCCCTGCGGTTTTGTTGATTACCACTTTATTTCGGCTCGCTTTGTCGATTAGTACCAGCCGATTGATATTAAATGACGCGGATGCCGGAGAAATCGTGCGCACATTCGGGTTATTTGTCATCGGCGATAATTTAGTGGTCGGTTTTGTTATTTTTGGGATCGTCACCATTGTGCAATTTATCGTCATTACAAAAGGGGCAGAACGTGTTGCTGAAGTCGCCGCCCGTTTTTCTCTTGATGCTATGCCTGGTAAACAGATGAGTATCGATGCGGATTTGAAAGCGGGCGTCATTGATTCCGATGCTGCCAAAGAACGGCGATCTGTTTTAGAAAAAGAAAGCCAGCTGTATGGTTCCTTTGACGGTGCGATGAAATTTATTAAAGGAGATGCGATTGCAGGTATTATCGTTATTTTTATCAACTTTATCGGGGGGATAAGTGTGGGTGTCAGCCAGCATGGTATGAGTATGTCATCGGCGCTTTCTACTTATACCATGTTGACCATAGGAGACGGCCTGGTAGCTCAAATCCCTTCATTATTGATTGCAATCAGTGCCGGTTTTATCGTGACCCGAGTAAATGGGGACGGTGACAACATGGGTCGTACCATGATGAGTCAATTAGTATCAAACCCATTTGCGTTGATGGTTACGGCAGGATTAGCATTGACCATTGGGTTTTTACCCGGCTTTCCTCTATTTGTTTTTGTCATTTTAGCCGGTGTTTTAAGTGGATTTTTTATATACAAACATTTCTTTGAAAAAAAGAAAGGCACAGAGGCTTTAGAAAAAGCTGATAGTAAAGAAGAAGATAGCGTATTTAATGAGACACATTCTATTGACAGTTCTTTGGGGCTGATTGGTAATTTAGATAAAGTTTCATCCGAAACCGTACCTTTTATTATGCTGGTGTCTTCTTCTGATTTAGAAAAATTAGAAAATCAAAAATTAGTAGAGCATTTACGTAGCCAATTCTTTATTGATTATGGTATTCGTCTCCCTAACATCTTGTTAAGGGCATCGACTACCGTATCAAAAAATCGAGCTGTTTTCTTGATCAATGAAATTCGAGCAGAAGAATTTGTACTTCAGCTTGATTTATTGAGAATCGTCAACAGCTCAGATGAGCTTATGCAACTAGAGATAGAGACTGTGCTCGATAACGGTACTGTCTGGGTGAAACCTGAACATAAAGAAACACTGGAAAATATGGGGTATCAATTACGTTCACCAATAGATGAACTTTATCACAGCATGGCAGCTTTACTGTCTCGTCATGTAAGCGAATATTTTGGTATCCAGGAAACGAAAGACATGTTGGATAAACTGGAAAATAAATATCCTGATTTAATGAAAGAAATTATGAGGCACGCCACAATACAAAGGATTACCGAAGTACTACAGCGTTTACTCTCTGAACGTATTTCGGTTCGTAATATGCGGCTGATTATGGAATCTTTAGCTTTATGGATGCCTCGTGAAAAAGATGTCATCTCGTTAGTCGAACATGTTCGTGGTGGACTATCTCGATACATCTGTCATAAATTTTCTGTCAATAATGAACTCAGGTCGATCGTTTTATCATCAGAAGTGGAAGATATGATACGTCAAGGAATAAGAAACACATCAGGGGGGACTTTTCTTAATTTAGAGCCTGCGGTATCTGATCAATTAATGGATTTATTTTCTGTTAATTTAGAAAATTTATTGATTGATCATAAAGATTTAGTCCTTTTATCATCGGTTGACACCCGACGTTTTGTTAAAAAATTTATAGAGTCTCGTTTTCGAGATTTAGAAGTGATGTCATTTGGAGAAATCTCTGAAACGGTCTCTGTAAATGTTCTTAAAACCATTTAAATTAAAAGAGGAAAAATAAATAATGAATAATAATATTGATCTGGCTGATTTAGTGCGTAAAGCGCTTATTTCATGCGGTTGTAATGAAAACTTATTACAAAATTTTGATGCGCATTCCACCATTCAGTTAGAGTTTGATGAAAAGCCCAGTATTTTTATCTCTCGTGATGATGAAGATGAAATTTGGGTATGGTCTAGCTTAATGCCTCTTTTAACAGAGCCAGAGCGCGAGACCCTGTTGGAAAGATCGGCGAGTTTGATAAAAGAAAAATTAGAGGCGGAATGTGATTTTTCGGCCACCAAGAAACTTGAGTTGGATAACGACGAAGACGCTATTCATTTAAAAGTTAAAGTAGATCCCGATTATTTACATGATCATGAAAAATTTTCAAACGTATTAACCGGCTTTTTTGAAGAAATAGAAACCTATTCTGAGATGCTTCGATAATGCACAAACTCAGATTATTGCGTTATAAAGCGCATCCACTTCGCCTGTCAGGCCCTATTATTGAAGCACGGTTGTTCGGCGTAAAGATAGGGGAAATTTGTGACATCAGGTCTGATTGCTCTGAATCAGAGGTCATTTGTCGAGCTCAGGTTTTGGGTTTTTATAATGACAGAAGTGTTCTGAGTTTAATAGGGAATGCACGGGGTCTATCAAGGGATGTGGTGATTATACCAACAGGGGCAGCTTTATTAGTCACAATAGATGATTCCCTGTTGGGTAGTGTTGTAGATCCTTCGGGGAAAATAGTGGCTCATTTAAGCGAGCCTACAGAGATAATGCATAATCCTTCAATTCGTGCTATTGATTCTCCACCCCCTTCTTATTTACATCGACTATCTATTCGTGATCCTTTTATTACAGGGGTGAAAGCAATAGATGGGTTAATCACCTGCGGTGTAGGTCAAAGAATGGGGATTTTTGCGGCTGCAGGCTGTGGTAAAACTTCATTGATGCATATGCTGATTGAACAGGCAGATGCAGATGTTTTTGTGATAGGGCTTGTGGGTGAACGGGGACGTGAAGTCACTGAATTTACTGAAGTTTTATCCAAGTCAGGGCGCGCGCAAAAATGTATTGTGGTTTATGCCACTTCAGATTTTTCTTCATTGGATCGTTGTAACGCGGCATTACTGGCCACGACCATTGCGGAGTATTTTCGTGATCAAGGTAAAAAAGTCGTACTTTTTCTTGATTCGATTACACGTTATGCCCGTGCGCTACGTGATGTGGCGTTGGCAGCAGGAGAGGCACCCGCACGGCGAGGATATCCTGCCTCTGTTTTTGATTCACTGCCTTCGATATTGGAACGGCCAAGCAATACCAAAAATGGCAGTATTACTGCTTTTTACACTATTTTGCTCGAAAGCGATGATGAGCCTGATCCGATATCGGAAGAAATTCGTTCTATCCTGGATGGTCATATCTATTTAAGCAAAAAACTGGCCATCAAAAATCATTATCCAGCCATTGATGTATTACACAGCATCAGCCGTGTTTCAAGCCAGATTTGCGATACCAATCACCTGAGCATGGCCGGTGAATTCAGAAATATTTTAGCTAAAATTCAAGAGCTGCAAATGTTTGTTGAACTGGGTGAATACCGCCAGGGAGAAAACGCGGAAAATGACCGAGCCATCAAAAAACGGCCGGCATTATTAAAATGGTTACAACAGAGTATGAACGAACACTCATCATTTGAGCAAACCTTGCAGGCCATGAATGAGCTTACTCAATAACATCGTTGTTTTATTAAATCGTTGTGAAATGCATCAAAGAAGATGCGACATTGCTGTGTTTCAAATCAAGCAAAAAGAACAGAAGTTAGATAAAAAACTTGAAGAGATTGAATTAAAACGAAAGCATTTAAAAACCCTTCTTTATTTACAAAAGCCAGAAGGGAAAATGAACAAAACGGGTCTTTACGCTATTCAAAGACGTTTAGCGATTGTTCGGCGTCAATTAACAGAGTTGAATTTAAAGGAAGTCCCAATACAAGAAAAAAAGATGGAATACCAAAAAGAAAAAGAAAAAGTAATGCAAGAGCGCCAATATTGGCTACGTAAATCAGATAAATATCACCATTGGCAAAAAGTGCAAAAAAAATTACGCCGCATGGCTCAATTAAAACAAGAAGAAACAGAAATGGAGGAGATCATCACATGCAAGAAAAAATAGACATCGGTTTTTTGCAAAATAATTTGCAACAAGAAATGCCGGAAAATGAAATAAAAGCCCTGCCAGTACCGAAACAAGATAAAGATCTGCAATTAGATTCTTTTTTATCAGAAAAGTTAAAAACGCTCTTAAAAAAAGGACTGGAAGGTCAATGCTCTGATCAGCAAAAAGAGGTGAATCATACATCTCAGAAATCATCAGAAATCAATGACGAATTTGATGATATGAGCACCGAAGAATACGATACATCTGAAAAAGAAGATGACACTCTTCCTAAAGAAGCCAACATGGTCATTCAGGTCTACAAGCCCATGTCTAGTCATGAATTAGAACAGATTAGAAAACCTCAGGCTGAATCTAAAGCATCCGATGACATTCAAGCAGGAAGTTTGGAAAGCAATTGTCTTAGAAAAAAACATTTGATGGCAGCAAGTTATGCAGAAAAACAGACACAAATGAACCCAATAAAAGGGGAAAAAGTGGCCCCCATTTCACCTGAAACCAAGAACCAGAAGGGGCTTGAAAAATCTGACACATTGAATACAGAGCCGGTATTACATCCTTATCATCATCATAAAGATAAAGTGAAAGACGATGTTTTACCAGAAGACAAAACATCTGATTTTTTATCTTTTAAAGTAGGTGAAAAGAAGGAAATAAGAGAAAAAATGGAGTCTACCCCTACGGGTATGCACTTGCATCAAACATTTAAAGAACAGCAACCTTTGGTGGGCAAAAATACGCCTGAGTTGGCTTCTAAAAAACAGGAACTTCCATTTGTTCAGGATATCACCAATCTCAAAGAGGCTGATACTGGAAACAATTATCATTTTAAAAGCTGGAAAGGGGCAGGAGAAAAATCAGTCAATATTGTGATGCCGCCTAAAATCAATGATGAACCAAGGCAATTTTTGTTGACACCCTCCAGCCCTGCAGTAGGGCAGCATTTAAAAGATCACTGGGAAGAAGCCAACCATGGACGCTGGGTTTTGCTAGATGATCAAAACGAACAGCCAAAGGATCATCAACATCAAGCAAAACAAGAAGAACAAATGGATGAGGAAAGCACGTGAATTGCTTAAAATTACCTTTATTATCGGAGATAAAAGAGCGTCGACTTGAAACTTTCTGGCGCGCAGAAGGGGTTCCCGTGAGCATTTCGTCCCCTGATGCATTTTCAGAATTACTGTTTTTTACTGCTGATGAAAGCTGGCAAGGGGTGATGAATCTGGGAGAATGATTTTCTCATGTTGCACCTGAAATGTCAGGATTATCAAACCAAATGTATGACAACCTGCAGTTAAAACGACTGTTTTCAGCAACAGAGCGCCCTGTCGATCTGCCTCCACAATCATTATCTTATAAAAAATTACGACTACAGGCCCTACCTGATCACAGTATATTTGAAAAACCTTTATTGTGTCTGGAAACTTCTCAAGGGGCACTTTGGATCACAAAATTGCCTGAAATGGAGATCCCCCGTCCATCGTTGCCTAAAAAATTAAACCTGTCGATTTTACCCATCCCTTTAACATTTGAAATCGGCGTCAGCCAATTAAGTTTGGGTTTGTTAAAAAAAATATCAGTGGGGGATATATTATTAATTTCACAGTTAACAGATAGAGTCAGTACTGCCGGTATTGGCATTGGTTGTTATCAAAAAAATGAAGGAAAGATCATGATTGAAAAAAGAGATGAAGAATATGATAAAAATCTAGAAGAAGATGAATATGAGGATGAATATGAGGATGAGGAACAGAATGAACACGAAGATGAGGAACATCAAAAAGATCAAGAAAATGATGATGGCGATGACGCCGGAAATGAAAATAAAGTGCATGAACATCATCCAGAAGATCAAAAAAAATCTTCATCTCTTTGTGCTCAGGTTCCAGTGACACTCACCTTTATCTTGCAAAAAAATAAAGTCACAGTAGAGAAATTAGAAAAAATGTATGAAGGTGAAGTGATTCCGCTTGAACCCTCTATAGAGGAAAGAATTGAAATCAGGGCCAACAATGTACGGATTGCTCGTGGCAAATTACTTGGGATGGAAAATGGAGCATTGGGTGTCGAATTAACTCAGCTTTACCAAAGTAAAACATAGGAAAACCTAAGATGGACAATGACATTTCACTCATTTCAATTCTTGCATTTTCAACATTATTACCCTTCGTCATCGCATCAGGCACTTGCTATATCAAATTTTCGATTGTGTTTGTGATGGTCAGAAATGCCCTCGGATTGCAGCAGATCCCGTCAAATATGACCCTCAATGGTGTCGCTTTGCTGTTAGCCAGTTTTGTGATGATGCCTATTGTCAAAAACATCTATGAAGGCCATAAAAATGCACAATTCGATGTCAGAAACCTTTCCTCGGTGATCGAATTCGTTGAAAATGGTCTCGATGGCTATCGTTCTTATCTTGTCAAATATGCAGATCCAGAGTTAACCCAATTTTTTGAAAAAGCCGCCTCTGACAGAAAGGAAGAAGATTTTGCTGGTGCCGAAGAGGAAAAACCCTCTATCTTTGCTCTTTTGCCTGCATACGCGTTAAGCGAAATCAAAAGCGCATTTAAAATTGGTTTTTACATTTATTTGCCCTTTGTGGTGGTTGATTTATTGATATCCAGCATTCTACTGGCGTTGGGGATGATGATGATGAGCCCTGTCACCATTTCTGTGCCGATCAAACTGGTCTTATTTGTTGTATTAGATGGCTGGACCCTGATTTCTAAAGGAATGATTTTACAATATATGGATTTAGCTGGAGCCAGCTCTTGAACAGACAGAGTAAAATATGAATGATTTGGTATTTGCAGGTAACAAAGCACTTTATTTAATTTTAACGTTAAGCGCGATTCCTGTTGCTGTGGCAACAGCAGTAGGGCTGATCATTGGCCTGATTCAAACTGTCACACAGCTACAGGAACAAACCTTGCCGTTTGGAATCAAACTATTAAGTGTCTCTTTATGTCTTTTTTTATTAGCAGGTTGGTATGGAGACACCCTCTTGGCTTATGCACGTGAAGTGATTGGTATCGCATTGCGACGGCCATAAAAATGATGATAGACTTCACTAATCATTTTTTAAATGAATTAATCGTCGTTCTTTTTGCTTCTGCTCGATTAATGCCTGCCTTCTTTCTCTTGCCTTTTTTTAGCAACAACGTATTAACCGGTTCTTTAAGACTGCCCATTACCATGCTGGTGGCTTTTTCATTATGGCCTTATCAGGAAAAGGTATTACCTCCTTTTGAAACTTTTTTATACCTGGGCTTAGTCAGTAAAGAGCTGCTGATTGGTGTACTTTTGGCTTTCCTTATTTCCTGGCCTTTTTGGATTTTACATGCGGTAGGAGCTATTATTGATAACCAAAGGGGAGCGACCATCAGTAGTAGCATCGATCCTATCAGCGGTGTTGATACTTCAGAACTGTCTAATTTTTTTAATTTATTTGCCGCGGCGGTTTTTTTACAAGGTGGCGGCATGACTTTATTTTTAGAAAGCTATCATCAAAGCTATCAAATATGTTCCCCTCTCAGAGACTGTACTTTTGCTTTTTCTCCTATTTTTGCCATTCTCACTAAATTGATGTCAAAATCGTTAATCCTGGCCAGCCCTGTGATAGCCGTATTATTAATGACAGAAGCGATATTAGGATTATTATCCCGCTTTGCACCACAATTAAATGCGTTTTCTATTGCGCTAACCGTAAAAAGTTTAATCGCATTTTTAGTGATCATTCTGTATTTTTCTGCTTTTATTCCAGATCAAATAAATTCCCTGTCTTTCTATTCAGAGTTGCTCCCTATTTGGTTTAAATAAAATTTAAAAAATTTACTTTAAAATTACATTTCATGACATTTAAATAAATAATTTAATATAGAATTCAATTCGTATTAAAAAGATGAAAAAAATAAAAAAGTGAATCATATATTCATTTTTATTTTAATGATAAAAAATAACATTAAGTTATTTAAATGAAATGAATTAATCTATTATGTCATCTAATAAAACAGAAAAACCGACCCAAAAAAAATTAAAAGATTCTGCAAAAAAAGGGCAATCTTTTAAAACTAAAGATTTTATTATTGCCTGTTTAATGTTAGCGGGCGTGCAATATTTAATTTCTTTTGCTTCTTTTAGTGAATTAATGTTTCTTTATAAAGAAATTATTTCTTTTAATTTTGAATACGATATTCATCGTTATACGATTTCTGTTTTATCGATTGGATTTAAAATTTTTTTACCTATTTTATTGCTCTGTATATTTTGCTCCGCCTTACCGAGTTTATTACAAACTGGATTTTTACTAGCGACTAAAGCCATCAAACTGAATTTAGGCGCACTAAATCCGACTAAAGGATTTAAAAAAATATTCAGCTTACGCACAGCCAAAGATGCCGTTAAATCTGTTTTATATTTGGGTACTTTTTTTGTTGCAGTCCTAGTGGTTTGGAATACAAAAAGAGGTGTTTTATTTCAACAATTACATGGCAGCAGCCCTTATGAAATCACGATGGTTTGGGGCCAGCTTTTACAAAGCATATTATGGACCTGCCTGGGATGCATCGTGATTATTTTAATTTTAGATGCCTTGGCAGAATACTTCTTGCACATCAAAGATCTGAAAATGGATAAACAGGAAGTGAAACGTGAAATGAAAGAACAAGACGGAAACCCAGAAATAAAAGGAAGGCGTCGTGAATTACATATGGAAATACTTTCGGAACAAATTAAATCGGATATTAAAAATTCACAATGTATTATTGCCAACCCAACACATATTGCAGTAGGCATTTATGTGAATCCAGATACTGTCATGATGCCTTTTATTTCAGTTTTAGAAACGAATCAAAAAGCATTGGCAGTCAGGGCTTATGCAAAAAAAGTCGGGGTCCCTGTTATTCAAAATATTTCATTAGCCAGAGCAATATATAAAAACAATAATCGCTATTCTTTTGTTCGTATGGATGAATTAGATGAACTCTTAAAATTATTGTTCTGGTTATATGATGTAGAAAGCGAAGGGTATTATAAATTACTTTAAATGCACTTTATAAATTACTTTAAAGAAACTAATAAAAATATTTTTATAAAAAATGATCTATCAATAATGCAATTTTTTGAAGCATTTTAAAAACTGGGGGAAATATGAGTGTAATACGAGATATTAATCAAAAAAAAATATTAGAAATAGATGATGAAACAGCAGAAATGCTGTCTGATGCGATTATAAATTCAGCGTCTTTAAAAGATATTCATAATATTCCTGAAGAAATGATGGAGGGATTATATGCTTACGCTTACGATTTTTATCAAAAAGGAAAACTGGATGAAGCAGAAACATTCTTTCGGTTTTTGTGCATGTATGACCTTTATAATTCTGATTATTTCGTCGGGCTCGCGGCCGTCTATCAATTAAAAAAACAATTCAAAAAAGCCATCGATTTATACGCTATCGCGTTTGCATTAAATAAAACCTCTGATTACAAAATTGTCTTTTTGAGTGGCCAGTGTCAATTATTCATGGGCAAACCCAGACAAGCCAAACTCTGTTTTGAATTAGTGTATGAAAAAATAGAAGATCAATTCATACGAAAAAAAGCAAAAGCGTATTTAGACACCATGCAAAAAATAAAATCTAAAAAAACAGCCACACAGGAGGCATAACATGCTGAACAATGTCGCAGGTTCATACAATCCTTTCATTCCGTCACCTGATTACCTGATTATGCCGATCCTAACCAATTTGAAGAGGAATTTGACGCTCAGGAAGATGATCATGAGGCTGAAAGTGCTGTTGATGATAGAAAAGGTTTTATAGGACGACGCGGCTCACAAAAAGCCGCGAAAAAGCGTGCGGAACATCCTATGAAGGAAGCCGCACAACATAAAGCGAATGAGTTAGAGCTTTTTGATCCTAAAACGTTTTTAGCTCAAGCAAATCAGGCATTATTAGAATTACAGCTCGTCGAATCTGCTGAAAAAACCGATCTTGAAAAAAATCCTGAGTTCACAGATATCCCGATTATGAGAGCGCCTGTTAGCGGAGCGGAATCTTCCTATGGGGGATTGTACGAGCTGCTTGGAGAGGTCGCTAATATTTTGGGGGATGCGGATATTGTTAAGTTAAAAGAGAATTTAAAGTTATTGAAAGAAAACAGCAAAGCCGTAGAAAACAACTCAAAAGAAATTCAAGGTTTAGTCACTAGCAGAGAAGAACTCAAGGAAGAACTGCAAAAATTATCAAAAATCACAGATAAAGAAGAGAAGGAGAAAAAATTACAACAAATCAGTCTAAAAATTAAAGACCTAAATGAAAAAACAAATACTTTACTTAAAAATTATGATCTGACTCACGATCAAATGAAACGCATGCAAGACAATGTTTTATCTTTAACGCAATTAATGGCTGAAGTAATAAATCTGATGAGTGAGAGCGCTAGCATTGACATACAAAATACTAAAAAAGTGATGGAAGCTGAATTCCAAAACAATATTACACAAATGAAGGAGCAAATAAAAAAAAATAAAGAGGCAATGGAGAAAGCAAAAACCATGAAAGAAAAAATGGGGTGTATTGCTAAGGTGATTGGACATGTAGTCACTGCGATTACTGTTCTCAGCAGTATCGCTGCCGTTTTTACAGGGGGAGCCAGTTTAGTCATAGCGGCACTTGCTCTAGGTTTATTAGCTGCAGACAAAAGCCTGGAACTTTCTGGAAAAAAATCATTAACCGCCAGGGCCATGGAGCCCCTCATGAAAGCCATAGCTGATGGTATTGCATCTAGACTTGAAAAAGATGGTCTTGATAAAAACACGGCTAATTTAATAGCCGCCATCTTGACTGCAATTATTTTGGTTGTAGCGCTTGTGTTAGTTTCAGCAGGCTTGGCTTTGAAATCGGTTTCTCAATTAATTTCTAAAATCGTCCCTAAATTTATTTCAAAATTTATTGGAAAAATGTCCTCAAAAACAACCCAGTTAATGCTTAAGTACGGTAATTATGTCATGCAGGCTCTGCGTGCAATTTTACATCCAACCGGTCATGCAATAAACGGCACGGGAGAGATTATCTCGAACGAGTATAAGGGAAAGTCCGTGGATGCTCAGGCTGAGATCAAAAGGTTACAATTTGAGAGAAAGCGTATTAATGAGCTAAGACAAAGTATTGAATCGCCTATGGAAAGCATTTCTGACGCAGTAGTTCATTTAAAAGAAGATCTCAGTCAAGCGATCTTGAGAGCACTTTCGAGTATGCAAGTTTTTGTAAGAGCCATAAAAGGCTAAATATTACTTATAATAAAAAGGAAAATACATATGAACGTTACACCAAATGACGGTAATAAAACCAATCCCAGCAGTACCCCCCCAGAAGAGTTAAATCCTCAAGAACAGCAACCATGCGCTTCTGGTGTTGAAGACTGTTCTGACACGCTTGCGGAAGATGCTATAAAGAAAAATACAAGGGCTGTTGTTTTAAAAAAAGCAAAAAAATCAACACAAGCTCATGAGTTAGGAAAAGAGGGAGCAGAAGCTGAGTTTAACAAAAATATAGAAACAGGTATCAAAAATATTAATCACTCCTATTCAAAAGCAATTGAAAAACTGGAAAATTTAGTTACAAAATTGCAGAACCATCAACATGTATCTATGGAAGAAGTTGAAGCAATCATATCTGAACATGAATCAACATTAGAGTCTGAGTCTGATTCAGACTCAGATATAAGCGATGAAATCTCGGAAGAGATGTACAATAAAATCAATGATATCGTCGAATCAGCATTAAAAGATCCGTCAATTTTAGCAGCAGCATCTGAACATAAAAAGCTTTCTCAAAAATATGAAAAAATAATGGGTGCGCTTAAATTGGAGATCAGCAGGCCTGATATATTTTCACCTGAAAATAGAGGAAGCCTGGCTAATCTAATTTCAATGATTGGTGAACTCAAAGTTTTATTACGTGATATGCAAAGCAGTGAAATAGCTATCATGAAGAAAATGGGTGAACTATCTAAAAAAGCATTAGATTCAGAAATTTTGGGGATGAAAGAGCAAATGACGGCTGAAAAGACGGCGGCCATATATGGACTTATTTCTACCATGACCGTGTCAGCGGTTTCAGCAGTTGCGAGTTTAAAAAGTTTAACAAAGACTCATCAAGCAAAAACAAAATATAAAGAAATAGAAAGCACACATAGACCACTTGCGAAGGCTAACAAGCAACACGCTAACAATTCACGCAATCCAAAGGTTAAGGAAATTCATGAAAAGGAAAAAAATGAACACCTGGATGCAATTAACAAAGCATACAATAAAAAGCATGAAGAGATAAAGAAAGCAAAAGTGTATGAAAGCATCTCTAGTGCTGGGTTTCAAATGGCCGGTCAGGTTGGTGAAGTCATCAGAACCGTCACCAAGCAATCCCTGGGAGAAGAAGCGATGGTGCAACAAAAGCTCAGTGAATATGAAAAAAATCTTGCAGAGAGAGGATTACAGGATGCTCATGACGGCCTGACAAATGTCAATAAAGGTATCAATGGAACTGCAGATATAGCATCAAATACTATAGGTAGCCAGATACAGGCCTCAAAATCGGCGTAAAAGAGCAGAAGGGGATGATTCATCTCATACCTAATAATACAAAAAAGTTCTCAACTAAAATAATAGGATTCAACATTTTATGGCTACTGCTACTGCTACTTCCAGAATCTGGATGTCTTCAAGTGAATATATAAAAACCGAACCAAATGACAAAATTCCAGAAAATCAATTGGATAAAAAAGAGAGAAGTCTTTCAGACTCTCCTTCTCTGGAATTCAAAAACCATCATAATAATAATGCTAATGTTGAAATTTATAAAGAATCTTTAAAGAATTTTTTATCAGAATTCAAATGTTATCAGAATGAACAAACAACAGAATTAAATCAGCACATAGGCGCAACACATCTTCGTGCAATGATAGCGTTATCAAAAGCCTCGAGTGCTGAACAGCAAACACTTTTTCAAGAGATATTTAAAAAAACCTTCATCTCCGAGGGTGGATCAGTAGAAGTGCTGAAACGCTTTATTTTAGATTCAACAGGTCTGGAAGCGAACGAAAAAGAGTTTTGTGAACAACAGATTGCTAACCTTTTTCCTGAAACATCTTCTCTTATTTTAGACCCAGTGAATAAACAGTTAAAAAATGACAGCGGCAGTACAAATGAGCTTGATGCGCCGCCAGCCCCACCGAGCCTGCCAGGAGAACCGATTCATGTACCACCAGCGCCACCGAGCCTGCCAGCGCCACCGAGCAGCGATGGAGGTGGCCTGCTAGAAAGAGTGTATACGAAAGTAATTGGTGTTATGGAGAGTGTCAAAGATAGTTATGTTGATGTACATGGACGTGTGTCGAACGCCCAAAAAGACTATTCAAAAGAATTGAGCGAAATAAATCGTATGGAACAATGGATAGACAATACGGATAAGTCTGGCGAAAAAATAAAATTTAAAGCAGGTGCCTATCTCAACGCATTAGAGGAATTGAAAAAGAGCTATGGGGTCGAAAAAGGAACCAAGATAGTGTTTAAGGATCAAAAAAAGTCACAAGGCGGTGATTATGTCAATGTTAATGAAGCAAATAATGATAATGCGTCTATTGAAGTTTCGCAATATAACACTGATGGTAGTTATACCAAGAAAAAAGTCTTGTATCCTACAGTGGCAAGTGAAGTAAATGCCAAGTTAACAAAAAAAGATCAGATGACAAATTTGTGTAATGACCTTGGATTATCGCCTGAAAAGTCTCTTGTTGAAGTGAAGATATGGGATGAAAGTAAGGGAAGATATGAAACAGGCTACATTATCGTTGCGAATCCCTCTGATATAGATACTCTGATTAAGTCGGTAAAAGACACGTTTCCAGAAATTACTGAAGACTCACAACGGACACATAAAGAATATATAGATTATCTTGAAAAGGAGTTAAAAAGACGTCAGGATCATTATAAAGACGTATCTGATCGATTTAAAAATACGTCATCTTGGGCATTTTGGGAAAAAATCCCCCTAACGACGGAGGCTAATAAATCATACGATCTTTTGAAGGCAGCAGAAAGGGAGCTGAAGGATGCGAAATCCAAAATGGCAACAAACGATAAATTCTACGAAATAGATATTCAAAAATTTGGCCCATTGAAAACGACTGGCACCACGATGACAGATAATGCTTTAGGAGACACCAGACAATCCGCGCAAAAATTGAGTCAAGCCCATTCGATGGCCGAAAATTTATATAAAGTATTAGCTAATGCATGTCAGATGATAGCAGAGGCTTTGATAGGAATTGTAAGAAATTGGTGAATACAATGCCTTTTATAGAGACGCACAAAAATCAGATGGTGACCCAAAATACGTTGGGTCAGAACAATGATGAGCATAAAACTGGCGCCTTGGAAGAAAATTTAAGAAAGGTCAGCTCTATAGATCATCCTATGCCTGGTTCAAAAATAGCAACAGATGATCAAATGACGACTGGTATTAAAGAAATAAGGGGCGAGATAGAAAAAAATATAAAAGAAAACGAAAAAGAACGCGTCGCCAAGTATCAATTACCTCAATGTCGATATCAATTACCTCAATGTGAAGGCAATGAAAAGAAAGTCGAATATTTTAGCAACATTGTGAATTACGCGGCTATGATACTAGAATCTGTAGAAGGCAAAAGTGATGGTCAAAAACTGGGAAAATGGACAAAAGACTTACAATCTGATTTTTTAAAATTAAAAACCGCATTTGAAAAATCTAATGACCAACAGAATTCTTTAGATATTTTAAGAAAAAACAAAAAACTGACTCAGTCTTTGCAGGGAACGATAAGAGAAATAGTTGATGATTTAGCTAAGAATAATAAGCACGAAGATAAAAGTATCCTGGATATTTTTATGGAAAAAAATACTTATTTGAATTCAGATGAGATGAAAAAACATGTTGATTTAGATAAGCATGAGTTTAGACAACTAAAAAATCATGTTGAATCATTTTCTTCCCTGGATCCCGCCAATTTAATTAATTGTCAAGATATTTATAAGGCATTATCACAGGATTTACCCTGCTGTTATAAACTTAAAGGCGGTAAAAACACGACACCTCATTCTAAAGGAATACCTCATCGACCAGAAAAAATGACCCATAGTCAGTCAGCGAAGTCATCTTTACGAGAAGCTAATAAGCGATCAAATGATAATCTAGAGTCTGTCGAAAATACACCTGGCCGCGCTACTAGTACAGTCAATCCAAAGTATCTGATAGAAAAAAAAGATGAAACGAACAGCTCTAATTCCATAGAAGGCAAAGCAGTCGAATCCACACCAGAGACCTTGAAAGCAATAGAAGATGAAGATTTACAGCCACTGACAAAAAACGTTCAGTATCGCAATCATCCTAACCTTTTTGATATCTGGAATTTTAGCACCAGTAGTTGGATAAAAAATTCGTTCATAAATGCAATATATCGTTTTTTCAAAAATTAAGTGATCATCCGGTGAATAAAAATCGCTTTTGAGAGAATTTAAGAATGAATTTAGCCCATTGCCAAGGATCGAGATAGACCATTTCTTGTATTGTCAGAGTATCGGTTTTAAAAAATGACATTTTAATTAAAAATACCATTTTTTTCTTGCCAGTTGCACAGCAGCTCGTTAGTATTCGCTCGCGTTAAAAACCAATAAGAAATGTTGATATGTGCGTCCGTAGCTCAGTTGGTTAGAGCACCACCTTGACATGGTGGGGGTCGGTGGTTCGAGTCCACTCGGACGCACCAAGTGGTTTCTTTTTTTCTCTTCATTTTTTTCTTTATCTTCTTTCACAGATCAACACCAACACCTATTGTTTGAACGAAATACAGCCTATCAGGTCGTGTATTCAATAGGTTGATTGTATAGAGTAAAAATTTTACAGTTAATATTTTAGACAAGGAAAGCCCCTGAATGACAAAATCTTATTTGTTTTTTTATTTTTTTTATTGATGGTCAATATGACATCACAGGCGAAGAACATTGTAACATCACCCTCTACTGAGCCTTCTCAAGAATCATCCAACCCAATAGAAATAGATGATGTAACAATCATTTCAACACAGCTTATTCTTGATAATCAATTTCAGCGGCTCTGCAAAAAGTGGGGGTTTGTGATCTGTTAGTCTTCTACCAAACGTTGTAAACCGACTACTTTTTCATTATTTTGAGTACGTATTAAGGTCACCCCTTTCGTGTTCCGGCTGATTGAATTCATTTCAGATGCACGAGTACGAACTAAAGTGCCTGCATCAGTAATCATCATTAGGTGATCGTTTTCATCTACTTGAATCGCCCCCACTACATTGCCATTGCGTCCATTCACTTTGATAGAAATCACGCCCATACCGTTTCGAGACCTTGTGGGATATTCTTCTTTGGAGGTTTTTTTACCATAACCATTCGCTGTCACGGTTAAGATATCTCCGTCTCCACGAGGAATGATCAGTGACACAACGCGATCTTCTTGAGCCAAACGTATTCCCCCAACCCCTCTTGCGGTTCGGCCCATGGCGCGGACATCATCTTCTGAAAAACGAATGACTTTTCCTTTAGAGGAAAATAACATCACTTCATTAGTGCCATCCGTGAGGTCGACGCCTATCAGTTCATCCCCGTCATCTAAATTGAGTGTGTAGATGCCAGTGCTGCGAGGGCGACTAAATTCCAATAAAGCGATTTTTTTGACCACGCCACAGGCGGTTGCCATGAAGACATATTGCCCTGTTTCATAATTTTTAATCGGTAAAATAGCGGTAATGCGTTCATCGGGATTTAATGGCAATAGATTCACTATGGGCCTGCCTCGTGATCCACGACTTGCTTCAGGTAATTGATATACCTTCAGCCAATAAAGGCGCCCACGGCTTGAAAAACATAAAATGTTATCGTGCGTATTGGCCACAAGCAGGCGCTCAATAAAGTCCTCGTCCTTGGTTCGAGCCGCCGATTTCCCTTTCCCTCCCCTGTGCTGGGCTTCGTAATCGCTCAGAGGTTGATATTTTATATATCCTTGATGAGAAAGTGTCACCACCACATCTTCTTGAGGAATCAAATCTTCAAGATGAATATCCGCGGTATTGATTTTGATTTCAGTACGACGTGGATCATGATATTGGGCTTTGATGGACAAAAATTCTTCTCGAATGACTTCCAATAAACGATCGGGATCAGAAAGGATTTTTTGTAATTCGTGAATGGCGTTTAACAGTTCTTTATATTCATTGAGTAGATTGTCGTGTTCCAGACCCGTTAATTTTTGTAAACGCAGATCCAGTATCGCTTGGGCTTGCTGCTCAGTAAAATGATATTCCCCGTTATGAATCCCAAATCTGGCTTCTAACCATTCTGGACGAGCGATATCTTTTTCATCTCCAACACAATCTAACATGCTCGTCACATGACCTAATGGCCAAGCCTGCGCCAGCAATCCTGTTTTGGCTTGAGTGGGGTTCCCAGCATTGCGAATTAACTGAATAATGACATCAATATTGGCTAAGGCCACGGCTAATGCTTCCAAAATATGAGCCCGATCACGAGCTTTACGTAATTCAAAGAGCGTACGGCGTGTCACCACTTCTCGCCGATGTCGTATAAAAGCCCTCAAAATGTCTTTTAGGGTCATGACTTTGGGTTGCCCGTGATCCAAAGCCACCATATTGATGCCAAAAGAAACCTGTAATTGTGTCAGCGAATATAGCTGATTGAGTATCACCTCAGCGATGGCATCGCGTTTTAATTCAATGAGGATCCGCATCCCCTCTTTATCAGATTCGTCACGCAAGCAACTGATCCCTTCCAAGCGTTTTTCTTTGACCAGTTCTGCGATTTTTTCAATCAATTTTGTTTTATTCACCTGATAGGGAATTTCATCGACAATAATGCTTTGCCGCCCGGATTTTTCGTCCACTTCTATGTTTGCTTTAGCTCGAATATAAATTCGGCCTCGCCCTGTACCATAGGCCTGTTCTATGCCTTTACTCCCGTAAATAATACCGGCGGTAGGGAAATCAGGGCCTGGCATATGTTTCATCAAATGTTCAACACTGATATTTTCATCATCAATGTAAGCAAGGCAGGCTGCTATGACTTCAGAAATATTATGAGGAGGAATATTGGTTGCCATCCCAACGGCAATACCCGAGGATCCATTGATCAACAAATTCGGTATTTTGGTTGGCATCACCTCTGGAATTTGCTCTGTTTCATCGTAATTGGGCACAAAATTCACTGTGTCTTTGTCAAGATCTGCCAGTATTTCGTGCGCTATTTTTGACATGCGAATTTCGGTATAACGCATGGCAGCGGGAGAATCTCCGTCAACTGAGCCAAAATTGCCCTGGCCATCCACCAGCATGTATCTTAAAGAAAAAGGTTGGGCCATACGAACAATGGCATCATATACTGCGGTGTCACCATGAGGATGATATTTACCAATCACATCCCCGACGACCCTGGCCGATTTTTTATAGGCTTTGTTCCAATCATTCCCCAATACTTTCATGGCATATAACACACGGCGATGAACGGGTTTGAAACCATCTCGAACATCGGGTAAAGCTCGCCCAATAATAACCGACATAGCATATTCTAAATAGGAATCTGTAAGTTCTTGTTCAATGTTGATTGGGATAATTTCTTTGGCAAGCTGGCTCATTAAAGTGCTATTCCTTTGATATTCTTTTTGATGATGGAGGGGATCTAAAATGATTTAATACTATCACAATCTGAATCTTAGCCGGATATGATATCTTCAATCTCTCACAAAAAAGGAGCCATTTTTAATCATGCCAAAAATCGACAAATGGAATAAACCACACAACGTAGATGAACAGGAAATCGCCAAATTTTCGGCTCTGGCTTCCCGCTGGTGGGATACCTCGGGAGAATTTAAGCCATTGCACCGTATTAATCCTTTACGTTTGGATTATATTTTGCAGCATACAAAAGGGATTTTTGAAAAAAAAGTGCTTGATGTCGGTTGTGGCGGGGGGATTTTAGCAGAAAGTTTGGCACGAGAAGGAGCTCAGGTGACAGGATTGGATATGGATGTTCAATCGCTACAGGTTGCTCGGAGGCACTCCCTGGAAAGTGGGCTTGAGATCCATTTTGTGTGTCAAACAGTGGAATCTTATGCAGAAGATCATGCTCAAGATTATGATGTGGTCACCTGTATGGAAATGCTCGAGCATGTGCCAGATCCTGCGTCTGTTGTGCGGGCCTGCGCGACGTTAGTCAAACCTTCTGGTCATGTTTTTTTTTCGACCATTAACCGGAATACCAAAGCCTGGTTGTTGGCAGTCGTGGCGGCGGAATATATTTTAAAAATGTTACCTAAAGGAACGCATGATGCAAAAAAATTTATTCGGCCATCAGAGTTGATTGACTGGTTAGAAGCGGCCTCTTTGCAGGAAAAACATATGATAGGCTTGCATTATAATCCGATACTGGACCGTTTTAAGCTTGGCCCGAATGTGGATGTGAATTATATGTTGTACGCTCAAAAAGAGATGGACTGATCTCATCACCAGTGGTGATTAAAAAAATGATTCAGGCAAAAAAACTGACAGCGCTTTCTATCACTTTTTTTTGTATTTCATCAGAAAGATTGTAAAAAAGAGGCAGGCGAACCAAACGATCACTTTCTTGTAGGGTGTTTGTATCTTCCCCAACGAAGCGCCCAAATTTTTTCCCCGCGGGGCTGATATGCAATGGAACGTAATGAGAAGTGATGAAAATATCATTCTTTTTCATATGATGAGTAAAATGTTCCCGATCTTCTTTATCAGGTAATTTAATATAAAACATATGAGCATTTTGTATGCTGTCTGTAGAGACATAGGGGAGGCCTATCTGGCAAGACAAAGCGAACCGTTCTAAAGCGGAATAATAATTTTTCCACAATACCCACCGACGAGCGTTGATCTGATCTGCGGCCTCTAGTTGCCCCCAAAGATACGCTGCCTGTAAATCGGACATTACATAGCTCGACCCCAATGAACGCCAGGTGTATTTATCCACCTGACCCCGGAAAAATCGGCTTCTATCAGTGCCTTTTTCACGAATGATTTCAGCGTTTTCAATCAGGCCCTTGTCATTAATGAGGATCGCCCCCCCTTCTCCACCCGCTGTGTAATTTTTGGTTTCATGGAAGCTAAAACAACCGATATCTCCTAAGGTTCCCAGGGCTTTTCCTTTATAGGTCGACATCACACCTTGTGCAGCATCTTCCACCACATATAAATGGTATTTTTTGGCCAAATCAAGGATAAAGTCCATTTCACAAGAGACACCGGCGTAATGTACAGGAACAATGGCCCGTGTTTTTTGAGTGATCGCCGCTTCAATTTTTGTTTCATCTATGTTCATGGTATCGGCACGAATATCAACAAACACTATTTTTGCGCCCCGTAAAACAAATGCATTCGCGGTAGAAACAAAAGTAAAGCTTGGCATGATCACTTCGTCATCGGGTTTGATATTTAACAGTAATGCCGCCATTTCAAGAGAAGCGGTGCAAGATGGCGTCAGAAGTGTTTTTTCGCATTTAAAACGTGCTTCGATCCACTCTTGACATCGTTGGGTAAAGCGGTTGTCACCACTGAGTTTTCCCGATTGCATGGCTTGTTGCATGTAAGCAATCTCGGTTCCCACTATGGCGGGTTTGTTAAATGGAATCATTGCATCCTCTCTCCATTTTGCTCAATCCATTCACGCAACATTTTTATGTGGCTCTTCCAGTGCTGTTTTAGATCATCGACGCCATATTGTATTTTATTCCATTGAGATGTGGTTTGTATTTCGTGGCAACATTGCTGTAAGTAAGACAGTCCAACAGAGCCGCAGGCGCTTTCAATTTTATGTGCCTCTTCTAAAATACCCTGCTGATTCTTTGTTTTTGCATGATCCTCTAATGTGGCCAAATAATGAGGAAGCGTTTTTTCAAACAGCGCCACATTTTTTTTCATGGTCGGAAATCCTAACAGTTCTATGTAGTGTTTTAGCAAGGTCAGATTGAAAACAGATCCTTTATCCTCGATATCTCGATACTGCTGTTTTCTCTCTGGATGAGGTGGGGAAAAATCGGAAAAGTATTTTCTGATTATTTGAATAAGACTTTGCGTAGAAAGCGGTTTAGAGAGTACCTCATTCATGCCTTTCTCTAAATACTCTTTTTCTTTTTTTAAGATATTAGCCGTAAAGGCAATCAAAGGGGGCAGTGACTTTTGATGATGATCTGATCGAATCTGCTGAGCAATCTCAAAACCAGTCATATCTGGCAGATGAATATCCAAAAAAACCAGATCAAAACGTTCAGGACTAAAGATTGACAGCGCTTCACTGCCACTCATGGCCACTTCAAAACTGATCTTTAATTTTTTAAAAACAGCGCAAGCGACGGTAATATTGATATCAACATCTTCAACCAAAAGAACATGAAGCAGAGGCAAATTGATATCCTCATTCTTCAAAACGGCTGTGTTTTCTAAACATAATGGCGCTTTTACGGACAAAGTAAAACAAGATCCCTGACCCTTCATGCTCTTTACGGTAATGTCCCCTCCCATTTTTTGGGCGAACTGTTTTGATACAGCCAAGCCGATACCAGCCCCTTTGTTTGCTGTTTTGCCTGGAGTGTTTTTAATTTGATAATACAGAGTAAAAATTTTATCTTGTTCTTCAATAGAAATGCCAATACCAGGGTCTTTGACACAAAATATTAATCGATTTTCTGACTCATAAGAGACGTTAACAATAATTTTACCTTGATCAGAAAATTTGGCGGCATTACCAATTAAGTTCCAGAGTATTTGACGTAACCGCGTACCATCGATAATGACTTTTTTGGGTAGATCAGGCGACAGTTTTATTTTAAATTCTAGCCCCTTCGAATAGGCCAATAAATTAGAAATATGTTCTAATTCCACACAAAAATCAGTAAGAGAAATTTCTTGCTCATCGAGCACCATTTCGGCCCGCTCTATTTTATTGATATTCATAATATCGTTAAAAATATGAATTAAAGTGAACGCATTGATATAAATCGTTCTCAGATATTGTGTTCGATCAGGGTTTAATTCTGTATCCAGTAAAATATGACTGAGCCCCACAATCCCACTCAGAGGCGTGAGTAACTCATGACTGATGGTGGAGATAAACCTGTCTTGATCTCTATTGATTTTTTTTAAAGCATCTTGATGAAAAAAATCCCGTGAGCGCATTATTTCAAATTGATCAATCAAACGAGATAAACTTTGACGGGATTGCTCCACTTTTTTGATGACCCTGGAGAGAAAATACAGTATCACTACTACAGTAAAAGAAATAAAAAAAATGAGGCGTAATAAATTAAGCTCATTCATTTTTTTATCTAGTGTAAAAACTGTAATAATTTCGATTAATGTGGCTGTGATTATCAATAAAAATGATGATAAAATTGAAAAATTGAAGTCTCCGATATTTAAGATTAAATGAACACATCGGTTTGTTAACATTTTAAATTGCTTCATAAATATCTATTACCTTTTTATTTATGATCACCTGAGATCATTTTACACATGGAAACGAAATCTAGATATGATGGAAATATAAAAATATGTTGCAATTACTTAAATGTTATTCTGAAAGACGTTGTATCTGGTTTTTTATTGCTTTGACGGGTTTTTGCTTTTTACTGATAGCACTTTATTTTCAATATATTCTGCTGATTTCCCCTTGTGTCTTATGTATTTATCAGCGATGCGCTTTTTTGGGGCTGATCGGAGCATCGTTACTTGCTGCTATTTATCCTAAATCTTTGTTACGGCATCTTGGTATATTGCTATGGATATACAGTGCCGCGAAAGGTCTTCAGTTCGCTTGGGAACAGGTTAAAATCCAATCAGATCCCAGTCCTTTTCATTCTTGTGTTTTACTGATGGATTTTCCTTCATGGCTTTCTTTAGATAAATGGTTGCCTTTTTTATTTGCGCCTTACAGTGATTGCGCTAGCCAACAATGGCAGTTGATGTCACTTGACATGGCACAATGCCTGATCGGTATTTTTGCTATTTATCTGTTCATTGGGGGCATTATTTTGATCAGTCAATTTGTGAAACCAGGAAGACATCATCTATCTTAGTAATGAATAAAAATTAATTACTTTAAAATCATTGGAAAAAATGGATTTCTATGCTTTATTTTATGCTGTGTTATTAGAGTTCGAGAATGTCAAATTCTGTATTACTCGCCAAAACCACATTTAATTTTTTCTTTGTTGTAATTGAGACTTCACAGGTACTGCTATCTGTTCTACATTAGTGCCTGAAAAAATGGCTGACGGCAGTAAAAGTGCGATTGCAACAGGCATATCCGTCGTGATTGATGTTTTACAAATGATAAAAAGAGATAGGGATCAATTTATGAATAAGGCTCAACTGATTGATGAAATAGCAGAAAATGCTGGTATAACAAAAATTAAAGCCAATACGGTTTTAAATATCATTTTAGATCGAATTACTGAATCTTTGAAAAAACACGAGTCAGTGCAACTCGTGGGTTTTGGTACCTTTAACGTCAAACATCGTGATGCGCGTAATGCGCGTAACCCTCAAACTGGTGAACCAATAGAACTTCCTGCATGCTATGTTCCTTCTTTGAACTTTGCAAAAGCCTTAAAAGACGCACTTAAAGGGTCAGAGGATGTGGGGGGAAAAACAAAATTAGCAGCACCAGTCAAAAAGAAGCAAAAAGTTGCCGCTAAATGACACCACTACCTGTTGTCTCACTATCTTAATATCGTCCTCGTCCTTCTTAAGGGCGAGGTTTTTTTACGTCTGCACTGAAAACACTGACCTTATTGGTTCATCGAACGACCTCCCACCAAGTCGGTCACCTCGTCATTGAGATGTGAAGTTTTTCCTGATTCCTCCCGCCACTCCTCAATTTTTAAGGACGCAAAAATGCATGATAATGAAGATGTTTATTCAAAGTATCTTGGCAAAAAATCAGACTATATAGATACTTATACACCTTCTTTATTAGAGCCTGTCCCCAGAGTGTTAGGCAGAAAAAAAATAGGGCTGATGGACGACACGCTTCCTTTCGATGGATTTGATTTATGGACCGCCTTTGAGCTGTCCTGGTTAAATCAAAAAGGAAAACCGATGGTCGGCATGGCTGAATTTAAGATACCAGCCCAATCAAAAAATTTAATTGAATCAAAATCATTAAAACTGTATCTCAATAGTTTAAACCAATCCCATTTTGATTCTTCAGAAGCACTTCAATCTGTTTTATCAAAAGACCTCTCTAACGCCGCTGTGGGAGCAGTTTACATCACTGTCTCTGAAGGAATGAAAAATGATGATTTACACATTCATCACCCTGAGGGAGTGAATATCGATGACATAGACATAGAGGTCCCTGATTACCGTTTTAATGAGGGGTATTTAAAAGACGCAACCCAGGAAACGGCCCCTTTTGTCAGTGAAACATTGATGTCACATCTTTTAAAATCCAATTGTCTGGTCACCCATCAACCCGATTGGGGCAGTGTTTTTATCAAATATGAGGGCCATCCAATAGACAAAGAAAAATTACTCAGATATATCATCTCATTTCGACAGCATCATGAATTCCATGAACAGTGTGTAGAAAGAATATTCATGGATATCAAAAAATATTGTCGTCCTGAAAAATTAACCGTTTTTGCGAGATATACTCGTAGAGGCGGATTAGATATAAATCCTTTCAGGAGTGATTATGAATCCAGCTTCAATGTCGGAAGATTAATCAGGCAATAGATTTTTTCAAAATCAACTACCGACTTCGGCTTTCTGTATTGGTTTTTTATGATCATGCTGAGTCAGGCTTTTTCGAGGCCTCTTAATTGCTTGTTGTTTTCTAAAAACAACCTCAAAATGCGCCTCTTTTATTTATTTCTTTTTTCGTCTGCCGAGCATCGTATTGCACAGAAAATGTTAAGGCTCTGGCATCTTCTTTCACTCTCCTGCAGGAAATTCATATGAATGATCGTCATGCCGAAAAAATTCGTAGAGCTTATAACGTGGCCTATTGGGGAAATGATTATTTTTATATTAATGATTTAGGCCATATCTGTGTTCGCCCAAATCCTGAGGTGTCTCAGTCTTCTATCGATCTTGCAGAACTGTTGAAAGAAAAAGAAGGAAAAAACCCTCAACCTTTGCCGGCCTTGTTTTTTTTCCCGCAAATTTTACAGCACCGTTTACATGCCATTAATAAGGCGTTCAAAAGCGCACGCGATTCTTTTGGATATCAAGGAGATTATTGTTTGGTTTATCCGATTAAGGTGAATCAGCACCGGCGTGTGATTGAATCTTTGTTGAAATCGGGCGAATCTTTAGGTTTAGAGGCGGGTTCTAAAGCAGAAATGGTCGCTGTACTGGCTTATGCCGGTGGTACGCGCTCCCTCATTGTCTGTAACGGCTATAAAGATAGAGAATATATTCGTTTGGCATTAATGGGCGAAAAGCTGGGCTATAAGGTGTATCTCGTTATCGAAAAAATGTCAGAAATTAAAATGGTATTAGAGGAAGCAAAGCGCTTAAACGTCGTCCCTCGTCTCGGTGTACGTGCTCGTTTGGCTTCAGAAGGTTCAGGAAAATGGCAGGCCAGTGGCGGAGAAAAGTCTAAATTTGGTTTATCGGCGACGCAGGTATTACAGCTGGTCGAAATATTAAAATCTGCGGATTGTTTATCTGGCTTGCAGCTTTTGCATTTTCATCTGGGCTCGCAGTTATCCAATATTCACGACATTGCCACTGGTGTCAGAGAATCGGCTCGATTTTATGTCGAATTACACAAATTGGGCGTCAAAATCAGCTGCTTTGATGTGGGGGGCGGTCTAGGTGTGGATTATGAAGGCACGCGATCACAATCGGATTGTTCGGTCAATTATGGGCTCAAAGAATATGCCAACAATGTGATCTGGGGGATTGGAGAAATCTGTAATGAAAACCATTTGCCTCATCCCACCGTAATCAGTGAATCTGGTCGAGCACTCACAGCGCATCATACCGTATTGATATCAAACGTGATCGGCGTTGAACGTAATGAGTTTAGCCCTCCTCAAGCCCCTGAAAAACATTCGCCCCGTGCATTAGAAAGTCTATGGTACACCTGGCAAGAAATGCAAAAACCAGATCATAGACACTCATTAAGAGAATGTTTACATGACAGTCAAAGGGATTTACAGGATGTGCATACGCAATATACGCATGGCATATTAGATTTAAAGCAACGCGCTTGGGCAGAACAACTGTATCTGCAGATTTGCCATCACATTCAAAAAGAGCTCGATCCGAGTGATCGGGCACACAGGACCATGATTGATAATTTACAGGAGCGCATGGCGGATAAATTGTACGTTAATTTTTCATTATTTCAGTCATTGCCAGATGCTTGGGGCATTAATCAATTGTTTCCGATATTACCATTGGAAGGATTAAATCAACGCCCTGAGCGTCGAGCGGTTTTGCTGGATATTACCTGCGATTCTGATGGCATTATTGAGCATTATGTGGATGGCGATGGTGTAGCGAACACCTTGCCTATACCACCCTACGATGCTGAAAATCCCCCTATATTAGGATTTTTTATGGTAGGGGCCTATCAAGAAATCCTTGGAAATATGCATAATTTATTTGGCGACACAGCCGTAGTAGAAGTCAGCCTTGATGAACAAGAAAAAATTTCAGTGAAGATAGATAATCCAGGGAATACGGTTTCTGATATGTTGAAATACGTAAAATTAGATCCGAAGGCATTGCTCGCGTACTTTGCTCAAAAAATCAAAAAAACGGATTTAAATGCTCAGTTACAAATGGCATTTTTGGAAGAATTTGAAGCAAGCTTGTACGGGTATACCTATCTTGAACACGACTAAAAAACGATCAGCAAAAACAAATATTCACGCACTTTTTAATACTCTCTGGAGCAAAATATGATTTTTCATCAAACCCTCTCTAGAAAAGAATGCGCTAATGCCATTCGCGCGCTCAGTATAGATGCGGTACAAAAAGCAGGATCAGGGCATCCAGGTGCCCCGATGGGTATGGCAGATATCGCCCAGGTGTTATGGTGTGATTATTTAAAACACAATCCACGACACCCTGATTGGTGTGACAGAGATCGCTTTGTTTTATCGAACGGGCATGCTTCCATGTTGCTTTATAGCCTGCTGCATCTCACAGGCTACGATCTTTCGATAGAAGAAATAAAAAATTTCAGACAACTACATTCTAAAACACCAGGGCACCCAGAATATGGCTATACGCCTGGGGTAGAAACCACCACAGGCCCCTTAGGGCAAGGGATTGCAAATGCCGTGGGTTTGGCGATTGCAGAGCGAACCCTGGGTGCCCAGTTTAATCGTCATGGATACCCTATAGTGGATCATCATACCTATGCTTTTATGGGAGATGGATGCATGATGGAAGGGATTTCTCATGAGGTCTGTTCATTAGCGGGCACGTTACAATTAGGGAAATTGATTGTCTTTTACGATGACAACGATATTTCTATTGATGGTCATGTGAGCGGATGGTTTACGGATAATACGGCCGGGCGTTTCATGGCTTATGGTTGGCATGTCATTGACACAATAGATGGCCATCATCCTGAGTCGATTAAATCGGCTATTGAAGAAGCACGTTCTGTTCCAGACAAACCCTCGTTATTGATTTGTAAAACCACCATTGGTTATGGTTCGCCAAACAAAGCCGGCAGTCATGATGTGCACGGCGCGCCTTTAGGTACCGCTGAGGTTGAGGCCGTGCGAGCAGAGCTTGGGTGGCCATATCCTCCTTTTGAGATCCCCAGTGAGATATATCAGGCTTGGGATGCAAAAGAAAAAGGCCAATCGCAACAAGCGCGTTGGGACCAATTGTTTTCAGATTATGCCAAAGCGTACCCCGAGCTGGCCTTAGAATTTAAGCGCCGCATCCAGGGTGCATTACCGGCTGATTTTGAGCCTCAATCCCATCAATTTATTCAAAATTTACAAGCGAATCCGGCGAACATTGCGAGCCGTAAAGCTTCCCAAAACACTTTAGAGGCTTTTGGCCAAATATTACCAGAATTGATGGGGGGATCTGCCGATTTAGCGCCCAGTAATTTAACCCTTTGGTCTGGTTCCAAATCTATCAAAACAGATCCCATGGGCAATTACATTCATTACGGTGTCAGAGAATTTGGCATGTCGGCCATCATGAACGGCATCGCGCTTCATAGTGGCTTTATTCCTTATGGCGCGACCTTTTTGATGTTTGTTGAATATGCACGAAACGCAGTGCGTATGGCGGCTTTGATGAAAATTCGCTGTCTTTTCGTTTACACCCATGATTCTATTGGATTAGGAGAAGACGGCCCGACTCATCAACCGGTGGAACAAATGGCCAGCTTACGTGTCACACCCAATTTAAGTGTATGGCGCCCTTGCGATCAGGTGGAATCGGCCGTCGCATGGCAATTGAGCGTCCAACGGACAGAAGGCCCCAGTGTGCTGATTTTTTCTCGCCAAAATTTACAACAACAATCAAGAACACAAAAACAATTAGACAGCATCAAAAAAGGGGGATACATCCTCAAAGATGCTGAAGGTCAGCCTGAATTAATTTTGATGGCAACAGGATCTGAAGTGAGTTTAGCCATCTCGGCAGCTGAACGATTAACTGAAATGGGTCATAAAGTGCGAGTGGTTTCTATGCCTTCCACTGATCTGTTTGATCAACAGACTGCAAAGTATCGCGATGAGGTTTTACCTGGCAAAGTGTCTGCTCGATTAGCCATAGAAGCGGGTATTGCCGATTTTTGGTACAAATATGTAGGCCTGAAAGGTGACGTCATTGGCATGAGCAGTTTTGGCGAATCGGCACCCGCCGAGTGTTTGTTTAAAGCATTTGGTTTCACGATTGATCATGTGGTTGCCAAAGCAAAAGCGCTTTTACAATAACGGGTTATCTTCATTTTTATTTCGAACGAGATCTTGATTTAATACCTCAGGTGATTACCTGAAAATCAGTCATTAAACGAAAAATGTATTGTTAATATTTTAATATTACCTTTTAATAAAGGTTCATGAGATAGACAAAAACAAAATTGAGATCAATAAATTTTATTTATTGATCAAATCTAACTGACTTTTTAATAGGTAAAATAATATGATAACTGAACCAGCAACAAATGCCTCTATCGTGTTTTTTGATAATGATAACGAAATGCAGAAAATACAAGGATTTTTAAAACAAGCCCGCAATTGTGGTATTAAGATTATTCCACATACTCAGTCTGTATCAGACATAAAAAAGCTTTTAAAAGAAAATAAATTTATTGTCATTCAAAAAAATCAAATAGTAAAAATATCAGACAATAAAAATCAATATGAATTTGGCTGTGAAGAAACGGCACCAAAAAAATACGAATTCAAAATAGAAAATAGTTCTAATGCTGTGAAAAAAAATATATCTTCAGTTATTAAAGGGCAAAAAAACATTAAAGAAGAAATTACAAATATCTGCAAAGATTCAGAAATTTTAAATATTTGCTCACGGGAGTTTTTAGATATAATACGGGATAAAAAATTAGTAAACTTGGAGCCAGAGAATCAAATAATTCCGTTAAAGAAAAAAATATTTACAGAAAAACCAGACGCCAAAATAATAATAGATGCAGAAAATTTAGAATTAAAAAAAGAAGTTCAACACCTCAAATTGAATTATTCCAATTTAAGCAACTTCACTGGTGAGCAAGGTCAAATTATCCGATCTCTTATAAAACAAAAAGATGAAAAAGATGGAGAATTAAATAACTTAAAAAGTAAGATTATCGGTTACCATATATCAGAAGAGAATTTGCAACGTCATAATACTTTACTCATCAAGAGTGATAAATCAAAAAATAAGATGATTACATCTTTGAAAGAAAAAAACACAGCCTTAGAAATAAAAAATAAAGCCTTAGAAGAAGAAAAAAACGCTTTACAGAGTCGGCTTGCTCAATTAGAGAACTCTATTAAAAGCTCAGGTTACACAGCAACGTTTGATTCAGTCATTTTAACTCAATCTCATCAGGAGAATCAAAATGATGATCAAAATACTATCGATTTACATGAACGAATTAAATGCTTGCAAAGCGACCTTGATAGTACAAAATCAGAGCTTAATGATATAAAATCATCTCTTGATGAAGCATGCAACTTTGCAGAAAAGAAAATGAAGGAGAATATTATGTTGAAAGCTAAATATAATAAGTTGCTGTTAGAACATGATGCGGCACGTGAAGAATTAGAGCGGATCTAAAAAATAAAGCTGTATATAGAGCAAGCAAAAGCTGACGAAGTATCGTCAAAAGCCTCTGACGTATCTTGAGTAATAATAGAATAAGAGGAATGATATTTTTGAAAAAATGTCACATTCGTGCTGACCTCGAGGCCAGTGCGGTATCGTTAGCTATGCTGCATATTATCGGCCTTGCTCCCAGCATGAAAATCTTTGTTATGGTTATCGTTAAGCTCGCGATGAATACACAAAAATATGCATTTAACCTATTGGTTATTATTATAAAATAATCCCTAAATACCCTGATTAAATGTTTGACAGTATGGGTAAAAAAGACAATAATTCACGGCTATGGGTCGTTAGCTCAGTCGGTAGAGCAGTTGACTCTTAATCAATTGGTCGCAGGTTCGATCCCTGCACGACCCATAAGATTGTTCTTTTAATGACGTATTTTCAACATATTTTCCATTCTATATATTTCATATTTTCCTTTTTTAATGCTTAATTAACGAATATTTTCTTGTATAAAAACAGTTGACCATTTTTATGTAAAAAAAAAAGTTAAGCCACTTTTTTAATTTTTGGAGAATTTTGCTTGATTAGCGTTTTTCTTGTTGATGACCACGAACTCGTGCGGGCAGGGATACGACGCATTCTAGAAGATATTAGAGGTATCAAAGTTGCCGGTGAAGCAGAATGTGGTGAAAACGCAGTAAAGTGGTGTCGCAGCAATCCAATTGATGTTGTTTTAATGGATATGAGTATGCCTGGTATAGGTGGACTCGAAGCGATTAGGAAAATTTTGAGATTTTCTCCTGGCGTTAAAGTCATTATGCTGACGATACATACAGAAAATCCATTGCCAGCGAAAGTCATGAAAGCGGGTGCAAGTGGCTATTTAAGCAAAGGAGCCGCACCTAAAGAAGTCATTAGCGCCATCAGAGCGGTTCACTCAGGGCAACGTTATATTGCGTCTGATATCGCCCAAAAAATTGCTTTAAGCCACATTGAGCCGCCTCCCTCTACCCCATTTTGTTGTCTTTCTGATCGTGAATTACAAATTATGCTCATGATAACAAAAGGGCAAAAAGTGAATGAAATATCCCAACAACTGCACTTAAGCCCAAAAACAATCAATAGTTATCGCTATCGCCTCTTTAATAAACTCAATATCAGTGGCGATGTTGCTTTAACTCATTTGGCGATAAAGCACGGTTTATTTAATACTTCGACTCTTTCTAACAGTGAATGAATGTTTTATGCCGAAGAATTTTTAAAAACAGTCACACATCAGCTTGGTGTATATCGTATGTACGATACGACTGGGGCTGTTATTTATGTCGGTAAAGCGAAAGATCTGAAGAAACGTCTCACCAGCTATTTTCGAAAACAGGTCAGCAGCCATAAGACAGAAGCTTTAGTAAAACATATTTTTAAAATTGATGTTACAGTCACGCACTCTGAAACAGAAGCACTATTACTAGAACACAATTATATCAAGCGTTATCAGCCAAGGTACAATGTGCTTTTACGCGATGATAAGTCTTATCCTCTTATTTTTCTGAGTGCAGAAAATCATCCCCGTCTCACCATCCATCGTGGAGCGAGACATCAAAAAGGAGATTATTTTGGGCCCTTCCCAAATTCTTATGCAGTCAGAGAAACCTTAACCTTATTACAAAAACTTTTTCCCGTACGACAATGTGAAAACACGGTATACCGAAATCGCTCACGCCCCTGTTTACAGTATCAAATTAAGCGATGTTCTGGTCCTTGCGTTAAAGGATTAACCAGTGACGAAGAATATCAACAGCAGGTGAATTATGTCCGTTTGTTTCTCTCTGGAAAAGATCAACAAGTATTAAACAAATTGGTATCTCAGATGGAAGAGGCCAGTCGATCAATGGATTTTGAAAAAGCCGCTCGCATTCGTGATCAAATTCAATCCGTTCGGCAGGTCACCGAAAAGCAATTTGTTTCTGGGGATAATCAAGATCTCGATGTCATAGCAGTGGCTTTTGAGGCTGGCTTAGCTTGTGTCCATGTTTTATTTATTCGTTATGGCAAGGTATTAGGTAGTCGCAGCTATTTTCCTAAGGTACCTGGAGGCACAAAATTGGGTGAGGTGGTCGAAACTTTTGTTGGACAATTTTATTTAGCAGGTAGTGAAATGAGAACGCTCCCGAAGGAAATTTTACTCAATTTCTCTTTACCTGAAAAAACTGCGCTTTCTTCTTTATTAACAGAACGAGCAGGTCAAAAAATTCAAATACAAAATTGTCCTAGAGGAGATCGAGCCCGTTACTTAAAACTGGCCTCTACTAATGCTGTTAGTGCCTTAAGCACCCGTTTATCCCAAAAATCCACCTTTCACAGCAGACTCAAAGCGTTAGAAATTGTCTTGAATCTCACACCGATAAAACGTATGGAATGCTTTGATATTAGTCATCATATGGGAGAACAAACGGTTGCTTCTTGTGTTGTTTTTAACGAACAGGGCCCTGTGAAATCAGAATATAGACGTTATAACATAGTGGGTCTCCCCCCGGGAGACGATTATGCTGCCATGTCACAGGTGCTACAACGCCGTTATAGTAAATCATTAAAAGACGAACAAATCCCCGATATTATTTTTATTGATGGAGGTAAAGGGCAATTAGCAAAGGCGATAGATATGTTCTCTGCCTTAAAGGTGTGCTGGAACAAAGACAAACCGAAGCTGGTTGCTGTTGCAAAAGGCAGTGAACGTAAGCCTGGATTGGAAACATTATTTTTTTATGTTACAGGGAAGGGGATGTCTTTACCTTGTGATTCATTGGCACTACATTTAATTCAGCATATTCGTGACGAGTCACATACCCATGCGATCACAGGGCATCGGCGACGTCACGCTAAAATAAAAAATACCAGCATGTTAGAAATGATTGAGGGCGTTGGTCCTCGCCGCAGACAAATGTTATTAAAATATATGGGTGGACTAAAACCTTTACTGAATGCCAGTGTTGAAGAGATCGCTAAAATTCCAAATATCTCTCGAATATTGGCTCAAAAAATTTATAATGCACTGAAACAGTGAGCTGATATTGCAAACTATTTTTGATACTTAGGCCTGTTGTAAAACAGTGGCAAGGATTGTTAGCAAGACTCTCCGAGCAAAGCCACCGAATCTATATAGAATAAAGACGGCAAACCCACTGGTTTATAAAAAATGAGGAACTCAGAAGTCATAGTCTGTAACAGGTTTTGCAAGTCAGCCTCATCACCGCTCCCTGACAAAGATTGCCACATTATGCAAATAAATATACCCACTTGGCTCACCATATTACGTCTTGCCTTCATTCCTTTTTTCATTGTGGCGTTTTATTTGCCTTTTTCATGGGCTCCTCTTACCTGTGCAATGATATTCGTATTAGCAGCAGCGACAGATTGGTTTGATGGATTTTTAGCTTCTCGATGGAAGCAAACCACTCGATTTGGGGCTTTTCTTGATCCTGTGGCAGATAAAATCATCGTCGCGATTGCATTAATACTGATCAGCGAACGTTATCATGTGTGGTGGGTAACATTACCTGCTGCCACGATGATATCCCGTGAAATTATCGTTTCTGCATTACGTGAATGGATGGCTGAATTGGGGAAGCATAATAGCATTGTGGTTTCGAAACTGGCCAAACTAAAGACAACAGTACAAATGATTTCATTGATAGGATTACTTTGGTCTCCGGGATACAATGTTGAAATGATCAGCATGATTTTATTGTACGTAGCGACCGTGCTGAGTTTTTCGTCGATGTTTCGATATTTTAATGCCGTTTGGAAAAATTTTTTGAATGGGTGATCAATAATCACTTAAAAAAGCTCAATATGCTGTCTTAATTAAATAATTTTTATTGACTCATCACGTTAGGTAAGTAGAATGCATCGCAGTTTAAAGAGCAAGAAAATATGACCTTATTGCGGGAATAGCTCAGTTGGTAGAGCACGACCTTGCCAAGGTCGGGGTCGCGAGTTCGAGTCTCGTTTCCCGCTCCAAATTAAATAAATGAATGTCATTTTTATGAAATGACTCCGGCGCGTTAACAAAGCGGTTATGTAGCGGACTGCAAATCCGTATAGTCCGGTTCGACTCCGGAACGCGCCTCCAGATTTACAAGCCCGGGTGGTGGAATCGGTAGACACGAGGGACTTAAAATCCCTTGGCTTATGGCTGTGCGGGTTCAAGTCCCGCCTCGGGTACCACTATTTATTCATATTATTATTAATATCCGCTTATTGAGACACCGTCTTGGCGCTCGTGATGTAATTGTCATTTTTTCATCAAAGTGAATACCGGATTTCAACACATCAATCATATACTCATCTAACCTGAAAGTACTGGTTTTATGGCACTGTTAATGAAAGTCAATTAAAGCGCTTAAGGCAAGCCATGGCGAAGAAAGAAAGAAAGAAAGAAAGAAAGAAAGAAAATAAGGTAACATCAAGCGTATCAAAGCGTAAAGAAGCCTTTTATGTTTTTTTATTTTTCAAAAAAAACGTTCAATAGCAGAGCGGCGAATCATAGGCTCTTTTCCATTTTGACGAATCAGGTTTCTCACTTCACTCAATTCATAGCCCTTGTCTGATATCACTTCCTTCACCTTTATCCAGTTTTCTACTGCCCATGGCTTAACCAGCACATCCGTCTTTTGGTCCTCACATAAGCAAGCACTTATAAGTATCTTACCTGAAAGGCTCCAAAACCGTAGCCGTAGTTTTAAAAAAATCGCCTATTAGAATGGAATATCGTCATCAAAATCTTCTCCTGAAGGTACTGAATGAACTGGTGATGAAAAAGCAGTCGATCGTTCTTTAGTTACTGTTTTAGTGCTATTTAATAAATGGCCACTTTGCATTTGCGACTGTTGTGATTCCCACTCCGAAGCGGTATTGCTAATAGAGATATTGGAAGCAGGGACGATCGCATTTTGGCGATTTCCAAGCATTTGCATGCTGCCGGTGACACCTACGATCACTTCTGTCGTATAACGATCTTGGCCATTTTGATCGGTCCATTTACGAGTTTGTAAAGCGCCTTCAATATAAACTTGCGACCCTTTGCGCAAATATTTTTCAGCTACTTCTGCTAATTTTCCGAATATCACGACCCTGTGCCATTCTGTTTTTTCCTTTTGCTCTTCTGTCTGCTTATCACGCCAACTTTCAGAAGTTGCGATAGTAATGTTAGTAACAGGGTTACCACTTGGCATACGGCGAACCTCTGGATCTTGGCCTAGATACCCCACTAAAATCACCTTATTGATACCTCTACTCGCCATAAAATTCTCCCCATGAAATATGGGCTCTAGTATAAAATAATAACTTTAATATTGCTAAAGTTTAAAATATGTTTTTGTCAAATTTGCGAAGCACATTGCAAATGCGTGAAATCATCTGAGTACATACCTATACCTAATTAACCATTAACCTGAAGATTAAAGATTAAGTATCTGAAAATAGTCGTTAATACGACTTGTTAAATTTGCAGCAATCACAGGTAAAGTATTTCCAAAAAATCCGGGGCAGGCCAATAAAATACCAATTGATTTGTAGTGGTGGTTATCATGTTTTCTGTTTTTGCCATTGATCTAATGCTTGGTTACGGCGACGTGTTAACTCCTTTTGTATAGCCTCTTTCCGAAAACCGCCTTCAAGAATTTTTTTGACTGAAACCGCCCGCGCGATATTAAACGCTTCTCTTACATACTGCGCTTGATAGTCATGCTTGCCTTCGACTCCTCCTTCGGTACTTTCATCCGCTTTACTGATGAGGATCAGTTGTTCTAAACGATAGGGTTTTCGCCAAAGATCGAGCTCATCAAAAAAGTTTAATAAAAGGGGAAAAGAGAGTCTGTTTATGATCGTAACCAGACCGCGATATTTGAGTGTGTGTTTGAGCAGTTCCCTGAACAGATTCGGTAATTTTAAGCGTTCACAGAGTTGCTCTATTTTATTCAGATCACATAAAGGAACCCGTTTTAAAACGGCACGATCGTGCGTACCTAAAACATCATACTCAGTGAGTTTTTTCCCTAAAATATGACAAAGTGCGGCAAAGCGGACTTCCTTTTGATCGGTAAGCTTAGCGGCAATGGAAAGAGTCGATAATCCATGTGAAAGAGGGCAGCGTAGAGGGGAACAAAGTGTGTCTATTTCAGGGAAAAGCACCAATATGGCTGAACAATGCTTCAATACTTGAAAATAAATGTGAGGACTGGGACTGAGCAAAGCTTTTTCTGTTTCTTTCCAAACTCTTTCTGGTGATAGCGTCAGCAACTCGCCGCTTTGGGATATCTTTGTCATCAAATCCAAAGTCACTGAATCAATGCTAAAACCCAAATGAGCAAACTGAGCGGCAAACCGAGCCACTCTCAACACCCGAAGAGGATCTTCAATAAAAGCCTCTGAAACATGTCGCAATATAAGCTGATTCAGGTCTTTTTCGCCTTGATAGGGATCTATCAAATCGCCTTTATCATTACAGGCAATTGCATTGATAGTCAGATCACGGCGCAGTAAATCTTCTTCCAGAGTTACGTCGGGTGAGGCATAACAGGCAAAACCGGTATGGCCCTCTGCCATTTTGCGCTCTGTTCGAGCCAACGCATATTCTTCTTTTGTCTCGGGGTGAAGAAAAACAGGAAAATTTTTCCCCACTTTTTTATATCCCAAAAGAAGCATTTCTTCAGGCGTAGCACCGACAACGACCCAATCTCGCTCTGTGACGGGTAATTTTAGCAACCTGTTGCGAACCGCACCTCCAACCAGATAAACATTCATTTATGATGTTGATGACAGGGAGTCAACCGCATTAAGATCTGCAAATGCTTGCTTTAGACGTTCTATCATACTGAGCTGAGCTGAGCGCAGCCATACTCTGGGATCATAATACTTTTTATTTGGCCGATCAGCCCCTTCAGGGTTGCCGAGCTGATGCTGCAAATAAAGCTCATTTTTTTTATAATACTGTAACACCCCCTCCCAGGTCGCCCATTGCGTGTCTGTGTCGATATTCATTTTGATTACGCCGTAACCAAGCGCTTCTTTAATTTCTTTAGCGCTCGAACCTGATCCCCCATGAAATACAAAATTTAAGCTGTTAGGAGGCAAACTAAATTTTTTGGAAACATACTGTTGAGAATCGCGCAATATTGTCGGCGTCAGTTGAACATTACCGGGTTTATAGACTCCGTGGACATTACCAAATGCGGCGGCAATTGTGAAACGAGGGCTGATCTGATGCAATTTTTCATAAGCATAAGCCACGTCTTCTGGCTGAGTGTAGAGCGATGAATTATCAAGATGGCTATTATCAACGCCGTCTTCTTCACCACCAGTACAACCCAATTCAATCTCTAGAGTCATTCCTAATTTCTCCATACGCTTGAGATATTGGCTGCAAGTATCGATATTGTCTTTTAAAGATTCTTCCGACAGATCGATCATATGGGATGAAAATAAAGGTATGCCTGTTTTGTCAAAATGTTTTTCTCCAGCATCTAATAAGCCATCTAACCATGGAAGCAATTTTTTTGCACAATGATCTGTGTGCAAAATAACTGGAATACCGTAATGTTCTGCCATTTGGTGGACATGATAAGCGCCAGAAATTGCACCCAGTATCGCTGACCCTTGAGTTTCTGACGAAGTAATGCCTTTACCTGCAATAAACGCGGCTCCACCATGAGAAAATTGAATAATGACAGGGGCTTTGGCTTTGGATGCCGCTTCTAATACGGCGTTGATGGAATCTGTCCCCACACAGTTCACCGCAGGCAGCGCAAATTGATGTTTTTTTGCGATAGAAAAGATTTTTTGTACGTCATCTCCCGTCACAACGCCGGGTTTTATCACATGAAATAGTGTTGACATTTTATGTCCTAAAATTGAGTGAATAAAAATAGGCAAACCTAAAAGAAAAATAGAGTTTAGTGTTATGATTCTTTTTTATTGTAAGCATTCATGTCTACCTGATAACGCTTTTCTAACATCGCTACTGCGGGCAATGCTTTGCCTTCAACAAATTCTAAAAAAGCCCCGCCTCCTGTAGAGATATAAGAAATGCGATCAGCAATAGAAAAGAGATCGATTGCCGCGAGTGTATCCCCACCTCCAGCGATAGAAAAAGCCTCGCTGTCAGCAATCGCTCGTGCCAATGTTTCAGTACCTTTGCGAAAATTAGGAAATTCAAACACGCCCACTGGACCATTCCATAAAATGGTTTTTGCGTTTTTTAAAATCCTCACTAAATGTGTCGCAGAAACATCACCAATATCCAAAATTTTTTCATCGGAATTGACTTGATCAACGGGCTTTAGAGTGGCCTGAGCGGTTTCAGAAAATTCAGTGGCCACACGGACATCGGTAGGGATAGGAATATCACAGGTTTCCAGGAGTTTTTTGGCTTCAGGAATCAAATCTGCTTCGTGAAGCGATTGACCGATATTATGGCCAAGTGCGGCCAAAAAAGTATTGGAAATACCCCCTCCAACAATCAATTGATCGGCCACTTTAGATAAGGCTTCCAAAGCGGTCAGTTTGGTTGACACCTTAGAGCCGCCTACAACGGCGACCATAGGTCGTGCCGGATGACTTAACGCTTGATTTAATGCCTGTAGTTCGTTCGATAATAAGGGGCCCGCGCATGAAATAGGGGCGTATTGACCGACACCTTCGGTCGAGGCCTGTGCACGATGCGCGGTACCAAAGGCATCCATCACATAGACATCACACAGAGCAGCATACTGTTGAGAGAGCTGAACATCGTTTTTTAATTCCCCCTTGTTAAATCGCACATTTTCGAGAACCACTAATTCACCAGGCACTACATCGATACCATGAAGATAGTCTTTAACAAAACGGATGGGAAAGGGGCATTCAGAATAGAGGTGGTTTTTGAGGTAATTGACGACAGGCAATAAAGAAAAAGCGGCGTCGTATTGCCCTTCAGTTGGGCGACCTAAATGCGAGGCCACCATGACTTTTGCTCCTTGTTTAAGTGCCGCTGTAATCGTGGGCAATGATGCACGGATCCGCGCATCAGAAATCACTTCTCCGTTTTTAAGCGGAACATTGAGGTCAGAGCGAATTAGAAGGCGCTGACCCGCCAAATCTACATCAGACATTTTAATAAAAGGCATGAAAATTTTCTCTTGTATCAATAGACTTCTTGAAAAACCTTAGCAAGGGTTGTGAATTTGATAAAATGAAGACTGGGTACTTTATCATTCATATCTCACTCAAACATGATGATATTTTATTTTAAAAAATTATAAATACATGAGTAAAATATTAATTTTAATATAATTAATTTATTTCGCTTAAATCGCAAAGATATCAGGTTTTTACTGGAGTAAAAAATTGAACCAAAAGGCGCATACTTACTATCTCATAATCCCCAGAAAAAATATCTGCGTTGTCTCTATTTATATGACACTTCAAAAAACGGTAGTCAATATGAAAATTTTTATTATGCGTCACGGGGACGCAGAGTTTAATGCCAAAACAGATGCACAAAGGTTTCTAAGCCTATTTGGTAGAGAGCAAGCTCGCCGAATGGCTTATTGGTTAAATAAAAAATCCATTAATTTTGACCAGGTTTTAGTGAGCCCGTATTTACGAGCCCAACAAACATTGGAAGTGTTACGTGAAATTTTAGTTTTACCTAAAAATCAAAAAATGATGTCAGAGCTGACGCCTGGAGGAGATCCTGAGTGGATCTCTCATTACCTTAAAACATTAGCAAAAAAAGGATATTCATCGGTATTGCTTATATCCCATCTGCCTCTGGTAGATTATTTGGTATCAGAATTTTGCCCCAAACAATCCCCCCTTGTATTCCATACGGCAGCCATGACGCATCTTGATTTAGATATTGATAAAAATGAAACCTCTTTAAATTGGCACATCACCCCTGCTCAAGCGAAATGAGTTTTCTGATTATCAAACGAGTTATCTTCTTCGCCAGTTCGTGCCATTTTCAGTATCTTCAACCACAACGCCCATTTCAAATAATCGAGTTCGGGCATTGTCTGCTTCCTCCCAGTTTTTATGAGCACGAGCCAGGTTGCGTTTCTCGATTAAATCGGCAATTTCGGCGCTTTGATGCCGGTCATCTTTTTCAGGATTGAGAAGAGACAACAGGCTGCCGCTCTCGAGCAAACCCAAGACTTTACCCATCTTCCTTAATTGAGCCGCCAAGCCATCCGCTGCCTTTGGGTGTTCTTTTTTTAATTTATTGATTTCACGTGCAGTGTCGAATAATACGGCATAGGCTTCAGGTGTATTGAAATCATCATTCATGGCTGAAACAAAGCGTTTCTCGAAGGACTCCCCCCCTTCTGGAAAGGCTTTCTGATTGGTGTCCCGCAAGGCGGTATATAAACGTGTCAGCGCAATACGAGCTTGCTTAAGGTTTTCTTCAGTGTAATTGAGCGGGCTACGATAATGTGCAGACAACAAAAAATAACGAAGGGTTTCTGGATCATAACGCTGCAACAGATCCCGAATGGTGCAAAAATTATTAAGGGATTTTGACATTTTTTCTTTATTGATCATGATCATGCCAGAATGCATCCAACAATTCACATAGGGGGCTTTATGAGCACAGATAGATTGCGCCATTTCATTTTCGTGATGGGGAAACATTAAATCTGCGCCGCCACCATGAATATCAAAATGTGGCCCTAACGCTTTGGCATTCATTGCAGAACATTCTATATGCCAACCTGGACGTCCTTCTCCCCAGGGCGAGGGCCAATGAGGCTCATTGGGTTTAGACATTTTCCACAAAACAAAATCCATTGGATGATGTTTGCTTTCCATGACCTCTACTCGAGCGCCTGCCTGTAATTGTTCTAAATTTTGACGGGACAATAAGCCATAATGAGGATTTTTTTCGACTGAAAAGAGGACATCTCCATTAGCAGCCACATAAGCATATTTTTGATCCAGTAACTGTTGGGTCAATGTAATCATTTCTGTAATATGCTCCGTCGCCCGCGGCTCTAAATCAGGTCTTAATAGGTTTAGTTCATCAAAATCCCGATACATTTCTTTTAACATCTGTGCTGTTAATGCTTCACAACTTTGATGATTCTGAGACGCTCTTTGAATAATTTTATCATCGATATCCGTGATATTACGAACATAAGTCAGAGAGTATCCCAAATAACGTAAATAACGAGCCACAACATCAAAAACGACAAAAGTGCGGGCGTGCCCAATATGACAGAGATCATATATGGTGACACCGCACACATACATACCCACTGTATTTGGGTGAATAGGTGTAAATAGTTCTTTTTTTCGATTGAATGTATTAAAAATTTTTAACATACAAAGATCCCGTTTTTTTTATTTTTGATGGGTGTTTTTAATTTTTACATCATTTTTTTGAATAATATATTCATAATATCATGCTTTTTTATTCTCTTGAGGGCTTAAAATGAGCACGCTTTTTATTGGTGATATTCATCTCAGCGTTGAGTATCCAGAAATCACAAAAAATTTTTTCAGATTTTTGCAAACAGAAGCCACTCAAGCTGAAAGCCTCTATATTTTAGGTGATCTATTTGACAAATGGATAGGCGATGATGATCCCCATCCTTTTTACCGGGAAGTCGCGGCTGAATTGTTTGCTTTGAAAAAAAAAGGGATCCCCTGTTATTTTATTCACGGCAATCGCGATTTTTTGATAGGCCAGGCTTTTGCTGACGAAAGCGGTATGATCTTACTTCCAGAATGCAAGGTTATTCAACTTTATGACTACAATATATGCATATTGCACGGTGACACACTTTGTACGAAAGATACTGAGTACCAGATTTTTCGTAAAATAGCCCACCATCGTTTTATTCAGAGGCTTTTTCTATGCTTGCCACTTTCTTTCCGTTTTTACATTGCGAAAAAATTGCGGCTCCAAAGTGGAGAGCAAAATAAAAAAAAAGGGGAAGAAATCATGGATGTTGATCCTCAATCGGTGCTCGATCTGATGGCCTGTCATGATGTTGATTGGATTATCCACGGCCATACTCACAGACCTGCTATTCACAACATTGAGATGATCGTAACGCCTTTATTATCATCAAAAAAAATCGCGCGGCGTGCCGTGTTGAGTGCTTGGCACAATGAAGGATCCATGATAAAGGTCACCTTTGATGCGATTGAGCTCATTTTTTTTCCATTTCGGGTGTCTGATTTCGAAAAAATCTGAGCGTTAACTTTATTATTAGATATGGAGATTTTTATTCTATGACAAAAATTTATGTGTTACTGATAAGTTTTCTAATGACATTCTGCGTCTGTGCAGCACAATTTCAAACAGATAAGCAATTTCAAGCAGGGAATCAATATATCGTTTTGGATACCCCTGCTAAAAACAATGTGCCTGATGTATTAGAATTTTTTTCAATTAATTGCCCCCATTGTTACGTTTTTGACCAGCAGTATCATATTTCTGATACGTTAGAAAAAAATTTACCTAAAGGTGTGAAGTTGGCTCGATATCATGTTTCGTTTTTAGGTCCGCTTGGGAAGGAGTTAACTCGAGCTTGGGCCGTTGCGGTGAAATTAAATGCCGAAAAAAAGGTGCTCCCCTTATTTTTTAAAGCAGCACAGGAAACAAAAACACTGTCAACTCAAGAGGATATTCGTCAAATTTTTATACAGGCTGGCGTCACTCAGGAAGAATATGATGGTGCATGGAACAGTATCCCCGTCAGCGCTTTAGTGGATAAACAAGAACGGACAGTATCTGATTTAAAATTACAAGGGGTGCCTGCCGTCTTTGTGAAAGGAAAATATATGATTAAAAATGAGAATATTGATACCAGCTCGAAGGAAGCTTATGCCAAAGAATATGCTGAACTCGTTGGTTTTTTATTAAAAAAGTAGCAGGATTCATCATTTATATCCACAGTCAAGAAAAAATGTTCAATTTAGTTAAGTGATTGAAAAATTAAAAATAACTATATGATTAATATCAATTTAATAATATGTTTAAAAATTTCTTAATTTAAAAATAAATTTCCAATTTTTTTATTCACAAAGTTATCCACAGTTCTATCAAAAGAGGTGGCATGTTTTGCTACCTCGAAGGTTCCTTAAACGGAGGTTTAAGTGTAGTTTTCTATAGTTTTCTCGTTGTATGAAAATCACTGACTTTTTCATTCTGTATCCAATGTTTTTTACTTTAAATCAATAAATACGCATTCCCCTTGTGCTGTTTGCTGGTTTATTTGAAATTTACTCTCATTTTCTATGACATCAAGTTTGAATGTTATCTCTACCGGTAATCCAGCTTCTGCTGGGCTTGCAAGACTCCCGATAGATCCTGCACATCTGGCTTTTATTGTTGCTATTGTTGAATTATTATTTTCATCCATCTTTTTAATTTCAAAAAAGCTGGAGCCACCCTTAAAAAAACAGTCTTGATTTAAAACCTGCTTTCCTTTTGACTGTGTTTCTCTCAATCCTGGTCGAAATATGGATTGATTTATAAAGCAACTCATAAATCCTGGAAAATCAAAAGAAGAATTAATCGACAATGTATGTGTTTGAAACTGGGTAGCACATTCTTTTAATTGTTTATCACCTTCATTTTCAGAAAAAATTTTTTCTCCAGCAACTATAACCGTTAAACGCGGATAATCCTTAATGCTTTGCTTGCTTAAACCTAATGAACATGATAATTCATTTAATGAATCTTCATCTGCTTTTTTGGAAAATTCTTGTTGGTGAGTCTTTGTACCTTGAGTTGCCATTTCAGTTCCATATTTTATAACCTCATTGAGTGTTTCCTCAGAAAATTTGTGTTCAATTACATTACCCAATTTTTGAGAATTAGAAGAATTAAATATGACTTCTATGACTTCCTCTTTTGTAAGAAGTAATTTTTCATTACTTTTTAGGTTTCCCTTTTGTTTTTTACAGAGTTGAAAAATGGTTGATAATGTCTTTATATTTGAAATGTCAATTTTTTGACAAGCTTCCACGACGATGTTTAAGTTTTTAATGTGATTTCCAAGATCTTCTTCAGGTTTAGGAGGCTCTTCTTTAAAGAGCGCCCAAACTGATTGAATATTTTCATTAATTTTTTGCTGGTAACATTTAACAAGGAAATCAAGAGAAAGCTTGGTAAGTGGCATCCCTCCTTTTGTATTTTCATTCAACTTTTTCATATTTTCTTGTACGTATTGAAGCATACTCCAATAGCTATTTTTTTCCTGCTCGTCCTGCTTTATAATTCTCTTCTCCAGGAATAACTGACTCACTGCTAAGGACACATTTTTTTGATCAGAAATGTTGCAATCTTCAACTATATTCTTGATATTCTGGCTATGTTTTTGTGCATCATTAACGAAATCATCAGGGAGTTTGTTAAGACCTGGCACTCTTCCCTCTTCAACAGCATTGTCGAAAAGCATACGAATATATTCTGTTGAATCTTTCTTAACAGGTTGAGCATCCTTCTTTGAAAATAAAGAAATAAATATATTTTTAATTGATATAAAATATCTGATAAACAATGATTTTTGAGGCTCAGTACGTTCACTGGAACAACGAGTAATATTATTGTTAGAGGTGATTTTATTATCATGAGTCATAAAAAAATTCCTTAGGTTGGCTTTATTTAAATATTTTGCATACAAATACTTAAAATTAGATTTTAAATCTATTATTTTTTAAAACATTTTATCAAAAACCGATTTTGTAATACTTTCTATGATGTATCGTGGCCTTTTTTTACTTTCCATATAAATCTTGCCGATATATTTACCCAGAACCCCGATACCAATGAGCTGAACGCCGTCGAGAAAACGAATCACTGTTAACTCGGCAGGCCGGATGATCGACAATGATGTCACTCAGCGCGTCTTCCAGATCGCCGAATTCCAATTCGTACACCGACAGAGGTCATGATAATAGCTTTTAGCTGGCTTTCTCCGCTTTTCTTTCGGCCTTTTTGTCTTGCTCAACTTGGGACGGACCTGATGCGTCTACCGTTTTCCCGAGGTCTTGATAATCTTGAATCAGTTTTAAACCAGACTTTACGTCTTTTGCAATGATTAAATTTATTTTAAAAAGTCATTTATTAAATTTTAAATTTATTACATATTTTAATTAAAACAAACGTCAAAAAAAGTTTACCTGTGTCATTTTTTATTCAATTTTTTGTAAATAAATTGATTCAACTTCCAAGTACACTTTTACTAAATACCTTTTTATTTACTGACTTATCCGCCATTGCGGAAAAAACGTTACGTTTATCGGAAAATGCGGTGTTAATAATGTATATGTCCATAAAAATAGTCACCATATTCTGGACGGCCCTGAGTATAGCATTCTGCTGGAAAGTACGCTTTTAATTTTGTTTCTTCTTTTCCCTTTAATAAAAGCCTACTCTTTGTTTTTCATTAAATTGAGTGAAATGACCTATCAGTCAAGCTCAATTCCCGGTCTATTTAAACCCGTCCCGTATTTTTGTCCTTTTCAGACAGTTATTCAGGTTATTATCTAATATTTTTATGACCTTTATTTTTGTCAAATAAAAAATAAGCGGTTTTTGATATTTATCTGTATTAAAGAGAGATAAAATTACATCACAACCAATCACGTTAAAACCAAAATACACGAATAATCCCTCTAAAAATTTGAATTTAAAAAATATTGAGGGACTGAATTAACAACTAATTTTTTTAAACAACATTAGGAAAATAAAAAAATGTTTACACTTTCTACTGCGGGTTTTTCTCGCTCCCCATCCACAACTGAATCAGTTCATCAATCAAATAACTCAACTAATACATCTAATAATATTCAAGATTCTCTGCGGAAATTAAGTCATTCATCTGAAGAGCTTCCTAGTCGTCCAATGTATGAAATTTCTCTGGAAAAGAGGCAGTGTATAGAAGGCAATTTTAATACAACACCACCACTAAAAAATCACAAGATTATGACTAACAGTAGTAAAAGTAATGTATCGTCTAACGATAGTTTTCATAATAAATATAAAGCAAATAAGTGGACATTCATATACAATTTTCGTGGTAAAAAATCCCCAGTTTTTGCCAATGAAATTACAGCATATCAATATGAGGTTGTTGCCAAAGAGAAGGGTTTTTATGGAGAGCTTCCTCAGAAAATTAAAAGAAAAGATGTGATCAATACAGAAACTCTAAGCTTGACAGAAGGCAAACACGGAGAGGAACTGTATAATATTTTTTTTGAAAAAACTCCGAATGGAAAGTCGACAAAACGAATAATGGATAATTTTGGTTTGCATGCAACAGCGGTTAGGCGCGTGGATAAAGAAACTACATACCGTAATACGTCTATGGTTATAACTGATTTTTATATTGATATAGCGCCAGTAAACTCAAAGGTAACAAAAAAATAAATTGGTTTCGATCATGCGCACTTTCGTCGTCATAGCGGTTGGCGGGCTGAATGGCCTTGATGCATATGCTTATTTGTCACATTGATAATGTGATTTACTATTTGAAAAGTTCAGGTTCCGTCTTGGGGCATCATGACGCAAGTGCTATTTTTGCATCAAATGGAATGCTGGATTTCAACGCACCATAGGCCAGTTGTAGCCATTTCCACATAGCCGTACGAATTCCTGTTTTTCCGTTTTTATGGTGAGATAACACTCGTTGCCAATCAGATTTCACTATCAGATTGCAGGAAAAGGGCGGTCAAAGCGGTCATAGACACAGCTCTCCTCAGTTTCCGCCTTGTTTTAGTCCCGCAGAGGCCATCCCTTCTTTGCTGTGGCTCAATTTTGACACATTAACTAAATACGCCAACAAATTGGTGCTCAGGATTTTTCCTTCAATACAGGGACGGCTTCCAGCAAGACTTTATTTTTCTTTAAATCTGGAGAGTCCTCAATATGATTTTTTATTTTTTCTTTGTTGTGCTCAAATCTGGCATCCCTTTTGATAAAAAAATTAGCCCTTGCTAAAACCTAATCAAAACGGTATCTGATATTAAAAAAAGACACTGAAAGACAACAAAATTTTCTACTTTTTGAATAAAACAACAAGTCATAATAAAATTTAAGTGATTGTTAAATCACATTGAAAATGTCGGCTTTTATCCCACTTTAATTGTCTTTTGCTGCCTATATTTTAATCAAAAAATTGTTTATATATTTGATTTTAAATGATTTTTTTAAATTTTGTCTTTTCGTTATTGCGATAACGAAACCGTGAGGGAATAGTTATTAACTGTAAGCATCATGCGGATGAGTTGCTGGGTTTATCGGTATGGTTAACAGATGTGAACTGTTAATAAAGACCGTTATCAGTAACAGGCTAAAGATGCTGACAGGCCTGAACCAAAAGGCATGAGGTAGGCTATCTGTGATTTTTGTGCGGATACATGGGCAATCAGAAGTGAAGCCTGCGCATTCGATAAAGAATGGGAAATATATTTCGAAAAAAGGCTAGAAAATACCTGGAAAACAAAAGCCGTGGGAAAGTAAGAAAGTCATACCACTATGGATAAAACAAGATAAACGCTGTTTGTGCTGCAACCAATTAATTACTCAAGAAACTGGCTGGAACATACACCATAAAGTCGAAAGAGTGAAAGGAGGCGGAAATGAACTGAGTAATCTTGAACTCTTACATCCCAATTGCCATCGACAAAAACATAGTAGGGCTGCTGGTTACGATCGTATAGTATCGTAACTTATTAAAGGCTTGAGCGGTATGCGGGGAAACTTGCACGTACCGTTCTTAGGGGGCGGCGTGACAGAGATGTCACGTTGCTACCCGACCATATCCGACGACGGGATATGAGCGAGTTACTCAATTAAATTGGGGCCATTTTATCGTATAATGAGTATACGGAAAAACAAGTCATCACGATGATGAACTATCTGATTCAAGAGGGAAATGCGACAAACCCGATGCAGTTTATCACTGAGATAGCGAAACAATCAGACAAACATGGGGCGTACTGATGACGATGGCTCAACAAATTGAAGAGATAGGAATTCAAAAAAGCATGAAAAAAGGAATAGAAGAAAGGGAAAAACAGGCTTCGCTAAAGATAGTGCGTCATTTGCTGGAGAACGGGATGGAGAGCCAATCTGTGAGACAAATAACGGGTCTGAGTGAGACTGAAATGAAAAGCCTGTTTCAAGATTCACCCTAACTGAAGGTTTTTTCTGTTTTTTTAGTTTGTACCTATCAAAAGTATTTTTATCTGTCTTTTTTTCAGATAGAAGAGATGCCAGTGTACTTGGTCAAAAAGAGCTTTAGTATTGACCCTCTGACTAATAAGAGTCATAAAATCAAGCCAGAAGCAATAAACCCCCTTAGATAACCCTTTCCCCTCTTTAAAAACTCATGATTGATTCAAAACCAGCCTATGATTGCACCCGACAATAAAAATTACTGATTTAAGCATACCCGTATTTAAATTAACCATACCCGCTTCAGTATGCAGGTGAAGTATGCCGTGATTTTGGCGCTGAGTTGAAAGAAAGTCACGGGGAGTCCGATCATGTGCACCTGTTGATTGAGTACCCGCCAACCGTGCAATTGTCAGTATTGGTTAACTCATTGAAAGCTGTTACATCCCGCCGTCTTCGGAATGAGTTTCTCGATTTACGCGGTGCTTACCGCAAGCCGGTAGTTTCTAGCTCATATTTTGCTGGTTCGTGCGGAGGCGCGCCGCTGGAAGTGGTAAAACAATATATTCAACATCAGCGTGGCTGATGGTTCTTCGGGCTTTTCAAGCCCGTCCAAATTCCCCTCCTGCCTTATGTCGCATAGTTATCTACAGATCATGTAGGGTTAAGAACCGCCATCGCGAAATGAGCAAGTTCTTCAGGGGTCTATTCTGCTAATAAAGTCAAGGTATTGAGTAAGATGGATAGTCCTGCGAGCAGAGCTGGAGCGCTTTCTATTCGTCCTCGTTTTTGTTGTCGTCCGGATAATCGACAAATTAACTGACGGGCGGCTACATTGTCGTCGTCTTCAGAGCGTTGTCGTCTCCATACCAGTACACATGCCATACTGGCTATCAATAACCTGCGTAGCACAGCTCCAGCACTAAGCTGACGCCATTTTTCTACGTCATGTCCAGCCCCTTTGAGCAGCTTCAAAAAGGAGTCGATACTCCAGCGCCAGTAATACCAGCGAGCGACTTCTGCGCTGATGCTCTCGCGGCTTACGTTTGTGAGCAGCGTCCAGCGTCCGATAAAATTACCGTCAGTATCGGTAAGGCGAACCGCAACCAGTCTGAGCGTCAGAGCTACGCCTGGCTGTACTTTCACTCGCCGGCCCGTGTTCTTGTCTTTCCGCTTCGGTTTTGCGGTTCGCGTGATGATGACAGATGTTTCGCCGATCTCCATATTGGCTTTTTTCCCTTTCCAGCGAATTTGTCCGCATGCGATAAAGGGCAGATCATTTGCCATTTCACCCATTTTACGGGTTCTCCCTCCCCACTCGGCCCGATGCCCTTCCTTTCCCCGGATAAGCCAACCTATTCCCTGGGCGGTCAATGAGATGAACCCATTTCTTCCCCGTATTCAAAGACTCAACGCGTCTGATATCAGCCACCAAAGCATCCATATGAGTCAGTCTCCCAGACAAACCCTCTGTTAGCGTTGAACGACAACCCGCCCCATCCGTAAGTGTTTGAGACAGCGGTGCTATTGGCAACCCCTTTTCAGCATCAACGAGCAGACTGGTTTGTCATTCATAACCGACCTCACCACCCTGCGTCATTTTCAAACGTTCTTCTTTCCCGTTGTGGGTACGAAACTGTAAACGAGACCAGTCGTGAACGACCAGAGCGTATGGATGCCGACCAAGCGCAACCTGCTCGAGAGCCAGCGAAATAATCGGTTCATTTGCGTTCATTATTAAAAAAACGCCAGACAGCCTGAGTTGTGGCGAATGTTGTTTTCTGCCCGCTAGCAAGGTCTTTAACCGTAGGGGCCAATCGGGCTGCGGGTGTCATGTGTTGTTTAACCAGACGCTGATAACGTCGGTTGAGGCGGGCATCAATCCCGCCAATAGGTAAGTTCAGATCATGCTACAACCTAATAGCAGATATCCATAAAGATGTGTAGATACCTATGATCCCAAGGCGGGGGAAATAGACTGGCCTGAGGGGCCTTACCTCTTTGGTCAAATCGAAGCGGGACGATGTTTGAGCGTTTGTATTTATTATAAAAATATAGCTGTTTCGATATTACATGATACTGTTTGATTTATAAAAATCATTTTATATCAATCTATTAATTAGATGATTCAATCAACTTATAAGGCGTTAGCCATAATATTTAATAACAACAATTTTTAACAGCGCCATATAACCCGATGTTTTTATAAGTTATTTTTGACCACACATAAAAATGAGCGGTTTTTGCAATTTTTTTATAATTTAAAAAGTCAAAATACCTTGAATTTATCTAACAACATAAAAAAATAAGGTAAGTATTATGAGTTTATTTTCATGTCTAAATTGTCTACGTTCCAATCGAACGACTAAAACTCCAATTGAGTCTCAAAAAGCAAAAACAGGAATCTGGCAACAGTTCAAAAAATTTTTTGTCGGGGTCAAAAACTTAAAGACGGATAGAAAATCTGTTGTGTTAAGTAGAAACGTTGCCTATTCAAAAGAGACCGGAAAATCAAGGGCAGGCGTAGCGTCAAACACGCTCACAGTCGAAAGCAGATCAAAAGAATTAGTAAATGAAATCAAAGGAGCAAGAGAATCATTAAATCTTATTTTAAACAGCACACACAGCCCATACGCCGAAGCCGCAAGAGAATACGAAGCAAAAGGCGGAGAATACTCAAGAGCAATCCAAACAGCCAAAAATACTGAATCTTTAAATGGAATAGAAAAAAGTGTCAAAGCCTGGACCCAGGAAATAAACAGATTACTAAACTGGCATTTGGATTCAATTCAGAGCAATAATCATCATACTTTAATGCCTCATTCTTCCAGTTCAGTTTCTTCAAATACACCTGGATCTTCAACAGGGGCTCGCATAGGCGATTCTCTAACCATATCTCCAGCTTCAGAAGGAGCTCAAAAAGCTGCTCAAACGATTTATTCAGATAGTCCTCCTGAAGAACTTAAGACGTTAGTAGTCACAAACGAGGATTTACTAGACAATATTAATCATTTATTTGAACGTGATGATGAATTACCTAAACCTAATTTAGTCGAGTATAATTGTGGTGGTATTTCGAAAAAGCGTAAAGAAGAAATCAATGAAATACGTAGCGAACTTAAAGAACTCAACGAGATTCCTTATTCTAATATTACGCCACAACAACAATTGAAGCTTGACGAACTTAGTGAAAAAATAAAAAATTTTAATGAAAAAGAAAAAGATTATAATTCTCTAATAGATAATTCTTGTTCTGAAAGTACAATGGCCCTTGCTTATCAAATACTTACGGGTGGAGAACTAAGATTTAGAGGAAACTTGGATTTTACAAAACCAACATTAAATGATGAAAAAGATGTTCAGACAGATTTAGGGTATCTCTTTGGTGCTTGTGAGGGTAAAAAAAATGAAAAATATTTCAAATCCCTCAAATTTGAAGAAAACGGTGAAAACGACTTAAAATCTGAATTAGACTCTTTCAATTATCCATTGCTTTTGATTAGAACAGGAAATGGAGGAGGTCATCAATCTGGGCATTATAAAGTACTTCTTAAGAAGAATGATTCATGGTATGAATTGAATCCAGGGGCTGAAAAAGAGCTCCAAAAAAGACAATTAACATCCCAAAGCGAGTTAGCAACAGATGTCGGGAAAGATCTTTTAAGATCAAATTTTAGAGTCATTCCGTATACTCCTCAATGTCTTTATGCTCAGTTGATATTGACACAGGATTTTAGGACTAAGTCACAAGACGACATATATTCTATAATGGAAACTCGCATAGACGAGATTAAAAACATCCTTAGCAAGGAGTAAAGGTGAAGCGAAAGGGCAGGGTGATTTTTCAGCGGCCAAGACAATAAAACGGACCGGGACACCACCAATCTGGGTACAGTCCTCCTACCCCCTCGGCACTTCAGGCCGCGCCATTGCCCTCGCCTTGGGGTCGAGTCGATGGAGGGCGACGCGATAGGTTTTCCAGGCGTGGAGGGTGTCGATTTCTTGTTCCGTGGAAACCCCTAGGTCGAGGGCATCTTGCAGGGGCGCGATGGCTTTTATGGCGATGTGCATGAATCGGTCTTTTTTCCTTTTCAATGTGACACAGTGTCGATGGTTTTGAGATGGCTAAAGCTCTATTATATCATTTTATTGAAAACAGGTTTTATGCTGTTTGCTTTTTTACCGTTCCGTCAAGGCTGACAGAATAGCCCCCACGATTAAAAGTGTAGGTTGCGGTCTCAACCACCCAAGCCCCATTCACCCCCTCACGAAAGCCGGACAGGGGCAAAGGCGCTTCTGCCATGAATAGGGGATTGCCCGGTAGTATAGGCTGAAGGTAGACTTGCCTCGCTCAAAATTCTCCAGTTGCGCTCTCGCCGCCTTGCTCGCTTCCGCTTCATCTTTGAAGAGCCTGCGAATGATGTAAGCCGGTTTTCATCCCCCGTTGTCACTTCCATTTCTTTTGATTGCGCATTATCACGGTATTTTGCTTTGACGCTGGCATACGCTCCTCGCTCAACCAAAGAGACCCGCCAATTTGTGACTTCTTTGGGCGTCAGAAATATGGGACGGATAAATGCTCCGCTCGCAGTTTTCGCTTCTCCCTTTTTAACGTAGAGTAAAAACCCGCTCGCAGACTTGGCAACGGCACCCACTTTGCCTCCCAATCGGGTCAATAAATTTAAATCATGCTCATTCGTCTGATTGAACTACCTCATAGTCTATCGTGCCAAACTCATCACTCAGCTTAGGCGTTAAATGGGGTTCACGTGCGATACTGTCCAGGATTTCTTTTAACGTCATTCGTGTTGGGGTTTTACCGGGGTTTTACCGGGTTTTTGCCATGTTCGTGTCTTAAGCTCTTTGAAGCCCTTGTTCATGTTCGCCGCTTTACCCCGGATAACCAAGACATCAGACGGCCCGATCATTTCAGGTTCATCAACGACATTAAGATCATTGTTTGATATATATTCAATAAACTTGAAGATGCGGGGTAAGAAAGTGCTATGCTCTTACATCCCCCGCCTTTTTGTGCGATGAGCGACTGCATTTTGAGTATATAATCATCTGCCACTATCAACAAAACTGAGCTACGAACTCATTGTATATCCTTATTGTGTGTCAATTATGTTAGCAATGTTTTTATCTACATCTGACAATTTCTTCTTGAGGTGTATTATACGTTGATAAGCGCTCTCAATTCTGCTGGATTTAATCTCGCCTGATTTTACATGCGCATAAATAAGATCAATGACATCTGCGGGATTTTGCCAAACAGGAGATTGCTGATTACTAAAAATCAACATATCGGCACCGGCATTAATAGACAGCTTTAATGCTTCACTCAAGCTGTAATTATCCGCGATAGCGCTCATTTGCATGCAATCGGTGCTAACAATGCCCTGAAATCCCATCTCATCACGCAACTTTCCTTGTATGATAGCCTTAGACAAGGTAGCCGGTTTACCGCCGGGATCTAAATGACGATTAACAACATGAGCAGTCATAACAATCGGGCAGGCGTCCTTCTGAGCAAGTAGGTATTGATACGGTTTTAATTCTTTTTTCTTCATGACAGCCATATTCAAACCCTGGCCACACCCCCTCCGCGGTGCTGTATTCGGACACAGGCGCCACAGACACGACCGTGACCATCACGGGCGGGTCTCTCCATGCCGCAGGTGACCTGATTGTGTCTGCCGGCGGAAAAACGAACCTGGTTTTCAGCAGGGTCGTTATCTCCCCGCCGGGCAGTGGTCATGCCATTCATTTTACTGGGACAGGAGGAGAAGTCGATTTAATGCCTGAACCAGACAGCCCTCTACGGGAACATTGTGGCGGAGGGTGTGTTCTGGCTTAATGAATTCAGCCAGTAAATTAATCCCGAAAGCGTTACTGAACAAAGGAAGTACAAGAAAATGTCTCAGCCAACATTTAAACCAGAATTGAAACGCGAAGTAGCCCATCTGGTTATCGAACAAAATTACCCGTTTCGTCAAGGCAGTGAAGCCATGGGTGTGAGTATCAGCGCCCTCCGTGATGGGGTGAAGCGGGCAATGAGCGAAAAAAGAGGACAAACTATTTCCCAGGGTAAAACAATGACAGCAGACCAACAACGGATTCAAGAGCTGGAAGCCAGACTCCGCAAGGTTGAACGGGAGAAAGATATCCTCAAAAAGGCTTCAGCTCTCTTAATGTCAGACTTTTACAATCGATAAGCCTCATTAATGACTGAAGTGAGGATTACCCTAAAACAGAATGATGTGATGTCTTTGGCCTCAATCGAAGTACTGACTATTATCAATGTCATCGGCAGAAAAAAGGCACCCCTGAACGTGAACGCCTGAAAATACGGCTGATGGAATGACACAGAAATAGCCGGGGCGCGGTAGGGTCCCGCAGGGAATCGGCCGCGCTACAAAACAGCCCAATTGATGCGTGAGGCAGGCATTGAAAGCAAGGCCACGCCAGCTTCCGTATCATAGTTGCATTTAGTCGTTGTTTTTTTAAATCTAAACCGAGAACAGAAAACACCACAAGCAAAGCAACACAAGATGATTCTCAAGCAAATGGTTTATCTACTTCTACAAAATCAATAATAGAAGAAATAATAATGGAATTGATTGCAAAACATAACGAAGAGCACCCAGCTGATTTTAAAAAGTATGATTCAATTGAGTACAAACATGTATTCAACGAGTTACGAGAACAAGGAAAAACAGTTCTAGATGGACTGCGTCTACCAGTAGGCGCAGACGTAACGAACACGAACTTAAATGAGTTGCAACTAATATTGTTAAATGCACAGGGCGCGGATTTTAGGGGCTCAACCATTCGAAATACGGATATGTTCGGAGCAGACATGTCTGAAACGAATCTAAATGACCTGGACCTAAGCACAACAAAACTATTTCACGCTTGCTTCAGCGGGGCGAGTCTAGAAAACGTAAATTTCAGTGAAAACAAGTCTCTAAAATTCACTAGATTCAGTGAAGCGAATTTACAGAAAGCGAATTTCAATAACACCAAATTGCATTGTGCTAACTTTAAGAAAGGCAACCTGGAAGGCGCGACATTAAAAGGCGCGGATTTAACAGGCGCCAATTTAAAAGGCACAGACTTCACTAACGCGGACTTAAGAAATGTGGATATGACAGAAGATGAGCTGCTTGCCAGTGGTGCGATACTCACTGGTGCAAAAGTAGGCAACAATTCTACATGGAAGGAATTATTATAAAACAAATCATTTAAATGATTTTAATCAAAATGACACTGCTGCCGAACCACATTCAAGACCTGTCGTCTCGATAAGCCATATTTGAGGGCCAGGTGGTCGGCTCTTGAGCCGGTGAGGGTGCCACTGTGGTATTCCTGTCGGATGTGATGATTCCGAACGGCGCGAAAAAAATATTTGCTCGGCAGGTCTAAGACATTGCCGGCATAATGTGCACAAAGCCGCTCGGCATCCTGACCTCCCAGCAAGAGCCCCAAAGGGTAATCTGCCTGGATTTTTTTAGGGACATACACTCGCGCACCGCCCATACTTTGACCTAATTTGTAGGTGAGAGCAGGGCCTAGGACGTCGGTCATTTCCTGTAATAAATTGGGTAAAATAAAACCTCCTTTAAACGCATTGACCTTTTCGTTGTCGATAACTGCCCCAAGTGAACGCCAGTGTGCCGCCCCCACATTCTTGCATCCGGTCCATCACACTCTCTCCGATACAGTCGGCCAGTTCGGTTGGGGCCAGATTGCTCAGAACCAATCCGCAACCTTGCGCCTTTCGTGCGGGCCAGTGCTCTGCATAGGTTTGACAGACGCGTAGGCACTGTCTGGCGGCCTGTGCATTCACCGGCTGATATGATTCAGGCAGACGCAAAACGGGGCGGAATGTGAGCCTGTTTGAGCAAGGTGTGCATTGGTGCTTGTTGGGCTCTGTGTTGTTCTCTGTGCATTCGGATTTTTATTTCTGCAATGGTCGTTTCAAAGCACTTTGGGTGCCACTTTTTTTAAATATAACCATCCCAAAATCGTTGACTGAGTTAATTTTTTTGGCTACCGGCTATGTTAATCGCATGTTGTATATGTATATTTATGGACATCAATTAACTCCTGCACCCTTTTTAGATAAGAGATAATAACCTTTAGTTTATTAATTTGCAATTCTTTTGAGTATTTGACTAAAAATACCTCAAGTTATATCATGAGCAACATGAATGAAAAAACATTGGCTGAACGCTTAAGAATGGCAATGAAGAAAACAGGACTGACACAGGCAAAATTAGCTGATGCAGCCGGCATGACTCAACCCAGTATTTGGAAATTACTCAATGGAAAAGCCCTCAGTAGCACGAAATTAATTGAAATAGCTAAAGTGTTGCGCGTTAGGCCAGAATGGTTAAGTGAAGGCAAGGGATTGATAAGAGAGAATGAAAAAGAAAATCTCGAAAAAAATATTTCTTATGATGATATTTTTTCAGTGGCTGTGTATGGGAAAAATGGTCCTACCGGAGAAAAAGTGTTGGTTCCTGATTTGGTGAAATCAAAATACTGCAGGGCTTATCGTCTTGATATCAACAGTGGGTGTGCCGATGCTCCGGCGGGGACGTTAATTGTTGTAGACACAGAAGAGATACCTGGAACAGGCGATTTAGTCTACGCTTGCATTAATGATACAATGTCAGTTTATCGTTTCATGCAAGGTGGCATGTTTGGGTTTTTATCTGTAGATGATTTAAGAATACCTTTGTTCGAATTAACATCTAAATCATCACTTATAGGTGTTTTGGTGTATCTTTCTCGCAGTCTTCGTCGAAGATAAAAACTTAAAGAAGGTTGAGCAACCTTATATTTCCCTGCCTTTAGTCGTATTATCTCTATCATAAAAAATCCTTTTTAAATATATATATATTGCCCATTCAAAACTGAGTGATAATTCAATTTATTGCTATTTATCTTACATTTATCATTTACTCTCATCTTTTCTGATGCAGATATAAAAATCTCTCAGATATCATAGTTATACTATAGATATAACCAAAAGTAAACTCAAAGATATTGCAATAAAAATATCTTAGGATATATTAATAAATAATACTTTACCCGCCTAGGCGGACGCTCTTTAAAAACTCAAAGGTATGCCGAGAAGGTGTACACCCTCACTCAGTGAATTTCGGGATGAGATGACGACCATATGGCAACATTAGTGAAGACCCCCTCATCACCCAAACCCATTGACAGGAGAATGCGTATGAATGCCAAAAAAAGATGCAAACTCAGACGGACCGTCCGTTGTCGAGAAGAAAGACAAAGATTGGAAACACAGTGGAGGGAAGAGCGAAAAAAAGGGGGGGGGTTGTTTTAAGCGTACCTAAAGTGCTTTTACATCGCCACACACGCCAATACAGCTTAGATAACCGAATGCTCTACAGGGTGTGGTTGTTTCGGGCGAAAAGTCATCGTTAAAGACTTAACGAAGATACTTCAACATCAGGCCGATAGACACCACTAAAAAGCCTATCATTCCGCCCATTTTGATCGTTAAACTTAAACCCAGTTTCTCTAATTTGTTATTCATATCTTTACGAATATCAGCAAACTGAGCATCCACTTTTTCAAATCGGGTATCGATATCCTTACGGACATCTGCAAATTGAGCATCCACTTTTTCAGACTGAATTTTCATATCTTTGCGGACATCAGCGATCTCAGCAGATAAGTCTTTACGGACATCAGCGATCTCAGCAGATAAGTCTTTTCGGACGTCGGCGATATCACGCTTCACGTCCGCAATATCCGCCTTCGTCGCCACATCAGCCACTTCATGAGACCTACGCACAATAAGAGATATTGCCCGCGCATGTTCTCTCGACATACCGACCGTTTCTAGATCTTCTGTTGCCTGCAATGTATCAAATGCCACCTGACCCATAGGGGAACCTCCTTTTTAAGACCAGTGTAACCGATCTGACGCTCAATCTGCAAAATTTAACATTTCGTTTCATTTTCCCCCTTTCATCAGGCGGGCCTGGCTCGCCTTGTATTTCAGGAGTTTTTGATGAAAAAACACCCACATCGACGGGGTCAGCCAAAAAAACCGCCTCGTCATCCTTTGATTGAGTGGTTTATTCGCTTGTTGAAGCCCCTTAATCAAAGGAGGTTGCCATGACGTTGAATATTGTAGGGGCCTTTCTTTGGATGACATTGGCCGGACAACCTGATTGTTTCCCTAACACCGAATCAGGCTATCAAGAGATGGCATGACTTTGAATCCTTTTATTTACAACCCACAACATGCGAAAAGCTCTGCCGAGCTTGCTAACGCATTGCAATACGCAAGAGCAGATTTTGTGACACGAATTTATGACCCTAAAAAAGATGAGTTTACACCGTGCATGACCGAGACCGTCAATTTGACGTTCAACGGAATACACAACAGCTTGTGTGAAAAAACGGTAAGAATTTTCTCCCTGTGTGGGGCGCATTTGATAGCGATGTTTGCCAACACGCCTGTCGCCAAAGAATTTCGAAAATGGTGTTTAGATATTCTCGATAAAGAAGTCGGAGTGCCAGAACACCAACCTCAATCCCCGGAAGTATTCAACGGCAACGACCTCAATAACCTGGCTTGATTCGTTTTGGAGATGAGTCACGGATTTCATGTTGACCACTCATGGCGTCACGGCATTTGGTTTGCTCTGCAATGAACGCTTTATTGGAAGCGGCGGCACATCAAACCGACAATACCTTGGCATCGACCTTATTCATGCATAAAAAACCTTAATGGAGAAAATACAGGGCCCGAACAGGAAAAACGGCCGGGACCTCTCTCCTCATCTGCATGTTCGTCATCAGGGCTACTACTGCTACCGAGACCCACGGACGGGGAAAGAATATGGATTAGGAAAGGAAAAGCGAATGGCCATCAATGAAGCCATTTCCGCCAATCGGCAGATTTGTGACGCCCCTGTGAGCCTGAACGACAGAATCAACGAAGTGAAGGCGCTCTCGATGACAGAATGGATGGAACAATTTACAAAAAAATGACAGCAACGCTCAGCTTGTATCAAATCAGGAATGAATTTAGCCTTACTTACAGGTCAAAGACTCGGAGATATCGAACGAATGCAGTGGCAAGATATTCATGATGGGAAGTGGCGGCTGCACTCCCTTATCAATAAAAATTCCTCTAAAGATAAACGCGTTCGCTGTACCTGTACCCGAGGCGCCTTTGTCGCCACCACGGGATTGGTTTCTAAATGTCCTTCTGCGATTGCTTCATTGAAAAGGTCAATCAATATTCCCCGTATTAATTTTGCCGTGGCGGTTTTTCCCTGCTCAGGGTAACTGTTCAAAAATTCTGCCATCTCTTTCGTGGTGACTTTTTTAATCTCTTTGTCACCAAAAGTATTGTTGATGGCTTTTAATCTTAAACGGTAATCTCTCAGTGTGTTGGGACGAAGCCCGCGTTGCTGTCATTTTTTTGTAAATTGTTCCATCCATTCTGTCATTGAGAGCGTCTTCACTTCGTTGATTCTGTCGTTCAGGCTCACAGGGGCGTCAAAAATCTGCCGATTGGCCGAGATGGCTTCATTGATGGCCATTCGCTTTTCCTTTCCTAATCCATATTCTTTCCCCGTCCTTGGGTCTCGGTAGCAGTAGTAGCCGTTGTTGCGAACGTACAGATGAGGAGGCAAGTCCCGATTAGCCGTTTTTCTTTTGCGGGCCATGTATTTTTTCCATGAGGGTTTGTCCAGTGTGATATTTGACGCTGAGGGGGTTGATTTTGATGGCATTGGCCTGAACGAGGTATTCCCTGCCATCGAGACGAGGAGCGGGGTAGATGATGCCCGCGCGGACCCATCGACGGACTTGTTCGATGCAACGGGGGCGAGGCTGTTTTTGATTCCACTCTTTAAGCGTGATTTCCATGGGGTGTTTCCTTTAAAATTGAGATAAAAAAACCCCATTCATTCGAATGAGGCGAGATTGAGGGCGAGAGCAATTCGCCAAAAAAGAACAAAGGTGTTAGGTCAGGACAGGATTTCGTTCAACCTGTTTTCAAGAGCGCGCACTTTTTCGGTGCATGTCAGCATCGTCATCTCTTTCGCTTTCTCCAGGGTGAGGACATAGTCTTTGAACGGGCGTCCGGCATGAGGTCCAGAATGGGTAAAAACGAGATAGTCTGTATTGTCGACCCATTCGTAGCGGTTGATGTGATTTTTCATCCAGGTTGAAAACGAGAGCCGCACTTCCAAAAAGTGATAAAGGTCACGGGCATTGACCGTTTGAACGGTTTTCCCATTGATGAGGTGCGCTTTGATGGCAATCAGGGGATGTGTTTGAGACATAGTCCAGTCCTTATCAGTCAATAGGCAAGGCCTACGGCCGATGAATGAGGCCGTATGAAGGGCGAAAAGAACCCGCCCGATAAAAGGTGAGAGTAAAAAGTCAAAAAAAGGCGATGTTTAAGTCGTCTGGCCTCGGTGAAGAAATTGCCTTAATTCACGCTGTTGCCACTTTTCCAGGGTCGATGACAAGGTGTGTTCGGTTTGATGTGCCGCCGCTTCCAGTAAAGCGTGCATTTCTGAAATGACGTTATCGGCGTCTTCCCGTTGTCGAATAACACGACGGATGACCTGTTTTTCTGTGTCTGCGACGACGTCTTTGAAGCGATTCGTCAGATGAAAAATCCGAACGCATTCTTCGGCAATAAGAGGAATGTGACGGGTTTGAAACGGTTTCGGAGAGGGAATCCCGGTGACCTGCCGCAGAGCAAACCAAATGCCGTGACTCCATGAATTTTCAAAACGAAATCCGTCACTCATCTCCCAGACTAGGCGAGCCAGGTTATTGAGGTCGTTGCCGTTAAACACTTCTGGGGATTCAGGTTGGTATTTTTCAGGAAGATATTGTCCTGTTTTACGAATTTGAGGGAGCACTTCATGAGTCACCCATTTTCTAAAACGATGAGGCAGGGTTCCTTTTTTTACAGCATCTCGACAACGAAGTACAAGAGTGTATAAGCCAGATTCAGAGATGATGTTAACTTGCCCCTGACGGCCTATGTTAAACATAGATCGCTCATCATCATCAAGTCTTTCAACTGCTTGAGTTACATTTTGAATTTGTAATGCACAACAAATATCTTGAGCAATGAACCAAGTTTCATTATTAATGATCACAACACGAATGACAAAAGATTCAAAACAGAAGGGCGTGAGTAATTGATTGGTCATAAGAACTCCGATGGTTACTTAATATTAATCACCACCTTTGAGGCTAATCTTGGGTGATGAACTGAACAGGGTTAGCCTTACCGGAGTAACCAACCAGCCAACCTTACGGTTGCCCTATCCAGTCCACCATAGAGATGAAGCATGAATGACGACATAAAAAAACACGCTCGCGGCGTGTCAATAAAGTCGCGGTCACTTCGGCGGGAGGCTAATCTCGACACCTGAATTGGCAGGTGCGTTATCAATATAGACCAGGAAACTTTCTTTCGTCAACGGATTAAACCAAAACATGGTTTTTGACCTCTTTTTCAGCCATCAGAATGCGCTTGAATTTCTTCACCGCCTTCTCGTTGTAGCGAAAGGATTCCACTTGTTTGCTGCTGTGGCGAGATGTGTCGAGATAATATTCTCCGTATTCATCGGTCTTCATGTGATTGTCGTTGGCGATACGGCCAATTTTGTTGGCTGAAACATGAAATATCTTCCCGACTTGCGTCGCACTATAGTGCTGTTCTTCAATCACAGGCAGAGGAATGACCTCATGCCCTGCGATAGGGTTAATCAGTCCTGCAATCACTGCCTGGCGGGCAATGTCGGAAAGCCCTGTTGCCCACTGAAATGTTTTTTCAGCAATTTCCATTTGAATCTGCATGGCTCTGGCCTTACGGAACTCAGGTAAGCCACTCCCTGCGTCACGATGGGTTTTATTCATGCTATAGCTCCCCTGCTGTCGCAAGGTAGGCAACACCTCTTCACAGACCCAGTCTTGAACCCGTTCCGCAGAGGGCAATTTGCTTTTGAGTATCAGGCGGTACAGGTCAGACTCTGGGGCAAGGATAATTCCCTTGGGTTTAAAACCTAAATTCAATTCTAGCGTCTGGCTAGAATTAAGTTTAATCAATAACTTACAGTTATCCTGTAAAGCTTCATGTGGGTTTTTATATCCCAGCGCCTTGGCCAATTCAACCGCAAAAAACACCGGCTTGCCTTGGTAAAGCATGCCTTGCAGTTGAATATTGGCCTCAGCAGATTGAAAAAGCATCAGGGGTGTTTTAAGGATATGAGACATCACACATTCTCCAGAGTGACAGGGTTGAGGTAAAAAAAGGACAAAGGATTGACTCGTCAAATTTTCGAGCAGGGCTGAGATTAAAAAAAGGGAATACATCGGGCATGCCCGTGATACCGATTATGGCATTGTTAAGAAAGTCATTTTGATTAATCTGGAGCGGTTTTTTATAAAACTTTATAATTATTTAAATTTTTTTAACAGTGCCATGATTGAGTGAAGCCCCCCATATTTCAGATTTTGGCCTACCTTCCGTTTCAGCGTAAAATTTTAACTGTGATAAACTCATCACTAAAAAACCACCAATTCCAACTGATTGTACTTGGCTCCATGTGCTTTTTTCTAATCTCAAATTACCACATAAAATTAAGCACGGTTCATCTGGCAAGAACTGAAACGAACAATTCTTATATGCAATAGGAAACACGTCTTCTATTCCGTGACATATGCGTTGGTGTAGTCTGGCTGGCTTTTTGATAGCCTCATGTACAAACCGATTACGGAAATTTTTAACAACGAAAGCTCTCGAAAATGCTTGAATAATTTGGATATCAATGTGAATCATTGTGAATAACCTGAGTTAAAAAAAATGAGTGTATAGCTTTAAGACTGATTGTGTGAGCTTATAGGATGTTTCCTTTGATTTCCGTGCCGAGATAAAAAAACGCCTTGCACTTAACGGCAGAGCTTTTCACAAGGACGGCCGTTTTGGTTTCTGTCCAACGCACTCAGCCCGCATTGCTTCAAATAAAAACGGGCTTCTTCACAGGAGGTCATTTGGGCGCATGTGCGTTTATCACCCCAGGTTCATGGTGCGGGTTCAGAGAGGAAAGGGGGATGTTTCCTTTGGGTCCACCTCGACTTTCTCCATTCCCAGGGCGGGACGCGTTGTGACTCTGGCAGGGCCCACAATCCCTTCTTCTCTTCCCGGGCCTGGGTTTCAAAGGCCAGCAAACGCGGGTCTCGACTGTGTTGTCGATACACCCAGGCATCGCCCTGTTTGACCATTTCCGCGTTAATCCACACCTCTCCCAGATACAGCTGAGCCAGGACTCGGCCATACCGGTCTTTTTGGTTTGAACGAGCGGTGAGGGTTTGATCGAAAACCAAATCAGCGAGCGCTTTTTTGGCTTGGTTTCCATAAGGCTGGCCGATTTCTGGCGTATCTATTTCTGCCAGTCGAATTTTAATCTGCTTTTGTTCAGGGGTGAGCAGAATGAGCGTATCGCCATCATGAACGCTGACCACGCGTCCCGTGATGTCGTCCGCCCACGAGAAAGCGCTCAGCAAACCCGTGATGAGCAGAATCAGGATGTTTTTCATCAGATATGTCCTTTTGGATAAATGAGGTTACATAGGGAGACTGTCTGTTGCAGGTCGTACTTGAGATGGCATTTTAGACGCATTTTTTTTAATACACTCAATTTCTTTCTCTATTTCATTGAGAAAGGTGTGCACGGCCTGTTCAATTTCTTCGTTCAACACAGGTTCAACATGAACTCGGACTTGAAAGTAGGTGAGCTCTGAGGGAAGCGACTGTCATAGCTGACAAAATCACACCAGGCTCTTGCCGTACACATCATTTGCGCCTGCATCTGGAGTCGCCACGGGGTTTTAATCTGCCCTGTTTTAAGGAGTTCCAGGTGTGTCCACGCATTCGGGCATTTGATTTCCAGCAATCCCTCCTGATGGACCAGCCCGTCCGGACTGGCGGCAAAATCCGGGATAGCCGGATGGGGTATCAGTCCCACTTCTTTCACTTCGTTCCCGAAATACAGGCGGTACAGGTCTCGGGCCTCAGGCTCTAACTCCGTACCTCTTCTCATGGCCGCCGTGACAAACCCCTCTTCCCGTTGCCCGGTCAGACGTTCGCAAATCAGCTCGGCCTGATATCGCGCCCGCGAGGCGGCAACCCCCACTCTGGTTTTGGCCATCAGGTCTCCTAACCGGCTGGCCGTGACTTTGCCACAACGGGCCTCGAACCAGTCAGGGGTTCTTTGTTGCATCATCTCTACCTCCGGGGTTAAAAAGGGAGGGCGTCCATTTCAATCGACAGTTCCATCGATTTGGCCCCGCTGGGCTGCACACGGAACCGGGCGTCTGTTATCGTCACGACATACGCCCCAGAGTGTAGTGGCATAGTTAATTTGGCCACCTGATAAAAACCAGGTGGCCAAATTAACTATGCCACTACAGATATGTCCTGAACCTTATCAGGCAGTGGACGAGTGTAAACCAGCCGCTGATGTTCCGTGATGACGTGCTGAGCGTGAGCGGTGCGCATCCTTTCCGGGTAGCCAGAACCGACCGTAGCAAGCGTAAACTTTTCTGAGCCACAGAGACACAAATTCACCGATGCCCGGCCCGTGCCGGGCTTTTTTACGCCTAGTGCGTGAGTGCATGTCTATGCTGCATGAAAACGCATGAGTCTCCGGCAACCCGTGACGGCAGGAAAGGCCAGCAGTGGCGGGGCTACGAGCGCGCGCTATCGCGCTATACATAACAGAGGAGCTAAATTCAATCAGTAAGCAGAAATGTCTATGTAATCTTTCCAGAAAAGCAGATGTTCCTTTATGCCAGCGTTGTAGCATCTAAAAGCTGATGTTAGCTTCTGCCTAAGCTGAGGCTGGATAAAATGTATGCAGCTTTGAAACTAAGCAACAAGTTGCTTTTATTGAATCAAACGAGTAAACCGATAACGTGAAAAATATATTTTGCAATTCTGATAACCTTCATAATGAAGCTGATGTCGAGAATTTTTTCCTTATGAAATTGCTAACAGAATTAGGTTATGAAGACCAAAACATCAGACCTAAACGCTCTCTTGCCGAGTTATCTGTAAAAAAATTAAATTCACGCAGAGCTGTAAAGTATCGTCCAGATTATGGAGTTGTGCTTAAAAATAAAATCCGGTTAATAGTTGAGGCCAAATCTCCTAGTGAAAGTTTGGAGGATCATATACTCCAGCCAAGAGATTATTGTGCAACAATAAATGGTGAGCATGAAAAAAATAAACCCGTTAAATATTTTTTACTTAGTAACGGAAACCTCACGCAACTCTACAAGCATGATTTAAACATGCCAATATTAGCCTTGAGTTTTTCTGATTTTGAAAATGACAATAATAAATTCAAAAAACTCAAGGAGTTGCTAAATGTAAATGAGCTATCTAAAGAGACTGAAGATTCAAATGAAGAAAACTCGTTGCAATTAAAGAAAGCCCCCTTAAAAGATGTTAATGAAGCTTTTGCTTGGTGTCACCAATTTATATATAAAAATGACAACATCAGTCAAGGCGCCGCATTTATGGAGTTTGTTAAAATAGTAGCGCTCAAACTATTATCCGATAGAGAAATACGTGACAAATACCCTAATAAGGTTGAAGAGGAACAATTCAACGTTCCATTGGCTGATGTAAGATTTTCTAGAAAACTGTTAGCAGAACAGGAAAAACATACGGCTAACCCGTTGAGTTCAATATGGTTTTCTGATTTCATTTCGAAAATGGAAATAGAAATATCTACTAAGAAGAAAAAGAGAATATTTGAAAAGGATGACCAGATAAATCTTACGCCCGAAACTATAAATGGCGTAGTATCTAAACTCGAACATTTGTTTCTATTTGGCATTGATGCAGATCTTAATGGTAGATTATTTGAAACCTTCTTGAGTGCCACTATGCGCGGTAAAGATTTAGGGCAATATTTTACCCCGCGAAGTGTTGTAAAACTAGGCGTAGCTCTTGCTGGGCTTAAAATTGACGCGCAAGATATATCAAGAAGTGATCGTGTTTATGATGGATGCTGCGGCACAGGAGGATTTTTAATCGATGTTTTTGCAGACATGTGGAGTAAAATAGAAAAAAACCCTTCACTTTCCAAAGAAAAGAAAGAGGAGTACAAGCAAGCCATTGCCTACGGACATATTTTTGGCGCAGATATAGGAAGAGATCCAAATTTGTCGCGTATTGCCAGGCTAAATATGTATTTACATGGAGATGGCGGAAGTTGCATATACAACATTGACGCATTAGACAAAGAGTTGCCAGTTCATAAAACGGACAAACCTGAGTTGCTGGCAGAAAAAGAACAGATGCGCAATATTTATGCCAATAAAGAAGGTTTTTTCGATGTTATCATTACTAATCCACCATTTGCTAAAAAGTACTCAATTGGCAAGTCAAAAGATAAGGAAAAAAACGAGATTTCAAATGCTGAAAGAATCCTTTCTCAATATTCTTTAAAAACTTATGACGCTGGCAAAGTAAAAACTGAACTTCGCTCTAACTTAATGTTCATGGAAAGGTACTATGATGTGTTGAAAAAAGGTGGGCGACTTTTAACCGTCATTGATGATGGAATCCTGAATGGAAAAGACTACTCATGGTTTAGAGACTGGCTTCGAGAAAAGTTTATCATTAATGCTGTAGTATCTCTACCAGGTGATGCTTTTCAACGTTCTATGGATCGCGTGAAAACATCCATATTGATTCTGACAAAAAAACATACTGAGAATGAATCACAACCTAGTATTTTCATGTATCCATGTGTCTTTGTGGGCATCGACGATCCAGCAAGAGCTCGCACATTGCCTATTGATGCACACAATAAGAAAAAAGCAAAAGAAGAAATAGAAGATATTTCCCATGAATACCAAAAATTTACAAGCGGCAATGGTAATGAAAAGTATATCGTAGATGCTGACAGAATTTCCGATAGATTAGATGTTAAACACTGCCTTATGACAGTAGGTAGTAACAAAGAAAATTGGCTTTCTAAAGGTTTCAAAGTTACAAAAATTGAGGATGCTCTTGAGCTTAAAGTATTTACTGAGGATGAAGTAATTGAGTGTGCAGAACACTCAGCGACTGAAGTGCCTTTAATAGTTCGTTATGACGGTTCGTCTGAGGCTGGCAATGCAATCTTCCCTGCTGATACGCAATACAATAGACTTTATCGCGTTTCTGAAGGTGATGTGGTCATATCTAATATTGCGGCCAGCTATGGAAGTATAGCCGTAGTACCTGAAGATTTGGGCGGCTGCGTTGTATCTTCAGAATACACTATCTTAAGAGCAAAGCCAGGTTTTGAACCTAAAATGCTTTGGGCTATATTGAGATCTCCAGTAGTTTTATCAGAAATTTTACTTGTAGCTACGGGAGCTAATAGAACGCGAGTGAAATGGGATGCTATGAAGTCTTTATCAATCCCCTACCCTAAGGAAACTACAGAAAAAGAATTTGTTGAATCCTTATTAAAACTTGAGGCTTTAGAAAAGGAAACCGTTAGTTCGAAAAAACAAATAATTGACTTGGCGGTTAACAACCTTGAGCTTGTAACAAATGACGCGGAAATAATTTTATCCGCATTTAAGCCACCAAAATAAAAATTATGAGGTCGCTAAGCGCCCTTTTTTTCAAAGTTATCGATTCACTTACCGCTCATTATTTTTAGCGAAATCAAAAGGCGTGGTATAAGTATCTTTATTCGAATATAGATAATCTACCCACCATTGAACCATCAAGCGGCGTTCGTCCAAATGCTCTGATGTATGAATATAGGCAGCTAGTACGCTATTTCGCTCAGAATGGCTCAACTGCCGCTCTATCGCATCTTCACTCCACAACCCTGATTCACCCAGCGCGCCTCGTGCCATTGTCCTGAAGCCATGCCCGCAAACCTCGGTCTTCGTGTCATACCCCATAGCACGTAGGGCATTGTTAACCGTGTTTTCGCTCATGACTTTTTTAGGATCGTGATCGCCGGGAAAGAGCCTCTCATTATCACCGCTTAATTGCTTCAGCTTTTCCATCAAAGTTAAAACCTGACGGCTTAGCGGTACAAGATGCTCCTCTTTCCTCTTCATGCCACGATGGGAGTAACGAACGCCTTTTATCTCTGTGCGTTGTGCAGGTATCCGCCACAAGGCTCTTTCAAAATCGAACTCATCCCACCGGGCAAAGCGCAGCTCACTGGAATGGACAAAAGTCAGTAATGAAAGCTCTACGGCAATACGCGTCATAATTCGTCCACGATATGCGGCAAGGCGCGCAAGAAACTCTGGAAAACGACTAAAGGGTAATGCCGAGCTTTGACCGTAGAAAGTGCCCCGGCCATATCAATAGCAGGGTTGGATTCAATGTAATCGTTCTGAACGGCATAGCGCATTATTGCTGTAACGCGCTGCTGAAAGCGCTGAGCGACATCGTGCCTGCCACTGGCATACTGGCATCAACAGCCTTAATGGGTGCTAACAGCTGGCTGGTTTTCAGCTTACGAACATCTGCCAAACCAATATGAGGAAAAATATACAGATCAAGGTAGCGCATCCGCGAACGATGGTCATCACTCCAGCGCTTGTTACTCGCATGCCATTCGCGAGCGATCGTTTCAAAAGTATAAGCCCCGGCGTTCTCAGATTGGGCTTCTTTCTGCTCAGCTTTAGGGTTAATACCCTGCCCTAACATCTTTTTAGCTTCGTCACGCTTAGCACGAGCCTCAGCAAGCGTCACTGTCCGCCAGACGCCAAAGGCAAGCCGGTCTTCTTTTTTATCGGCTGGCCGTCGGTACTTCATGCGCCAGTACTTTGATCCTTTGATCGTGACCTCAAGGTACAAACCGCCACCATCGGCCATTTTATAGTTTTTTTCTTTAGGCTTTGCAGTGTGGACCTGGCGGGCATTCAGCTTCATTTTGGGGGCACATTTCTTATCGAAGTGGGGATGCCCCCAATTATGCCCCCAGCGGGGTTTGGATTGCAACGGATGTGCTTGGAGGACGCCGGATGATAAAATCACCGCCATCTTTGATTTTAAAGGTTTTTTGGACTTCCTCGGATGAGGATGGACTAGATACTGGTGCCGAAGGCCGGACTCGAACCGGCACACCCGAAAGCGGTTGATTTTGAGTCAACTGCGTCTACCAATTTCGCCACTTCGGCACTGAGAAAAGGCGTTTGTGAAAACCGCCAGCGATTATACCCGAGGTTCTTTTTCATGCAACTGTTATATAAAAAGCGTTATTACAAAAAATTGCGCTTCATCAAATCTCGGGTGAACACTGAGCATTTTCTCTCACAATGCCTATTTGATGAGCAGCATAAACGATAAATAAGACTTCTTTCGTCAACTGTCTTACTCATACAAAAGGTGGGCCTATATACATTTTGGGGGGGTTAGGGAGCCCAAAAATCCAATAAATTATAAAGAATGGCAGAGATTGCCATTAACCCCATAATCACCACAAAAATATTACTCGTATAGCCACTGTATTGACGCATTGCTGGAATTTTATGGATAGCATACATCGGCATTAAGTAAAGTAATATGGCGATGACAGGGCCGCTCAGCGTTTCAATGATACCCAGTATACTAGGGTTTAGCGTCGCTACTATCCAGGTGCTGATCAGCATAAAGATGGCGGTGATACGGTTTAAATACGTCGTCTTTACCTTTTTATTCTGAGTACACATTAATTGCATCACTAACCGATTGAATCCTTCCTGGACTCCGAGATAATGCCCCAAAAAAGATTTTGAAATCGCAATAAAAGCAATAATAGGCGCGATGTAGGCAATAAGAGGCCTATTATAATGATTCGCTAAATAAGACAAAATAGAAATATTCTCTGATTTTGCCTGTACTAAATCCGAGGGAGATAGAGAAAGCACACAGCTAAAAACAAACATCATCACCGTGATCACCATCATGATATGGCTCCATGCCAGGATACTTCCGCATTTTTTTTCAGCATCTACGCCGTATTTTTTACGGCTTGCTACTGCAAAAGCCGAAATAATCGGTGAATGATTAAACGAAAATACCATCACAGGAATAATGAGCCATAAAGTCATTAAAATACTCTTGGTAGAGGTGGTTTCGTTGGAGAATACATTTGAAAAAATAGCATCTGACCAGTAGGGGATTAAATAAAAAGTCAGCAGCATTAATACGAAAATAAATGGAAAGACCAAAATACTCATGGCTTTCACAATCACATTTTTTCCAAAATGGACGATACTCATTAAGCCAAAAATTAAAGTAAAGGATAAAAGTACGCGTGGGGGGGGGGAGATGTGCATTTGATGTATCAAAAAGCTCTCGACCGTATTGGTGATAGCCACACTGTAAACCAGTAAAATCGGATAAATCGTAAAAAAATACAGCAATGTGATCAGTTTACCGGCTCCGACACCAAAATGTTCTTCCACTACTTCGGTAATGTCCTTGTCTGGATGTGCCCCTGAAAGTACAAAACGACAAAGACCTCTATGAGCAAAAAAGGTCATTGGAAAGGCAATCAGCGTCATGACTATCAGTGGCAATAAACCGCCAATACCTGCGTTGATAGGCAAAAAAAGAACTCCGGCGCCAATAGCGGTGCCATACAAGCTTAACATCCACATAGTGTCATTTTTGGACCAGGGCAGAGCATCTTTCGACTTTTTTGAAACCAAGGGGGAATTTTTAATGATCTTCATAATACTTATTGTAATTTTCTATGATTTGTTGGGAGGGGATTGATTTAAAATAAAAAATAACAATTTTTCATTAAAATATCATATATTAAAACAATAAAAAACCCGATAAACAAAACCTAAAAAGGAGATTTATCGGGATCCTCAATACAATGTGGATTTTAAAAGCAATGGCATATGTTATGACTATTAAAAAATAAAAAAGTTCTATAAAGCATAAAAAAATGATGGGATTTATTTTTTGAAGGAGGATAGAAAAATACCTATAGGAAAAAACGGATAGAGCAACGACTTATTTCAAAATATTTAGAACGAAGCCGTCAATTCTGTTTTTTCTTTAAATTCACATAAATCCCGAATGATACAAGAGCCACAACGTGGCTTACGCGCGATACAATGGTATCGCCCGTGGAGAATCAACCAATGGTGACAATCTTTTTTAAATTCCTCTGGTACGACCTTAAGCAATTTTTTTTCAACCAAAACAACATTTTGACCAGATGCGAATTTCGTTCGGTTACAAACACGAAAAATGTGAGTATCAACAGCAATAGTCGGCCAATCAAAAGCGGTATTAAGAACCACATTGGCTGTTTTGCGACCGACACCAGGCAGAGATTCTAATGCCGCTCTATCTTCGGGCACGGCGCCTTGGTATTTTTCCAGCAACAGAGAACAGGTTTTAATAATGTTTTCGGCTTTGGTATTAAATAATCCAATGCTTTTAATATATTCTTTGAGCCCATTGACACCTAATGATAAAAGCGCCTTTGGTGTATTCGCCACAGGATAGAGTTTTGAGGTAGCTTTATTCACACTTAGATCAGTGGCTTGAGCTGAAAGCAAGACTGATATTAACAATTCAAACGGAGTGCTATACACTAATTCAGTACGAGGCTGAGGATTTTGATCACGTAAACGAGCTAAAATTTCCCTGCGTTTTTTTTGATTCATCTCTATTTTTTTCATCAAATGTGTGATTACCATTCCGGTTGGCTGATTGTTCTGTCCCCCGCCATATTTTGATTGTGTCTATATCTTTGAGGCGAAAAACAAAGATTTTTTATTTGTCATTTTAAAAAAAATGGAGGCTTCACCGTCATACAAGTTGAAAATATTTTTGATATTATGAAAATGTTTATAATCCGTTTTACTCAAACTTCTGTGAACACAAATCATCTTCCACGAAGAGAAATGTCTCCAACTTGATAAGTTTTGATGCCTCCTTCTGTTTCTAATAATAACCCCCCGTGTTGATCAATACCTCTGGCAATGCCTTGTATTTGTTGATCCCCGACGATTAATTTGACGGGTCGATTAAGATAATTATCCAACTCGTGCCACTTCGAAATAAAAGTAGATAAACCTGTCTTTTCAAATTCAATGAGTTGAGAACGTAATTCCGATAATAATAAAGCGGTTAATTTATTACGATCTATTGTTATTCCTGCTTCTTTGAGATGGCTCCAATTTTGCTCAATCCCTTTGTTTGATGATGGGTTGTTGATATTAATACCCATACCAATAATCACTTGAGCGGGTTTAAATTTTTTTCCCAGAAGCTCCACCAAAACCCCTGCCAATTTTTTATCCCGATAATACAGATCGTTTGGCCACTTCACTCGGATGTCTATTCCCCCCAAATTGCGCAACACTTGCGTTATCACAATCCCTATGACCAAACTTAATCCGACAGCCGCTGCCGTCCCTTTTTCGAGTCTCCAAAACATCGAAAGATAAAGATTTTGACCAAAGGGTGAAACCCATTCTCGGCCCCGCCTTCCTCGCCCTGCTGTTTGGTGCTCCGCGACACAGGCATCACCAGAACGGAGTGTCTCTATATTATCTAATAAATACTGATTCGTTGAATCGACTAAAGCCAATACTTTTATCCGGCCTTCAGGTAAATCTCTCAATATTTTTTTTTCATCCAGTAATTCAATAGGAGACGATAAATAATATCCCTTAATCGTTTGAGCCTCGATTTCCAGCCCCCAATGTCGGAGCGTTTGAATATGTTGATTGACGGCTGAAAGGCTTATTTCAAGATATTGCCCTAATTGTTCGCCTGAATAGGCAGCCCCCGTTGATAACAATCGGATTAAGCGAAAAGGCACGATAAAATTTTTCACGATAAAACAGCCATTGGATTGATTTCTCCTTCAGCAGAAATAAAACGTACTTCAGGTTCCAGGTAAACTGAAAATGTGAAAGCAACCTTTTGATAAACATGACGTGCCAGGTCCAATATATCTTGACTGGAGGCATGGTTTTTATTTATCAGGACCAATGCTTGACGATCATGGACAGCCGCACCGCCTATTGTATATCCTTTCAAATGACATTGATCTATCAGCCAGCCTGCGGCTAATTTTACTGTTCCGTCCGCTTGAGGGTAATAAACCAAATCGGGATAATTTTTGATCATCAAAGCAGCGGTATCGCGATCCACCTGTGGATTTTTAAAAAAGCTTCCAGCATTCCCGATCAACAGCGGATTAGGGAGTTTATTTCGCCTAATCGCACAAACAAAATCAAAAATCTCTTTTGCCGTCACCTTAAAAGGATCCAGTTTTTTTAAATCACCATAATCTAATTTAGGCACCCAGCATTTCTTTAGCTTAATGCCGACAGCAATAACAAAACAGGTTTTATAATAATGTTTAAAAATGCTGTCTCTATATCCAAAACGGCAATCTTTTCTGCTCAATCTCTGGCAATCAGCGGTACAGGGATCTAGCAGATCAACGTATTCACAAATTTGATCGAATTCAACACCATAGGCTCCAATATTTTGTATGGGTGCTGCTCCTACAGAACCTGGTATCAAAGCAAGGTTTTCTAAACCCAAGATATTGTGTTGTAATGTGTAACAGACTAATTCATGCCAGTTTTCACCCGCGCCAACATGCAAATGCCAATCAGTTTCACTTTCTGTGTAACTGAGCCCTTTTATTTGATTTAATAGCACAACACCTAAAAAATCTTCCAAAAAGAGGACATTACTGCCCGATCCCAAAAAAATAAAAGGAAGTTTGAGATTTTTCGTATTACGAAAAGCCTCAATTAAAATGTTGACTGAATCTACGGAAATCACATCAACTGCATGGGCAGTAATAGAAAACGTATTTAAATGTTTTAGAGATTTGAGAGGCATCATATAATGAGGTTTATTTTTCCATCTATTTTTTAGTTTTAGATAATATCATGAGCGTATTGTTGAAGACGAAATCCTTCCCTTCTAAAGAGAATGCAAATTTGTGAGCACCTTTTCTGATAAAGTACTTATAAAAGATACCTTAAAAGAATTACATACCATTCAAGATTGGCTGCGCTGGGCCACCAGCCAATTCAATGCTTCAGATATTTATTACGGTCATGGGGCTGATAACCCTTGGGATGAAGCAGTACAACTCATCCTCCCTAGTTTATCGCTTCCTATCAATATGCCCAAAGAAATAAAAAGTGCACGATTAACCCTAAGTGAACGCCACTGTATTCTTGAGCGCATTATTCGCAGGATCAATGAACGTATTCCAGTAGCGTATCTCACTAATACCGCTTGGTTCTGTGGACAGTCGTATTATGTTAACGAGCAAGTTTTGATACCGCGTTCTCCTATAGGGGAGTTCATTGAGGATCACTTTTATGGTTTATTATCAGTAAAACCTGCTCATATACTGGATATGTGCACAGGCAGTGGCTGTATTGCGATTGCTTGCGCAGAGGCTTTTCCTGAAGCAGAAGTAGATGCAGTAGATATCTCTAGAGGTGCTCTTGCTGTAGCCGAATGTAATATTGAGCAATATGGGCTTGAAAATAGAGTCACCCCTATTTATTCCGATCTATTTAACGATTTGCCCCGCATCACTTATGACTTGATTGTGACTAATCCTCCCTATGTGGATGCCAAAGATATGAACGATTTACCGCCCGAATTTCTTTTTGAGCCTCGTCTTGGATTAGAAGCAGGAGAAGATGGTTTAAAACTAGTACAGCGCATATTAAGTAGTGCCGGAAGGTTTTTAAAAGAGAAAGGGGTATTGATTTGTGAAGTCGGCAACAGTCAAGGAAGTTTAATAGAAAAACATCCTGATGTTCCTTTTTTATGGCTGCAATGTCAGAAAGGGGGGGAGGGTTTGTTTGTGCTGACAAAAGAACAGGTGGATACTTATTTTTCCGGGCAGACATCTTAATTTATCCCTGGCAGAGACTTTGTATTTTGTGCACGCTTGCCGCAGAATCAGAGAATTATGAGGAGTTACGAGGCCCAAGCCTTTTTATGTTTTGTTGAAATTTTACTCCCTATTTCTAAAATAAAAACTCCGGTCATGTTCATTAAAACAATACCGGAGACAATTTATTTAACTTATGGTTGTCTTCTTAATATAGTAGGTTTGTAAGGGAAAAACCTTTACAGCTACGATAAGCTGACAAATGTGAGCAAGTAGTTATCGTTATCGTTAACAGACGAAAAAGATGAATCATTGTTTGCAGGAATAAAATATGTGTCCACGCCAGAAAAACCAGAAACACTTTCTTTTAATAATGGAATACCGTCATTTTTGTTAGCTGCTAAAACATTAATAAGATCCTCTATTTCTTGCACCTGCAATTTGTCTTGATTTTCTTTTAGGACTATTTCCACTTCAAACAGAGCTGCTTCTATAGCTGCTTCAAATTTACGATGGATCTCTTCTTTTTCTTCACTAAGAGTCACGTTTTCGTGTTTTCTGTCTTTCAATTCATTTTTAAAATTCAATAGAAATTCATCCATTTTATGATCTGTTTCCAAAAAATATGTATCATAATCCGCTGGTAAATTTAAAAAATCACCCCCGGTTTTTTTGATTTTCTCTGGTATTTGCTGAAAATACGCTATGTTTTTAGAAAAAACTTCTTCTTTCATATGATCAATCCGGAAATCTTGGTCCTTTATTTTTTGCACGTGAACATTTAGCATTTGTTATTTTCCTTATTTGTTAAAAAATACCTTTTCTGAATGCATTCAGAGGATTTGATGCATTAACATATGTGGGTCTATTTTAATACATATTCCAAAAATTTAAAAATGATTAATTTTTATGAAAATATATTTTTTAACCTCAATTCCAGATAATCATGGTTTTTTTCTGAATATTCAGTCCCTCTAAAAGTACATCAACCTGACCTGCGATATAGGCTTCTGAACGGGTTAAATACGCCTTCCCCCGTGTATTTAATGTCTGCTAACCGAGACAGCCTTTTCCTCGATAATACGCGCAATAATATCGTGTTCCAATCAATTAACCTGTTTGAGCCTTTTATAAATTTTTTAATAAAACATCATATATAAGTATTTTTTACTCTTTTTTTGCTATATTTTAAAGCGTTCGCCCTTCAAGAATGCTTAAGGAGAAATATCATGTCGCTGTCTATTCAAAGTCAAAATAATGGTTTATCCCAGAAAGTGCTTAACGAAAGAAATATCGAATACGCGATTAAAAATCTGTCAAAGAAAAACACTACCGATATGGGCGTATGGGAAACCATTAAAGGTTTTTTTTGTCGAACCAAAAAAACTCAAGTGCTAGAAAAAGTTCATGAGTTAACACATCAAAATTATGAATGATGAACTTAATTAACACTGAATCAGCAGTAAAAAAAGTGATTGCTTTTTATCAACTCAAGCAAATGGCCCATCCTGTTTATCAAAATAAATTTCAAGCATTTATTAGACCAAAAAAAGACGGAGCATATACTTTTTCTTTTTTGATTCAAGATGCTATAGATGAAGATACGTTTGTCTACGGAAATACTGAAAAAGATATTTCTGATATAAAAGAAAGAGAATTAACTAATGATAGTGACCTTTTAGACAAAAATATTCCTATCAATTGTGCTTTAAATAAAGTGTCGTATGATAACAAGCTAAATAAACTAGAAGGGATTTCTCCTGCGAATCAAAAAAAAATCTTTCTACATTTATTGGATGGAAAAGTAAAACAAAAAATGGCGGTTTATCAGAGCTTGGCGCAAAAATGGATTTTATTACAAATGAAATGTTTTGATTATTATCACAGACCACTTTGTTTGCTAGATGCTATCCATATTACAAGCACAACAGGAGCGGAAAATGAGTGGATTTATGATTTTGCTGAATCCATTAATAATATTAAGATCAACATGCAAAAAGCAATTGCCGAAGAATTTAGTAATGAGATTAATAAACCTGTTTATTTAAAGCCCTACGACTCACACTCTCAATTTGACTTATCAAAAACACATATCTAAAAACAAGACTTTAGCGTCAATTTTTACTTCCTTGTCAATCCAAGTCAATAAACAATATCAATAATTTATTCTTAAAAAATTTTTGGCGTGTTTTAATAGATTCAATTCAATGTTATTCATGATTCAGGCTTAATGACGAGCCGATTATAATGCCTCTATATCTTGCCCGTTTCAGAGAAAAATTCAGGTTATCGCCTGATTTTTTTAATAGTCTATATTTTGGTGGACAACCCGCAAAAGACAATTTTGCAATCCACGAAATTTTTGGGTATAAGCAAATGTCTGTGCGAGTTTTTTATCCATAGTGCCAGAACATAAATTTTGTAAGGCAAATGAAGGATTGAGGTCCATTTCAATAATGTCAAATATATAGCTTTAACTTAACAAACGAGGTGCATTCATGTGAACAATATAGAAAAAATTGCGAGAGAGGCTCAAGATACGGGGCACTCTTTGTCCGTTTTACCTGCGCAATTGCTCATGTTTTGGGAATCCTCACAGGAGCCGTGGGGTGTCAAGGATATTAATTCAAAATATATTTACGCTAATCCTGCTTATTACCAACTTCTCAATATCAACCCCAAAGTGTTCTGTATTGCCGGACACCTTGATGATGAATTACCCTCTCCAATCGCGAGTTTCGCCTCTCATTTTCAGCAGCATGATCGCAAAACAATCGAGCGCAAGGATCGTCTTTGCTCCATTGAAATTCACCCCTATGAAACCGATCAACTGATGAGACTTTATTATTTTGATAAATATCCGCTTTATGAAGAACACAGTCGGCTTTGTATTGGGACCATTTTTCACGCTAGAAAAGTTGAGGACCTATTACTAAAAAAACACTTATTATCACGTGCCAAGCCCGGCTACTTTTTATTTTATCCGCCAGAAAACGTATTTACCCAAAAAGAACTCGAGGTTATTTTTTGTGTGTTGCAAAATATGAGTAGCAAGCTCATTGCCCTTCATTTGGGATTATCACACCGTACAGTGGAAAATAAATTACAGGTCATATATCGTAAAGCAGGGGCTAACTCTTTATCTCAGTTCAGCGAGTACTGCAGGCATAAAGGTTATGATCACTATATTCCACAGACACTCCTGAGTCCGGTCAGTAAGCTACTTGATATGAGTCTGTGAAAGCGGCTTATTTTAAAGACCTTAATGCAGTGATTCGCTGAAAGCCATAAGAGCAAATATCCCACCTCTATCAGGAACTTTGCTTTTATCGTAAGCCCTGAATGCTGTGCAGTTGAAAAAGAGATGATTTATCTTGATGAAAGCGGTTTTGCCAACGACATACCCCTGACTCATGATTATGCTCCCCGTGGAAGAAAAGGATAGAGCTGATATGGTTGGTTCATCTTCATCTGAAGATTCAATGCTACTATTTTAAAACCTATTTTCAATCTTGATCATTGATTTCTTTTGAGACCCCTTATGCCAAAATTAACCTCTGCAAGCTCAGACTTTTCTGAGAAAAAAAAATCCAAAATAAAAAAAAATGCCTCGATCAGTTTTGAAACCGCCTTAAATGATTTGGAGCAGGTTGTTACTCGCCTGGAGTCGGGCAATCTTTCATTAGAAGAAGCCCTCAATGAATTCGAACGAGGCATCAAATTAACAAAACAAACGCAAAAAACGTTGTTAGAGGCAGAACAACATGTAAAAATTTTACTCAGCGATACCCCTGATGCGAAATTAAATCCGTTCACCCTTGATTCTGAGTAATGGTATGCCTGATAAAATCTCCTTTTCGGATCAACACACTTCCTTTGATTTTGATCAGCAGCTTTCAAAATATCAGAAACGTGTTGAGACGTACCTATCAAGTGCACTGGACAAATTGCCCGCCTATAATACTGTATTGCTAGACGTCATGCGTTATTCCACTTTGATGGGCGGTAAACGCTTACGTCCTTATTTGGTATACGCCACAGGGCAAATGCTCGGCTTGTCATTGAGCAATCTCGATGCGCCTGCGGCCGCTATAGAATGCATTCATTCTTACTCTTTGCTCCATGATGATCTTCCTTCTATGGATAATGACGATTTGCGTCGAGGAGAATTAACCGGCCATGTCAAATTTGGTGAAGCTAATGCCATTTTGGCGGGCGATTCACTACAATCCCTGGCTTTTTCGATTTTGGCAGATGACCGCATGCCAGATGTCGTCACAGAAGATAGATTAGCAATGCTATCTGAGCTTGCGCGGGCCAGTGGTGCCACTGGTATGTGTGGAGGGCAGGCATTAGATATGGCGTCTGAATATTTAGACATTTCTCTTGAGACCCTTGAGCTGATTCATCACCATAAAACCGGGGCTTTGCTTCGGGCCGCGGTGCGTCTAGGCGCCCTAGCCGCTGGTGAAACCGGGCGAAAAGCCCTTCCCTGGCTAGATCAATACGCCAAAAGTATCGGGCTGGCCTTTCAGGTGCAAGATGATATTTTGGATGAAATCGGGGAGGCCAGAAAAACAGGGAAAAAACCAAAATCAGATCAACAACGAGGTAAAGCGACTTATCCGGGCTTATTGAGCTTAAAAGGCGCCCAAAAAAAAATGGCGGCTCTTTATCAGTCTTCTTTATCTGCTTTAACAGTGCCTGAAGCCAGTGTCTATAACACGCTGCCTTTACAGGCTTGTGCTCACTTTATTTTAGAGCGTCATTATTAAAAAATGTCACTTAGCATGAGTACTGAATGAATTTTAATAAAGAAAAATATCCCACCTTAGCATTAGCAGAAACGCCAGAGTCATTGCGTTTATTGCCTAAAGAATCTTTGCCAGAATTGTGCTCAGAATTACGATCATATTTACTGGACGCGGTGAGCCAGTCGAGTGGGCATTTTGCATCTGGGCTAGGTGTGATTGAGCTCACCCTGGCATTGCATTATGTTTACAAAACGCCCTTTGATCATTTGATATGGGATGTAGGCCATCAAGCCTATCCCCACAAAATATTAACAGGCAGACGAGATCAAATTGACCGCATTCGACAAAAAAATGGGTTACACCCTTTCCCATCTCGAGAAGAAAGTGATTACGATGTCCTTTCTGTGGGGCATTCTTCTACTTCTATCAGCGCCGGTTTAGGCTTAGCTGTCGCCGCAGAACGAGAAGGCTTAGGGCGAAAGATCATTTGCGTGATTGGAGATGGTGCCATCACAGCAGGAATGGCTTTTGAAGCCATGAATCATGCCGGTGAGCTCCACAGCGATATGTTGGTGATACTCAACGATAATGACATGTCTATCTCAGAAAATGTCGGGGGATTAAACAATCGCTTTGCGCAATTATTATCAGGCTCATTTTATACTCGCCTTCGTGAAAAAGGCAAAAAAGCGTTTTCCGCTGCACCACCTATTAAAGCGCTTTTAAAACGGACAGAAGAACACTTAAAAGGAATGGTGGTACCTAGTACTTTATTTGAAGAATTGGGCTTCAACTATATCGGGCCTATTGATGGTCATCATATCTACACGCTGGTCCACATGCTTGAAAATATGCGCCATCTCAAAGGCCCTCAATTGCTGCATGTCGTGACAAAAAAAGGCAAAGGATATACACCTGCTGAAAAAGATCCGATTGCTTGGCATGCGGTTCCTCGATTTGATCCCCTGTCAGGGACTTTACCGAAAACGGTTGATTCGATACCGACCTATTCTAACATTTTTGGGGACTGGCTCTGTGATACCGCAGCCACTGACCCGCGATTAATGGCGATCACACCTGCTATGCGAGAAGGCTCTGGCATGGTGCGTTTTTCTCGAGAATATCCCAAACAGTACTTTGATGTCGCCATCGCTGAGCAACACGCGGTCACCTTCGCAGCGGGTTTAGCCATTGGAGGATACAAGCCCGTGGTCGCGATTTATTCCACTTTTTTACAACGTGCGTATGACCAGCTGATCCATGATGTAGCGATACAAAATTTGCCTGTGCTCTTTGCGATTGATCGAGCAGGGCTAGTAGGTGCAGATGGGCAAACACATCAAGGCGCCTTTGATCTCTCTTTCATGCGTTGTATCCCCAACATGGTGATCATGGCGCCCAGCGATGAAAATGAGTGTCGGCAAATGTTACACACTGGATATCTGCATCCTGGGCCTGCAGCGGTGCGTTATCCCCGAGGTCAAGGCACGGGAGTGGCTTTGCAACCTTTATTTCCTTTAACCATTGGTAAATCTGAAATCAAAATTCAAGGGGAAAAGATAGCCCTTTTGTGTTTTGGGACTTTACTGAGTGTGGCGAGGGAAGTGGCTATTCATCTCAATGCCACTTTGGTCGATATGCGATTTATCAAGCCTTTGGATACTGAGTTGATATTGGCGATGGCATCAAACCACAGTCTTTTAGTGACAATAGAAGAAAATGTGATCAAAGGTGGTGCAGGCAGTGCGGTGAATGAGTGCTTGATGTCTCACAAAAAAACAGTGATGCTTTTAAACATTGGTCTACCCGATCAATTTATCCCACAGGGGGAACAGAACGAAATGAGAGCGGCATATGGGTTAGACAGTCGGGGGATTCAAAAGCAAATTCAAGCCTATTGCGAATCTGAAATGTAAAAATCCGAATATCACCAGCAAAGATAAGGTTTTCTGGAAAGGATTTTTTGGCAGGAATCAGGTTAGTGAACCTTTTGTACCATGTCATAAAGAGCACTAAATGTGTGCCTGTCGACTACCGAATTGACGATAAAGACACCGGGAAAAACCAAAAAACCCTATTTTGGGGAGAAACTCAAGCTAAAAAAAGCCCCATCTAAGTGTTGGGGCTTTATCATTTATTTCTGCTTTTAAATAAAGTGCCGGTCATATTCGTCGTAAAAACACGACCGGATACATTTATTTAATTATTTGGAAAGATAATAGCTGAATTTTTAGATCCGTTTTGAACGGGTGAATGGTTGTTATAAATAACCCTTTCTTGAGAAACAAAACTACCAGAAGCATCTCTAATCAGAGATATGTTCTCAGTATCGCTTGGAGATCTCATTGATTTACTGGATCGGAAGAAAGAAGCAGGTATTTTATGTTCATAAGAATAAGCTGATTGAGGTGGGTCTTGATTTCTCAAATCACCATAACGAATACCATTTATAGGTGAGTAAAACCTGCGATCAGTAATTTTTTCATATGTATATTTTTCTACAAATTCTATCAAGTATTCTCGCAACCTCTCTGCTCCTATTTTGTCTCTAATTTTATTCATTCGTGCTTCTAAAAACTCATTTGGTGAATGATTGTTTTTATTAATTTCTTCCACCCAAAAATTTATTGCTGTTCTGCTAGATTTTTGATCCAAAAGCGCAAGCATTACTTTTTGTAGTAATGAATCTTTCTTCATAAAATTGATTAACTTGTTATATTCAAAATTTTTGATTTTTTGCATCCATTGATAATCATTAGTCTCTTTCAAAATAAAAGGAGTTCCTTCTTTTTTAATTTTTGACAAATCATAAATATAATCTCCAAAGGCTCCCAGAATCGTGTTTTGAAGATTTTTATTCTTGGTAACATGAGAAGCTAAAGATTGAGCAAAAACTTTTGTTATAGCATTCATGTCAATTGGTCTTAAAAGAGAATTATCTGTATCACTTTGCGATGTACCAGATCTGGCATTGACACGCATATCATAGACATGACTATCTGAATCATTTTCATTGCTCCCGATGGATTTTTGAAGATCAGAGACGTCCTGAGAAATAAATAAATTAAATGTAGCATCCAGATCTGGTCTTAGATTTAATTTTACGAATGTCTCGACAACTTTTTTTAATGCATCAGAAATATTTTTTTGAGAAAGAAAAGTATCATTGAAGTGATTTTTCGTATGAAGCTTAACGTCTATTTTTTTACCATCTTTTAGATCAAAGCTAAAGGTCTTTTTCAGATAGAAAGTGTTTTCTTGTTGAGTAGGTAATGAAACTTGAGGAGGTATTATTTCTTCAGTTTTTTGATGTATTGGTTCTTTGATATCAGATTTTTCAGGTTTCTCAAAATGAAACGTTGATGGGTCTGGTTCTGTGTATATCTGTAATCCATAATGACTACTTACGAACTCCGCTTTTGATTCTTCTCTCTCTATAAATTTATCAAATATGTGAGATTCGTTGTTTTTTTTGAGTTTTTGGCTAAGATCCTCGATATCTTGATTAAAAACTTTTTCCAATTCTTTTAATGAAGTATTTTGATTAATTAAGTTTGACCATTTTTTTATTAAATTTAAATTAGGAGAATTTTCATCAATAAAATAAATCAGAGCGGATTTGATTGATGGATGTTTTTTAACAAGATCTGTGTCCTTGATAATTTCTGCGAAGCCTTTGCCTTTAATTTCTTTGACGATCTTATCGTCGATCATAATAGGTTTATAATCTTTAGATTTTGATAAATCATAAATATAATTGGCGATACCATCCATAATCGTGTCTAGAATTGGATTTTCAAAATTTTTCTGATCAGCCCAATGACAAATCAAAGCCTGAGCAAAAACTGCTTTTATCCTATCGGGTTGTTCGCTTTCAGTGTGGTAATAAGTATTGACATGCATATTATAATTTTCTTTAACACTTTTCTTGCTTTGGTTAATGAATTGTTTATCATCATTGTAGTTTTTAGAAATAAATAAATTAAAAGTAGCCGGCCTGTTTTTTATTGTTATTTCCTCAAATTTCTCTTCGACAGTCAATAAAATCTCTCTAAACGCTTCCTTAAAAGCATTTTCACTCATTCTATTAAAGATGTTTTTATTTTTTTTCCCATAAAGATTAATTGTAAATTCCTTGTTTTTACCCAGCTTAAACGTTGCTTTTTGAGTAAATTCTTTGTTTTTTTCTTGAACAGAAGTGCTTCTACGTCTCGATTTTCTTGTACCAAAATCTAACATAATTAATATTTCCCTTATTTTGAGTTGTTAAAGAATAATTTTTTAAAAAAATCCAGATTGATGGATCAATAAAAAATATCATTTTTCTGAATCAGAAAATTCAATTTTAATCATTTAAGCTTTCTCAGCATTTAATATTTTTTATCATTCTTTAATAAAGATTAATTTTAATTCTTATCTAAAAAAATTAAAGTGATTAGTGCTTAATATTTCTTAACTGGGTTTTTAATTTTCGTTGAGGAGATCAATTGGAATAATTTCTTTTTTTAACTTTTTTAAAAAAGTTATTTCAAGTTAGTTAACTAAAATTACTTTGTTAATAGGACATATGATTTTTTTATTTTAGATTGCTGATTTTACTGTTAATTAAATATTAATGACCGATTTATTTTCTCAGAGATGAGAAATATCCAGAACGGGTTGTGGATAAAATCCTAACAGGACCAATAGCGTGAGTAAGAGCATCAGGATTAAGCCTTCTCTTGCTGTCATGGGTGAGAGGGGGCTTTTCGATTTAGGTGCACCATAAAAAGTACGTTGCATCATGATCAATGAATACACCGAAGCGAACACAAGTCCGAAAGTAGAGATGCTGGTGATCAGGGGCACGACTTCAAAGCTGCCAAATAAAATCATAAATTCCCCGATGAAATTGCCTGTGCCGGGCATTCCCAGGTTTGCAGCGGCAAAAAACAGAGAAATAGCAGGCAAATATTTGATGCGACCCCAAAGCCCGCCCATTTCACGCATATCCCTCGTATGCAAACGCTCATAAAGCTGCCCGCAGATGATGAACATGCCAGCGGCAGAGAGCCCATGCGCAATCATTTGAATCACCGCGCCCTGATAGGCCAGTTGGCTCCCAGTATAAATGGCGATCAAAACAAATCCCATATGTGAAACACTGGTGTAAGCGATCAAACGTTTGATGTCCGTTTGGCTAAACGCCATCCATGCACCGTAAAAAATGCCAAAAATGCCAAGCCAGTAAGCGATTGGGGCAAATTCATGTGAGGCATGTGGAAATAAAGGTAAAGAAAAACGCAAAAGGCCATAAGCGGCAGTTTTCAATAAAATGCCGGCCAAATCGACTGAGCCTGCCGTAGGCGCTTGACTATGTGCATCGGGTAACCAGCCGTGTAAGGGAACGACAGGCATTTTGACCGCAAAGGCAATAAAAAATCCCAACATCAAGAGATATTCGACCTGATGAGACATGGGCGTATTTAATAAATTCTCATAATTAAAGGTGATCTCTCCCGTGGCCCGATAATGCAGAAGAACTAATCCTAAAATAGCGATCAACATGATTAAGCCGCTGGCTTGAGTGTAAATAAAAAATTTCGTGGCCGCACTGATGCGGGTTTTTCCATCTGACGCTTTATGTCCCCATAAGGCAATTAAAAAGTACATGGGAACCAACATCATTTCCCAGAAAAAGAAGAATAAAAAAAGATCAATAGCCAGGAAGACGCCGATGACGCCACCTAAAATCCAGAGCAAATTGAGATAAAAAAATCCTTGATTTTTTTTGACTTCTTGCCATGAGCAAAGAACGGCTAAAGTGCCTAATAAAACAGTCAATCCCAGCATTAAGAAGGATAATCCATCCAATCCCAGGTGAAATTCAATGCCTAAGCTCGGAATCCAGGGTAATACAAATTCTGCCCGCCATTCGGGAAACATTTTGATGGGGGCTAAAAAAGCGGAATGAGAGTTGCCCCATCCTTGCCAATAGATTTGAAAAATCAGTAATAAGCTGACGCCCATAGTGATTAAAGCTGTCCAGACGGGCACAAATGAGCCAAAACGCTCTAGCTGCCAGCAGAGCAATCCCCCTAAAAAAGGGATAAAAATAAGCCAAGGCAATAAGGTAGCAGTAGCGGGTGCGAGCATGGCGTTTTACGTTCCTAGTTAAAAAAATTCAGTCAATTTTATTAATTCATCAACAACAGCGTTAATATCAAGACAGCACCGGCGCCCATAGAGGCTAGGTACCAACGTATCTGCCCATTTTCACTCAAAGAAAAGAGGCGATTTCCCCAGAGGCACAAAAGCGATAAAAAATTCATGCTGGTATTGAGGGGATCGCTTTGTAAACAGCGTGCAATCCATAAATAAGGTTTTACAAATACGCGATCATAAAGACGGTCAAATCCCCACGCGTTGAACCATAAGGCGCTCAAAAAAGTCCCGATAGAGGTTTTTTGGCACCGTTGAGCCCAGTGTCTATCCCCTGAATACAAAAAGCTCGCCAGTAAAATACCTGTTATCACAATCAGCCCTGAGCAAAATGCCAGGATCGTTTTGCCGGTTTCAAGTGCATGGTTTTCTGGTAAAACCCCCGCCAAAGGAGGCATAATTAACGCCCCTATAAACGTAGAGAGTATTAACAACACCCAGAGTGGCACATGATGAGATATTTCTCTGGGAGCGGCTTTATAAGGAGGATGTTCTGGAGGCGCACCGTGAAAAACAATCAAAATCATGCGGAAAGTGTAAACCGCCGTCAAAAAAGCCCCAACCAAACCAGCGATCATCAGCTCTATATTGTTATGAAGCCATGCTCCCCATAAAATCTCGTCTTTACTGTAAAAACCCGCTGTGATGACGGGCAACGCCGCCAAAGCTGAACCGCCGACCAAAAAACACAGATAAAGGAATGGCAGTGGTTTACGGAGACCCCCCATGTTAAAGATGTTTTGTTCATAATGGCAGGCGAGGATCACAGAGCCAGCAGAAAGAAATAAAAGCGCTTTAAAGAAAGCATGGGTCATCAGGTGGAAAATCGCAGCATCCCAGGCTTGGACACCTAAGGCCAGAAACATGTAGCCAATTTGACTCATGGTTGAATAGGCCAATATTCTCTTAATATCCGTTTGTACAAGCGCCGCAAAGCCTGCTAACAGCAACGTGATTGCTCCGATGATGCCTGCCCAGTGCAATATCTCTGGCGCCATCAAAAATAAGCCATGCGTGCGAGCAATTAAATAAACGCCTGCAGTGACCATGGTCGCAGCATGAATTAGGGCAGAAACGGGTGTCGGGCCCGCCATCGCATCTGCCAGCCAAGTTTGAAGTGGCAATTGGGCCGATTTACCAACAGCGCCGCCCAATAACATCAATGTGGCCCAGGTGATGGCATCAGAGCCCACCGCCAAGTGTGTAGGTGCCAGGATCATCAGCTCACGAATATTTAAGGTCCCGAGCTGTTGATAGAGAATAAACAGCCCCAAAGCCAAAAATACATCGCCTATCCTGGTGATGACAAAGGCTTTCATCGCGGCCGCACCATTGGCAGGATGAGTGTAATAAAAGCCGATCAGCAAGTAGCTGCATAAACCAACGCCTTCCCAACCGAGATACATCAACAGGAGGTTGTCCGCTAATACCAGGACTACCATGCTGGCAATAAATAAATTGGTATAAGCAAAAAAACGGGCGTAACCCACTTTAGCCTGCTCTTTTTCATCGTGAGAGCTGTGTTTTGCACGCATATACCAGGAGGCATACAGGTGAATTAAAAAACCGACGCCTATGACCACAGAAAGCATGGTTAGGGAGAGGCCGTCTAACATCAGAGTTATTGGAATATGAAAATAATCGGTCGATATCCACTGCCACAGAGTTTGTTCAAAGAAAAAAGGCCTATCTGGTGACGATAAAGCGTTTTTTTGAGTGATAAAATTAACGCCAACATAGAGTGTTGTTAAAGCGGATAAGCCAATCGCTCCTACACCAATCAGTGCCGCTTTGTTTTCAGACCAGTTTCTTCCAAAAAAAGCCAGCAGCAAAAATCCCAATAAGGGAAAAAACAGTGTTAAAAAAAGTAAGTTCATCCGCGCATCTCGCTCAAAATATCAATGTTGAGTGTGTGATGGCGTCGATACAGTTGTAAAAGCAACGCCAATCCAATACTGGCTTCTGCTGCAGCCAAAGTGATTGCCAATAGATAGAAAATTTGTCCATCGGGGTGCCCCCAATGGCTGCCAGCGACCACCCAGGCCAGCGCAGCTGAATTGATCATGACTTCAAGGCTGATCAGCATAAAAATTAAATTACGGCGTATGAGCAGCCCTGTCAGTCCTAATGTAAACAAAATAGCGGCCAAAATTAGCCCGTGTTGCATAGGAATCATGCTGTTTTCTCCAATCATTTATTAGATCTGATACAAAATCGATGAAGGGCTCTGATTTCTGTGTTGCCCATTTTTTATCAAACAGTATCAGAGGATACCCATTGGGTTTTTAAGAGATATCTATTTTGTGTTGATCTATTTTTTTAAATGGTTTTTGACAGATCATTTTTTGATATTTTTTCCCCAAAAGACGTGGGCCTCTTTTTTTCTTCGAGTCTTTTTTTATTTTCTTTTCCTAAATGAAAAGCCACTACCAAACCAGCCAATAGCAGCATGGAGGCCAGTTCTACAGCAAGAATATAAGCGCTGAATAGGTGCACTCCGATGGATTTTGCGCTCACCCATGTTCCTATCATGCTTTCTCCTGAAAGCCCATGAAATCCTTTAAGCAACGCTAAGAGCAATAGGGAACAGAGCAAGCTGGGCCCCACCCAAAAAACCGGTTTTAACCCTACGCGTTCTTGTTTTTCTTCGGATTGTCCTAAATTGAGCATCATGACCACAAAGACAAAAAGCACCATAATGGCTCCGGCATACACGATAATTTCTAACGCCCCTGCCAAGTAAGCCCCTAGAGAGAAAAACACAACAGAAATCGCTAATAATGAAATGATGAGGTACAAAAGCGAGTGGATGGCATTGGTATGAAAAATAACCCGAACAGTAGCTAAGACAGACACCAACGCAGCGGTATAAAAAGAAAATTCCAATGTCACGATCTCCAACTTTAAATGAATAAGAGCCACAAAAGATTTTTAAAAAAGATGACAATAAATCGGCATTTTAAACTCATTTTTGATCACGATTAGCCGATATGATTCAGAAAAAAGCTTTATGGCATTAAGCTTTTCACATCAATTGGCTTGTCTTCATTCTCAGCATCGCCTTTTTGTTTGCCTTCTATTTCCATACCCGAGACACGATAAAAATTGTATTGAGGGTATTTTCCAGGGCCGCTGATCAATAGGTCTTCTTTTTCATAAACAAGGTCTTGGCGTTTAAATTCTCCCATTTCAAAATCAGGCGTTAATTGAATGGCTGTAGTAGGGCAAGCTTCTTCACATAAACCGCAAAAAATACAACGAGAAAAGTTAATTCGAAAAAATTCGGGATACCATCGCCCATCTTTTTTTTCCGCTTTTTGTAATGAAATACACCCTACGGGACAGGCCACGGCACAGAGATTGCAGGCGACACAACGTTCTTCGCCATCAGGATCACGCGTGAGCACGATGCGCCCTCGATAACGGGGGGGTAAATAAACTGGTTTTTCAGGATACATCTGCGTTTCTCTTTTATGAAACGCATGCAAGCCTATCATCCACAAGCTTCGCAACTGAGTGGCAAGGCCTAATAAAAGTTTTTTAAAAGTCATGTTGTTCCCTTTCTGAAATAATTTCAGAGGTCAAACCCAGCGCCTGAGAGAAGATAGGCGTTGAAAACAGGCGGTTAAGAGCCTTTTGATAAAATGACCGCCGCAGTGACCAGCAAGTTCAATAGTGTTAATGGCAGACATATTGTCCAGCCAAAAGACATCACTTGATCATAACGAGGACGAGGTAAAGACGCTCGAATTAAAATAAACATCATCATAAAAAAACCGGTTTTCAGAGCAAACCAAATGACGGGCGGTAACCAGGAGCCGTACCATCCTCCAAAAAATAATGTCACTATGAGTGCTGAGACAGTCACAATGCCGATGTATTCACCGACAAAAAACAATCCAAATTTCATGCCAGAATATTCAATATGATAACCATCGGCCAGCTCTTGCTCTGCTTCTGGTTGATCGAAGGGATGTCGATGGCAAACCGCCACCGCCGCGATCAAAAAGGTGATAAAACCAAAAAATTGAGGGATGACGTTCCAAAGGTGGGCTTGTGAATGAACGATATCACGTAGGTTGAAAGAACCGGCTTGAGCCACAACCCCCATCAGCGCTAATCCAATAAAAACTTCGTAGCTTAAGGTTTGTGCAGAAGCGCGCATCGCGCCCAATAGAGCATATTTATTGTTGCTGGACCAGCCGGCAAATAAAACGGCATACACCGCTAAACCGGCCATCATTAAAAAGAAGAGTATACCGATATTGAGATCAGCGACCCCCCAGGTCGGGCTAACAGGCACAATAGCAAAGGCCAACAGCAAGGAAGTGAAAGCAATCATAGGCGCCAGAGTAAAAATGACTTTGTCAGAGAAGGGGGGGGTCCAGTCTTCTTTAAAGAACATTTTCAGCATGTCTGCGACGAGTTGAAGTGATCCGCCCCAACCCACTCTGTTTGGCCCGTAGCGATTTTGAAATAAACCCAGCAGTCGGCGTTCAGCAAAACTCATAAAGGCCCCGCAAAAAACCACGACAACCAAAATCAAGACCGCTTTTAAGACTTCGATCAAAATAGGCATAAACTCAAACGCGGATTCACTCACAAGGACACCTCACGTAACTGTTCAATAGAGCAGCCCACCCAAAAAGGGGGGATACCTGGTAAACCAAGCGGTAGACCGATTTGACCTGGGGAAAGGTGATGACTTAAAAGCAACGGCAAACGAAGTGTTTGACCGGCACAGATGAATTCCATTTCCTGATCGGCGTGTAAACCCAGTTCTCTGGCTTCTTCTCTATTAAGGACGAAGTAGGGATCAGGCATTCTTTTCTGAATGACTTCTGCACGCTGAGACAGTTCTTCACTCCCAAACAAGTGGTAATAAGGTGCCACCACCCAAGAGGTACTGTCCCTCTGAAAAATCTGGGGGATTGTGTCAAAATATGGCAATCTTCCATTAGAAGATTGAATCAAACGTACCCCTGGATCGCCAAAACGAAGGTGTCCACCGACTTCTGCCTGAAATTTATTCCAAGCTTGAGGAGAGTTCCAACCTGGTGCCCAGGCGAAGGGGATTTGTTGGCGATCGGCAAAAGGGCTGTTGTTCCCTTCCATAGAAAAAGCAAAGGGAGAATCCTGATCTTGGGGTTGACAAGGTTCATGCACGCTGATTTGTGCACGCTGAGCCGTGCGACCACTATAGCGATGAGGCGATCGGGCTAATTTTTGCCCATTGATACGAAAAGCCGCATTAGGGGCCGCTTCAGTAATGCCTTTGAATTGCGGTAATTCATCAACACAGTCTTGAATGATCTCATCTAGAGTACCGGCTGTTTTGACAGAATCTGCATCTGTTTTATGAAGCGCCCTGAGCCAATGCCAGCTCGCAAAGATGGCAGAGTGGTTTTGATTGTCGTAGTAAGAGGGGTCATAGACTTGAAAAAATCGTTGAGCACGGCCTTCCTGATTCACCAGAGTTCCATCGCTTTCAGCAAAGCTGCCGGCTGAGAAAATCAAATCCGCTTTTTCCATGATACCTGTATTCTGGTGGTCTAATACCATGAGAGATTTGACTTGTTTTAAGGCCAGATTGACGTTACCCGCCTGTGCATGGCGATACAGATCATTTTCTAAAACAATGGCTGTATCAGCCGAACCGTTCGTGAGTTCCTGTAGCCCTTGATCAAGCGATTTACCCCCCATCATGGTCAGCCCCATGCTATTGGCCGAAGAGGGCACATAGACTAGACCCACTTGCGCATTTTTTGCTTTCAAGGCCATCGCTACATTTGCGGATGCCTGAATCAGTACTTCGCTTCCTGAGCTGCAACCACTGATGATCAATGGTTTTTTAGCTTCAAATAAGGCTTTTACAATGATGTCTACCTTTGACTGAAGAGAAGGTGATAAGTCATCAATTGCTGGAGCACAAGGATCCAAACCGTGTGCTATCGCAAATCCGAGGCGCGCTTGATCTGCAACGGGGGCACAATAATTCCAGGCCGCGATATCATCCATTTTGGTCTGGTCAATATTAGTGATAAAAAGCGGATTTTTGGCATTTTGCCCGATGTTAAAGACTGCCGCAATTTGCCAATCCGACACTTTTTGTGCTTTTGCCATCGCTCTGGCTTTGCCTTTGAGAGCTTGGCGTATCGATAAAGCAATGCGAGCCGCGGTTTGTGTGAGATCTTCTCCTAAAATCAAGACAGCGTCATAACTTTCTATTTCACGCAGAGAGGGAGTGTATATGCCCCCTTCTTTCAGAATTTTCAGCATCCATTCTACCTGTCTTTGCTCTGATTCAGCCATGCCGGTATAAAAATTTTCAGCACCTACCAATTGCCTTAAGGCAAAGTTGCTCTCCAAGCTGGCGCGAGCGGAACCAATACCGATGACTTTTTTAGAGGCTTTGATGATCCCCTGTGCCACTTGAATAGCCTGTTGCGCATTTAAAGTGATCCAGTCTTCTCCACGACGCTGTAAGGGTTGACGCAAACGATCTTTTCGATTGACGTAGCCATAGCCAAATCGCCCTCGATCACAAAGAAAATAATGATTTACACTGCCGTTATAGCGATTTTCAATACGACGTAACTCACCATAACGTTCGCCTGGGCTGGTATTGCAACCCACACTACATTGGTGACAGATGCTGGGCGCAAATTGCATATCCCATTTTCGGTTATAGCGTTCAGAGTGGGTTTGATCGGTAAATACCCCAGTAGGACAGACTTCTACGAGGTTACCCGAAAATTCGCTCTCTAAGGTGCCACTTTCTGGACGACCAAAATACAGGTTATCGTGCGCGCCATAAACACCGAAGTCTGTGCCATCCGCATAATCTTTGTAGTAACGCACACAGCGGTAGCAAGAGATGCAACGATTCATTTCATGCGCAATAAAGGGGCCGAGCTGCTGATTCTGGTGGGTACGTTTGTTGAAGCGATATCTTCGTGAGTTATGGCCGGTCATCACTGTCATATCCTGTAAATGACAGTGCCCCCCTTCTTCACATACGGGGCAATCATGAGGATGGTTGAGCATCAACCATTCGACCACACTGGCTCGAAATTGTTTCGCTTCTTCGTCTGCTATGGAGATGAATGTGCCCTCAATGGCGGGCGTCATGCACGACATCACCAGGCGTCCTCGAGTATCTTCGGCATTTTGATACTGTTTGACCGCGCATTGTCGGCAAGCCCCAACACTTCCCAAGGCCGGATGCCAGCAAAAATAAGGAATATCAAGACCTAAAGAAAGACAAGCCTGTAATAGGTTATCGCTTCCGTTGACTTCATATTCTTTACCATCAACATGTATTGTTGCCATATACGCCTGCTGTAGTGATCAATAAAATTTTGAGCTTGTGGCGAGACTCTTCAGAAACGGGCCTAAAATGCCTGTTGGCTTGTGAAGGTTCACTGAGGGTGAACATGTATCCCCCTAAATTTGTGTAGATCATAGTAGGTGTAAAACGAAGTTTCTTTTATGTCATTCGCATTTAAAAAAAATGCGCTTTTTATTTCAAATTCGTTTAATTTTTGCCTCTTCATTATAACCTCTTCTGAAATTTAAAAAAATCAGTGAGGATATTTTCTTGCAAAATAATAAAGAGCAGGTCTACAAAAAACGGCTACCGAAAAAACTATTGTTTTTTATCGATTTTGAAGAGAGTTAATGCAAAATCTTTGCAATAAAATCCCTCGCTCGTTCTGTTTTTGCTTGATGAAAAAAATCCTCTTTTAAGGTGTCTTCTAAAATTTTTCCTTCATCCATAAAAATCATTCTGTCTGCCACTTTACGAGCAAAACCCATTTCGTGAGTCACTACGATCATGGTCATGCCTTCATTGGCGAGTTGCACCATCACATCCAAGACTTCACTGATGTTCTCTGGATCTAAAGAAGAAGTCGGTTCGTCAAATAACATCGCCAGAGGATCCATACAAAGCGCCCGAGTAATGGCTACTCTCTGTTTTTGCCCCCCTGAAAGCTGGGGCGGAAACTTATCTGCTTGTGCCAAGAGCCCCACTTTTCCTAACATGAATAAGGCTTTTTCAATGGCAGAAGATTTATCCCGTTTTAATACTTTGATTTGAGCCAGTGTTAAATTTTCTGTAATTGATAAATGAGGGAACAGCTCAAAATGCTGAAAAACCATGCCTATTTGTATTCGTAGTAACGCCAGATGTGTTTTTTTGTCTTGAACTGAAATACCATTGACTTGAATATCCCCTTTTTGGATGGCTTCCAATCCATTGATGGTTTTAATTAAAGTGGATTTTCCTGATCCAGAAGGACCACAAATAACAACCACTTCTCCTTTTTTCACTTCTATAGAGCACTCTTTCAGCACAGGAAAACTACCATACCATTTAGAAACATTGCGTAAAGAAATCATTTTTTATCTTTTTTATTCCTTCAATATGACAAAATGTACAGTAAAAATGAGGTGCCTCACCAGGTTTATTGAGGCGCATTTAATAATAGGGTCAGTTGTTGAATTTCATCTCGTAGTTGCCCAGCTTTTTCAAACTCCATATTCTGCGCATGATCGTGCATTTTTTGTTCTAATTCATCAATCTTTTTCTTAATTGCTTTTGGGGAGAGGGCAGTATAGTTAGTGCTGTTTTCTTCAAGTGTTGTGGTACGTTTTCTCGCTTTCCCTTTGGTATAAGATTGGCCCAGCTCTAAAATATCCCGAATCTTTTTCTCTAATTTTTTTGGAACAATACCCTTTTCTTTATTGTAAGACTCTTGTTTTTTACGCCGACGTTCAGTTTCATCTATGGCTTTTTTCATTGAAACCGTGATTTTGTCACCATATAAAATGGCTTTGCCATTTAAATTCCGTGCAGCGCGGCCAATAGTTTGAATTAAAGAGCGCTCAGATCGCAAAAAACCTTCTTTATCTGCATCTAATATGGCCACCAAAGACACCTCAGGCATATCCAAACCTTCTCGCAACAGGTTAATGCCCACCAAAACATCAAATTCTCCTAGTCGTAAATCACGAATGATCTCAACACGCTCTACAGTATCGATATCTGAGTGTAAATAACGGACACGTTCCCCCTGTTCTGCTAAATATTCTGTTAAATCTTCTGCCATGCGTTTTGTTAATGTGGTCACCAGCACGCGCTCATCAATCACCACCCGCTGTCGAATTTCAGATAAAAGATCATCTACCTGGGTAGCCACGGGCCTGACTTCAATAACAGGATCCAGTAAGCCTGTTGGACGAACCACCTGTTCTATCAGCTCTCCCGCTGATTTTCCGAGTTCATAGGGGCCCGGAGTTGCCGAAATATAGATGGTTTGAGGTGCAAGCGATTCAAATTCCTCAAAACGCATGGGCCGATTATCTAAAGCAGAAGGCAAACGAAAGCCATATTCTACTAAGGTTTGTTTACGAGAACGGTCGCCTTTATACATACCACCGATTTGCGGAATGGTCACATGTGATTCATCAATTACCAATAGACCTTCTGAAGGAAGATAATCAAATAGGGTTGGAGGTGGTTCTCCGGCAGCACGACCCGAGAGATAACGTGAGTAATTTTCAATCCCAGAGCAGTAACCCAGCTCGTTCATCATTTCCAGATCAAATTGAGTACGCTGGGTTAGGCGCTGTTCTTCAACCAACTTGTTGTTCGCCAACAACTGTTCACGTCTTTGCGCCAGCTCAATTTTGATCTCTTCCATAGATTGTAAAATACGCGCCCTGGGCGTGACATAATGGGTTTTTGGGTAAACGGTGAAACGGGGAACCGTCTTCTGTATGTGCCCCGTTAAAGGAGCAAACAATGATAGGCGTTCTACTTCATCATCAAATAATTCGATCCTCACCGCAAAATCGCTTGATTCTGCTGGAAAAATATCAATATTCTCGCCTCTGACGCGAAAAGTCCCTCTCTGAAAAACCTGATCATTACGACTGTATTGTAATTCTGACAAACGCGCCAGGATGGCTCTTTGATCTATGATCATACCTTTTGTTAAATGAAGCATCATTTTCAGATACAGATCAGGATCACCCAAGCCGTAGATAGCAGAAACCGAAGCCACCACGATGACATCCTGACGTTCCAGAAGCGCTTTCGTGGCAGAAAGCCTCATTTGCTCAATATGTTCATTAACGGCGGCGTCTTTTTCGATAAAGGTGTCTGAACTGGGTACATAGGCTTCAGGTTGATAATAATCATAATAAGAAACGAAATATTCCACGGCATTTTCTGGAAAAAAATCTTTCATTTCACCATATAGCTGAGCAGCCAATGTTTTATTAGGTGCCAGGATCATCGTGGGCCGATTAAGATCGGCGATAACATTCGCGACCGTAAAAGTTTTTCCTGAACCTGTAACCCCCAATAACGTCTGATGCATTAAACCATTTTTTAATCCCTCTTTCAGTTGATGAATGGCTTCAGGTTGATCTCCAGAAGGTTTAAAATTTGAGTGTAATTTGAATGCTTTACGCATTTTATTGGCTTCCATGAAAAATGATTTAAAAAATCAATTTTAACTTAAATTTGATTTTTGTTTTCAGTCTCTCTTCAGACTTGAGATTGACTCTAAGATTATGGAGTAATTGCCAACTTATCTACCATCTGTTATTTATAGCGCCGCTCATTTTTCTGTATAAAGTTTAGGTGTTTTTTATAAATAGTAGGAGGATTACATGCAAGAACAGCAAAAACGTAAAACTTCGTCCTTGAGTCTTCTTAATATTGCTGGTGTGAAACCTTATAAAGAGAAACCCGGCGAAGAGTATATGAATAAAATACAACTCCAGCATTTCAAAACAATTCTGAATGCCTGGTACCATCAACTGAAAGATGAAGTCGGTCGTACTGTCTCTCATATGCAGGATGAGGCGGCCAATTTTCCTGATTTGGTTGATAGAGCGGCTCAAGAAGAAGGCTTTAGTCTTGAGTTACGTAATCGGGATAGAGAAAGAAAATTGCTCAAAAAAATCGAAAAAGTGCTCAGAAAAGTGGAGAAAAACGATTTTGGTTTCTGTGATTTATGTGGCGTAGAGATTGGAATCCGTCGCTTAGAAGCACGCCCTACCGCCGATATGTGTATTGATTGTAAAACCTTGGCTGAAATTCGTGAAAAACAGGGGATGGGCTAAAATAAGGCTCGTTTCTTCTTTTCAATCATGAGTTAAAAAAGCGTAAAATTTATTATCCATTTCTGAGGTGTCCTATTTTTAGTCGAGTCACTCATTTTTTTAATCAAATTTTTATTCGAAAGAATAAAAATAAAGGGTTTGATCAGGGGAAGAATTCAACAGGTTTCTCGAAGATCGTCACAAAAGAAGTTCAGAAAAAAAATGGGATGACCATTATACCTCGCAAAAAACATCCTATTTCTCGAAAAAATATCAGTGAAAATGCGCTGAAAGTACTCTATCGTTTAAATAAGGCGGGTTATGAGGCCTATTTGGTTGGAGGGGGAGTGCGTGATCTGTTATTGGGTAAAAAACCCAAGGATTTTGATATTACCACTAATGCCACGCCAGATCAGGTGCGTGAATTATTTCGAAATTGTCGATTAATTGGTCGGCGTTTCCGTTTGGCGCATATTATGTTCGGCACAGATACCATTGAGGTGGCCACTTTTCGAGGCCATCATGGGCTAAAATCTGCAAACCAAAACACTCATTCTTCTCAACGCGCACAAAATGGCATGTTACTTCGGGATAATATCTTTGGCTCTATTGAAGAAGACGCCCATCGTCGTGATTTTACTGTTAACAGTTTGTACTATGGGATAGCCGATTTTACATTACGTGATTACACAGGTGGCCTGAAAGATATCAAACAGGGGCTCATTCGTTTAATTGGTGATCCTGAAATACGTTATCCAGAAGATCCAGTGCGAATGCTAAGAGCCGTGCGCTTTTCAGCCAAGTTAGATATGGCTATCAGTTCTGAAACAGGAAAACCGATACCCCGCTTCGCTTTCCTATTAAAGGAAGTCCCCGGTGCACGATTATTTGAAGAATCATTGAAATTATTACAGTCCGGTCATGGATACAAAACTTATCTTAAGCTTTGTGAATATCAACTTTTTCCATTGTTATTTCCATTGATTGCTCGAAATCTGGCTCAAAAAAGCGATTCTTTTATGGAAAAGATCATCATTCAGGCGCTCAAAAATACCGATGAACGCTTGAAAAATAAATTAGGGATTCATCCCGCTTTTTTGTTCTCAGCCATGTTTTGGTATCCCTTCGTTGAAAGAACTCAAAATATAAAAAAAGAACACGGCAAATTGACCTATATTGAAACTTTTTCGATGGCGGCGGATGATATTTTGAATGAAATTTGTCGTTCTTTTGCGATTCCTAAACGTTTTACTATGGTGATGAAGGATATTTGGTTATTTCAAATTCGTTTCTCTCATTCTCAAAAACCCCGCGCATTCCAATTGACGGAACATCCTAAATTTCGCATTGCATATGATTTATTAGTTTTAAGAGCAGAAGTAGAAAATCAGCATAATCTTAAAAAAATTGCTCAGTGGTGGGCTGAGTTTCAAGCAGGTACAGTATTGCAAAAAGAATTGATGATAGATGCTCTCCAACAAGACTCAAGTCGTCGGAGCTCTCGTTCCAAAAGAACGCCTGATATTAAAACATTGAACACTGAGTAGAAGGTAAAAAATATGTCAAACACCCGGGTTTACATTGGTTTGGGGAGTAATTTATCAGAACCTGAAAAACAGATAAAAAGTGCAATAACCGCTTTAACTCGTTTATCTGATAGGCCTGATACGGTTAAAATTTCGTCGTTTTATCAAACAAAACCACTCGGTTCACAGGATCAGCCAAATTACTTAAACGCAGTGGTTTCACTCGATACCTCACTTTCTCCTGAGACACTTTTAGATCATACACAATTGATTGAACTGAACCATGGACGAATCAGAGAAAAAGATCGGTGGGGACCAAGAACAATGGATTTAGATATTTTATTGTATGGGGATCAAATCATCAGTACTCCGCGTTTGAGGGTTCCTCACTATGGGATAAAAGATCGTGTATTTGTACTTTATCCATTATCAGATATTGCTCCTGATCTGATCTTTCCTGATGGTGAATCTTTAGCTCAATGTTTAGCTAAATTGAGGCAAGAGGATTTATTGGATATTTGTGAATTGTCCTCGGGGCTGCCCTAAAACCTAATGTTTTGGGCAATACAGGCGGGGGCCACGCTTTTTCTCTCTTCATCAAAGGCTGATTTACATTTTTTCCTACATGTAAATAGTATTTCTATATATAATCTATTTTAAGAATAAATCATCTTTAATGATTACTTAATCAGATCTGTCATCAGAGCAAAATCTTAATAAAAGTAAATTTAATACAATTTGACTTTTATTTTCAGAAATTTGAGGTTTTTATGAATAAAAATAGAGAAATTTTAACTCTAGCAACGGTTTTTATGCTCTCAGTGAGTTTGCTGATGACAGGATGTGATAATAACAAACATCCTCCTAAACATACTCATCCACAAATGCCTGAAGTGGGTGTGATTATTTTGAAAGCGCAATCTCTTAATATGACTAGTGAGCTCCCTGGTCGTACATCTGCATTTCGAATTGTGGAAGTTCGGCCACAGGTTAACGGGATAATATTAAAACGACATTATGTAGAAGGCAGTGATGTCACTGAGGGTGCCCCATTATATGAAATCAATGCAGCCACTTATAAAGCAGCCTATGACAGTGCTCAGGGTGATTTAGCAAAAGCGCAAGCAAATGCCAAAATCGCCAGGCTCACCTTAAAACGCTATAAAAGTTTACATGGCAAGCATTACATTAGCCAACAAGATTACGATCAAGCATTACTCTCTTCGATGCGCGCCGATGCAGAGATTCTTAGCGCAAAAGCTGCCCTGGAAAAAGCAACCATTCATCTTTCATATACTAAAATTATCGCCCCTATGAGCGGTCGTAGTGGAAAGTCATCTGTGACGGAAGGTGCATTAGTAACAGACGCTCAAATCAATCCTTTAACTACCATTCAGCAGATTGATCCTATGTATGTCAATTTAACGCAATCGAGCGGGGATTTTTTACGTTTACAACAGGAACTAGCGAGTGGCCAATTAAAACATGAAAACGGAAAAACAAAGGTAAAGTTATTATTAGAAAGTGGCATTGAATATCCTGAAATAGGCACTTTAGAATTTTCAGATATTACAGTTAATCAAACGACGGGATCTATTACAATCCGAGCTGTTTTTCCTAATCCTCATAAATTGTTATTGCCTGGGATGTTTGTTCGTGCCCGTTTAGACGAAGGTATAAAAAGTGACGCTTTGTTGGTACCACAGCAGGGAGTGACTCGTGATCCAGAGGGTCAAGCAACCGCCATGGTGGTGGATAAAAACGATAAAGTAGAGCTACGTAAGCTCAAAACAGCGCAAGCGATCGGTCATCAATGGCTTGTGACTTCTGGTTTACAGCCAGGCGATCGCGTTATTGTCACCGGTTTACAAAAAATTGCCCAAGGGATGCAAGTCAAAGTGCAAGAAGAATCTTGATGTTTACTCTGCTTACAGTTTGTCTCACTAAAAACCTTAAAAGGTTTAACGGAGCCGTTATTCATGGCTAATTTTTTTATAGAGCGCCCTATTTTTGCTTGGGTTATCGCCCTCATCGTGATGTTTCTGGGTGCATTAGCGATCACAAAATTGCCCGTAGCTCAGTACCCTGCGGTGGCTCCTCCTACTATTTTAATCGTGGCGAATTACCCTGGAGCAGATGCCACAACGGTACAAAATACGGTGACTCAGGTTATTGAACAAAATATGAATAGTATCGATAACCTGCTTTATATGTCTTCTAACAGTGATTCTTCTGGAAATGCCAACATTACTCTGACTTTTAACCTGGGAACGGATCCTGATATTGCTCAGGTACAGGTTCAGAATAAATTACAAAGAGTGATGCCAGCTTTACCGCAAGAGGTTCAAAAACAAGGTGTTATAGTAGAAAAATCCACAGGAAATTTTTTAATGTTTCTTGCTTTTATCTCAGAAAATGGATCGATGAAACAAGAAGAAATAGCAGACTATGTGGCTTCTCATTTAAAAGATCCGCTCAGTCGAATAAACGGTGTCGGTGACGTGCAACTTTTTGGCGCACAGCACGCGATGCGTATCTGGTTGGATCCCTATAAATTAAATGATTTCAAGCTCACTCCGCTTGATGTGATGAACGCCATTCAAGCAGAAAATAACCAGGTTGCGGCAGGAGAGTTAGGTTCAGCACCTACTATTGCTGGGCAACAACTCAATGCTTCGATTGTTGCTCAAACCCGTTTGACTTCTGCAAAAGAATTTTCTCAGATTTTACTTAAAGCCAATCCTGACGGTTCTCAAGTACGCTTAAAAGATGTCGCGAACGTTGAACTTGGTGCAGAAGGTTATAAACTTAACACTCTTTACAATGGAAAGCCGGCTACTGGTGTGGGCATCAAACTTGCTACGGGCGCAAACGCTCTAGAAGCCTCTAATGCACTAAAAGAAGAGTTGATCAAACTTGAGCCTTCGTTTCCTGCTGGTTTTAAAGTCGTCCATCCGTATGATACGACTCCCTTTATTAAAATATCGATTCAAGAAGTGATTAAGACTTTGTTAGAGGCGATTGTCCTGGTTTTCCTGGTGATGTATCTCTTTCTTCAAAATTTCAGAGCGACATTGATACCGACGATTGCGGTTCCGGTTGTGTTACTGGGCACATTTGGCGTTCTTTCAGTATTGGGTTATTCCATCAATACGTTAACGATGTTCGGAATGGTGCTCGCCATCGGTCTATTGGTGGACGATGCCATAGTTGTCGTTGAAAATGTGGAACGGGTGATGCACGAAGACGGGCTTTCACCTAAAGAAGCCTCTAAGAAATCGATGCAACAAATTCAGGGGGCCTTGGTAGGGATAGCGTTAGTTTTGTCTTCGGTATTTATTCCAATAGCTTTTTTAGAAGGTTCGACTGGGGAAATTTATCGTCAGTTTTCTGTCACCATTGTTTCCGCCATGGTGTTATCGGTTTTGGTGGCTTTGATCCTCACCCCTGCATTATGTGCCACTATTCTTAAGCCTATTGATAAAGATAAAAAAAATAAAGTCAGCGCATTCTTGGGCTGGTTTAATCATATTTTTGAAAAAAGCAGCCATCATTATACTTATAGTGTGAAGCATATTTTAAAAGGGACAGGTCGTTACTTGATAATATATCTGTTTATTGTGATTGGTATGTGTGTTTTGTTTCTGCGTTTACCGACCTCCTTTTTACCAGAGGAAGATCAGGGTGTTTTTGTGACGATGGTTCAGCTCCCTGTCGGCGCCAGTCAAGAAAGAACAGATAAAGTGCTCTCACAAGTCACTGATTATTTTTTAACTCAAGAAAAAGATGTGATTAAGTCTGTCTTGACTTTGAGTGGTTTTGGTTTTAATGGACAGGGTCAAAATATGGGCCTTGTATTTATTAGTTTAAACGATTGGAGTCAACGTACTGAGAAAAAAGATACCGTCTCGGCTGTTGTAGCGCGTGCATCTAGAGCTTTTTCACAAATCAAGGATGGGCTGGTGTTCGCTTTTAATTTGCCCCCAATAACTGAATTGGGTGTTGCGACTGGTTTTGACTTTGAATTACTTGACCAAAGAAATTTAGGCCACCAAAAGTTAACCCAAGCGCGTAATCAATTATTGGCGATGGCAGCTCAACATCGAGATGTATTAGTTAATATGCGCCCCAGTGGAATGGAAGACAGCCCGCAGTTTAAAATTGAAGTGGATAAAGAAAAGGCACGAGTCCTTGGACTTTCTCTTTCTGATATTAATACGACACTAGGTTCTGCATTCGCTGGGATCTATGTAAACGATTTTATTGATGCGGGGCGAGTCAAAAAAGTGTTTGTTCAAGGCGCCGCTCCTTTTCGAATGTTGCCAGAGGATATTAACCATTGGTATGTTCGTAATAACCAAGGTCAAATGGTGCCATTTTCTTCTTTTTCTACCACTCAATGGAAATATAATTCACCCCGTTTAGAACGTTATAATGGCTTTCCATCAATGAAAATTCAAGGTCAAGCGGCGCCTGGTAAAAGCACAGGGGAAGCCATGGCATTGATGCAAGAGCTCGCAAAAAAACTTCCGAATGGTATTGGTTATGATTGGACAGGCGTCTCTTTTCAGGAGCGTATGTCTGCTAATCAATCTCTGTTTTTATATGCCATTTCCCTGATCTTTGTCTTTTTATGCCTGGCCGCGCTCTATGAGAGTTGGTCAATTCCTTTTTCAGTGATAATGGTTGTACCTGTTGGGGTCCTGGGGTCACTATTAGCCGCTTATTTAGGTGGTTTGGACAACGATGTTTATTTTCAGGTCAGCTTGTTAACCACTATTGGTTTATCGGCTAAAAATGCGATTTTAATTATTGAGTTTTCAAAAAATTTAATTCAAAAAGAAGGGAAAGGTCTGATAGAAGCCACGTTATCTGCTGTTCGAATGCGTTTACGTCCGATTTTGATGACCTCTTTAGCATTCATGTTGGGTGTTTTACCTCTGGCGATGAGCCATGGGGCGGGCTCAGGAGCACAACATGCCCTTGGTGTTGGGGTGATTGGCGGTATGATAGCCTCTACCGTTTTAGCCATTTATTTTGTTCCGGTGTTTTTTGTGGTTTTTTTGCGTCGATTTGGTCAAAAAACGCACCTTGGTATTCAACATTCAGATAAAAACTGATTTTTATAATTGATGTCCGAAAAAAGGCCATTCTTAATAAATGCTTAATAAGCTAGCTTAGCTTTTTTTATAAAAAACCAAGGTGAATTAATTTTTATAAATTTTTACGTTGGATCTTTTCAAAGTAAAGATATAGAGCATATATCTCACTGATAAATTTTTGAAAAGAATATCCCCTGATTTTACTTGACAAGCATTAAATATTAATGAAAACTCTCGCTTTTGCATTAAACTCTATATAAATAATATGATTTTTTGTATCTCAAGATATGAAAAATGCCTTGTCAGAAATCACTTAAATCAAAGACATTCTTTCAAAATAAAAAACTCTTTAATTAATGAAATATTTTATTCTGTTTAGCATTTATAGAATTTATATTGTCAATTTTTATGATATTTTTTTTGAAATTAATCCATCTATTTTCTAAAAAAATAGAATAATAATAAAGAACAACCCTAAATTTAAATATTGAGAAAAAATAAACTATGACAACAAAACCTATTATGACGAAAAAAAAGTATCTGATGCGTTTAAGAAAATGTACAACCCTTCAGACTTTAGAGCGTGTCATCGAAAAGAATAAGTATGAACTTCCTGATGATGAACTTGAATTATTTTATTCTGCGGCTGATCATCGTTTAGCTGAACTGACCATGAATAAACTCTACGATAAAATCCCTCCATCAGTGTGGCAACATGTTAAATAATTTATTTAACATTTAGTGCGACGCCATGTTAATTTTTGGCTTGATAAAAAATGAGTTCATTTTCTAATATTATAAATATATAAGTCACTTTATCTATTAATTGATTAAAAAATTTAAAATGATTTATTACAAATAATAACTTATTTTAAATATGGTGTTTTTTTATTCAAAATTTAGAATAACACCAAAAAATTCTTTTAAGGAATTTAAATAGCTTTCATAAAAAAATGAAAGTGATGATTGAGAAATTGACATTTAGCTGTAGAAAATAAAATTGAGGTGGCAACTCTGCTGGCTGCATCCAAATACATACAAAGCCTGCTACGGCTGCTTCCTTCCGGATCTGACCGAATTCACAAGTGAGTATTACCAGGTGACCAACAGAGCTACCATTGAAGATGATTTAGAGTTTCTGAGCGGCCGCATTATCAAACATATATCTTCAAATAGCAACCAGGATTACTATAAAAAGGGCTTGAAATGCTTACTTTAAATGTATCAACATTCAATATTATCCGATGGGAGCTTGATCATAAAGCACAACCCTCCGCCCGAGGTCAGTTTTGTAAGAGATCTGTTGATTTTTCTCATTTTTGGACTTAAGACTATGATCATCAGTTTAATTGCCGCCATGGCTCAGAATCGTGTGATTGGCTTGAATAATAAGATGCCATGGCATCTCCCTCTTGATTTTGCGTGGTTTAAAAAAAATACCCTTCACAAACCTGTTATTATGGGGCGTAAAACTTTCGACTCTCTAGGGCGAGCTTTGCCTGGGCGGATGAATATTGTGATGACCCGCCAAGGGATTGCCTCTCCAGGAGTGATAGGGGTTTCTTCGATGGAAAAAGCATTAAAAGCGGCTCAGGATGCCCCTGAAGTCATGGTGATTGGAGGCGCTGAAATTTATCGTCAATTTTTACCTCAAGCGAATCGTCTTTACCTCACTGAGGTTTTAAAAAATATCCAAGGTGATACTTATTTTCCTGAATATGAACAACAACAGTGGGAAATGGTATTTCAAGAATCTCATTCTCCCGATAATAGTCATCTTTATTCTTTTTCCTTTCAAATTTTGCACAGAGTAAGATGAGGATGTCAGCCTTTTTGATCGGATTCATATCAAAATATTAATGTGGCTGAAGTATTTGTTTTAAGCTAAATCGGTTAATATGCAGCGCAAAAAACCAGATCATATTTTTCTCTCCTTCATTTTTAAAAATGGCATTCCCTGTTAATTTTAAATTCACTTAAAGCAGGAGAAATATTCCTATGGACAGTATCAATAAATGTGAATCTCATACCCCAATGATGCAGCAATACCTACGGCTTAAATCTGAACATCCAGAGGTATTTTTGTTTTATCGAATGGGCGATTTTTATGAATTGTTTTATGACGATGCCAAACGCGCTTCCAGATTACTGGATATTTCATTGACTCAACGCGGGCAATCTGCAGGCACACCTATTCCCATGGCAGGCGTGCCCTATCATGTCATCGATAATTATTTAGCAAAACTTGTTCAATTAGGTGAATCTGCGGCTATTTGTGAACAGGTAGGAGATCCTTCAACGAGCAAAGGGCCTGTTGAACGCAAGGTCGTTCGTATCGTGACGCCTGGCACCATCAGTGATGAAGCATTATTGCAGGAGAAACAAGATAATTTGCTGGCCGCTGTCTGGCAAGACAAACAAGGTTTGGGTTATGCCACCTTAGATATCAGTTCAGGGCGCTTTCGAGCAATGGAACCAAAAGACCTCGAAGCCTTAAAAACCGAATTACAACGTACTCATCCCTCTGAATTACTCTATCCCGAAACCTTTGAGCTCATTGATTTGATTGAATCCCGTCAAGGTTTGCGTCGCCGCCCTTTATGGGAATTTGAGCTCGAAACGGCCCGTCAACAGCTCAATCTACAATTTGGTACACAAGATTTAACGGGCTTTGGTGTAGAACAGGCACATTTGGCTTTAAGAGCAGCAGGCTGCTTACTGCAATATGTCAAAGATACACAACGTACTTCGTTACCTCACATCAGAGAACTGATCCTGCAACACGAGGAAGACAATGTCACCATAGATGCTGCCAGCAGGCGTAATTTAGAATTAACTGAAAATTTATCAGGGGGTACAGAAAATACGCTGGCCAGTATTTTGGATTGTACGGTGACGTCTATGGGGAGTCGAATGTTAAAGCGTTGGCTTCATATGCCCATAACAGATATGAGCACACTGCATCATCGACAAGAAGCCATCAGGGTATTACAGCATGTGGCTTCTGATTTAAAACCGCTTTTACGTAAAGTCGGTGATTTAGAACGTATTCTTGCCCGGCTCGCATTGCGTACCGCACGGCCAAGAGATTTAGCCAGAATGCGCTTGGCTTTTGAGCAGTTACCTGAAATTCATGACGTATTAAATACGTGTAAATCTCAACATTTAAAAAAATTGTTATCTGAAATAGGTCAATTTGATGCATTACTTGATTTACTGCGGCGAGCGATAGTAGACGTTCCCCCTGTATTAATACGGGATGGAGGCGTTATTGCCACAGGATATAACGAAGAATTAGATAAATGGCGCGCACTATCTGATGGCGCTCATGATTATTTAAATGAACTCGAAATACGTGAGCGTCATGAGTTAAAACTAGATACCCTAAAAGTAGGATTTAACGCCATACATGGCTACTATATTCAGGTGAGTCGTGCCCAAAGTCATTTGATTCCCGCTCATTATGCTCGGCGTCAAACACTGAAAAACGTCGAACGCTACATCATTCCTGAATTAAAAGAATATGAAGATAAGGTGCTCACCTCCAAAGGAAAGGCATTAAGCATAGAAAAAGATCTCTATGAAGAAATTTTTGATTTGTTGCTACCTCATATTGCCTCATTACAAACGAGTTCTACCGCGCTGGCTGAATTAGATGTGCTTTCTAATCTGGCTGAAAGAGCAGATACACTCAACTATGTTTGCCCTGTTTTGACTGAAAAATCCGTGATTGAAATTACGGGTGGGCGCCATCCAGTGGTAGAGCAGGTTTCAAAACAACCTTTTATTGCCAACCCCATTTCTTTGTCTCCTGAGCGCCGGATGTTGATCATCACAGGTCCTAACATGGGTGGGAAAAGTACTTATATGCGCCAAACGGCACTGATTGTATTGTTGGCACACATCGGAAGTTTTGTACCCGCTGACAAAGCCATCATTGGATCCGTTGATCGTATTTTTACTCGTATTGGCGCGGCAGATGATCTGGCTTCAGGCCGTTCTACCTTTATGGTTGAAATGACCGAAACCGCGAATATTTTACATAATGCCACGGAGAAAAGTTTGGTCTTGATGGATGAAATCGGGCGGGGGACTTCCACCTATGATGGCCTTTCTCTGGCTTGGGCTTGTGCCGAAAATTTGTCTATCCACATTAAATCCATGACGCTTTTTGCCACTCATTATTTTGAATTGACAAGCTTACCAGAAAAAATCAACGGCATAGTGAACGTTCATCTTCAAGCTTTGGAGCAAGGAGATGAGATTGCGTTTATGCATTCTGTTCATGAAGGTGCTGCAAGCAAAAGTTATGGTTTAGCCGTCGCTGCTTTAGCGGGCGTGCCAAAGAAAGTCATCGATAGGGCTCGTCAAAGATTAGAGGAGCTGGAATTTACTTTAGAAGAGAACGGGCATACGAAACCATCCCTCCCTGCTTCAAAGCCTGTTTTTGAAAAAGAGTCTACGGATCATCCTGTTATTCGTAAATTAAAAACCTTAAAGCCAGATACGATGACACCGTATGATGCATTACAGTGGATATATTATTTACAAAAGATGTTTTAAATCGACATATTGGGGTACAGAATTTTTATTGGAACTGATATGACTCAATACAGTTTTCGTGCCCGAATGATGATCTTAATGCTCTCTCCTACGGTTTTGCTTGGGCTGCTGCTCAGCGCCTTTTTTATGATGCATCGCTATCATGAATTAGAAAAACAGGTGATTCATGCAGGCACTTATATTATTCAATCCTTAGCTGTTGTCAGCGAATACGCCATGACATATCAAAACAAGGAGTTTGCCCGGCGGCTGATTTATAGGCAACATCGTCAACATTCAAGTATCGTCAAATCTATCGCCATTTTTAATACAGACAACACGCTTTTTGTGACTTCAAATTCTGATTATTATTCCTTAAGGCTTCCTAAAAATACCCCTATTCCAACAAAGCTGATGCGCACTCATTTGAAAAATTCCTTAATTTTACGAATGCCCATTACTTCTGAGCATCATTTGGTCCGCTTGTTAGGATATCATTTGCCTGTAAATAATAGACAGGAACCCGTTTTGGGGTATATCGCCATCGATCTCGATTTACAGGCCACACGCTTACAACAACGGAAGGAATGTCTGATTTTGGGGGTGTTCTTGAGTTTTGCTTTCTGTATGGCCACATTATTTATTTATCGTTTGAAAATCATCGGTCAAGCCACTTCAGATTTACGCAAAACCCTGGCAAAAATGGAAATTCAACATATAGAGTTGGAAATGACCAAGAAAAAAGTGCAGGAAGACTCTCACATGAAATCAGAGTTTTTGGCCAATATATCGCATGAATTGAGGACGCCTCTCAATAGTGTCATAGGTTTCGCCCGACAAACACTCAAAACTTCTTTGACGCCCACTCAGACCGATTATATTAAAACGATGAAACAATCTGCTCATAATTTATTGTCTATTATCAACGATGTATTAGATTTTTCGAAATTGAACGCAAAAAAACTCATTTTAGATCATATTCCTTTTCAATTGAGGAAAAATGTAGATGAAGTGATGATTTTGCTGGCTCACAGTGCCCATGAAAAAGGCTTGGAATTAATTCTAAAAATACATCATGATGTACCCGATTGGGTGATGGGAGATCCAATGAGATTTCAGCAAATCATCACCAATTTATTAGGTAATGCGATTAAATTTACAGAAAAGGGCCATATTATTGTTCAGGTCGCTTTAATTGCAAAAAAAGAGGCGAGCATCCACTTGCTGGTGGAAATCCAGGATACTGGAAAGGGGATCGCCCCTGAACAGCAGGCAGAATTATTTCAGGCTTTTATACAAACGGATGCGAGTATTTCTCGTTGCCACGGTGGAACAGGTTTAGGTCTTGCTATCACAAGAAAACTTGTCCAGGCAATGCAGGGGGAGATCAATTTTGACAGTCAAGTCAATCAGGGGTCTACGTTTAGATTTAATATTAAGCTCGATTTGAATCAACAGATCACAGATCTTCCTCTCCCTATGGATATTTTAGCTGGAAAACAACTGGCTTATATTGAATCCAATTCTGTTGTTGCCAAAGCTTCGCTTGATATTTTGAATATGACCCCATTAAAAGTGACTTATGCCGCTTCTTTTATGGGGTTGCCAAAGCAAAATTACGATTTTGGGCTGCTCGGTGTTCCCATTCCTGTTCGCGATAATATGGCGGAGCACAACGATCAATTAATGACCGCCATGGCACTGGCGGACGAAATTATTTTGGCATTGCCCAGTCAATCGCATGTAGATTCAGAACAATTGAAACAGCTCGGTGCCAAAGGATGCCTTATCAAACCCATTTCGGCTCGTCGATTGTTTCCTTTGTTGCTCGAAAAAAAAACGTTTAAAAAAAATGCGCCCTCTGAGTTTTTGCCAACAGCTTCAACATATTTATCTAACCGCTTAGCTTTTCGAGTGATGGCGGTGGACGATAATCCCGCAAATTTAAAATTAATCGGCACTTTACTTGAACCATTAGTAGATAAAATCATTTTGTGCAGCAACGGAGAAGAAGCATTGTCTATAGCGACTCAAACTCAGCTTGATGTGATTCTGATAGATATTCAGATGTCAAAAATGGATGGGATCCGAACCAGTGAGCTGATACATCAATTGCCTTTACATCGAAATACTCCCATCATTGCCGTGACAGCCTATACCACACAGGGGCAGAACGAGCTGTTATTAGCCTCGGGGATAACAGATTATTTAACAAAACCTATTAATGAAAACTGTCTGATTCAAGCAATTTCACGCTATAGCAAAAAAATGGTATCTCACAGCCCTGCCATTTTTGTGGGCGGAAAAATACCACCTGTTTCACTAGACTGGGATCTGGCATTGAAACAAGCCGCTTATAAAAAAGATTTGGCCTGTGATCTCTTGAAAATGCTTTTAGAACTGCTTCCTGATGTTAAAAAACGAGTTCAGGAAATTTTGGCTCTGGGGGATAAGACAATAAACGCTGAGGAAGAAGCGAATATATTATCTGTTATCCACCAGCTTCATGGCAGCGCGGCTTATAGCGGGTTGCCTCAGCTGCAAAAAATTTGTGGTGTCCTTGAAAAGGAATTACATAAAAAAACCCTTGTTAAAGATTTACAGGCGGAGTGGTTTGAATTATTAGATGAGATAGAAAACGTAACTATTGCCGCCGAAGCGCATTTGTCTCAATTTTTGAGTTAAGATTTACCATAAAATAAGTCCTAACCTTGAAGGAAAGAAGGATAATCATTAGAATTATGTTATTTAAAAATAAGAGGTTTTATGGCGAAGTGGAATGGCCAATATATCAGCCCTTATGCTGAACAGGGCAAAAAAAGTGAGCAGGTTAAAAAAATTACCGTTTGCATTCCAACGAAGGTACTCAAAATACTGACAGACGAAAGAACTCGTCGACAAATTAATAATTTACGCCATGCTACTAACAGTGAATTATTATGCGAAGCTTTTTTGCATGCTTTCACAGGCCAACCTTTGCCGAATGACGATGATCTGAGAAAAGAACGGAATGACGAAATTCCTCAAGCAGCCAGGATATTAATGCGTGATCTGGGGATCAATCCTGATACTTGGGAATACTGACCCCATTTTTTAGTAATAATGTGAAAAAATGCCTAAAAATAAAATGAACCCGACATAATGATTGTTCATAAAAGCTTGAAAATATCCATCTGCACTTATCATCAATTTTTGTTGATATATAAATAACATGCCGACTAATCCAACAGAAATATAAAACAAGACTCCAAACTGCATCAAATATCCCACTAATATCATTAAAAAAACTGTGATAAATTGTAATAAACCTATGATCAATCTATCATGCTGGCCGAACAAAATTGCAGTAGATTTAACACCAATTCGCAAATCGTCATTACGATCTACCATCGCATATTGGGTGTCATAGATGAGCGTCCAGCAAAGATTTAAAAATAGTAACAGCCAGCAAACTATAGGTAAGGTTTGAGTCACAGCAGAAAAAGCCATGGGAATTGACCATCCAAAAGCCAATCCCAATATAAGCTGAGGTAAATGTGTGACCCGTTTCATAAAGGGATAGACCCAAGCGAGTAGAGCCGCAACCAGAGAAATCGCAATCGTCATATGATTGAGCATCAACACCAGACAAAAAGAAAGAAAAATCAGGACAAAAAACAGAATTTTGCAAAATCTGAGATCAACTTCGCCACTGGGTATGGGTCGACTTGCAGTACGTTTCACGTGACCGTCAATCTTTCTATCAGCATAATCATTGATCACACATCCCGCCGCTCTCATGAAAAAAACCCCTAATATAAAGATGGCCAATATTTTGATATCAGGGATCCCTTTACTGGCTATCCAGAGTGCCCATAAGGTCGGCCACAAAAGCAGGAATATGCCTATGGGTTTATCGATACGCATGAGCCGGCAATAGGCTTTCCATGTTTTTTTATGCAAGCTTGGTGTTCCTGGAATGGCAATACAGAGGGGAAGCAGGCAAAAAAACTTCTGTTAATAATAGCGGTTTATTGGATAACTGTAATAAGGATCGCCTTGCCCAGAGATCACCTTGACGTCCCGTTTGAATGTAATCTCGTTTCAGATCCTTACTACTAAACAAATAGCGCCCAAGAGGTGTTTTGCCGAGATTCAACAGCGCATGTTCAGGCCCTGACAGGGTATCCTGTGGGATAACGGTACGGCCAAGTAGCCAGGGTTCATCATCAGCACACATCACGACCTCTCGTATCCAATAACGTGGGCTCTCAGGGAGCAGCTCTTTTTCATCAGATAAAGCCTGATGTTCAATAAAGCCTTCGTGTTTGAGATCGATGATTATCTTGTGACAATGTCGCTCAAAGCGCTCAGTCATAGAGCCTGCTTCCATCAGCCATCCCGCCACTTCCAATGGCAAATCAGGCTCTTCAATAGAGCGCCAATCAATACATTTGATAATGGATTTTTTTTTCGTGGACATAAGTCACTTCTCTGACAGAAATAAAGTGGTTTTTTATTATCACTTTTTCTGATGATTATTTTATCTCAATCACATTATTTTTATTGACGATCGAGCCAAGGAGAAGAAAGACTCCAAAAGATAATATCGGATCCCAGATAATTTTCTGCATAATCTGTGAATTCAGCTTTTGTAAAAGGTCGACGAGTCTGGGGATTTGTATAAGTCAAAGTAGGCTCTTGTACTGCCATGGCGACCAAACCGAGTTTTCCTTTATACTGATGAAAAAAAGGATAGGCATTTTTCATGTGGCCTTTTTTATTCGGTATAATATCGGGCCCACCTAATCCGATATTATTTTTTTCTGCTAATGCAAAAAATTTTGACATATATTGATGGTCATTATTCCATTCGCAAGGCCAAAAATTAATATATTGCACCACATGAGATTTCTTAAAAGCTTTTCTGGTGAAAAGCGCATTTTCTATTTCAGCATTGAAATATTTTTCACAAGTAAACCCTGTTGTGTCTTTTTTGATATCAATATCAATCGATGTTTCAGGTAAATTAATACCAAAAATACGGCCATCAAACTTCTTGGCTAATTCGCTTATTAACTTTTGATATCTTTTTTGTACCTCAGGATTCCATTTTTGCGCCACCCAACCTGAAGCAATCGGTTTATTTTCTCCCGGATTATCATACTGATGAACAAGGCCTTTCTTGTAGACAGGCTCATTCAATAAATAATAGGGTACGTTTTTAGCATCAGGTGAAAAAAAACGATCTTGAAGTTGAATAAATAAATTTTTATGTAATTTATTGACATACTCTAAATCTTTTTCAATTTCAGAAAAATCATATTGATTTTTTTGTTTTTCCAAGATGTTCCAATTATAAACTATTTGTACGCCATCAATGTCTGGGCGTATTAACAGAGGTTTGATTTTTTCTAAATTACCCGAAGAAGTATATAAATAATTTTTTAACGGCGCTGAAAAAACAGGAAAAGAGGTGAATGTGAGGGTAACTAACATGAAAGAAAAACGTAAAATATTCATTTATTATCCTTATTATTAATTATTATGTATTTAGAAAGGAGCAGGCACAAAACCCAAGGCGTCATACACTTTCTTTATTGTAAGCTGTCCTCGCGCCCTGGCCTGATCAGCCCCTTGCTTCATCACTTGCTGTAAATAGGGTTCATCTGAACGATAATGTTGATAACGTTTCTGTATATCATTGAGCATATGAGTAAGAGCTTCCGCTAACTCTGTTTTTAAATGACCGTACATTTTACCCGAAAAATTTTTTTCCAACTCAGACATATTTTTATTGACCACTCCAGATAATATATCCAGCAAATTCGACACCCCTGGTTTGTTTTTTATGTCGTAATAAATTTGAGCGGGCTCATCAGAATCGGTCATCGCTTTTTTTATTTTTTTGATAATATTTTCAGGATCTTCTAATAATTCGATTACATTATTTCGATTCTCATCTGATTTGGACATCTTTTTGTTTGGCTCTTGTAATGACATGATCCGTGCTCCACTTTGAGCAATAAAAGGCTCAGGAATCACAAAAATATCGCCATAAATACCGTTAAAACGTTTTGCTATATCTCGAGCCAATTCCAGGTGTTGTTTTTGATCTTCTCCGACCGGTACCTGATGGGTTTGGTATAGCAAAATATCAGCTGCCATTAAAACCGGATAATTCAATAGGCCCGCATTCATATTTTCTGAATGGCGTGAAGATTTATCTTTAAATTGTGTCATTCGATTGAGTTCACCAAAATAAGTGAAACAATTAAGAATCCAGCTTAATTGCGTATGTTCAGGGACATGAGATTGAACGAAAATAGTGCTTTTTTTTGCATCGATTCCACATGCAAAATATAACGCTAATGTGTCTAAAGTGCTTTTTCTCAGAGACTCTGGGTTTTGGCGTGTGGTGATGGCATGTAAATCAACAATACAAAAAATACAGTCATAATCTTCTTGTAGGTTTACCCACTGACGTAAGGCACCCATATAATTTCCAATAGTTAAAGAGCCAGAGGGTTGAGCCCCACTAAATACGACGGATTTGATGACATTTGATTGATTCATTTGATGCCTTTTTGAAATTTTAAATGGTATAAAATTATTTATATTTACTCGTTTTCTGATTATAATTCCAAAAATAAAATATTTTTTACATAATACTAAAAATATTTTTCAAATATCATTGATTTTAAAATTTTATAATTAAATTTAATGTGTTTCATGGAATGAATAAAAATGTCCAAAATGTTTTTTAAAAACGAGCTAATCAACAAAAAAGTTAAAGAATATTTAGAAGAGAATATGCTGAAAAACCATAAAAATAAATTTGGTTATTTAGTCATACATAAAAAAGATTTTCATCATATATGCATTATAAGTAACTGTCCCGAATGGTTTGATATATACCTGGAATTTAATCACCAGTTAATTGATCCTGTTGTTATTAAGGCTTTGTCCAGGGTTGAGGATTTTGAATGGGATGAAAATATTTTAATTTCATCGAAATTGGCCTTACCAAAGGTACTGGATCAAGCCAAGACATACGATATCAGTAGAGGTCATACTTTTGTTCTACATGATTATAAGCAAAATCTGGCGATTTTATCCATTTTTGATGACAGACCTTTAAAAACAAATGATTTTTTTATAGACAGAGAAAAAATGTATTTATTATTAGTTAAAACGCATCAAAAGTTACTGTCTCTTTATGAAAAATTTGAAATACCTACCAAAAAAAATATTGGCTTGTCAAAAAGAGAAAATGAAATTTTACATTGGGCAAGTATCGGTAAAACTTATCAAGAAATTTCAAAAATAATAGGTATTAAAGAATGTAGTATTAAATTTCATATGAAAAATATAACTAATAAATTAGGCGCGATTAATTCAAGGCATGCTATAAAATTAGCTTATGAACTCAAATTATTAAAACAAATTTCATATGCTTTTTAAATTCAAAAATAATATTCAATATATTTTTTACTTATTTTATAAAAATTAAAAATAATAAATTTAAACATAAAAACAAATCAACGAATACATCAAAATTTTTTGAATGAGACTATTTTTTTAAATAGGTATAGATCATATATCTAATTAATTTTAACTTTAAGTAATTCATTTCGCATGGCATGAATGACCACATGGTAATCAGGTTGGCTGAAAATAGCAGAACCGGCTACAAATATATCCGCTCCGCAATGTGCTACTTCAGCAATATTATCAACCTTAATACCACCATCAACCTCTAAACGAATGTCATAGCCACTGTCGTCAATGATTTTTCGGACTTGGCTTAATTTTTTAAACGTGCTGGGAATAAAGGCTTGCCCTCCGAAACCAGGATTGACAGACATCAATAAAATCAGATCTAACTTATCCAGAACATAATCGAGATAATGGAGAGAAGTGGCAGGATTAAACGCTAAACCAGCCTGGCATCCCTGTTGTTTAATCAGCTGTAAAGTTCGATCAATATGTTCTGAAGCTTCAGGATGAAACGAAATATAGCTCGCCCCAGCTTGAGCGAAACGGCTAACCAGGGCGTCCACGGGTTTTACCATGAGATGCACATCGATGGGCGCTTCAATTCCATGATCCCGCAAGGCTTGACACACCATCGGGCCCATCGTCAGATTAGGCACATAGTGGTTATCCATCACATCAAAATGGATAAAATCGGCACCTGCTCTGAGGACGTTGGCAGTATCTTCGCCTAAGCGGGCAAAATTTGCAGATAAAATAGAAGGCGCAATTAAATATTTTTTCATGAATTTTTTTTAGTTAACGGTATAAAGCCAAAAGTTCATCCACCTTACGACGGCCAAAACCATTACAACTGATGGTACGCCTGGCTTTCACTACATGGAGTGAAGCTTGATGATACCACTGCCGTGTCAGAGCCGTATCATGATTGGAAATCAAAACTGAAACTTGATTGTCACGACGGAGCTGATGAGCCATCTGAGCTAAATTTTGTTGATCTAAAGCATTAAAGCCGTTATGAAAATAAGAAGTAAAATTAGCGGTCATAGATAAAGGAACATAAGGTGGATCGCAATATACCACTGCCCTCCCTGAGGCTTGCATTAAAGTTTGTTGATAATTCTCGCAGATAAAAATGGCGTTTTGTGCTTTTTCAGAGAAAAAATACAATTCTTCCTCTGGAAAATAAGGTTTTTTGTAAGATCCAAAAGGGACGTTGAATTCTCCTTTTAAATTATAACGACACAAGCCGTTGTAACCATGGCGATTCAAATATAAAAATAACAGGGCTCGCCTATATTCATCCTTACAGGTATTAAACTCCTTCCGGAGCCCATAAAATTGTTTTGCATTATTACATTGATGATGAAAAAGCAAACGTGAATCACGCACAAAATCATCAACACGTGATTTCACGATATTGTAGAGGCTGCTTAAATCACGATTAATATCGGCCAGAATGTAATAACGATAGTGCGTGTTTAAAAAAACTGAACCGGCCCCAACAAAAGGTTCAATCAAGCAATCTGCTGAGGGAAGATGGCGGCGTATCTCTTCAATGAGATGGTATTTTCCGCCCGCCCATTTCAAAAAAGCCCGTTTTTTCTTCAAAATGCTGACCCTTTTTGTAAAAGGGCTGAAAATTTCACCTCCATTTCATTTCTCCAAGCCAGCAGTCATAGAATAAAACCGAGTCGATTTGTTTTTTTACAGGATTGGCAACCTGTTTTTTATTAACTCATTGATCACATTAACGTCTCTTTAATAGAAGCGAGAACAATATCATTGTCGATTCCCTCATATATTTCTGACTGACCTATAGCGGTTGGGATAATTAATCGTAATTTGTCATTCATGACTTTTTTATCATGCATCATATGCAATAAACAGGATTTTGGATCAATCTGATGAAATCCTTGAATGGGCAGCTTTGCCCGTAATAATAATTTTTTTATTCGTATGATATCGGTCTTGGAAAATAGCCCTAATTTTTGAGCGGTTTGAGCGGCCATCAACATACCGATAGAAACCGCTTCACCATGTAGATAAAAAATATAATTCGTTTCTGTTTCAATGGCATGAGCATAGGTATGACCTAAATTAAGTAAGGCTCTTAAGCCATTTTCATCACGTTCATCCTCCATCACTATTTTGGACTTTATTTGACAACAACGACTAATACAATGACTTAAAGCATCAACATCTCTTCTTAATAAAGAATCCATATTGGCTTCTAACCAACAAAAAAAATCAAAATCAAAAGCAATACCATATTTGATGGCTTCAGCTAACCCTGAACTAAAGTGACGCAGAGGCAAATGAGATAAACAGTCAATATCAATAATGACAGAAGCAGGTTGATAAAAAGCGCCAATCATGTTTTTTCCAAGTTGATGGTTAACGGCCGTTTTTCCGCCTATCGAAGCATCTACTTGCGCCAACAAAGTAGTGGGGATTTGAATATATCGGATGCCTCTTTGATAACAGGCTGCCGCAAAACCTGTTAAATCTCCTATGACGCCCCCTCCGAAGGCAATCAAAGTGGTGTGACGCCCATGCCATTTTTTTAAAAGTTCAGTAAATATCAGTTCAATAGACGCCAATGACTTATATTTTTCACCATCGGGTAAAATGATATGATCGAGCCTGACGCCGCCTTGCTCTAAAACCGTTCGAATTGAAGAAAGATAAAGAGGCGCTAAGGTTTGATTCGTCACCAACATGCCTTGGTCCCCTTTTTTGAGCGGCTCAAAAGAATCAAAATGATTCAATAATCCTGAAGAAATGGTAATAGGATAATTGCGCGGACCTAAAGTAATCGTCATTTTCTTCATAGTGACGTTAATGACCTTTTGAAATACAAAAAATTAGGGTTTTTCTAATAGGTGAATAATTTTTTTTGCAACGATTTTGAAGCTGTGATCTTCTGTTGGGATAATGATGTCCGCGATTTCTTCATAAAGAGGATTTCGTTCTTTTGCCAGTGTTTGAAAAAACTGAGGACACTGACCTACTGATTGTAATAGAGGGCGCTTTTTATCACGCTGAGTCCGGATCAATTGCTTTTCAATGCTGGTTTCTAAATAAATGACCACCCCACGGGCTGATAAAACGTTTCGGGTTTCTTTAGATTTAATTGAACCTCCCCCTGTCGCCAACACAATGCCTTTTTTTTCAGTGAGTTGATTAATTAATATTTCTTCACGATACCGAAAGCCTTGTTCCCCTTCGAGATCGAATATCCAGCTGATATCAGCGCCTGTACATCGCTCAATTTCTTTATCAGAGTCAAAAAACTCCATACTGAGCTGTTGGGCTAGTTGTCGGCCAATAGTACTTTTGCCGGCACCCATAGGCCCGACCAGAAAAATATTTCGTTTCTCTATCATATTTTCGGTATTGTCGAGGTAATTGGTTTGTGAAAAACAGATTTTTTCATGATATGCATAAATGCCATGGTGACTCATTAAAGCAAATTTTTTTCGTGTAACCTAATAACGTCCTTCTTCCTTCTTTTCACTAATCACAGCATGAATTTCTTCTATGACGGTTTTGACATCTGCTGTTTTAGTATCATCCTTAAAATAACCCGTTAATTGAGTTTCAGGTGTTAACTGCCCTTCCGAATATAACGCCCACATTTCCTGAGCGTATTTTCGATTCAGTAATGTGGGTGCAAACTGCCCATAAAAACGGGTGATGTTACCTACATCTCTTTCTAAAATGGATTTTGCGTGATGATTTGCTGAAGCATTAACGACTTGAGGCAAGTCAATAATCACAGGACCTGCAGATCCTCTGAGAACGTTAAATTCAGAAAGATCTCCATGTACCAAACCGATACAAAGCATTCGAACCACAGATTGAATGATCATCTCATGATCTGACAGTGCCTGCTGTTCAGTAAAAAAAACATCACTGATACGAGGTGCCGGCAAGTGATCTTCATCCGTAATCAGATCCATCAATAAGACACCATCAAGGTGAGCATAAGGTTGAGGAACATGAACGCCGGCATGAGCTAATAGATAAAGAGCCTCAATTTCAGCATTCTGCCAGATTTCTTCCTGCTGTTTTCGGCCAAATTTAGATCCTTTTGTCATAGCTCGAGCATGTCTGCTGCTACGTACCTTTCGGCCTTCTTGATATGCCACTGCTTGTCTAAAGCTGCGATTTTCTGTTTTTTTATATACTTTTGCACAACGGATATCAGAGCCGCAGCGAACAACATAAACATCGGCTTCTTTTCCGCTTTTTAATTGTCTGATCACTTCATCAACCAGACCATCATCAATCAAAGTCTGGAGTCGTTTTGGTGCTTTCATGGGGTCTTTATACCTTTAATCAGCCTATTTCCGATGATTAAGACTGAAGTTTATCAGTCTATTATTCTGGAGTCTGTATTTTGTTGAATACTATTGCTCATCATTCCATTAAGTTCCATTTTTAATCGATACGGCTTGAATGGCCGTTAATGCGATGGTGTAAATAATGTCCTCCACTAGTGCACCACGTGAAAGATCGTTCAGCGGTTTACGCATGCCCTGCAGCATAGGGCCAATCGAGACTAAATCAGCAGAGCGTTGAACCGCTTTGTAGGTCGTATTGCCCGTATTCAGATCAGGGAAGATAAAAACGGTAGCTTGACCTGCAACAGGAGAATGAGGTGCTTTAGACTGAGCCACATCTGCCATAATAGCGGCGTCGTATTGTAATGGCCCATCAATCATCAGATCAGGGCGCTTTTTTTGTGCCATCATAGTGGCTTCTCTGACTTTTTCTACGTCACTGCCGGTGCCTGAATTTCCTGTAGAATAAGAGATCATTGCGACACGAGGCTCAATGCCAAAAGCAGCCGCTGAATCCGCGGATTGAATCGCAATTTCAGCAAGTTGCTCCGCCGTGGGATCGGGATTAATCGCACAATCACCATACACCAGCACCTGATCCGGCAACAACATGAAAAACACAGAAGAAACCAGTGAATTCCCTGGGGCTGTTTTGATGAGTTGTAATGCGGGGCGAATAGTATGGGCTGTAGTATGTACTGCTCCTGAAACTAAACCGTCCACTTCATCTCGTTCAAGCATCAAGGTGCCCAAAACAACGTTATCTTGTAATTGCTCACGAGCGACCACTTCCGTCATGCCTTTATTCTTTCTCAGCTCAACAAGGCGTGCAACATAATTTTCACGGGTCGTCACAGGATCTATGATCTCAATCTCTTGGCCTAATTCCACACCTTGTGCCGCTGCAATTCGGTGAATTTCCTCTGGATTGCCCAATAATACGCAACGTGCAATCCCTCGTTCGGCACAAAAAGCCGCGGCCTTGATCGTACGAGGCTCATCCCCTTCGGGTAATACGATCCGTTTATTGGCTTTACGTGCACGCTCCGTTAACTCATAACGGAACGCAGGGGGAGATAAACGGTGTGTTCGCTCTGAAAAAGCAGTTAAAGAACAAATCCATTGATTGCTAATATGGTCAGCGACATAATTTTGCACTTTTTCAATACGTTCATGATCGTCAACCGGAATTTCTAAACTAAAACTTTGTAGATTCAAAGAAGTTTGCCAAGTATTTGTCTCCACCTTAAAAACGGGTAAGCCAGTTTGAAAGGCCTGCTGGCATAGCTGATTCACACTGGGGTCTATAATGTAACCCCCTGTGAGAAGAATTGCCCCAATTTCAACCCCATTCATCGCTGCCAGGCAAGCAGCCACTAAAACATCCGAGCGATCTGCAGAGGTCACTAATAAAGCGCCGGCTCGAAAATATTGCAACATATTAGGGAGACTGCGAGCACAAAAGTTAAAAGACCTGATTCTTCTGGTCTGAATATCACCTTCATTGATCACTTGGGCACCAAGATGTTTTGCGATATCGGTAGCGCGAATCGCTATCAGATCAGCATGCCATGGAATACAAGCCAGTAAAGGGAGAGGGAGATGGTTTTGAAGATGTTCAATATCAATATTTTTCAAATTTGTTTTTCTTGAACCATCACAAATGTCTGATAGATCAGGGCGAGTACGACCCTGTTCATCCATTGGGGCATTTAATTTATTGATGATGACACCTACAATATTTTTGTTTTTACTGCCACCAAAATTCGAACGAGCCAATTCAATACGCTCTCTCAGTTGAACGGGTGAATCATTCCCCATCGCCATCACAAAAATTATTTTGGCATTCAACGTTCTTGCAATTTGTTCATTTAACATATTAACGAACTGATGCTGGCGTATAGAAACCAATCCTTCTATCAATACCACCTCGTTATCCAAGGTACTTTCGTGATAATGCGCAAGAATTTCTTCCATCAAAACATTTTGTTGGCTGGTTCTGAGTAGGCTTTCAACATAATCAAGATTAAGCGATTTTCCCACATTGAGATTAGAATGCGCCCGAATAATCGCAGTCGTTTTATCTGGTTTATTAGAGCTTGATTGAGAAATAGGTTTAAATAAAGTTAATCGTATCCCTTTTTGTTCCATCGATCGGATCACACCTAGACTTACACTACTTAAACCAATACCAGTACCGATTGGAATTAACATAATTGATGGCAACACTATGCACCTCTTTTTGTTTGTCATAACCTACTGATTCATATTTTATTCAGCGGTTTTACACATTCTGCAAAGCCCGCGTCAGCTGAGCGGTGTCTTGAGCGATGACTTTCTCTTCATTAGTGGGGATCACCATTGCTAAACGGCTATGGTCTGTTGTAATAGCGCCTGATTGTCCAAAACGCGCCAATAAATTGCGTGAGGGATCCACTTCAAAACCTAATAAACTGAGTTTATTGAGTGTGAGTTCACGTATCAAAGACGAATTTTCACCAATCCCCCCTGTAAAAATAACGAGATCTAAACGCCCTTCCATTAAAGAGGTATAAGCCCCAATATATTTGGCTAATCTGTGACAAAATACATCCACTGCTCGCCGAGCTTCTGGTTTTTTAAAATTATCATAATGATCTTCAACATAACGACAATCACTGGTCACTTCAGTGAGCCCTAACAGGCCGGATTTTTTACTCAACATTTGATCGATTTCATCGATATTCATTGATAGGACATGATGTAAATAAAAAATAATCGCGGGATCTAAATCCCCACTGCGGGTGCCCATGACTAAGCCTTCCAATGGGGTCAACCCCATAGAAGTGTCTACAGATTGCCCATTGCGTATCGCTGTCACAGAGCCGCCATTACCCAGATGGCAGCTGATGGCATTGAGTTCTTCCAAAGGTTTATTTAAAAATTTGGCCGCTTGTTGGCTGACATAAAAATGGCTGGTGCCATGTGCACCATAGCGACGAATACGATGATTTTGATACAATTCATAGGGTAAAGCATAAAGATAAGCGCATTCTGGCATAGTTTGATGAAAAGCCGTATCAAACACCGCGACATTTTTGTTAGAAAGTTTAGGTAAAAATTTTCGAGCTTCAGCAATGCCAATCAAATGTGCAGGATTATGTAAGGGCGCAAATGGAATCGCTTTTTCAATACCTTCAATGACCTCGTCAGTGATAATCACAGATTCCGTAAAATGTTCTCCGCCATGTACAATCCGATGACCAATAGCGCTTAATTGTGAAGCCAGCTCGATTTCTTTTGACAAAATAGTGTTTACAATAAAATCCAAGGCCTGTGTATGTGCCGCCTTGTTGCTCAGTTGCGCTTTTTGTTTTTTGTCGCCCGTCTCCCATTTTATGCGTGCTTCTGGTAAATCAAAGCATTCCGCTAAACCAGACAGATGTGTTTCACCTGTATCAGGGTTAATAATCGCAAATTTTAAAGATGAACTACCACAATTGAGAACCAGGACTAAAGCGTTCGACATAATAATACCTATATTATTTATATATATTTTTTGTACTGTAAAACATACGTTTTTGAAAAATCTAATGATTTGACAAGATTAGCATTTTTTTATCAAAAAACGATATGCCTTAAAAGCCAAATGATTGAGAAAACGTTTGAGTGTATCAATAGACCTTTTTCAAAAACGTAGAGGGGCGTTCATCATTTTAATATCTTTTGTCTTAATTTTTTAATATGGCACTGTTAAGAAAGTCAATGTTAAAATAATTTCTGTTTTTTTTGAGGGTGATAAAAGATGAAAATCAGGCACTATCCCATCAAAGGAGGGGAATTTTATAAAAATAATCGAACCTAACCTGCGGGCATCAGTATTTTTCTCAGCTGTTTTGTACGTATTGAGAAACGGCGTCCCTTGGCGTGATGTGCCCTTTTTTATGGTTATTGGCATACTATCTTATAGGTTTATGGGCGCTTTAAACGATGGAGTGACAATGGGTTTTTCCAGGGCTGGCTTTACTCTTCGATAAGCTCAATGTCACCTTCTTTTCTTTGTTCGCTATCACTTGTCTTAAAGTCTTTAATGGGTTTTGTTAACAGTGTTATAACCTCATCCGGTTTATCACAAAATCGACATGTGATTTCTATTGTTACCATCAATGATGGACTCAAAAAACTCTAATTTATAAAAAATTAACTTACCTTTGGATAAACTACTCTCAATTCGATATCTTGATACAAGAATTTGAATAAGATTCGCCTTGGCTGCTTACTAGAGAGGTGTTGACGCAAAAATAGGGATCCGTATAATCGGAACCATGAAAAATAATAGAAATTTTCACTGCGCCCTTAGCTCAGCTGGATAGAGCAACGGCCTTCTAAGCCGTAGGTCACTGGTTCGAATCCAGTAGGGCGTACCAATAAAATCAAGGGGTTACGTAGTTTTGTCTCCTAGGAATTATTTAAAAGTGCCAGATTAGTGACATCGTTTGCCAACGCCTCGTCAATTTTCTTGGCATGCTCAGTCAGGTGGCTGGGCGAAAGGTGTGCGTAACGACGTACCATTTCGATAGATTCCCAGCCGCCCATTTCCTGCAAAACAGAGAGTGGAACACCTGATTGTATCAGCCAACTTGCCCAAGTATGTCTAAGATCATGAAAACGAAAATTTTCTATTCCGGCTCGTTTTAATGCCGCCCTCCATGCCGTATTAGAATCGACCCGCATTTTTCTAATCGAATTTGTTTGTGAACCATCAGATCGCTTTGCTGACATTGTATGTACGAATACCCATTTTTGATGATTACCCAATTGTCGCGTCAGAATACAGCAAGCCGTATCGTTTAGAGCTACACCTATAGCTTTTCCCGATTTGCTGTTTTCTGGCTCTATCCAGGCAACTTTTCTTTGCATATCAATTTGTGACCACGCTAAATTAATGATATTTGAACGACGTAACCCGGTTGCCAGCGCAAATTCAACCGTCGATCTAAGGGGTTCAGGACATTCATTGATTAATCTTTCTGCTTCATCCGGTTCTAACCATCTAATACGTTTTTCTCTAGCCGATGGAACCTTAATAACCGGTGATTTTTCTATCCATTTCCAATCTCTTTCAGCAGATCTCATCATTGATTTAAGTAGTGCCAAATGCTTAGCTTTTGTTGCTATAGAAACTTCTTTCGCTTGATAAGCGGGTATTTCTATTCCTTTTCTTTTTGCTGAATTAACTCTACTTTTCCATCTTAATTGTTGCTGCCTATTTTTCATTTTGCTAATAGCACTATATATTTTTGCTTCTGTCATATCTTTTAATCGGGTACCGCTGAAATACAGTAGCCAAAAACCAAGTCTACCCTTGTCATCGTCTAAAGATTTCTTGTTAGCCTTCTCTTCAATCCATCTCAAGCAGGCTTCGTCAAATGTGACATTAGGAAAATCATCTAACTTTGCTATTCTCCATAATTCAGCTTTTCGTTTGTCGTGTAACTCCTGAGCTTGTTTTTTGTCCTCTGTGCCAAGTGATTCCTTAATTCTTTTTCCGCACGGTGTTGTGTAACTGCCGTACCAAATTTTACCACGTTTGAAGATTGACATTTGTTACTCCTGCTGACATCAATCTCGCTCTCAGAGAGAGTATTGATCGAATTTTTAACGGCTTCAATACAAGCTTCTTTTGTAAATAAATAAGGTGATTTCTTTTTGTACGGATTTTTGCGTTGATAACTAATGATCCCCAGCTTGCACCAATTAGTCAGAGTGTCTTCACTTATTCCTATTATTTTCGCTGCCTCTTGCCGCGTTAAAGTCGCTTTGTTCATTACATTCCTCATTCAAAAACTGACACCCTTCTCAGGTGCTTGATTGCCCCAAAAACAGATGGCCTAAGCACGAATGGTTAATTCGTCCCAGGGATAGGATTTAGTGGAAAAGAGAGTACTAGAGATTATTTGCTGTATGGTTTTTTGTGGTAATATTGTTGCCGTTGTGTGTTAGTTAACAGCAATATTTTTCCCCGGTGCTGGGCAGCTTTATGCTGGTATTTTTTTATTTCCTTTTCATCGCTTCCAGTAATAAATCCTGTATTGCCCGTTTTGAATTGCGTCGTTCCATGACCACTTCATCGAGGGTATCTTTAGCAACGATATGGTGAATAAAGACAGGGCGGTTATGTCCGGCTTGTGCCTGACGAGTCGGGCCGATACGTTCGATAATTTGCTGGTACTGCTCTAAGTCCCACCAGTGGGAGAAAAAGACCAGAATATTACCGCCGTCCTGTAAATTTAAGCCGTGTCCACAGCTTGCGGGGTGAGCAAAGAGCAAGGGGATTTTGCCACTATTCCAGTTTGTGAGGGTTTGGGGGTTAGCATCTAACATTTTTCCTTTTGGAAAGGCTTTTAATAAACGCTCCAGGTCATGTTTCCAGTGGTAAGCGACCAGTACTGGCGTCCCTCCTGATTCATTAACAATACTCTCTAGCGCCTGAATTTTGGCATCGTGTATCGCTGTCCAGTTGTGATTGTCATCGCTATAAATAGCGCCTGCTGCAATTTGTAAGGTTTTTATTGTTTTGGCCGCGGCATTTAACGCTTCAATAGCGCTATCGCCCAATTCAAGAAACAGTTCTTTTTCCATCGCCTGATAGTGCGCTCGCGCTTTTGCAGGTAGCGTAACGTTGATAACGTTGTGTATCGGTTCTTCGATATCAAACCAGTCGGCCGCATTAAGGGATAAGGTGACATCGCTAAGCGCTAACGGAATTTGTAGATGCGCAAATCCTAAAGGCTCAAACCGACTCCATTGTTGCCCGGGCAACTGAATACGGTTAAACCAGCGAGACGTAAACGCATTATGGGTTCTGCCTAAGCGCTCGCCCTGGTCAACAAACCACGCTTGCCCCCATAAGTCCATCAGGCCATTAGGTGAAGGCGTACCGGTCAGATTTACCCAGCGATGAACAGATTTATGCGCTATTTTGGCAATTGCTGCGGTGCGTTTACCGCCTTTGCGTAACCGGAATGATTTCAACCGAGTGCTCTCATCGGCAATAATTGTGCCAAAAGGCCAAGTGTCACCAAGTATGTCAACCAGCCAGACGAGATTGTCATAATTGACCGTAAATACGCTGGCATGGGTATTTTTGAGTGCCGCTATCCGTGCTTTAGAGTTTCCAATGATGGGTTGTACTTCAATATTACGCAGGTGGCTCCATTTAAGCGCTTCATCTGGCCAGGTGGATTGCGCTACCCGTAACGGGGCTAACACTAATGTCGGTTTGGTTTCACTGCCTGATAAATAGAGATTTTCTAATGCCGTCAGGGTTGCTGCTGTTTTGCCCATCCCCATTCCCGCCCAGACATTTGAGCGTTTGATATCGAGTAGGTGATTGATAATGAGATTTTGGTAAGGTCGAGGGGTGAAGGTTTTCATAAATTGCCTTTTAGCTGTTTTAAAATAATTCAGCGATATCGATACCGTGTATTTCAAGCCACGCCTCCCTCGGATAAATCACTTCACGGCGGTTTTGGTCAGGATTGAAACAGGTTGGGTATCCCGAGGTGAGTGGGTCATAAATATCGTGTTTGTTGAGCCAGGCATTTAACACTTTCCAGCCAAACATTTTTCCCGTCGCTCTCCACACTGCCTGTTGAGAAGCCCATTCTTTACTTGCGCCAAATCGAGCGGCCATTTTTTCACGCTCTCGTGTCGCACGATTAGCAATGCGCTGGTAGGCTGAATTACGTTGAAGTGCAGTCGCTTCCCTTTTGCGACTAATATGGGATTTGGTACGGATAGCTTCATTTCTCTGGTCAGTTATAACAGCTTTTTCCTTTTCTGAGATAACCAAGGCTTCAAGCGCTTCGATGTAGTTAGTGGGTAATGAAGGGGTGTTTAATTTCTGTTCCAGTTCTTTCCAACGATCAACCAGGCAAGCCGTAAATTCAGGGCAAAGTTGAGCAACAACAATAATGCTGTCACGTTTACCTTGTTCACCTTCAAAAATAAAAACTTCAGTAAAGCGATTTGGGCTATTTGATTGTTTATTCTCAACTTTCTCAGATTGAGGAAGTTGAATAATCTCACTCTTAGCCAATGTTTCAATAGTCCGTTTTACGTTGTCGTGACGTTTGTTGACCAGTTCCGCAATCTCTATACTTGACATAGTTAAACTTTGGAAAGTTATTAAATTTTGCATGTAAAAATTCCTCAATAATGAAATTGATAAAATATTGCCCCTGCAAAAAGGGGCGTTAAAATTAATTAGTGACGTTCTAGGAAGTGGGTCAATTCACCTTCGTACCAGTGATCGGTGTGCTCGGTGATTATCCCGATTTGTTGATGGTGGAAATGATCAAAAAGCTGTTTGATCTCCGCTAATACGGTATCGATATTCTCACGCTTGCGTAAAATTCGCTTAATCGCCTGCTTTTCTGCGTCATTGATAATCTGGCGCAATGTCTCAGTGATATAGTAAATGCGTCTACACTCATCAGTCATTAACGGTATATGCTCTACCTGAAAACGCTCAGGGGAGGGTGTGCCCGTCACTTCACGTAGCGCCAGCCACACCGCATTACTCCATGAACGCTCAAATCGAAAGCCGTTTGTCATACACCAAACTAAATGTGTTAAATTACGTGTGTCTGAATGGCTAAAACGCTCTACGGCTTTCGATTGGGGTTGGGGAGTAAAGCTGGAGGTTTGATTAACGGCTTGTTTATCGAGGATATCTAGCACCCATTTTCTGAATTCTTTTGCTATATGTGTACGGGCAAACATAGCGATTAGGTGTGCACCTCTTAGAGAAAAGATGCGAACTGGCATTCTAACCGTTCCCGTTTTTCTAACGACGCCCAAATTGACCGTCGTTGTCATACATTCGGAAAACTCATCTTTATTGCGATTGAAAATTTTTGTTACTGCATCCGTTTCTGTATATTCCAGTGCTCTAGCAAGTTCAGCAGAAGTAAACCAAATTTCTCTGTTATGGAAAATAGTTTCAAGAACAGTATTACGGAAAATTAAAGTAGTCATAGTAATGATTTCCTTGTTATTTAAGGATAATCACCACCTTTGAGGTCAATCTTGGGTGGTGAACTGGACGAGGTTGACCTTACCGGCTAACAAGGATCCCGGCGAGCCTTACGGCTCCCCCATCCAGCCCACCATTGATTCTTGATATGGCAGACTGACGCATAAAAAAACACGCTGTCGGCGTGCTGTGCGCCTTGTTAGTTACATCAGGAGGTCAATCCCGACATCTGATTTTGCAGATGCAAATAAACTATAGCGCATGATTTTCTTTCGTCAATGGGTATTTAAAATGTCAATGTTTTTATTATGCCGCTGCAATCCCGTTCATCATCACACCTAATAACCTAGGAAATTGGCCATCATAGAAATGGGGTTGCGTTTGACGGGGATGGTTTGGGTCAGTAAGATTTTTACCAAACTGTAATCCCTTTTCCGTCAGTGACCAGAATAGTTTTTCCTTGTCAGGATGTTTGTTACTTGGACGTGATTTACGCTCAACAATACCTAATAATTGCAGACGCTTAAAGCCAGATGGTGGACTGTAAGGTTTGCCATGTAATTGTAGAAGTTCGGTAAAAGAGTGCGTTACTTCGCTTGAACCTGTTAAACTCCCTTCTGGTGTATCAACAGCGTAATCAGGTAGTATATCCGGTATCCCAAGGGAAGATTGCAGTTTTTTCATAGCCCCCAACATAGCAGAAGGTGCTATTCGTAGTTCCTGTTTGTAAAAAGCGATCATTGCTAAGCCAGCTTGTACTTTTTCGACAAGTACGCCGTTATTGCTTTTTACCGAATCCCTAAACCGCTCGTAGACCTGAACTTCAAAATAGGGGTCTATCCATGCTGCATAGCGGATGGCGATAATTTCAACTGCCCAGCTGCCAGATTCAAGGCCACCTTTGATGATATTGACCGAAGCACTCTGCGATGCTTCGCTTACTTTTTGTACAAAAGCGCTGATACCCTCGCTTCTGAGAAACACAGAAGGCCGTTGCGATTCTGTTGCTTTACCCTGAGCAACTGCTGCCCGGTGCAAATCATTCAGACAATAAAGCCCGAAAGCGTCTTGGCGTACAATGGTATTTTCGATAACGACTAATTTAGACATAAAAATATTTCTCCGTAATTAAACGAATCAAGGTATTAATGTGAAAGATTTTGCAGATGGAACCCTAAACCCCGTTATACTTACCTAAACACGGGAGGATTTTTCGTATGGGTCAGGTTGCATTTGATACACAAGAATTTGTTGAAACATTAGAGAATGCAGGCTTGCCAAAAGAGCAGGCAAAAGCAATTTCTATTGCTGTACGTAAGTCACATGAGGTTGCTGACGTAGCAACCAAAAGAGATTTAGAAGATGTACGTAAAGACTTATCTTCTGAAATAACACTAGTTCGCAAAGATGTTGAAGCGTTAACTAATAGTCTTTTAATAAAACTAAGCGGTGTCATGTTAGCTATCGTTGGTGCAGCGGCAACGATCGTAACTTTAATTATAAAACGGGTTAAAAGGCACCCTACAACTCATAAGGTGGTAAGATACTGCTTAGATCCTGACTGTCCAGTACGATAACCTGATGGCCCAGGGCAAAAAGCCGTGCGTGTTCGCGTAATTGGTAAGGGGTAGGTTTTTCGCCCGGTGCTTTACACTCCACAAAAATAATCTTGCCATTGGGCAGGGCAACTAATCGGTCAGGCACGCCTCGTCGTCCGGGTGAAACGAATTTATAGGCAATACCGCCGATTTTTTGCACTTCACGCACCAGGTGTTTTTCAATGCTGTCTTCCCTAATTAACCGCATGGATACATCCTTTTTATGTTTTCCCGTTTAATTTGCATCAGGCAAAAATCGACGCGGTTCTCACTCCAGATACGATTATTGCGATTGCGCGCCAGCCGATTTGCCTGTGACCATGCGCGCGCGGCTTCATGGTATTGACCGGATTGTTCAAGGTGAAATCCTGTGCCGCCTTAAAATAAAGTGGGCTGTCGTTTTTTCTAAAGGCCATGATGTTTATTTTATCCTGTGTGTTATTTATTCCTTTCGGTAGCGATAAGTCTCAAACCCGTTGGCGCTAAGCGGTAAATCCCAAGCCCAGTCCGAATTAAAACTTAAGAGTTTGCTTAATCCCTCGGCTGAAAATTGGGGTGTATCGGGTGCTTCGCTGATAATTTCATCATGGACGGTTAGGACAATCTCATAACCTGCCTTTTCAATAGGCGGCATGTTATATGCCAAGACATCGCGTGCGGCGGCCTGACAGATATTTTCGCAATTATGAACAATTAAGGGCCCATCGGGTGTTGCTATTACAAAACGGTTGCGAGGCCCGCAATTGATCAGGTCGTAAACTTCCGCGATATGTTTGGGTGCTCCACTAGTTGTACTGGACTTACCCTTTTTACCAGGCGATAGTAAAGCGTGCTTGGAGCAATCCCTGTTAGGCGAGCTAATTCCTGTATATTCATTGTGCCGAGGAGAGTTTGCACGTATCGTGCTCGTCGAGTATTTTGAGCTTGTTGACGCGACGTAGCCCAGTGGCAGTTTTTGGGGCGGTAACCTGCATTGTTGTTGATGCGATCTAAAGATAAGCCGGGTTGGTATGTCTTGCCCATGTCTACCCAGAAATTGCTGAAACTTTTTTGCCAACGTTTGCAAACCGTTATTCCCCGACCACCATAATTTGACCATGCTTTGTGGGAAGGGCGAGTACATCTGGCTAACATGCTGCTCCATACAGCAAAAGCGGGGTGTTTTGACATTCCGTGCTTTTGGTTTTTGCATGATATTGTTTGTGCCTTTCGGCATCCGCAGGAGGCAGCTATACCTTGTTTTCTTTGTTTTTGTAATTCGGTTGCTGCTATGATTATTTCGTGTCCACAGGTGCAACGTGCTTTCCAGATTGATTTCTTTCCGTCTGAACCGTGGTAGTTCATAGCCGTCAGGTAGCCGACACGAAGACCTGTTATATCTTTTGCTCTGTGATGCACTTTTCCAACCCTTTTCCGTCAATACTTGGTGATCAGCGGTCATCCCAACTCCGTAAGCCTGAATAACTTCTTGATTACCATTAAAAACACTGCCATCTGTGCGTACCCATTCGATACCATCCCATACATAAGCATCTTGTGAAACGATTTCTATAGGCATCCAACCCGTTATAGTCAACACAAGTGTTCCTTTGGCGAGACATGATTTCCCCCCGTAGGTTTTTAGCCTTTCCCATTTACGACTATAGGGGTTAGTCCCCATATAGGTGATTTGTCCATTCTCTATTCGCGCAGAAGGGTAACAAAGACTCCGCCCTGATGGTAGACAAATCCTGAGCCAGCCTTTATCGCGCCGGACGCTAAGTTTACGGCACTTAAACGCTATCCCCGGTGACTGAATCGCTTGTTTTACGGCGTCTTCAATGTCGTACCAGAATGATACGGTTTGTGGATGGGCATTGCGCCACATACGCTTAAGGGAATCGCAGTTAACAAAGATTTTTTCGCTGAGGCCATAAGTTTTATCTGTTTCAACGGATTTTTGATACCAGCTTGTTGCCTCTCGTTTAACGCCAGGCGGTATATGAGGTAATGCGGCTTCCGCCAGTTCATCTAAATCCAGACCGTAGGCGAGGGCGAATGTCAGAAATGCCGCAACGCCTCCACCATAGCCTAAGCCGAGTTCCATCACCTTACCGATTTGCCGTTGGTCTTTGGTGACGTCCTCAGGTAAAAGATTAAACGCGCGCGCATAGGCGAGTTTATAGAGGTCATCGCCTTTGCCGTTATCAAACTCGCTAAAAGCCTTGACTTTCCAGTTTTCCCCCGCCAGCCATGCCAGCATGCGGCCTTCGATATTCGACAAATCCGAGATAACCAGCTTTTTACCCGGTGGTGCAATAATACACCCTCTTAGCGCGGAACTGGTCAGTTGCATAATGTCATCACAAATCAGCTCGGCGCAACCGGCTTTTAAGGCTTCAATCCCGTTATCAATGGTGTTTGGGTCAAGCGTGGGTCTGGGGAGATTATCTGGTTGAAAAACACGCCCCGCCCAGCGTCCGGTGCGTGAGGCGCCACAAAATTGCTTAGTTCCTCTAAGTCGTCCATCTGCACTCACCGATTTTAACAGCGCTTTATATTTACTGGTGCTGGTTGTACAGGATTGCAGACGGACTGACAGCAGTTCGCGTAAATCCGGTGGGATATCAGGGTCATTAATGCGGCGCTGTAGCGTACTGGCCTGCATATCTGGTAACGTGATGCCAAATGCAGAAGCGATATGTTGTAGCAGAGCATCGCGTTGGGTTGCGTTTTGTACGGCATTATCCGTTAATTGCTGGGTAACAGTTGATAGCCGCTTTTGCTCGTTTTCAACGGCGGTCAAGGCGCTTTTGGCCAACTCAACGTCCATACACATCCCACGGCGATTAATTTTTTGGTCTAGCTGCCATAGTTCGGTTTCATCAACATTCATATTCCAGTTGGGTAAATGTTGATAAATTTCCCGCATGGCTAAAATATCAGAGCCTGCGTAATCCTTAAAACGTTGCCATTCCTCTGCATGGGTTAACGCCGTAGCGCGTTGTATTTTGCTATTTTTAGGGCGGGGTTTGCACAATAAAGAGATAAGGGCTTTACCCTCTTTATCTTTGGCTTTATCGCTATTGACGTTGAAGATATCGCAAAGCAAGCCAAGCGCACCGGGTAGCCCATGTGCTAGTGCTTGCACCAGCGTATCGTGAACACGGGATAAGGGTAAGTCGATATTTAACACTCGTTTTAAAATGACCGTATCGAACATACCGCCATTATGCCAGACGGTTAAGATTTCTGAGTCATCAAAATAGGCTTTTAAATCTGCGGGCATTGTTTTATCTTGCGTCACATCCCACACCTTGACAGGAGCATGATTGTACGCATACGCAAAAAGTAATATTTCTGCATTTTCAGCGTAGCGATGAGTGCCACAATTAATGGGGATATCGCTGTAGGTTTCTAAATCGCAAAATAGTAAATTTTGCATAATCCATCCTTATCAGGCCGTAACAGAAAAACGCCCCATTTTAGGGTGATACCACTGACTGCCGCGTTTCTCAGCCCTAAGCATCATTTTATCCAGTGCATTTTTAAAGGCTTCTTCATCAACCACTGACATTTGGGTAATTGGGCCACCGGGTACAACATGAGGCACTTTTTTATAAGGTATATTCCACGCCATCACTAACTGGCGACATTTCGCATCACTCAAACCATTTCTTCTGAGACCTGTATCTTTTCGTGTTTCATTGACCATGACCAGTAATTGTTGTGAGTCGATCGTTTCTCCGCCGGATAGGGTGATATTTTGTGCATTCATTAAATTTTGCATGTGAAAATTCCTCAATAATGAAATTGATGAAAGATTTTGCAGATGGAACCCTAAACCCGTTATACTTACCTAAACACGGGAGGATTAATTATGGGTCAGGTTGCATTTGATGCACTACAAGCATCGGAAGAACTAGAAAGTGCTGGTATTTCTAGAGAAAAGGCTAGAGCTATCTCACTGGTAGTACGCAAATCGCATGAGGTTGCTGATGTAGCGACAAAACGTGATTTAGAAGATGTCCGTAAAGATTTAACTACTCAAATATCTGATGTCCGTAAAGATTTATCGGCTGAAATAACCAATGTCCGTAAAGATATGGAAATAACCCGCAAAGACCTGCAACTTGAGATGTCAGGTATTCGCGCTGAGCAAAAGTTAATACGCTGGATGTTAGGCGCTGGTATTTTGGGTATCCTTTCTCTGGTGGTAAAAGCCTTTTTGATGCCTGCGCTATAATGATATTGGGCTGTTAGCTTAACGATAGAGCTGAGGGCTTTTAGCCCATCGCTTGCGGGTTTGAGTCCTGCACAGCCCGCCAACTCCCCGATGGCTTTTAGCCAATAGATTATTCTCTTTTCTTAGGTACTTGTTTTCTTCTACCAGTAGTCGAATCATATTGATTAATGTTTTGGTTTCCTCATCGGCATAACCCTGTTGTTCCAGGTTAAGCAAATATTGGCTGTTATTACTGGGGTTAGTGAGCACAATCGTTTCACCAATATACCGATGCGGGTTATCTAATTTCATTTTAAGCCTCCTCGAGTGACTAACTGCCTGATTATTTAACCACTTAAGGCGGCAGTGGTTCCCGGGTGTTAGCTGGCCAATAATTCTTCTTCCTCAGCCATGCTCAGGTCGTCAAACTCTTCAACGGAAGCCACACCTCCCCCTGTAAAAGCATCACCATCACGAAAAAATTGAACACCTCTTAATGAGGCTGAAACCCCTTTACCATTGTTGTCATAGCCGTAAAACTCAATGGTGGCGTTCACGTAGCAGCCAGAGTAGGGACGACCATCCTGTGCGGTTAACGGGGAGGTGTTACGGTCAATGACTAATGGGCGGGATTTGTTACTGGCGCTGAGGTACAGGTTTCCGGCGTAACCGTCGTACTCTTTACTATCCCCATCGCGTAAGCAAAAACGGTTAGGATTATTACAAATGCTGTTATAGATTTTTTCGATATCCTTGTTGCCCCATTTTTCGCCAATCACGTGTTTGATACCGGCTTTGATTTCCTCAATCAGGTCCGTACGACTTTTTGGGATAAGAAAATTGGCGCGGTATTTGAACGCCCCTTGACCACTGACTTGCGTAGGTTCAAATAACTCAGGAAAAGCCAGACGTACGTTGTTTAATTTGATTTTCATAAAGTTACCTTTTGATTAAATGGATTTATCAACGAGTGCCGCTTCGGTCACATCGTCAAAGTCGTTTAAGGGGGTAGTAATAATGGCAGGTCTTGGGTCCGATTCCGGTGCGATAACGGGTTTACCATCTGCTCGCTCAATAAGCGCTTCCAGTTTTGCCCATCGATGTGGTTTGTCTTTTTTAAGCAGTTTCTCAGCCTGGGGTGGGCTGATAATTTTCTTGTGGTAGATTTGCTCCTGTTTAAGTTTGGCGCCTTTTAACAGTGTTTCGGCTTCACGTTCATCACCCCAGGTGCGATTACCCTGTTTGCCGGTAACCAGTTTAAAGCCAGGTACCGATTGCCCCGTATGTAATGCCTCGGCGACCCGATTTCGCAGGGCTTTACAAAAACTCTCTATCAAATCGACATGCGGGTAGAGTTTTGCCATTTGTTCAGGGGTTAGTAGCGTAATGCGTTTTGGTGCATCGCTTAATTGTGATGCCAGCGGTTGGGTTAAATCGACAAAATCGCCTTTGACTTCATTATGGACGAATTGCGCCTGTGCAAAACACAATCCACCTTTTGCTTTACAAAACAGGCATTGTTTAGCCCCCGGTGAAAAGGCACTATCCGGTAGGGCATCGAGACCACTGAGCTCGGCAAGGGTTGCCATCTTCATGGCTTTTTGCGCGCCTGATTTAGCCTGTTCGCCAAAGTCTTTTAATTCGTCAACTGACAGTGCCCATTCAGACAGATGGTTAAGTCTGGGCTGATGAATAAAAAGACGAACCGTTTTAAAATCATAAACAAGGTCAAACTGTTGTAAAGCGCCCAGCGCATAAAGCATGAGCTGCTCATTTTTCTGGGCATCCACTTTAACGCCTTTACCATATTTTAGGTCATGAATTTGTAGTTCATCACTACTTACGATAATCGCATCTGCGGTGCCAAACGAATTATCTACGCCAATGACCGCTGAAAAGTCCACCCGTTCTTCAACCTGTAACATTTTCCCGTTCGCCAGTTGCCAGACGGTATCGATATAGGTTTGGACGTGCTCAATCATCTCTTCATCCACTTGGGGTGAGTTGGCTTTTAGCAGCGGATACGTGCCGATATACTCTTTCGCATCAAAACCGTATGTTTGTCTACAACCTTCGCTATAAAGATTCTGGCGCCTTTTTAAGATACTTTCCGCTAACGCATGCGCCGCGCTGCCTTCTTCAGCAAACGGCGATGTTTTATCGGGTAAGGTGGCTTCTAATGCGGCACTGCCAGGGCATTTAAGCCATCTATGCGCTGAGGAGGGGGCAAGTTTTGCATGTTCAGCCATCGCTACCCTCTGATTTATCATCGGATAAAACGCTTTGGGATTTTTCAATAAACCGAGCTAAATTATCATCGGTAACATCACCTAGTTTTTTAGCGTTGAAGGATGCAAGGATATCCAGCGCTTCGTTACGATATCCGCCTTTGACCAATTGAGTAATGCGTGCGGAGGCCTCACTGCGAAGCGCATTAAAATCAATCGGTTTGACCTCCGTCGGCGTAGGCAATTCATGCAGTAATGACAAGGCGAATTCTCGACGTTCGGTAATACCAAAGAGATTATCCCAATTGGCCAGCATTTTTAGGCATAAATCAAAAGTCGAGGTTTTTGAGAGCGTTTTAATGTTACTTATGCCGTTTAAAGCGCAATAAAGCGCATCAATTTGTCCGGTAACGCCATCTGCTTTTTCGGCCGCAAAAGTGGCTTTGGCTTTAGCGACTTGCGTATGGTCAGGTTTAACTGCTTTATCACCGAACAAGACGGACAGGGAGACCACGTGACGCAAATCAAGCGATTCAATATCAACCGGTTCAGGTTCAGGCGCTACTTTAGGGTCTTCAACCATCGGTTTAACGGCTTTAGCAGGTTTCGTTTCTGCCTTGGCGACTTTACCCTTTTTCTCGGCAACAACCGGTGCTGGCTTGTCATCGGCTTTAGTGTGTGCTTCGACAACAGGCTCAATGGCTTCTTTAGGCTCAACGATAACTGATGGTGCAACGGGTTGTGGCTTAACATCCTGCGCAAAGGGTTTCGGTTTATTTGCCTCTCTCGGTTCATGCGGGTCATGTTCAAATTGTACGACCAGCTGGCTAATTAACATTGTATGGGCTTCGGTCAGTTGATTATGCGCCATTAGCATTTGCGTATGGTTTTCTGCCAGTCTGGCCAGCAGAGGGGTATTTGCGGTAAGCATGATGCGTCGACCTCAACGATATAAAGTGACAGGGAACGGGTAATGGGTGTTGCGTTTTAACGCGTCAAGTTTTCTCAAATAGCGTAAGCGCCGGACGTGGTTATTCATCGGAAATCGCTCCGATGACAGAATTTTTGCTTTTTGCATAGTATTTTTTCCGATGGAGGGTGTTAGATAAGGTGATGCTTGGTTATTTAGCCACTTCAAGCGGCAGTGGTTTCCTGGTGTTTTCTTACAAACAAAATTTGTAAGCCAATTCGTTTTAATGTTGTTTGCGTTTTCCTTTCTTTTTCTGCCAGTGTTGCCCTTTCACGACCGTTATTCTTTACGAAACGGTGCTAATCTTCTCGCCAACCGGATCGCGTTTGGCGGTACATCGCATTTTATGCGCAGGGGTCTCAACAGAAAAATCTGTGCTGTTCCGACTTTCTAAATTGTTAAAGAGCAAGGCGTTTATTCATAAACGCATAACCAGTATTATGCGAAAAATACACTTAGTCAATTATTTTTCGCATTTATTTTGCTAAACCTTAAATAAGGTGGCGGTTTTAAAAAAGGGATTACTTATTCTCTATAGTAAAGCGAATCTTTAGCAATACCCGCTACATAGATAATTTTTTCAATAGTTGACGCGGCGAGACGTATCGGCGGATGGTTGGAGTTAATTGAAAGCAGATGAACAACATCATCTCTTTGATACAGAAATGTTTTTACCATAACCTGGCCGTGATCGTCTTGAACGAGAACCTCATCACCCGGTTTATACTTGTGGTTGGGCTCCATAACCACGAATTCTCCATGTTGAATTCTCGGCATCATGGATTCACCTTGACAACGAAGGGCAAAAGCATCTCGATCTTCAGTCGGCCAAATAATATAACCATAGTCATGTCCGGCTGAGGATTCTTTAGAATTCCAATATCCCCCTCCCCCCAATTGTGTTGTTCCCAGCACGGGCACCTTACAGAAGTTGAATGGAATAGCCTTGACTTCAACTCTTTCGTATGCTTTTGTCTTATTTTCTATAGAAATATGTGATGTGATTAAATCTTTATATAGCAATTCATTAGCTTCCACCCTAAAAAAATCCGCAATTTTTTGGATTATTTTTAATCGTGGACTTTTTACTTCCCCACTTAACATTCTATGTAGTGTAGGTTGTGGCATCCCAATTCGGCGTGATAGTTCAGCAACGCTTTTCACTCCTTTTTCAGCCATTAATTTCTTGATATTTTTATTTAGTTTGGCCGTCATCATTCCCATTATGTTACTCCCCTTTAATCCTATATAAAATTCAAAATATACTTTTACGCATATTATATTTAAATTTAAATAAATCTTTCGCATTGCAAATATTTATGCGAATTGGTATTTTTAAACACTTAAAGGAAATGAACAATTGGAGAAAGACCGTGTATAAGAAATCACCTATAGAAATCGTCCAGGCATTATTAGCGCAGGGATTAACTCAATCAGAAATAGAAGCTAATACGGGTATTAAACAGCCTTCAATAAGCCGAATACTGACAGGAAAGAATAAAGATCCGCGTATATCTACCATGGTTGCCTTAGAAAAATTGTATTTAGAGCTAGCCACTAATTCTTTTAGTACATCAAGGCTAAATAAGTCAAAGGCCAAATAACCTATGCAAATAAGTTATTCCGTCGGGCGTAGTGTTAATGACAAACGCCCGAGGCCTGCTGTTGCTGACTCTTTTGCCGAGTATCAGCGGGCGATAAAAAAATTAACCAAACATATTAATATTAGTCCCACCGATCCAAAAGCCATTTTCGACAAAAAGAAAAAAGCCCTTAATTATATCTGGGGCGCAATGAAAAATGCCAAGAAAGGGCGTAATGCCCTTAATGCGGGTAAACGCAGCGTGCTATGGCTCGACATGGACGGTTGTACGTTAGCGGCGTGGGACATGCTAACAGGCATTCTCCGTTTTTATCGATGTTTCGCTTATACCACTGCCAGCCATGAACACCCTGTTGCTCAGGGTGAACAACGTTGGCGCATTGGTTTTCTGTTGTCCCGTGATGTGACTGCATCAGAGTACAAACAGCTAGGGCCCCGCATTGAACAGGAGTTGATAGATTGTTTCGAATGGCTCAGTGATTTAGCAATCAAGTGGGACAGCTCTGTCTATGAGCCGTCGCATATGATTTTTGCGCCTCATGAAGGGGCTAAGTACGAAAGTTTTGAAGGCACGGTGATCGATGTGGATACGTTATTAGCCTCGGATAATACGCCTGTTATTAAGCATGCTGATGACGATTTAACCCGTTTAGTCGATTTGCAAAATATCAATGACCAGACGTTTGAAGATTTACGTTCCGCATTATGGTATCCGAAAATATTAAACCAGGCCGAGAATTACCCTTCATGGGTCGATATGGGCAATCGCCTCGCCTGGTTCAAAGACACACACTTTGAGGATGAAGCTAAAACGATGTGGCTTGATTGGTCTTCTGCAGCGGCTAAAGGTGATATCGAAGCCGCCGAAGCCAAATGGGCTGAACTACGTGCTGATAGAACAGGTTATCAGGCGATATTCAGTTTAGCGCAAAAAGCAGGGTGGGTAAATCCCGGTGCTGAGCGATTAAAAACTGCGGTAGCTACGGTAGATGAGTTCGACGACCTGACCAATACTGAAAATTCAAAATGGCCTACGTTTAAACGCAATAAAACGTCAGGCCAAATAGAAGCCACCATTGACAACGCGGCTAAAGCGGTTATGTACGCCGATTTTGTCGGTGTAGAAATTCGGTTTGATACTTTTCGTGATGAGATCATGTTTGCCCCTGTTGGCACTAAAGAGTGGCAAACCTTTACCGATGCCGATTATTCCCGATTGCGTATCACAATGGAAAAGCGAGGCTTTAGAGCGGTTGGACGTGAGTTAATTCGCGATGTGGTATTACTGGCAGCCGTTGAGAACCCCTTTGATTCCGCTATGGAATGGCTAAAAAGCCTCGAATGGGACGGCATACCGCGTATCGAAACGTTTTACCATACCCATTTGGGTACTGAAGACACGACTTATACCCGTGCGGTATCGCGATATATGTGGACCGCCCTTGCGGGACGCGTGTTAAAGCCCGGTATTAAAGCGGATATGGTGCCCATTTTGGTGGGTGCGCAAGGTTCTGGAAAATCGTCTGGCGTGGCGGCGTTATCCCCTGATCCAACTTTTTTTACTGAAATTTCCTTTGCTGAAAAAGATGATGATCTGGCACGTAAGATGCGGGGCTGTCTGGTGGCAGAAATTAGCGAATTACGCGGACTTAATACCAAAGAACTGGAATCTATCAAAGCCTTTGTCACTCGGACACATGAAAAGTGGATCCCCAAGTTTAAAGAATTCGCCACCCAATTTCCCAGACGCTCATTGAGTATTGGTACTACGAATGAAGATGAATTTTTAGGTGATAAAACCGGTAATCGGCGTTGGCTGCCCGTTGAAGTTGGAAAAATGGATGTAGAAGGTATCAAAAAGGATGTCATTCAACTTTGGGCAGAAGCGCGAGAAGTTTTTAACGAAACCGGTATTCAATTTCAAGAAGCAGAGCAATTGGCTAATCAGGTACATGAAAAGTATTTTATCAAAGATGCGTGGCAGGAAATTATCGAGCGTTGGTTAGATGAACCGGATTTAATGACCGGACAAAAACCACGGGCACGGCAATTTTTACGATCTGCAGATATTTTACGTGAAGCATTGAACCTTGAACCGAAAAATATATCGCGACGGGAACAAATGCGAATGGGCCATGTTTTGCAAAATTGCAACTTTAAACAAGTTCTGCGTCGTGTTGATGGAAAAGTTTGTCGGGTTTGGGAGAGGCGTAACGACCTGCAACAACCTGTAACGACCTAAATTCGTTAGGTTGTTACACTATTTATTTTATTAATATCAATAGTTTAAAGTTAGTGTAACAACCGTAACAACCTTTTTGTTATTAATAGCCTTAGGTAAGTCTATGCATACAAAACATTACATAGAAGGTTATAGATATCTTATATATATATATTTAATAGGAAAAAGGTTGTTACGGTTGTTACGGTTGTTACATTCTTTCAAAATCAATAAGTTAAAGCGTAACAACCTATTGCTTATAGGTTGTTGCAGGTTGTTACGCCTACGAACGGTAAAAATATTCCCGTTCATAACCGGAGCAAAAAAACATGAGCAGAGACATTAATAAAATATTACTTCACTTGTTGTGCAGGTAATCGGCATGCGGGTTGCTACTACCCGTGAACTGACAAATTCACCCCACAAAATATTTCGAATAAAGCAATTAGAGTAAGACTGAGGGTAAAATGCGATGCGCAGAGATATTCAACAAGTGTTAGAGCGATGGGGAACCTGGACCCGTGATAATAATGCCGGGATAGACTGGTCGCCGATAGCGGCAGGTTTTAAGGGATTGCTCCCATTACGACCGTCTATGCGCCCTTCGTGCTCAGATGAGGATGGTCTTATTATCGATAATTGCGTTTCGCAATTGCAAAAAGTACGCCAGCCTGAAGAACTAAGTTTAATTATTGCGTATTACGTCAAGGGCTATTCGAAGCGGGCCATCGCTCGCCGACGTCGAGTGGATGAGGGGATGATAAGGGCAAAATTACTGATTGCAGAAGGCTTTATTGACGGTTGTTTATCGCTGCTCGCCGTGCGATTAGACATGGACCCGGAGGTTAAAATTTATTCGCCACAAAAAAGTAAAAAAAGGATTAGTGCGGTCCGCAAAAAGTTTGGTAATATGATATAAATTAAATTTTTAATATAATAATTATTCAAAATAGTTTATTTAAAAAGTCTATTTTATGCTGTTAATTTTTAAACTAAAGTCATTAGCATAAAATTTATTTTTCAACAAATATTCAAAGCACAATACTAAAATAATTTAATGTTTTTTTATGATATAGGGGATGCAAATGTCTTTTTTTAAATCGATGTTAGCTCTATTAATTATTATTTTTGTACCGCTTAATTCTTACGCAATATAAAAATGCATAACAGATGGAGTTGTAACAGAATTACGTATAGGCTCGCATGATCAACATTGGAACGAATGCCCTGATAACGGGGCTTGTATTTATTTTAAATATTCGGAAGATAATCAAGTCAAGTCACATTACGTGTATTATTTAACTAACCTAAACGACAACGGAAAAGGCTCTGCTATGTATGATATTTTGAAATCATCATTGTTAACAGGAGCGAAAATTAATGCATGGTCTAATTTAGGACATTGTGACATTGAGAATGGAAAATCAATTGATGCTCTTGGTTTGAGTAATTAAATATACATATGATATTTGAAGATATAAGATGACATGGCTAGAAGTATTAAACATAGATTTTCATTTTTGAAGTTTGATCATGTAAATTTCAGATAGAAAACTTAACTCCTAAACAATACTGATACGAATTTCTTGAATCTTCAGACTAACTGGAGTTATAAATGGCTTTTTTTAAACCAAAAATCTTTGTGCTATGTTTTATTATTTTTAGCTATAATTCTTATGCAATTAACCAATGTATAAACAATGCCATCGTAACAAAGTTAATAATTGGAAAACCGCAAACAACCAATGAATGTCCATCTGATGGTAATTGTATTTTTTTTGAATATGTAGAGGATGAAAATAAAAAATCAGGTCATGTGCATAATTCAATGAATCTTGATGACGAAGGCAAAGGGATGGCAATGTATGATATATTAAAGACCGCATTATTAACAGGAATCAGAATTCAAGCTTGGTCCTCTTTAAATACTTGTGGATTTGGACTTATGTATGTAAGGCAAGGAGATATGGCATACATGAACAATGAAGTTATCGTTGAAAGTATTAGTTTGAGTAATTGAGAGTATAAATTGTGTAAATAGCATTTTGATGAAAAATATTCAAAAAACAACAACAAGCCTATCAGTAAAAAATTAATTAACCAACCGCTAAAAAATTGTCATAATCAATAAGAACCAAATGTTTCGTTGAACGTGTGTTTTAAGCTGAAATGACTCTTCATATTATTTATGATAAGTATGAATCTAGGGATACTTCGATATCGCAATAGCGCCTTTTATCAGACATTAATAGTTAAGGGCGAAGTTCAACTTAAAATATTTAACAGACCAGCAATATTAAACAATCAATTACACGACAAAGCTGTTTCTATATCTGACAGCCACAATGGTTTCTTTTAATTGATGACCACCCCCAATTTAATTAAATAAAGGAATTCGTAAATGACGCTTTTCAAATCTATAATTGTTACATTAAGTTTTATTCTTTTGGCTGGTAATTCTTATGCGATGCAAAAATGTATAAGTGGTGGTGTTGTGAGTGCGATACAAATAGGTCAGAGCTCAGATATTGGGCCTAATTGCCCTGATGATGGAAATTGTATTTATTTTGAATATAAAGAATATGGAAATAAAAATAAACAGCAACATTTTGTAGAACGGCTGACGAACCTGAATGATGGAGGTAAAGGGCAAGCTATGTATGATATGTTAAAAACTTCACTGCTAACTGGTGTAAAAATTAACGCATGGTCTTCTACCAATCAATGTTATGGTTCTCCCCAAAATTATTCAGTTGATGTGATTGGTTTACAACAGTAAATAAACAATGTTCGAATCATATCGCTATACCTCAAGAAGATATGATTCATTTACATGGACATACGCCAACCCCAATAAAAATGGGTCGCTATTAAAAAATATAAAGTCCAAATAATTCGTCTTTTTCGCCGAATTAATTTAATTAGCACTAAGCGATGTTATCGGCATAGAAGTCATTGTCAAACGCTATTATTAATAATTAATTTTATGATTTATGTAGATACAAGCAATATTAATATGAGTATATACCAATGAAAAATTTTACTAAAATAGTAAAAGATCATTTTATTTTATTATATAAAAAACAACTAGTGAAGTCCTTCAGCATATTTATGTTTGTCTGTTTTTTTATACCAATATCCTACTCTCAGAGCCATAATCATAATCGCGATGTAAAAGATTTTATTTTTGGTACATGGAACACAAATGGTGCTCGTTGGAATGATGTTAGAAATTTAATGGTTAATGGTCAATTTGATGTTTTGGCAATTCAGGAAGCTGGAGCGCTTCCTACATCATCGAGAAATGAAGGCAGTGTAACAGAATCTCACGATTATAATTCTATAGTTAATGAAGCTCAAAGACTTTGTTACATAGGAGAAATAAATCAAAATGATGTACTTTTTGGAACAGTGAGAGAGTATAGTTGGCAAACTAGTAGGGGAGAAAGTTTTTATCTATACTATTATGATAGAAGAGATCATTACGTGATGAGTAACGGAAACCAGTATCCTCGCGTAAATACTGCTATCATTACAAGGCAAAGAGCAGACAATATTTTTTTTACCGCCCCGATTTATACAAATCAACGTCGTACTAATATAAATCGACCTATTATAGGAATACGTCTAGAGAATGCTGTTTTTTTTAATGTACATGCAGCGCCGGATAGAGGTGGTAGAAATGAAGCTGGATCAGCTGTAAATATAATCCGAGACTATATGGCAATGAATTCTCCTAATCACACATGGGCAATGATAGGTGATTTTAACCGAATTCCCAGCGAGCTGAATAGCGAGATACTCAGCTCCACTCCGCCAATGCAAACATTTATCGAAAATGTTCATACAGGGGAAAGTACACATGAAAGCCCAAATCCTAGTAGTTCAAGAGAACTTGACTATGGTGTATTGGGTGGGTCAGCATCTCATAGTGATCACCATGTCAGCGCAATAATAGCGCTTTATCTTTTGCAGCTTAGTATGAATCCTTCAGACCATAAACCTGTTAAATTTAATTGAGTCCTAAGTCTTTCTGAAGGTTAAGAATAATTTACTAATCCGGTAGGCCATCAGGGTAAAGCACGAATGTTCACTTTATGAGCGAATTGGTTTATAAATAAACATTTCGATGCGCAAAACAGCTCTAAAAGTATATATATTTTTTTTTAATCACTTTTTGTACTTTTTTATTTCCATATTGTTTAAAAAACATTCGCGATCCCGCCCCCGGGTAGGCCATGCTTTATTTATATATAAACTTTCTATTTCAATAACTAATGGAAGCTGAAATTGGCATGAAGAAAAAATCACTGAACCTTAAAAGTATTATTGTTATTTCAGTATTATTATTATTATTTTCCAATCATTATACGTATGCTGAAAAAAAATACGATTTTACCAAGTACTGCTTTTCAGGTAGACCAGTTAATCATGTGATATTTAATGATAATACACCCTTGTATGAGTGGGAGCTCAAAGCTTTAAATTTAACTATTGTGGAAAAAGTTTTTAATCGAGCCAAAAACGGTGGAGGATTTTACAAGAAAAATTATCCATCATGGAAAGACTGGTATCATAAATCATATTGGAAGACCGCCTTCGGATACGGCATATACGACTATGGTCTAGAGGAAGCAAAAGGCAACTCTATTTATCGTCCATATGGTATCGAATTTAATGATGGTTCTTTTTCTATTGGTTTCACTGGAGATGATGTTAAATATGGAGATGATAATTGGAAAACCTTATCAGGAAGTAATTGGGGTATATCTACTGAGAGATATGCAGGCCAAATATTCTTTGATAAAAATGGGCGTCCAGTTGCTATTGTATCGACAGACCCCCTAACTGGCGCATTTGGCTCAGGCTGGAGCTACCTTTATGATAAAGGGAAGTGGGAGTATGAATCAAAAGATGACTGGGATAACCGTCGTTTTGGTGACAACACAGAATCTCTCGACCATAACGCACCAAAGTTCCTTAAATCTTCTACAGGAATTATGGCTAAAATATTTTATTCTATCCTACATTCATTCGTCTAAAAGACTTTGTTGAATAAATAAATTTTTGGGGGCTAATATTCAAATATGATGGTGCTTAGTCAAACGAAAAAAAAATGAAATCTTTAGGGGCTGTGGTCACGAGTTAAAGAAAAACATATTTTACTTACTTTCTTAGACGAATATAAAAAAAGATAAACTGTCATGGTAAGTTTGATAAATTACTTACCATGACAGGTAACATTTGAGTAATTTTTAATCAAAAATAGTGCGTTAAATGAACTAAATACGGCACGTTTATCTTGTGACGACAGCCCCTAGAACCTCAAAATGATCACCATTCACGAAGAATTAACAACTTTTCTCGTAAAAGTACATTAAATTAGTCATTTACCCTGCTAATTAATAAATGTGCCTTTCTTGTCACTATTCTCTGTACATTGATTAACTTTATTGTTAATTGGAAGTAGAAGCGTAAGGCATTTCAACTTAAATAATTTATTGCTCCCACGAATTAACACTCTAAAAAAACACTAAGAACCGATTAGCATGCCAAATTTTTGCCAAACCCTATTAGACATCCTCAAGCATCGAATTATCGGGGCTGCGCTGGCTTTCATGACTGCCTTGCTACGCGGCTTATATCAGAAAAAAAGCTTTAACTGCTCGCTACTTGATGCATTGATGTGTGCTTTATTCGGTTCGGTGGCGCATGAATTGCTGTTATTTTTAGGAATGAAGACAGATTACACCTGGTTAATCAGTATCGTGATTGGCTACTTAGGTACTGACTATATTGGCAGTTGGTTGAAGAAAAAGCTTGGATAAATTCTGAAAACGCAGCAAAAGCTTAAGAAGTATATTTGTGTATGCTCTTGTTAATGTTCTATAGCGATAACCATTAATAAATGGACATAACTTTAATTTTCTGATCCATATAATTTTATAATATAGCGATAACCATTAACAATAAGTTTGTCCACTTGTTAATGGTTATCGCTATACGTCAAATCTTAAAAAATAAATGTCACTAAATATGTCTGAAAAATACGCAACCCCGACGGCCTATCTCTCAAGTCTGATGGCGACCGTTTTAGGTTTTTTTACGCTTGAGCAGTGGGTAGCGGTGACCGGTATTGTCTGCACAATCGGGACATTTCTTATCAACGTGTACTACCGCAAAAAAGAATACAAACTCAAAGCGCGGCATTATGATGATACCGAAAAAAATCCTGATGGCCATAGGTGGTAGTGCGGTGTTATTAGCCTCGACCATGGTAACGTATTTTGAAGGCTTAAGGCACAAACCCTATAAAGACAGGGGTGACGTGCTAACGGTGTGTTACGGGCATACAGGGAAAGCGATTATTCCGGGTAAACACTACACAGACGAAGAATGTCAGGCTTTACTGGATAGTGACCTGAAGGCGTCGATGGCGGTGGTTGAGACTCACGTTACCGTTCCGCTGACTGAAATGCAGAAAGCGGCTTTGGCCTCATTCGTTTATAACGTAGGAAGTGGGGCCTTTGTCCGTTCAACGTTACTCAAAAAACTGAATGTGGGTGACAGACAAGGCGCGTGTGATGAGATGCGGCGCTGGAAATATGATGAAGGTAAAGTCTCTAAAGGACTGATTAATCGTCGTGCGGTAGAGCGTGAGCTTTGTCTACCGGATTAACGTCATGCATTGGAAGCTCCTTTTCACCGCTGTGTTACTTATCACAATCGCCGTACTCTCCATCGTAATCAGGTTTCAATATGTTGAGAACAGCCGCCTGAAACTGGCGAACCAGTCACTGAGTGCCGAACGCGACGCTGCCCGTGCACAGTTTACCCACTATGAGCAGGCGGTTGATATTTTTAACACCATAGCGGGAGCCACCCAGGATGCACACCAACAGGCCATTCAGGCATCCCAGCCTCAAACGATTAAGATACAGGAAGCGATTACCCCTGAACGCTGCGCTCATCTGCCTGTGCCTACTGCCGCTGTTAACCGGTTGCGTGCGCACGCCGATAAAATATCTCCCCGTGCCGCCAGCGCCCATTCCATCCACGCTCCTGGATGATTGCTCTCTGCCGGTGATATCGGAGCACATGACCTGGGGCGATAGCCTGGTACTCAATGAGCAACTGCTACTGGCTCTCGAGATGTGTAACCAGGATAAAGCGGCGATAAGGCGAATTGAAGAACAGAAAAATGATAGCCAAAAATGAAAAGCAGACTGAATATCTACAGAAATACATCAAAACACGGCGTTACGCCTTTTCCAGTCAATCTGGCGAGTAAATGATGGTCAGTAAGAAGAAAATGGGACGTCCAAGCAAGTTAACCGTAAGCCTCGAAAAGGCCAAAGCCTATTTAATGGGGGAATACAAAACCGTGGGGGATGTTGTGCCTAATATCGCTGGCTTAGCGTGTTATCTCAATATTTCTCGGTCGACCATTTATGAATGGTCATCATCATCAAATGTTGAATTTTCGGACATCGTTGAAGGAATTCTCGCCTTACAAGAAAATAAGTTGCTAAATAGTGGCTTGAAAGGGGAATTTAATCCCACTATTACAAAATTGATGCTCAGTAAGCATGGATATGCTGACAAACAAGAAACTGAATTGTCAGGCAAAGCGGGCGGCGCGATAAAAACGGACAACAAAATCAGTATTGAATTTATCGGCATACCTCAGCGTGAAAGTGCAAATTAGCGAAAAGTTCGCGTCCATGTTCAAACCGAAACGCATAAAGGTTTACTTTGGCGGTCGGGGTGGTATGAAAACCGTTTCATTTGCGAAAATAGCCTTAATCACGGCCTCCATGCATAAACGCCGGTTTTTGTGCTTGCGGGAATTTATGAATTCGATTGAAGATTCTGTCCATGCGGTATTGCAGGCCGAGGTAGAAACGTTGGGATTACAAAATCGGTTTCGTATTCTTAATACTTACATTGAAGGCATCAATGATTCCATTTTCAAATATGGCCAGTTGGCACGGAATATTGCGTCTATCAAATCCAAACATGATTTTGATGTTGCTTGGGTGGAGGAAGCGGAGACCGTATCTGAGAAAAGTCTGGATACCCTTATTCCCACTATTCGCAAGCCGGGCTCTGAGTTATGGTTTTCTTTTAATCCAGCAGAAGAAGACGGTGCTGTATATAAGCGTTTTGTCAAGCCCTACAAAGCGATAATCGATAAGCAAGGTTACTATGAAGACGATGATTTATATGTTGGCAAAGTGAGCTACCTGGATAATCCCTGGTTACCGGCAGAGCTTAAAAATGATGCGCAGAAGATGAAACGGGAAAACTATAAAAAATGGCGGCATGTTTACGGGGGCGAGTGTGATGCGAATTACGAGGATGCATTAATTCAGCCTGAGTGGGTGGAGGCGGCGATTGATGCACATATCAAGTTAGGGTTTAAACCAAGCGGAATTCGTGTTGTCACTTTCGACCCCGCTGATTCCGGTCAGGATGAAAAGGCATTATCCAAACGCTATGGCGTGCTGATTGAAGATTGCGTGAGCTGGTCAGAAGGTGATGTTGCTGATGCAACGATGACGGCTTTCGATGAAGCGTTTGACTATCGGGCGGATGATTTTATCTATGACAATATTGGGTTAGGGGCCGGCACTGTCAAAACGCATCTAAGACACAGCAATGACGGTAACAAGATAGTGGTGACGGGCTTTGGGGCGGGCGATTCGCCTGATTATCCTGATGAAATCTATGTACCCGGCAATGGTGAGTACCTGCCTTCTTCAAATAATGATGACAGAACTCACCGAGATACCTTTAGAAACAAACGCGCGCAATATTGGGTTTATTTAGCGGACCGATTTTATAAAACGTGGCGCGCCGTCGAAAAGGGCGAATATCTCGATCCGGAGGCGTTGATCAGTCTCTCTTCGAAAATAGCGAAACTGTCACAACTCAAGTCAGAGCTGATTAAACAACAACGAAAACGCACACCCGGAAACCGATTAATTCAGTTGATGAGCAAAGATGAAATGCGATTAAAAGGAATAAAATCGCCCAATATGGCAGATACGCTGATGATGTCCTTTGCTAATCCTCTGCGCATAACAGAAGACACGGAAATCGTTGTCCCCTCATCGTCAAGTTGGTCATGATGGCTGAAACATTACAAAAAAGACATGAACAAATTATGCGCAAGTTTGACCGAGCGCACTCCCCGCAGGAAGCGGTGAGAGAAAAATGTCTCGAGGCGACAAGATTTGCGCGCGTCCCGGGTGGGCAATGGGAAGGGGAAACGGCCGCGGGCTCTGAATTAGGCAAACATTTTGAGAAGTATCCAAAGTTTGAAATTAATAAAATATCGACCGAGCTTAATCGGATAGTCAGCGAATATCGCAACAATCGGATTACGGTTAAGTTTAGGCCCGGCGATAAGGCCGCCAGCGAAGCGTTAGCCAATAAATTAAATGGCCTGTTCCGCGCAGACTACGAAGAAACGGATGGCGGCGAAGCGTGCGATAACGCTTTTGATGACGGCTCAACCGGGGGGTTTGGTTGCTTTAGGCTGACGACAAATTTAGTCAATGCGCTTGATCCGATGGATGAGAGACAACGTATTTGCCTCGAGCCAATATACGACCCCGCCCGCTCTGTTTGGTTCGATCCTGATGCGAAGAAATATGATAAATCTGACGCAGAATGGGCTTTTTGCATGTACTCACTCTCTGCTGAAAAGTATAAGGCGGAATACAACAAAGACCCGGCAACGTTAATGAGCGGCATTGAACGATCATGGGATTATGATTGGTACGATGTTGATGTGGTTTATATCGCAAAATACTACGAAGTAAAAAAAGAGTCGGTGGATGTGGTGAGTTTTCAAAACCCATTGACAAGTGAAACCGTCACCTATGACAGTGATCAGCTTGAACTCGTTGAGGATGAGCTGGCAGACATCGGGTTCATTGAGGCGGCACGGCGAACCATTAAGCGCCGGCGGGTTTATGTCTCCGTGGTGGATGGTGAGGGCTTCCTTGAGAAAGCGCAACGAATACCCGGTGAGCATATCCCGTTAATTCCGGTATATGGTAAGCGGTGGTTTATCGATGATATTGAGCGAGTCGAAGGTCACATAGCAAAAGCTATGGATGCCCAACGTCTGTATAACTTACAGGTGTCGATGCTGGCAGATTCGGCCACACAGGATACCGGTTCAATTCCGATTGTCGGTAAGAGTCAGATAAAAACCCTGGAGAAATATTGGGCGAATCGAAATAAAAATAGGCCGGCTTTCTTGCCACTCAATGAGATTGTTGACAAGCAAGGTAATATTATTGCGCCCCCGACGCCAGTCGGATACACGCAACCCCAGCCACTGAATCAGGCGATGGCGGCGTTATTACAGCAAACGGGGGCGGATATTCAAGAAGTCACCGGTTCAAGCCAGGCGATGCAGCCAATGCCCAGCAATATAGCCAAAGAAACGGTTAATAATCTGATGCATCGTTCCGATATGTCCTCGTTTATTTATCTTGACAATATGGCGAAGAGCCTTAAGCGCGCGGGTGAAGTTTGGTTATCGATGGCCCGTGAAGTCTACGGCTCGGATAGACAGGTTCGTATTGTTAATGCGGACGGCACTGACGATATCGCCTTAATGTCGGTGGTCATCAATGATAATCAGACCGGGCAAGTCGTCGCGATGAATGACTTATCCAGTGGGCGTTATGATGTCACGGTCGATGTGGGGCCGTCTTATACCGCAAGACGGGATGCGACGGTTTCAGTGCTGACCAATCTGTTGGCGGGCATGTTACCGCAAGACCCAATGCGACAGGTTTTACAAGGTATCATTCTGGATAATATGGAGGGTGAAGGACTCGACGAGTTTAAGGAATATAACCGTAAACAGTTATTAACGCAGGGCGTCGTTAAACCGCGCAATACAGAAGAAGAGCAGATGGTTGCGCAGATGATACAGCAAGCACAACAACCTAATGCTGAACTTGTCGCCGCTCAAGGGGTATTGATGCAAGGGCAAGCGGAGGTTCAGAAAGCGAAGAACGAAGAATTGGCTATCCAGGTGAAAGCCTTCCAGGCACAAACTGAGGCGAGAGTAGCAGAAGCGAAAATGGTTCAAATTCTCGCCTCTGCTGATAGTGCTAAAAGAGCAGAAATTAGGGAAGCCCTTAAAATGCTTCACCAGTTCCAAAAAGAACAGGGTGATGCTTCTAGAGCGGATGCCGAGTTAATTCTAAAAGCAACCGATACGCAGCATAAACAAAATAGGGATGCGGCTAAAAACCATTCAATCTGAACATAACCTACAGTTACCTGCGGACTTCTCGCAGAGTTAAGGAGTCATAAATGGAAAACGAACTGATCATCGATGGTCAGGCGATACCGGTATCCAAAAATCAGGAAACACCCCCGCAAAATACCGCTGAGCAGCCAGCGCAAGAGCGTGAGAATAATGCTGCTCAAGTGCAAAAAGTTGATACTGATAATATTGAAATAAAATCCGATCAGGAAGTCGAGCAGGATCAAGACTATTCATTGCAAATTGGCGATGAAGAAATATCGCTAAGCGAAGAAGATGACTCAATAGAAGGTAAACCTGCGCCTAAGTGGGTTAAAGATCTGAGAAAAGGTTTTAAAGAAACACAGAAAGAAAATCGCGATCTGAAACGTCAGCTTGAGGAATTAACCACCAAGCAGTCTCATCAATCGCAGGTTAATCATAATAACGTTATTCCCGATAAACCCACCTTGGGATCGTGTGATTATGATGAAGAAGTCTATGAAAAAGCACTTACCGATTGGCATGAGAACAAAAGCCATGTCGAACAAAAGCAACAAGCACAGCAAAGGCAGCAACAAGAAGTTCAGGAACGATTTATTCAACGTTTAAAGTCTCATCAACAACGCGCGGCTAAATTACCCGTTAAAGATTATACGGAGATGGAAGAGGTTGTGCGATCAGAGGTACCCATATTACAGCAGGAAATTTTAATTCATGCGGCTGATGAGGGAACAGAACTTATCGCCTATGCACTTGGAAAAAACAAAGCATTACGCCAGCGGCTGACCGCTGAACATGATCCTATTCGTGCCGCGTTTCTGTTAGGCCAAATTAGCCAGAAGGTAAAACTGGCCCCCAAACCTAAGAAAACCCCTAAACCAGAGCCTGAGCTAAAAGGGGGGGCTGGAAACGTGAAATCCGATGAGTTTACCCAATTGTGCCCCGGCGCAATGATTGAATAAGAGTAAAAAAATGGCAAATAATCTAGAGTCAAATATTAGTCAAATCGTGTTAAAAAAATTCTTACCGGGCTTTATGTCGGATATTGTTTTGTGTAAAACCGTTGACAGACAATTATTATCGGGTGAGATAAATTCAAATACAGGCGACAGTGTGAGCTTTAAGCGTCCGCATCAATTTAAGTCTGAAAGAACAGAGACGGGTGACATTACGGGGAAAGATAAAAATGGTCTTTTCTCTGCTAAAGCGACAGGCAAAGTGGGTAAATATATCACGGTGGCCGTCGAATGGACACAAATTGAAGAGGCGCTAAAGCTTAATCAGCTTGATCAAATTTTATCACCCATTCATGAACGCATGGTCACTGATCTGGAAACCGAATTAGCCCATTTTATGATGAACAATGGCGCTTTGTCGCTCGGTTCACCGAATACAGCGATAAAAAAATGGGCTGATGTAGCTCAAACCGCTTCATTTATAAAAGATATCGGTATTAAAACAGGCGAGAACTATGCCATCATGGATCCCTGGTCAGCCCAACGGCTGGCGGATGCGCAATCGGGGTTACATGCTGCGGATCAATTAGTGCGTACAGCCTGGGAGAATGCGCAGATATCAGGTAATTTCGGCGGTATTCGGGCATTGATGTCTAATGGACTGGCTTCCCGAGAACAGGGGGATTTTGGTGGAACCCTCACAGTGAAAACCGCCCCTAACGTTGATTATCTGTCGGTTAAGGATTCCTATCAATTTACGGTAGCATTGACAGGCGCCACCCCGAGTAAAACAGGCTTCCTAAAAGCCGGTGATCAACTTAAATTCACGTCTACTCATTGGTTAAATCAGCAAAGCAAACAAACATTATATAATGGATCAACAGCGATGATTTTTACGGCAACGGTGCTGGAAGAGACTAACTCTACCGCTTCGGGTGATGTCACTGTCAAATTATCTGGTGTTCCGATTTATGATGAAAAAAATTCTCAATACAATGCCGTTGATGCAAAAGTTAAGGCAGGAGATGCAGTTTCTATCATAGGAACGGCTAAACAACAGATGAAACCTAATCTTTTCTACAATAAGTTTTTCTGTGGGCTTGGGACCATCCCCTTGCCAAAATTGCATAGCATTGACTCAGCAGTGGCAACGTATGAAGGGTTTTCTATTCGTGTACACAAATATGCGGATGGTGATGCAAACAAGCAGATGATGCGTTTTGACCTGTTGCCTGCTTATGTCTGCTTTAATCCGCATATGGGCGGTCAATTCTTTGGTAATCCTTAAATTTATGACGAAGTGGGCGCTTTAGTGCCCTTTTTATTGAGGTGAAAATGGAAAGAAAAAGTGTTTTTGCCTGGTCGGATAATGCAGCAGGGTATGTCCAAGCGGTGATAGTGACAAGGGATTTCCCTGAGTTCGAAAAAAGGGGCTTTGTGTCGTCGATTGACGAAATAAAGACACCAGAGAAATCCCAAGAACCTAAAAAAGGGAAAAGGGCTAACGATGACAAAACCGCTGACTAAAGGGGAGATTGTTCTGTTTGCATTACGTAAAGCGGGTATTGCTTCAGAGGCGACTAATATAGATGTAGAGCCCCAATCCTTTGAGGAGGGCATTAATGACCTTGAAGACTTGATGGCCGAGTTGCAGATTACATTTGGGGATTTGGGCTATCAATTTTCCGCAGAAGAAGAAAACCCCACCGCCGATGATGCTTCAGGGCTTCCTCGCAAATACAAACAGGTGATGGGTTATCAATTGATGCTGAGAATGTTATCGGATTATGGCATTGAACCCACACCGAGACAAGAAGCTTCAGCGGCGGCCGCCTATGATGCGTTGCTCACTGATACGCTGAGCGTCCCCTCGATAGCAAGACGGGGTGATATGCCGGTTGGCCAGGGGAATAACTATACCGCGTTAGGTACGGCGAGTTATTATGTTGAGCGAGGTTTTCATGCCAAAAATGCAGATCCCGTTAGCTAAAGGATTAGTTAAAGATATCAAAACAGCCGATTATATTGATGCCTTACCTGTAAATATGTTAGCCACACCGAAAGAAGTCCTGAATGCCTCGGGTTATTTACGCTCTTTCCCTGGCATTGAGAAAAAGCAGGACGTAAAGGGTGTTTCACGGGGTGTCCATTTTAATACCAAAAATAACGCGCTGTATCGGGTCTGTGGCAATACACTTTATCGTAATGACAACGAAGTGGCGGATATAGCGGGAATGCGCCGCGTGTCGATGTCTCACTCGAGTCATAGTCAGGCGGTTTGTGTTGAGGGTAAACTCAAGTTATATGGCTATGACGGTACCGAGAAGGCATTATCAAACTGGCCAAAGGATAAATACACGCAATATGATTTAGGTGAAGTGATTGATGTCTGTCGAAATCGGGGGCGTTACATCTGGTTACAAAAAGGGGGTGAACGATTTGGCGTCACTGATTTGGAAGATGAATCCAAACCGGATAGATATCGGCCTTTTTATCGTGCTGAATCTCAGCCCGATGGCATCGTTTCCGTCGACGCATGGCGAGACCTGATTGTTTGTTTTGGGTCGTCAAGTATCGAGTATTTCACCTTAACCGGATCGGCGGATACATCCCAACCGCTTTATATTCATCAAGCCGCTTATATGATCCAGGCGGGTATTGCCGGTCGTGATTGCAAATGTCATTATCAGGACAAATACGCCATCTTGAGCCATCAATCGACCGGGCAACCGGCGGTTTATCTCATCGGCGCAGGTGAAAAAAACAAAATATCTACTGCGAGCATTGATAAAATTATCCGTTATTATTCTGCGGATGAATTAGCCGCTTCATTTTTGGAATCGGTGCGATTTGACAACCATGAATTATTACTCCTTCACCTACCCAAACACACGCTTTGTTTTGATGGCTCAGCAAGCCATCAATATTCACAATGGTCATTACTGAAAAGTGGACGTTATGATGACCCTTATCGGGCGATTGATTTTATGTTTTTTGACAATCAAATCACCGTGGGTGATAAGAAAGAAGGCGTGCTCGGTCATTTAATTTTCAATGCGTCAAATCAATATGGACAACAAGCTGAACATATTCTTTATACCCCGATGATAAAAGCGGATAATGCCCGATTATTTGATTTTGAACTGGAAGCTTCAACGGGTGTTGCTCAAATCGCGGATAAGTTATTTCTGTCTGTCACAACAGACGGCATTAATTACAGCAGAGAACAACTAATAGAACAAAATTCCCCTTTTCAGTATGACAAACGCATTCTCTGGCGACGGATTGGACGCGTGAGAAAAAATATCGGCTTTAAAATCCGTATCATCACTAAATCACCGGTGACCTTATCCGATTTGTCAATCAGGATGGCATAATGAACCGACGTAAGGCGGATAACCCAGTTGAAATTCAGGTTACGCATATTGACCCGACGATTTTACCCGCTAATTTTTCGACCGCCTACCGGATGATTGTCTTAAACAGTTTATCGGATATGGGCAGGGTGGCCGGTAAAGCCAATGAAGCGGCGGATGAGGCTTCTCAGTCGAAAACAAAAAATGATGAGCAAGATAGGGAACTGGCGACACAGGCGCAGCGGATTAATGCGGTTCAGGCAGACGCTATTTCAAAATCGCAGGTTGATTTACAATCGCTCTCCTCGTCACTGAATGTCAAGACGGCTTATTCAGTGAATGGTATCAAGGTGGTTGGCCAACGTGTGACGGGATTTACCGCGGCCACCGGGACGGCGTTAAAAGGGGCTTTTCATGCGGATGAATCATTTTCGCTGGGCGTAACTTATCATCAGTCTGAAGTTCAAGCGTTAGCGAATGGATTAGTGGGAGCCAGACAACGCATTAACGCATTAGAAGCGGCGTTACGTTCGCATGGGTTAATTGACTGATGGAAATTAAAGTGATTGAGAATATCGAACAGTTTTATCGGTTTTTTACCGATAAAGCCAAGGTCGGTTATGCCATGGAAAATAACGGGGAGTATCAATTAAAAAATAATCAGCTTTATGTGGGTGTTTACGAAGGGTTAATGCTCGTTGGTTTTTTCTCAATTGAATTTATTCGCAACAAGTTAATTGAAGTGCATCCGGTGTTTGATCCGGGTTTCCGCGGTAAATATGCCTTGAGAGCAACCAGAAACTTTTCAAAATGGTTGATGGATAATCTCAATTTTTCCACCGTTATAACTTATGTTCCTGAAAAAACGCCGTGGGGGAAAGTTATCTGTCAATTAATGAAGATGCGAAAAGTGGGGGTGATTGATAACGCCTTGACGGCAGGTCATCACCAAATCAATATGACCCTGTATCAAGTCACGAAAGAGGAATTAGTCAATGGGTGGAAGCAGCGGAGATAATGGCGCAAGCGAACAGGCCAGAGCATCACGTGAAGCAATCGGCTTGCAAAGAGCACAATGGAATCAGGTGATGCAAAATTTGGCGCCGTATATGAAAGTGGGCGGCCCGGCATTAGGGGAATTGCAAAATCTGACGACATTAGACGGTCAAGGACAGGCATTAAACCAATTTTACCACTCCCAACCGTTTAATGATTTAGCCAATCAAGCCCGCTATCAACATTTAAATGCCGCTGAAGCGACAGGCGGTTTAGGTTCAACCGCAACCGGCAATCAATTAGCCGCGATTGCACCCGCATTGGGTCAAAACTGGTTATCGGGACAGATGCAAAATTACGGTAATTTAGTGGGTATGGGGATGAATGCGGCCAGTGGACAGGCTTCTGCCGGGCAAAATTATGCCAATAACGTGGGTCAGTTATTACAGAATATGGGGGCTGCTAATGCCGCGGCGGCCAATAGTCCTTCTGGATTTCACCGCGCGTTAGGTGGGGGTATGGCCGGTGCGTTAACCGGAGCAAGCATTGGCGCGATGAAGGGGTCTATTGGCGGCCCCTGGGGTGCTGCCATCGGTGGAGGGCTCGGTCTGTTAGGGAGTTTATTTTAATCAGGAGTTTCTATGGCAACGTTTCAACTGGCGGGATTGCCAAGTCTGCAAATAGAAAATCAAACGGCGGGCGGATTAGGCTTGCCCACTGTACCGCAATATGCAGAAAGACCCAATACGGGTGTGATGTTAGCCCAGGGTTTAGGGGCCATTTCTGAGCGATTAGAGGCGAACAAACAACAGCAGTCAGAAGCGGATTTTATGAAATCATTGGGTACGGCTTATGCGGCTAATGATCGTGATGCCATGAAGCAATTGGCCGCGGCACATCCTGAACAAATCGAGCGCATTCAAAAAGGGATGGGTTTTATTGATCAGGATAGAAATCAGATGATTGGTCAAGCGGCAATGGATTTGCGTCTTGCAGCGAAAAGGGGGGATCAATCGCTTATCGCTTCTTTACAGAAAAATGTACCCCTATTAGGTCAATTCGGTTTGACACCCGAAGAAGTCTTTTTATCCTACAAGCAAGACCCCCAACAATTTGACAAAATGACCGATTTAATTCATCTGCACGCTGACCCAAAGAGTTATTTTGACGTTCAGGATAAACAAGAAGGGCGGAATATTGACAGAAATAAATTGGCTGAAACGGAACGAAGCAATCGAGCAGGTGAGACTTTAACAATGCGAGGACAGTATATCAGTGGAGCAAATGCGTTAACTGCTGCTTATGCGCCTACTGCGGCGATGCAAAACTATCGTCAATACGCTGAAATGCTTCAGTCAGATCCGGATGCGGCGATGGCATTTGCGAATGCGGCGGGTATTAATACCGTCAGTAAAAAGCTCATGAAGGTTGAGAAAAATGACGATGGCTCAGTAACCAAATATTACACGGATGGGAGTGAAGAAACGGGAAAAATAAACCAGCCCATTGCGGGTGATGGCATTAAGCCAATCAGCCTGCCACACGCGCAAAGTATCATTGACAAAGCCAATGAGGGATCAAAAAAAGCAGCGGGATTCGCCCTCCGCCTGAAGGATTCCATGGATTCAATGCATAAATTAGGGAAAAAAATAGACACTAAACGCGTGGCATTAATCAATCGCGCGCTGGGTGAGGGAGCCATTGCGAACCTGAGTCTTTCTCCAGTAGAGCAACAGTACATGGTCAATGCAAGGGATGCCCTGTATGCCATTCTTCGTCCAGAAACAGGCGCCGCCATTACGCTCCCCGAGATGCAAGAATATGCAAAAATGTATCTCCCTCAGCCGGGCGATTCTACACTCGCAACAGAAACAAAAATGAAAAAGATGCAAGGTCAATACAACGCCCTGAGAGGGCAATCAGGAAGAGTCTATGATGCTTTGGTCGTCTCTTCCGCTGCCCACAATCAACGTCTGCAATCAGATGGTCGCTATACATCAAAGTCAGGCATTCAATTTAAGGTAGAGTGATGAAAGTAACGGCAAAGGGGAAAACGTTTGTGTTTCCTGATGGTACTCGCATCGATGGTATTGGTGAGGCCATTGACGAGTACTTTGCTGGGCAATCTACTCAGTCTGGGGAAATAGCGAATCATCACGATAATAATGCGTTGTCATCGGCTCAAATGGCCAATCTTGATATCCCCACGGATGAAATCTTAGCTTATCACGACAAACAGAATCCCCATGAATCGTCGCAAATACAAGATCCGTTCACGGAGGCGGGACGGGGTTTAGTGAATATCCCGTTTGATGTCCTTCAAGGCGGGGCTAATCTTATCAATGCATTAAGTCAAGCTGTCGGTGGGGGTCGATTATTAGGCGATATTTATCGTCCCGTAGACAGGCCTGCAGACCCTTACGCCCTGGCTGGGGAAACAGTGGGTGATTACCTTATCCCAGGGCTTGGCGCAGCAGGAAAGATGATGGTAGGTTCGCTTGCTGATGCCTCGAATCAACGAGGCGATTTTGCCCAGAACGCTGCGACAAATGCTGGGGTTAACCTTGCCGCGCAAGGGTTGCTGTCTGCAGCGGCAAAAGGGGTTGGGAAGGGGATTACGGCACTAAAAGGTGAGATTGCTCCAGAGGCAGCCCAGAAGATGATGACAGCTGAATCAATGGGCGTTGCGTCAATGACATCAGACATGCTTCCACCCCAGAATGCCCTGACTCGCGGGCTGACTCAGGGCGGGGAAGGTGCGTTGCTGGGTACGGGGGCGCGTAGGGCAGCGCAACAGACAACACGCCGCAAACTGGTCAGTGATTATCTCGACCGGTTTGGTGAGTACAATCCTGATACGGTGGTTAAGTCACTGACCTCAAATTTGAAAAGTCGTAAAGATGCCGCGGGGCGTGTTATTGACGATATAACGCAAAAAATGGGCGTAAATCCGGTAGAAACAACCCATGCCGTTAACGCCATTGATACCGTTCTACCAAGGCTTGAGAAGCTAGGGACATCGGTAGACCAGAATTTGCTTAATACCCTCCGAAATTTAAAGGGAGAATTAACTCAGCAAGGCGGTGTTGATTTTGACCTGCTTAAGCAACACAGAACGGCCTTTCGCTCAAATGTTCAGGGAGATGCCATGGTGTTTCCAAACCACGCCAAAGCAATCACAAATCGGGTTGAAAATGCCATGACAAAAGATTTGCGAAACTCAGTCAGCAAGTCCCTTAGCCCCCAGGAAGCCGCCACTTACCTCAAAGCGAATTCGGATTACGAAAACGTCTACAACAAGGTGCTGAATAAACGCATCGCTCGCAACCTAAATAAAGCGACCCGTGAAGCCACCCCCGAGTTAATTAACAGCGTAGTCTACAGTCGTAATGCCTCAGATATTAAACGTATATGGCCAGCGCTGGATAATACCGGAAAGGATGCCGTACGTGCAGCATATATCGCCAAAATTGCTGAAACGGTAGGGGATTCGCCCGCAAAATTCATGACACAAATTAGCAAGTTGAAGAAGCAAGCCGGTGGCGAAATCTATAACACGGTATTCAGCGCAAGGCATATGAAGGAGCTTGAGGCGCTCAATGATGTCCTCCAGACAACTCAGCGCGCGGATACGGCAAATATAGTGACACAGACGGGTCAGGCATTGGCTAATCCGCTAAGGATTGGAGCGGCTTTCGGCTCTGGCGGGGTGTCTCTAGCCGGTGAAGTGGGCTTCGGGATGGTGATGAGGATGTATGAGTCCAGGCCGGTAAGAAACGCATTGTTGCGGCTGGCAAACAAAAAGACGGGCACGCCAGCTTATGAGCGGGCCTTAAATAACGCTGTTAAGCTTTTTCGCCCTATCATTGCGGCCTCTTCCCGTCAACAGCAGTCAGAAACGCAATAAAAAACTTACTCTATGCAGGGAGAAAGGTATGTCAAAAATTATCCCCAATATTGTCGTGAGTATGCCCACTCAGTTATTTACGCTAAGACGAAAATTTCAGGCATGTTCAAACGGCAAAATCTATATCGGTAAAAGCAATACCGATCCAACAATACCAACGAACCAGATTCAAGTGTATATTGAAAACGAAGATGGCTCAACAGTGCCGGTTGCTCAACCCATTATGATTAATCACGCCGGGTTCCCGGTTTATAATGGACAAATCGCTAAATTTGTGACAGTCGAAAGCCACTCGATGGCGGTCTATGATAGTGATGGCGCCCAACAGTTTTATTTCGCTGACATATTGAAATATGGCCCCAATAGATTTAAAGAACAGGCTGAAAAGTATATTGCGTATATCGAAAAATTAAAAGGAACGACTACACAAACGACCGGTGACTCAACAACCGATGTGATGAGCCAAAAAGCCTGTACAGATACTTTTGCGGAAAAAAATTCAAAAGAACCCCTCAAAGCTGGAAGACTTAACCTTGAATCCTCAAACGGTGATACGATTTTTAATCTGGGCGGTACAGACGGGTCAGCAGGTTCTGTGTTTGCGTATGTCAAAAATTCAAGAAGAACCCAGATTTACGATACAGCCACACAGACCACTTTATTATTTCCACAAAAAAATGGCACGCTGGCAGTAGAGGAAGATACCTATACAAAAACAGAAGTCGATGCAAAAATAAATTCAGTAAAATGGACAACAAATAAATTGGCAAATGGTTGGATGAAAGATCCGAATACGGGCATAATTATTCAGTGGGGATATACAAGTAAAGAAAATATAACAGGGTTTTATTATCCAATTAATTTTCCTACTGCATTTTCTTCAGCTGTATATAGTATAACGACGAGTTCTAAAGCGCATGATACACGCGGTCACGCTATGTTTATAGGGATTGCTTATGATGTAACGACAAGGGGATTTAATTATTATGTAAGAAATGTAGTTGATAGACTCGAGAAGTATATGGATGGTTATTATTGGATGGCGATAGGAGTATAAAATGGAGACATCATATCGATTTGAAGACCAAATGTATTTTAGTTGCAAGGATGGATTAGGCTGGTTAGCTGAATCTTTAAAAGATGAATATATAAAAAATGGCAGTTGGGATAGTAGGGCTAAACCTGTGTCTTTCCAAGTCTATGCTGAATATGCACTAGGTAATTCCCCTGAAGGTAAAATGCTAGGCAGTACTGATGATGGCTATCCGTGCTGGGTTGATATTCCGCCTAAAACAAAGCATCAATTAATCACAGAGGCTGAAGATAAAAAAAGCGGGCTAATGCAGGGTGCAAGAGAGGTTATTTCCCCTTTGCAAGATGCGATTGATTTGGAGATGGCAACGCAAGAAGAGACGCAAAAATTGACAGCATGGAAGCGATATCGAGTACTGCTTAATCGTCTCGATACCTCAAACGCGCCGGATATTGATTGGCCTAAGAAACCGGAATAACTGCATCATAAAGATATTATCTTAGTGATTGAGTGTGTTGTTAAGTGCGACTAACTTAGCCATAAAAATTTCTTGGTGGTTAAACGAATGCTTAGGGTGGTTTGGTATTAGTTAATCCAAAAATTGGAAAATAAACACAGATTAAAAACAGAGCTAAAAGACTTAATGGTTGTTTAGCGAATTATTATGTATAACTTGAAAAATAACATTTTTAATGTGATTAGTACAAAGACGCTTAGCTATATTTATTTAGTGGGACGGATTTGGGACAAGTATCCGCAAGTATGATGGATTATCTGTACGTTTCTGAAAGCATCTTTTGGCGTGAGAGCGAGGAAAGATGCGGTATATCAATGAATTATAAGGTGAAGCTACTCACTTCTAAGCCGTAGGTCACTGGTTCGAATCCAGTAGGGCGTACCAATAAAATCAAGGGGTTACGTAGTTTTGTCTCCTAGGAATTATTTAAAAGTGCCAGATTAGTGACATCGTTTGCCAACGCCTCGTCAATTTTCTTGGCATGCTCAGTCAGGTGGCTGGGCGAAAGGTGTGCGTAACGACGTACCATTTCGATAGATTCCCAGCCGCCCATTTCCTGCAAAACAGAGAGTGGAACACCTGATTGTATCAGCCAACTTGCCCAAGTATGTCTAAGATCATGAAAACGAAAATTTTCTATCCCCGCTTTTTTTAACCCCGTTTTCCAAGCTCTATTATCATCAACCCTGAATTTACTCACAAGATCCTGCTTTTCTCCTTCACGGCCTTGGACTGTCTTCTTTCTCACAAAAACCCAACGAGAGTGTCTTCCAAGTTGCTCTCTCAGAACCCTACAAGCCGTCTCATTAAGGGCAACTCCAATCGCTTTACCTGCCTTTGCTTGCTCCGGATGGATCCACGCCACTTTTCTTTCCATATCTATTTGCTGCCATTCTAAATGGATAATATTAGAACGACGTAACCCCGTGGCTAACGCAAAGATCACTATCGGCCTGAAATTTTGATTTACCACTGAAATCAGTCGATTCGCTTCTTCACGAGATAACCAGCGGACACGCTTATCATTTGGTTTTCGTACTTTTAAATTCAGGGGCTTGGCTAACCATCCCCATTCATTGGCGGCAATACGCATGAGACCTCGCATAAAAGACAGATATTGACTGCGAGTAGCGGGTGACACCGCCTTATCATTAAAATCAGGTACTTGATAACCTGTTTTTAAGGAGGCACGCTTTATTGAGACCCACCGTTGCTGATGTCTGCGATTTTTCATCTCTGAAATCACATGGGTGACTTCATCTTCTGTAATATTTGACAAGGACTTTTTTGAAAAATGCAATAAAAAAAATGCAATTTTGGTTTTATCATCATCCAATGATCGCTTATGTTGCTTTTCTTTAATCCATCTCACACAAGCTTCTTCAAATGTTTTTTGCGGAATTTCTCCGAGTTTATTTTCTCGCCAAGCATTCGATTTTAGTTTATCGTGCAACTCCTGTGCTTCCTTCTTGTCCGCTGTTCCAAGAGATTGCCTAATTCTTTGGCCGTTTGACGTAACGAAATCACAGTGCCAGATCCCGTACCGCATTTTGATTGACATACGAACTGCTCCTTTTGTCTGCCAACCGCATTCACATTTTCATTGTTGATCGTGCGGCGGATGGATTCAATACAATCTGTTTTTAAGAGGCGATATTCACCTCTTTTCCCATCGTGCCCAGTTCTATTGCAAGGCAGCCGTCCAGATTTAATCCATGTTTTGAGCGTATTTTCGCTGAGTTTCATAAATTGGCAGGCTTCTTTCAGGGTAAAAATTTCTTCATTCATTCTGTTTTCCTCTCAATTTGAGATTTAAATCCGGAGCCAAACGCCCTGAGATGTCTTTTTTTAGTGCATCCAATAACGCTTTCTGAGTGATGTGTTTGTTCTCTAGAGCCTCAAGGACGGTGAGATCTATAGAGTCATTCATGACGAGATGATGGATAAAAACAGGCCTGGTCTGGCCTTGGCGGTGAAGCCTTGCGTTAAATTGCTGATACAGTTCAAGCGACCAGTTCAAACCAAACCACACAATGATGTTGCCGCCAGATTGAAGATTGAGTCCATGCCCCGCACTGGCAGGATGCGCCAGGAGGAGAGGGATTTTTCCAGTATTCCAACGGTCAATCGTGTCAGCGGCATGGCCAATAAGTTCAGCCTTGGGGAATCTCACTTTGATTAGCGCTAAATCTGATTGGTAGTTGTAGGCAACCAGCACAGGTTGGCCAGCCGCTTCTTGAATCATTTCTTCCAAGGCGTCCAGCTTGGTATCGTGAACTGTTTCAAAAGCGCCTTTATCGTCTGTATATAGCTGAACGAAATAATTTCGGTTACGTCATGTAATGAGAAAATAAAGCATCGATACTGCAATTGACCGCTCTTCTTTTGCTTTTTGCTTCTGCCCATTTATGCTCAATAGGATGCAGATATACAATGATATGCCCCGCGTCATCGATCACTTTTTGAGTGTCCAAACGTTTGTGGAAGGTCGCATTATCCATGACCACCACAGAGTCGGGTGGCAAACTCGGCAGAAGTATCTGAATGACCCCAGCGTGAAACACATCACTATTCACAGAACACATGAACAATCCCACCGCCATCAGCGCTTTTCCCAGTAACGCACCGATCACATTGGTTCGACCCTTTGCCTGCCAATTATGTTGACCGAAACAGCGTTGACCCCGTGGGGCATAGCCATATCAACGCGGCATATCATGGGCAAAGCCGCTTTCATCCAGGTAAACACTGATTTCCCCTGTTTTTCATAGTCAGCTATCTTGTTTTGGAAGGCTTGCCTCATATCTTCGTTGGCCTTGGGATGATTGAGGTTTTTTTTATAGGTGACGCCCCAATGTTTCAGGGCGGACCAAATGGCTTTGGTACACCCCCCGAAACGTTTAGCCCTTTCATGCTGGTAAGCATCCGGGTAACGCTCAACATCCTTGAGTAAAGCCGCTTTATCTATTTTACGCTGCCGGGGGAAGAGGGGTTCTTTTCAATTCGCTTCAGCCAGCGGGTAATCGAAGTGGCACCGATGTGAAAGCGTTTTGCCGTTTCTCTTATGCTCCACTTTTCTTTTTCTCTTACATTCAGCACGTGACGGCGAAAATCAACTGAATGACTCATCTCTCTCCCTTTTGAAATCATTAAATTTATTTCGTAACCGAAATTATTTCGTTAAGCTATAACATAAACAAGTAAAATCAATCTAATGGATGATAAAAGTAACAGGTAACACCTAATTTTATTAATTTATATAAAAATTTAACTAAAAAACTATATATATTTATATATAGTTTTTAAATGGGGGTGCTACCTACTTACTCCTGTTACCTTTTAATAAAAATATCATTATTATACATAGAGTTAGAAAAGATTCTGACAAGAGGGTGGTGCTACCCCTAGATGTGACCTTTGGAACTGATGGAGAATCCGCCTTATCCAGCGATGACTTTTCGTCAGATTGTTCGTGAAATGGGGAAGCTATCCGATAAAGGTGAATTTGCAATTGATGAAACCCAGTTGACCAAACTCCTACAGCATCATGCGCAATATTACGATCAAATCAAGATTAACGGAAAAAAGCATAGACCGTGGATTTTGGTAAAAGGAAAAAAGCTTGATAACAAAGAAATAAGGGAATCTGTAAAGCAATGCGGAATCTAAAGGTGGCAGCTAAGTGGCACTTAAAAAGTACAGGTGCCCCCGATATTTTTTATATTATATCAAATGTATATCTAGAAAAGGTGGCAGGTGGCAGGTGGCAGGTGGCAGGTGGCAGGTGGCAGGTGGCAGGTGGCACCTATTTTTTACTAATGCGTAAGAAAAAAAATAATAAAAAATATTATGTTGTATATATGTTTTTTATTAGTGCCACCTTACGAACTGTGCCACCCATCAAGCGGGAACACCGCATAGCATAAGGCTTTTAAGGCTGTCTCTGCTAAAACTGATGGTGCCACCTAATTGCCTGTTTAAAATGTATCCATTTGATATTAAATAAAAATATTGATTGTGTTTCTGCTTTTTAATTGCCACCTTATTTTGGTGTGGGCGACGAAAATAGCAAGTCTGATCTGAATGTGTTTATTGGTGGAGTCAAAAAATATCAGTTCAACAAAGATCAGGGAGTCTATCAAAACATGTGGATAAAAAAGGTTGCAACAGGTTGCAGGTAAAAAGGCAAAGTGCAACCTCAAAAAATATATTAAATACAATAATTTACTTTAAAAAGGTTGCAGGTTGCACCTGTTCTTATTAAATGGTAAGGGAATAAAATAATTTAGTCACCTGCTGTTTTATACTATTACTAAGTTTTAAAAATGGTGCAACCCTCCAACCGCTGCAACTTTTTTAGTTAAAGACTAATTAAAACAAAGCATTAACCAAAAATATTATTAAAAGCTTGGTGCAACCCTTAAACCTGACAGACCAAAAAATACGCTGTGACGCATCGAATGACGCAACCTGAACCGGATGACGCAATGGAGAAAGCAGCATGAATGTATTGCACGAAATCGCCGAAGTCATCGGCCCCGATATGGCGGTGAAGTTAGGGCAATTAATGGGTGGCGCGCGTTTATACGTGCCCGCCAAGGTGACAGAGGACCACCCGTTCAGCTTGGTCCTTGGGGCCAACACCGCACAGAAGCTGTGTGACTACTATTGCGGGGATGTGATAGAAGTCCCCTGTAAAAAAGTCTTTCGACAGGTGAGGAATGACATCATCAGCCGCGAATATCACAGCATGACACCTGAAAAAGAGAATCGGGCTAACATTCTCGCGTTAAAGTATGGCCTGACGTCTCGCCAGGTCCTGAATATCGCCAGACTGGCCGCTTAGTCACCGTTGGTGTGCTGGCGGCCATCAAGGCTTCGACTCTTGATATCGTTTCATCAGACGCCAAAAACCGTCAAAATTCTTCTTAACCTGTTCATTCCCCTCCCCATTAGGTGAAACATTTCATCTGAACTTTGACAGCGTTTATCCCCAAGCTACCGCGTTATCAGAAGACCTGAAACGAGGTAACGTTATGGCTTACAAATTAGGCCCCCGCTCACGCCAACGTCTGGAAGGGGTTCACCCTGACCTTGTGTGTGTGGTTGAACGGGCTATCCAAATCACCCCTGTGGATTTTACTGTGCTGGAAGGCGTCAGAACAGTCGAACGCCAGAAAACCCTCTTGGCCAAGGGCGCTTCCAAAACAATGAATAGCCGCCACTTAACCGGTCACGCCGTTGACTTGGGCGCTTGTTTAGATGGCTCAGTTCGTTGGGATTGGCCGTTATATTACCCGATAGCGGACGCGATGAAGCAAGCCGCGGAAGAACTCGGAATTCGTGTTTATTGGGGGGCGTGTTGGAGTTGCATTAACGATGAAGACAATTTAAGCGACGCAGTTATCGCGTACATAGAGCGTAAAAAAGCGGTGGGTAAAAAGCCGTTCATGGATGGCCCCCACTTTGAACTTTCCTCGTCAGACTTTCCCGACAATGAATGCCTGGAGGAGGCCTCATAATGGCGGTATGGCCTTTTTTATCCGGGCTGGTTCAGCCCGTCACACAGTTAATTGATGAAATGCACACCAGCGACGAAGAGCGCCTTCAAGTGAAATCCAGGCTGTTTGAAATGCAAAGTGCTATGGCGGCACAGATGTTAAATTATGAAGCCCGTCTTGTTGAAACCAAGACAAAAGTCATCGCCGCTGAAGCACAGGGGGCAAGCTGGATGCAGCGCAATTGGAGACCCCTCACCATGTTGACTTTCCTCGGTCTGGTGGTGGCGGATACATTCGGCCTGACAGAATTCAGATTGGCACAGGAAGCATGGACATTGCTTCAAATTGGCCTGGGGGGGTATGTCGTGGGTCGCAGTGCTGAAAAAGTCATTCCTAAACTCACTGAACTCATGCGTAAGGACTAGGTCATGATTGAAAAAGCCACCGTGGCAGCGGCCTGATGAGGGCAAGACGGCTGACCGATTCTATTGAGCAAAAACGGGGATTGGTCTGTACGGGGATTGCCGAAGAAAACACCCGGCGTTAGCCGCCTCCGTGAATGCGATATCAAATAAAGGGTTATAGAATGAATCCACCCAATGGCCGCCGCGAGTGGCACTTGGATAAGACCGTGAGTATCGGCCACATCATCAGCACCCTGGTGATTGCCCTGTCTTTATTTTCATGGGCCTTAACGATAGATAAACGCGTTGAACAAAACGCGCAAAGCATCGAATTTCTCGCTCAAAACCATAAGCGTCTTGAAAACCATGTTGACTCAACCCGAAACGAAATCAGGCAAGACCTACGGGCCATCAATGCCAAATTGGACAGATTGATTGAACGAAGAATGGACGGTCAGTGATGGCTAACATCATTGACTGGCTGGGCGTAGAAACCGAGTACCGTGCCGGGTTGCAGTCGTTACGCAAAATGGCCACGGAGTTTGGTACCTCTGAGGGCACGATTCGCCGTAGAGCAAAGCAATACGGTTGGGTTCGTGACGGGAGCATGGTCAAGCGCGAACGCGTCAAAGCCCACTTTGCCGGTAAACCCGCCCCCGAAGTCGCCAACCAACCCGAAGCGGTGGTTAAAGCGATTGATGCGGCGGCCATTGAAGACATCAAGGACATGGGCACCGGTTTGGAGAATGCCCGGTTAGCGTTGGAAATCGCCAATAAGGCATTGAAAAGGTTGGCTGAAGAGAAACAGTACCTCCATTTGATCGTTCAGGATGCCCGCAACCTGAAAGTATTGACAGAAACCAACCGCCATAATGTGGAAGTGATCCGCCGTATTCGGGGACTGGATGACCCAGCAACAAATGACCGTATCCCCCTGTCTGAGGTGGATGACGTTATTATAGAGCGATATCTCCATGCACGTACCCAATAAAGCCCAATTCTATGAGGCGATGTTACGTGATGACCTCTCCAGCTTCATTCAACGCACCTTTGCCACAGTAGACCCCGGTGCTCAATATTTGCATAACTGGCACGTTGACCTGATAGCGGAATACCTGAAGGCCTGTACTGACCGTGACATAAAACGGTTGATCATCAATATACCGCCGCGCTATCTGAAATCCATCGCCGTGTCTGTCGCCTGGCCCGCATGGGTATTGGGTCATGCGCCCAGTTCAAAGTTTTTAGCGTCCAGTTATTCAGATAAATTAGCCCTGAAACACAGTGTGGATTGTCGTTTAGTGGTTCAAAGCGCCTGGTATCGGCGAGTCTTCCCCTGTGTGGGTTTAGTGAAAGATCAAAATGAAAAATCCAGGTTTGTCACCACGGCACGGGGGCACAGAATAGCCACCAGTACCGGCGGCACCGCGACGGGGGAAGGGGGAGATTTTCTGATTGTGGACGATCCGCACAACCCCCGACAAGCGGAAAGCCCAACAGAAAGAGAAAAAGCCTTGGAATGGTTTGACCAGACTTTCTACAGCCGTTTAAACGACAAGAAAAACGGCGTCATTGTGGTCGTCATGCAGCGGCTTCATGAAAAAGACCTGTCTGGGCACTTACTCGCCCAAGGGGGCTGGGAACATGTCAAAATTCCGGCCATCGCAGAAAGCAGGACTATGATTGACTTTGGCCGTATCCGTAAAACCCGAAGCCCGGGTGAACTTCTGCATCCAGAACGGGAAGGGAAACCTGAAATCGCCAAGACCCAGACAGCATTAGGCACTTATGGCTTCTCGGGTCAATACCAGCAGGAACCGGTCCCGGCTGAAGGGGGCATGATTAAAAAGCCGTGGGTCCATCGTTATAAAACGCCTCCGGCTCACCCTGTCCGAATTGTTCAATCATGGGATACCGCCTACAAATCGGCCCAACTGAATGACCCGTCTGTGTGTACCACATGGGCAGAAACCCAACTGGCCTATTACTTGCTGGAGGTGTGGCGTGACCGGGTGGAATATCCGCGTTTGAAGTCGGCAGTGAAGAGCCTGGCTGAAAAATGGCACCCGAATGCGATTTTGATTGAGGACAAAGCCAGCGGTCAATCTTTGATTCAAGAGTTAAAGGCAAGTACCCCACTCCCCATCATTGCCATCACCCCTGAACAGGACAAGCTGACCCGCATGTCTGCCCAGTCTGCCCAGTTTGAAGCGGGGAAGGTCTTTATTCCTGATTCAGCCGCCTGGTTACTGGATTTTGAGAAAGAGCTATTCACTTTCCCGCTGGCAGAGCATGACGACCAAATCGACAGCACCAGCCAATTCTTGGGCTGGGTGAGCAATCAGCAACAAAGTTACGGCTACAGCCCCGTTAAGGGCGATGGCCATCGCTTCAAACGTCAAGGAGCATGGTAAAGATGGTTCGAAACAAGAAATCGCAGAAAAAGCAGGAGACCCAAAAACTCTCAGGTGAACTGGCGGGGCCTACCGCTGTTCGTCATCTCTGGGGGAGGGGTTCGGTCGCCAGTGGCTTAACCCCACAACGATTGGCCAATCTCTTGAAATCCGCAGCGGAAGGGGATACGGAGGCGTATTTGACCCTGGCTGAAGAAATGGAAGAACGTGACCCGCATTATTCCAGCGTGTTGCGTACCCGCAAGATGGCGGTGGCCAGTTTACCGGTCACCGTCGTTGCCGGGGGCGAAGACAGCCGGGCACAACAATGTGCACAAGACATTCACCGCCTGATGGAGGCCCCTGACTTTGGCGACCTGGTAGACAATGCCTTGGACGCCCTCGGTAAGGGCTATAGTGTGAATGAAATTATGTGGGATAGAACGGGTGTGAAGTGGGAACCGAAAGCATATAGCTAAACGACATAAGAATAGTTACATAATATGTTCTGAAAACAAGGTATTGATGTCGCATTGAAGTTCTCTTCTTTTTCTTTTAGCTTGAGCCCATGTGTGCTCAATAGGGTTGAACTCGGGCGAATAAGGAGGCAAATATTCAATAGAATGACCGGCGTTGAGAATGGCGTGTTGAATATCTTTTCGCTTGTGGAAAGAAGCGTTATCCATCATCATCACGCACGGATGAGGAAGAGCGGGTAGGAGCAGCTGAGTGACCCAGGCATAAAAAACATCGCTGTTAATGGAGCAGTTAAAGAGGCCCACCGCGATGAGAGTGACCCCTAATAAGGCACCAATGACGTTAGTGCGGCCCTTAGCCTGCCAATCGTGAGTCCCAAAACAGCGTTGACCTCGTGTAGCGTATCCGTAGAGGCGGGGCATATCGTGAGCAAAGCCGCTCTCATCGAGATAAACCAGAGATTTACCCTGCTTTTGATACCCCGCGATTTTTTCCTGGAACCCCTGTCGTGCCTCTTCGTTTGCCTTGGGATGACGCAGAGTTTTTTTTATAGGTCAGACCCCATCTTTTCAATGCTTGCCAGATGGCTTTGGGGCACACCCCGAAACGGGCCGCCCGTTCCCGTTGATAGCTATCTGGATACTCTGCCACATCTTTGATAAACGCCTCTTTATCCATCTTGCCTCGACGCGGACCCGAGGGTTTCGGTTCTATTCGCTTGAGCCAACGCCTGAGAGTATCTGTACCTACGTGAAAACGCTTCGCCGTTGCTCTGATGCTCAGTCCTTCTTTCTCTCGAATACTCAGGACTTTTTGACGAAAATCCACTGAATAACTCATAGTGACCTCATGCTAATTAGTTCTTTATATTGTAACTAAAATTAAATCGCTTAGCTATACCGCTGGCGCGATCCGCGTTTCTTCCTGTTTCATCCTGAACATCCTGAAGACATGCGCATTGTGGACGAAGCCGACCCCATTCATGGCCTGTCGATGCCCCCTTATAAATTTATTGTGCATCAACCGCGATTGAAATCAGGCTTGGCGCTTCGTGGGGGCTTAGCCCGACTGGTGGCCTTTTCCTATCTCTGCAAGATGTATGGCATGAAAGACTGGCTCGGATTCCTTGAGAGTTACGGTATTCCGCTCCGGTTAGGCAAATATGGCCCGTCAGCCAGTGAAGAAGATAAAAAAGTATTAAAAACGGCGGTGGCCAATATAGGCTCTGATGCGGCGGCCATCCTGCCTGATTCCATGGTGATTGAATTTCAGCAGGTCGCGCAGGCGTCCGGGGCCTCTGAAGTCTTTTCCCGTATGGTCGAATGGATTGACCGGCAAATCTCCAAGGCCGTATTGGGTCAAACGGCGACCACGGAAGGCACGCCGGGGAAATTAGGCAATGAAGCGTCGCAGGAAGCCGTACGGCAAGACATTATTGCCGCAGATGCCAGGCAACTGGCCAATACCCTCAACCGTGACCTGATCCGGCCCTATATTGATATTAATTATGGCCCTCAAGCCGTTTACCCGCGTGTCATGATCACCCTCCCTGAAAAGGAAGATGTGACGGCCTTGGCGGCGAATTTAGAAAAGCTGGTGCCCTTGGGTCTGAAAGTCTCGGCATCAGAGGTAAGAAACAAGCTGGGGCTCTCAGAGCCGGCGAAAGAGGCGGATTTATTGAGTGTCTCTACAACCCCCGCTCAAGCCTCCGCAACAAACCGCGCACAGGGCTGTGCCTGTTCAAACAGGGCTATCAACAGAAATCAACCTGATGATATTGAGGTTTTAGCAGAGGAGATGTTAACCGATTGGGAACCGCAGATAACCCCCAGCGCACCTTTGCGACGGTAGACCCGGGGGCGGAATATTTGCATAACTGGCACGTTGGCCTTGTTCTGGCTTAATGAATTCAGACAGTAAATTAATCCCGAAAGCGTTACTGAACAAAGGAAGTACAAGAAAATGTCTCAGCCAACATTTAAACCAGAATTGAAACGCGAAGTAGCCCATCTGGTTATCGAACAAAATTACCCGTTTCGTCAAGGCAGTGAAGCCATGGGTGTGAGTATCAGCGCCCTCCGTGATGGGGTGAGGCGGTCAATGAGCCCCTTCTAGCTTAAATTCAGGGCTGTAGGGGAGTTTGTGTTTCTTATCCATTTTTACACCTGTATTGATAACTTAAGTCTATCACCTGGTTTTTATCAGGTGGCCAAATTAACTATGCCACTACAATATGACGTAAGGCCTCATCTCATCGGCCGTAGGCCTTGCCTTATTCATGCATAAAAAACCTTAATGGAGAAAATACATGGCCCGAACAGGAAAAACAGCCGGGATCTATCTCCTCATCTGCATGTTCGTCATCAGGGCTACTACTGCTACCGAGACCCACGGACGGGGAAAGAATATGGATTAGGAAAGGAAAAGCGGATGGCCATCAATGAAGCCATTTCGGCCAATCGGCAGATTTTTGACGCCCCTGTGAGCCTGAACGACAGAATCAACGAAGTGAAGGCGCTCTCAATGACAGAATGGATGGAACAATTTACAAAAAAATGACAGCAACGCTCAACTTGTATCAAATCTAAAAAAGACAGATATATAAATAATAACATGATGACTGAATTGCAGAAATTTTAATAAGACAGCCGTGGGGGATTAATGCGTAGGCCCAGTGGTGAAATGGAATTTTGATCTGTTTTTTATAAAATATAGATTTATAAGGTCTCATTTTTAATGAGACGTGTTTTAGAATATCCTTAGTAATTCGAATATACTCTAAAACAGAGATATCTATTAATACTAATACAAAAATGACTCCCTCAGAATTTTTCTATTTTTTAAGGATGAAAAATAACCATGACCCAAGAGCAATTCCCCCGAAATTCTTTTATTCCTCATCATCAATCTGGTCTGCCTGTTCATCGAACCAAACGGACACCTGCTGATTTTGTGCCGGTTACCCAATGGGATGGCCTATATGAAACTGTCATGACAAGATCTGATGGCGGTTTGACCCGATATGCGGGACAACTGATTATCCAGCTAGAAAATGATCCGATCATCCTGGATGCTGCCTTGAGACTAGCGGAAAAACATCCCGGCTCAGTTTTAGTCCAACTTGACCAGCGAAATCATTATCGCGTGTTATCAGGCTGTCCAAAAGCGCTTCAAGGCAAATTACGTTGGCAAGTAGTAGGACACGGCAATCCCGCTCGTGCAAATACATCACCCTCTATTAGGAGAATGTCTGGCATGAACCCGGGTGGTTTAGCCGAACTTTTAACTCATTTTAATCAACATTTTAGTAAAAAATATCATATCGACAGTACTCCAAACCGGATCAGTTTAGTGGGATGTCGGCTGATCAATTACACCCCCCCTAATTTTGCGACTCAGTTTGCGAGAGCAATGAAACGCAAGGGTATTCTGGCCGACATATCGGCCAGAACAGAACTCGTGGCTGTCGCTGATGGTTCTGGCTCTGGTAAAAAATTTACTACTCAAACACTATCAGAAATCGGGGCTCAGACGGCAGGCAAGACTTTGCTTTTAGGCTGGAATAAAAATGGTGAGCTGATACAAAAAAAGCACAGTAGCGCTTTTAGGTTGTTATCTCCTGTATTAGATGCCTGGGCACCTCGGTATTTTACGAATCCTAAAATACAAAATAAAAGATTTAGGTATCTTGTTTATCCTTCTAGCATCACAGATTTGATGTCACGCAAAGACATTTTTTCAAAAAACATTCAGGATAAACTCAGGCAATCTGATCTTATTTCTGCCAGTATTTTGTCAAATGAGACCCTCAGAGGTTATACGGTAGGCGTGATATTAGAGGTCCCCGAACAAAATATTTTGGCCGCCGACCCAGATGAAACCTCGCTTGAAGCCAACTTTAAAGAAGTGATAAAAAAATCCGGCGGCGAGGGATTAGCGCTGACAAAAAACATTCCTGTTTCTGAATTAACACGTAATGGTATGTTATCGAAACAATTATTTTCTTACCCGCAACGAGTAGCCACGCCTGATGATATTATCAATAATACCCTTTCACAAAATACAGTGCTGATCACTGGTCGACCAGATATCAATATTTATCCCCACTATCCGGTGACAAAAGACATTAAAATCACCGGGCTGTTTTTAATATCTTCTGATGATCTTAAAAATACAGGGGGTGCTTCACATTTTTCTTCTTCAAAAACTCTGACATCAAAAAATTTTCGGTTATTCAGTGAGGCTGCTCGAGACATTGCCCAAGAATTAGACATTGAGTTAAAAGTGATCAAAGTACGTCAGTGGGTTGATGGCTTCACCGGTCATACAAGGAACATCACCTCAGAAATGAATCAAAAGAGCTCGAAAAATCTTTCAGATATGGCTCGTGCTCAAAAACATATGACTTCTTCTTTAACGGACAAATTAAAACAAATTTTGATTTTGGTCGATCACCTTTCCTCGAGGCGGGAGAGCTTATTAAGCTTAGGTCATTTTCAACTCTTAACGGAGTTTTTTCACCTCCCCTCAGGAGAACTCGACCGAAAAAAATTATATCAAACATTGTCTGATCCCCTGCTGTATTCTGAATTTACAAGTCAAGTACAAAGCCTGATGCAATTGAGTGACGCTCATGATCAACTAGGGGGTTTAACAGGACAGCTGGCCTTAAAAAGAACCGCTGACTGGGATAACTTCGTCGTCGAAAATCTGTTGAATTGGAACGAAAGGATAAAATTATACAATAATACGGCTGAATTTCGTGCTGAAATTCAGCCTTCTGTACAAGCGATTTATATAGACGATGGCAGTGACTTGGCGCAACAAAAAGCGAGAAAGGTGAGTGCAGCTTATTTAAGCTTACTCAAGACGGGCGATGACGCTTTACTTGTCAAATTACTGAACTCTTTTCAATCTCATGCTGAGATCAGCGCGCAAAAAATATTTTTTCCACTAGACGATAAAGAAGCCGAAAGTTTCAGGCGAGTGATTCATCAGATGGAAGACGCCTCTGTTTTTGTTCACAAAGGCGCTCAGAATCTCTCTCAATTTTTTAACACATTGGCGCATCAAACGGCAGGGTATTACCAGCTGCGTATGGGGCAACATATTTTAACGATAGCCAAACGTCAAAGCGTTGATAAAAAAATTCATTGGTCTCTCTATGATGCGAATTTTGGTGAAATACGTGTCACGACTTCAGATGTTCAAAAAGCCAGTCACCCCATGAGAGTGCTGTTACATGATTATTTCACCCGCTTAAGCGGTACGCCTCAACAAGGGGGGGCGGTTGTATTGGATGTGTATCAGTTGGAGCCGACTCAAATGTTGCAATCTGCCTCTTTTAAAAAATTGCAATCATTGATGAGCACGACTGATGGTTCTTTGTCGATACCCTTGAAGCCGGTTCAAACTCAGAAAAATCTCCTCAACCCACGATTTTTAAAGCTATCTCGTACGATCGGTATGTTTGGGGAAGCCAGTCAAGGTCTCTCTTGGCTCCAATCTGTCACATGCCTGTCTCATTACTGGCGCCGTCGTTCTTCTGATGAATTAATGGAGCCTGAAAAACAGGCACTGGACTTTCAAGCCAAACTCGCGATGTCGGGTCTGTTATACGACCTGGGGAGCATCTTGTTAACATTAGGGTTTAGACAATTGGGCGCCCGCATTATGCAAAAGATCTCTTATCAGCCTGTTCTGGGGGTCTCTTCCAGAATAAGAGGTTTGCACTATAAAGCAGGCGTCACGGTGGCTCGATATGGCGGGGCTTTTTTAAATATGTTTGGAGCCGCTTTCGATATTTATCAAGCCCAAAAAGCCGCCACTGAACTGAAAACGGCAACGGCCCCTGATGCTCGACAAGATTTACAGGTCAGTCTGGCACTGTCTTCTTTAAGTGCTTCTATCAGTCTAGGAAGCGGCCTTGCATTCTTGGCTTTGACGGGACAAATCGCATTAATGGCTGGGGCGATAGGAATAGCCTTAGGTATGTTGACCGCTGTAGCGGGGGGGATCTATTTTTCAGTTCGTCAGGTGCAAGAGATTGAGCGATATACCACATTGACGGGGTTACAAAAATTACGGACGGGATGGTTGAAATTTTGGGGCGCAGAAGTGGACATCGACATCACCAATCAGGTCACCAAAGGACAGGCAGCAATAGAGGCTAAAAAAACCCTGCTGCAACAGTGTCAAACCCATTTTCAAACATTATTGGATTCCGATACAGAAATAGAGACGGTGTATTACAGCACAGGAAACATCATGTTGAGCGAACATCCCTATCAAAAATTAACAGGTAAAAAATGGACTATGTTGATCCGTCTAGGGACTCGATATTTACTCGAAGACATTAAAGATAAAATATTGCCCTCCCAAGCTGGGGCAATTTTATTAGAGTATAGAGAAAAAAAAGTGCAGAACGATTTACCTCTTTATATGGATCTTACCTTACAAGACAGCCAGTACAAATTTTACGACATCAAGGCACTTTCACCTACCGATGACAAGATATCGCTTGACACTGAGGCACATTCAGACGGGATTTTATCTTTAAACAGACTGGTCACGCCTTCAAGCCTCTCCTCTTCTGATATGCAATCCAATCCCCCCAATGCCACAAACCCGGCCAAAATTTATTTTTTTTTGGGAGACGGAGACGATGAGGTGGTCGGTCATCGAGAAAAAAGAAATATGTTTGACATTGGTGACGGGGTCAAAAACTTTAAGGGAGGAAATCAAGCGGATATGTTTAAACCTTGTGTTTGCAGCATTTCTTTCAAACGGAGCAAGCCTTCAACCTGAATTTGTCGAACACGTTCACGCGTTAAACCAATTTCACATCCCACCTCTTCAAGTGTCGCGGGCTCGTAACCTAATAATCCAAAGCGTCTTGCTAAGACTTCTCGTTGCTTAGTACTCAATTCAAATAGCCATTTAACGACGCTTTTTTTCATATCATCATTTTGGGTTGTATTCTCAGGATCATTGTCAGTTTCATCAGATAAAACATCTAATAATCCTTTTTCTGCCGCATTTCCAAAAGAAGTATCAACAGAGCTGATACGTTCATTAAGCCGTAACATACGGCTGACATAATCAACAGGTTTATTCAGTTGCTCTGCAATTTCTTCTGGGCTGGGATCATGATCAAGTTTATGGGAAAGTTCTCTTGCAGCACGTAAATATACATTTAACTCTTTGACGACATGGATAGGTAAACGAATAGTTCGCGTTTGGTTCATAATCGCACGCTCAATCGTTTGACGTATCCACCATGTGGCATAAGTTGAAAAACGAAAACCCCGCTCAGGATCAAATTTTTCAACAGCACGAATGAGACCTAAATTACCTTCTTCAATTAAGTCTAATAATGGCAGACCACGATTGATATAACGACGAGAAATTTTTACCACTAAACGTAAATTACTTTCTATCATTCTTCGACGTGACGATTCATCGCCACACAATACACGGCGAGCAAAATAAATTTCTTCTGCTGCTGTTAATAAGGGAGAATAGCCAATTTCACCAAGATAAAGCTGAGTTGCATCCAGTACTCGCTGTGTGACATTTTCTACTAATAATTCATCTTCTTCGTCTTCATCTAACTCACTTTCAGTAGATTCATCGACTAGTAAAAATTTTTCAGTGAAAATTTCTGGGTCTAGATTATTTTTTTCACTGTACTGCGTAAAATTAATATCTTCATTTAACTCGTTAACTTTCAGCGTATTTTGTCTCATATGCTGCTCCTGCCCGTAATACCGAAAACAAAATTTCAGCGTATTTTGCTTAATTTATCGCTGCGAAAGGTACTGCAGCGGGTTGACGGATTTCCCTTTATAACGAATTTCAAAATGTAACTTTACTGAACTGGCTCCGGAGCTACCCATATTTGCTATTTTTTGCCCAGCTTTGACTTTTTGTTGTTCCCGGACCAGTATCTTGTCATTATGAGCATAGGCACTCAGGTAATCATCACTGTGCTTAATAATGATTAAATTACCATAACCTCGTAATGCATTCCCTGCATAAACCACTTGCCCATCTGCTGTTGAAAAAATAGGTTGTCTTCGGGAACCACTGATATCAATCCCTTTATTACCTCCTTCGGAAGCAGAAAATTCATCGATAATTTTTCCGTCAGTCGGCCATTTCCATTGAAGCGTGGGAGCTGTACCATGATTTTTTGAGGTATTAATCGGATTACGAGGCAAAGTAACATCAGGTGTTGATTTTTCAACAATAGCTGATTTTTGCAATATTTCGCTAACATTTTGTTTACCTGAATGTTGAGAATACGCGTTAGTTGATTGAGAATCAACCATTGTTGTTTGAATTTCCTGGTGAGATGGGCGAAGAGGTAAGCCAATAGAAGTCACGTCTTTTTGTTTTATCATCTGTTTAGAGTTTTTATCTAACTGAATTAACTGATGAATTTTTAGTGTATAAGGTTCAGGAATATTATTTTTTTTTGCTAAATCACGATAATCATTTCCTGTAAGCCAAGCAATATAAAATAAGGTGTCACCTCGTTTCACTCGATAGGTATGCCCGTTATAACTGCCTTTAAGAGTATTATCATAACTGCGGTTATAGATAATTGTATGCATTCTGTCATGTTCTTGTTTAATTTTAATAGAATGGTCTCTGGCAACACTAATAGGCGCTGGTTTTGAGTCTTTATTACTACAGGCAAAAAGAGAGAAGTTGGCAATCATAAATAGAGATTGATATAAAATGCGGCGGGTGTTTTTTTTCATTATATTATCTTCATTTTTTGATTAATAAAACCACTGCTTCAGATGCAATACCTTCACCACGGCCAATAAAACCCAATTTTTCGGTTGTGGTGGCTTTGATATTAATGTGATCTATGTTGCACTGAAGATCTTTGGACAGATTTTCTCTCATTTCTGGAATGTAAGGTGCCATTTTAGGTTCTTGTGCAATAATAGTGATGTCTATATTCCCTAATTGATATTTTTTCCCCAGAATTTTCTCATAGCTTCTGCACAATAAGGCGCGACTATCGGCATTTTTGAAATCTGGGGAGGTATCAGGGAAAAGTGTTCCAATATCACCTAAAGCTGCAGCACCGAGCAATGCGTCAATCACTGCATGTAAGACCACATCCCCATCTGAATGGGCTATCACACCCTGTTTTTCAGGGATATAAACCCCCCCAATGATCAGGCGAGAAGACCCGCCAAATTTGTGGACATCAAAACCCTTTCCTATGCGTATTAGATTTAACATATTCACGTTCATGGTGATTCATCATGTTTTTGGTTTAAGTAAAATTCAGCTAACTTTAAATCTTCTGGATAAGTGATCTTGATATTGTCAGATCTCCCCTGGATTAATAGTGGATGATAACCATAGCATTCAAGTACAGAGGCTTCATCTGTGACGAGTTTTTTTTCTGCTAAGGCACGTGATAAACAATTTTTTAATAATCCAAAAGGGAATAGCTGTGGTGTCAGGGCATGCCAAAGTTTGGCTCTCTCAGGGGTAGATGAAATAGTCATATCAGCCTGAGCTATTTTTATTGTATCTCGAACAGGCGTGGCTAATATACCTCCTACTTCACTGTGTTGAGTAATAGAAAGTAAATGCTCTATATCTTCATCACTGACACAGGGGCGAACGGCGTCATGAACCAGGATCCATTTAGAATGCACGTTAAGGTAACCGAAATATTTTAACCCTGCCAAAACAGAATTTGCACGTTCTTTTCCACCTAAAGCCACCCGAATTTTCGGATGTCGAGCAAGAGGTGTTGATTGAAAAAAATGATCTTTAGGGTGAATCACAATCATAATCTGTTGAATACAAGGATGAGATAATAAAGGTTTAACCGCGTATTCAAGTATTGTTTTACCTCTGATTGAGAAATATTGTTTTGGGCAATCTGTTTTCATTCGAGACCCGATGCCTGCAGCAGGCACAACAGCCATTACCTCAAGAGAAAGAGAAGTGTATGTGTTCATTTTTATCTTAATTGTTTAGCAGGAGAAACGATGTTGGTTTTTGAGGATTCAGGGATCAAACGATAAAATTTTTCATCTTGTTTGATCATCCCTAAATCATTTCGAGCACGCTCTTCCAGTGCTTCTTTTCCCCCGTCTAAATCGTTAATTTCAGCAAAAAGTTGGGCGTTTCTCATTTTTAATTCATTATTTTTTATTTTTTGTTCTGCGACATCCTTTTTAATTCGGACAAAGTCACGAATCCCATTTTTCCCTAACCAAAGAGAATATTGTAATCCAATTGCTAATAACAGCAGCAGCAATATAAATATTTTCATATAACCTCTTAAAAATGGCCTCATCATTCTATTAATTTTGGGTGTACTTTAGTCCAGAAGCTTTTTAAAATCCTTATAAGCCAATAAAGGTCTATAAAAATATGTTTAAAAGAGGCAATTTTGTATTATGAACACCAGTTTGTTTAAAGAATTTCAATTTGAGGCAGCTCATCGTCTTCCTTACGTTCCTGAAGGACATAAATGTCGGCGTTTACATGGTCATTCATTTGTAGTTCGATTAGAAATTATTGGCAAAATTGATACTAAAAGTGGTTGGATTATGGATTTTGCTGATTTGAAAGCAGCATTTCAACCTATTTGGAATAAATTAGATCATCAATATTTAAATGATATCGAAGGATTGGAAAATCCAACCAGTGAGTTATTGGCCGTTTGGATTTGGGATCGACTTAAGCCTAAATTACCTCAATTAAGTTCAATCACTATCAAAGAAACCTGTTCAGCAGGTTGTATTTATAGAGGCTCTGAGACCCATTTAGGGCAATAGACCTTCATACTTATCCTGAGCGAATTAATCTATCGGTCAACGCATCTCTGATTTCAGAGGGTTTCATATGCCCTCCTACATTGCCTGATAACACAGACAACTGATGGCCGAACTGTAAAACCACTTCTCTGGATGTACGGCAAGGTGTTTGGCCTGTCATGTTAGCACTGCTTGACACCAAAGGCTTACCAAAGCAGGAACATAACTGTCTGACCAAAGGATGAGCAGACACTCTGACTGCCAATGAATTAAATTCCCCACTTAACCAAAAGGGTGTTTGGATAGAGGTTGGGAAAACCCAGGTTAAGTGCCCTGGCCAGCTTGTAAAAATTTTTTCACGTTGTTCAGCACTGACCTGCTCATCATTAATATAGGGTTGTAATTGCTGATAACTGGCTGCTATCAAAATCAATCCCTTTTTTTGAGGGCGTTGCTTTAAAAGCAATAAATTATTCACCGCTTTTTGACTATCTGGATCACAGCCTAAGCCAAAAACAGATTCTGTCGGATAAGCTATTACCTGCTCTTTTTTTAATGCTTTTAAGACTGAAGCGAACGTAGGGTTATTTTTTATCTGCATGTCATCATTACACCTTACTATTTAAGACGAATATACCCGCCGTTCACGGAAGAAACCCATCCTTCAAGTTCCAGGTCAAGTAATTGGATGAGTATTTGTGATACTGGTTGATTTGTACGTTGGGCAATCAGATCAACAGGAGTGGCTTCATACTCTATGCTGCTCAATAAAGCAGGAAACGGCAGCTCCAATGACGACTCTGATTGTGTAAAAGCCACACTGGCAGACCGAGACATCGGCAACCATTTTAGTGAACTTCTTATTTGCTCAATAATATCTTGGGGTTTGTTGACCAAATAAGCGCCTTGTTGAATTAACCAATGAGTCCCTTCGCTGGTAGGGCTTCCTAGAGGACCAGGTAAAGAAAATACGTCGCGACCTTGTTCAAGTGCATAACGAGCGGTAATAAGAGAGCCACTTCTCAGAGAAGCTTCTACCACGACAACTGCGGCGCTCAGCCCACTGATAATTCGGTTTCTTTTTGGAAAATGCGTGGCCAAAGGCAGAGCAGTAGTTAAAAACTCAGATACAATAGCGCCCCCTTCTTCTGTAATACGTTTGGCTAAATCACAATGACGTCGAGGATAAATATTTTCTAAACCACTGCCCAGTACGGCAATGGTTTTACCCGTTGAATTCAAGGCAGATTGATGGCAAATGCTATCAATTCCAATCGCTAATCCACTGGTAATAATCAATCAGGTCTGGACGAGCTCTTTGGTAAAATATTTTGCCCAACGCTCACCATAGTGGCTGAAATTTCGGCTGCCAACCATGGCAATTTGTTCTTGAGAAAGAGTAGAGATATCTCCTATCGCAAATAATAAAAGAGGTGCAGAAGAGATATAAGTGAGTTGTTTTGGATAGTCTGAATCACCATACACCAGCAGATGATGAGCATCTTTTTCTAACCAGGTTAAGGTAGCGTTAATGTATTTTTCATTTAAAGGTGAAATAAATTGTTGGCATTGTTTTTGGTTTAAACCTCCGGCCATAAGCATATCCGGATCCGGTTGAATGTCAGCATAACCCTGTAAATATTCTGCTACTTTCATCCTTTGAGCGGTATTTAACCCTTTGACCATACTCATTCGTAACCATATTTCTGCTTTTAACATAATCTCTCTCTTTACAAAGCCTGTTATGAAACAGGCCTGATATGATGTTGTTCATCAATAACAAAAATGATTAAAATGAGCATTCAGTATTTTTTATTACTTCAATAGATATCGAATAATTTATGTCAATATTACAAATATTACATTTTCCAGACGATCGGCTTCGCAAAATTGCAAGTCCAGTAAAAAAAATGGATGATCAAATTCGGCAAATAGCGGATGATATGCTGGAAACTATGTATCAGGCGGAAGGCATTGGTTTAGCGGCAACGCAGGTCAATATTCATCAACGGATTATTGTTATTGATGTTTCAGAAGATCGTCATCAGCCTCTCATATTAATTAATCCGGAATTATTAGAAAAAAGCGGAGAAACCGGCATTGAAGAAGGTTGCCTTTCTATTCCTGGCGAAAAAGCGTTCATACCAAGAGCAAAAGAGATTACCATTCAAGCATTAAACCGTGAGGGGAGATCTTTTAGGTTGTCTGCCGATGACTTATTGGCAATTTGCATTCAACACGAAATGGATCATCTTATTGGGAAGCTTTTTGTCGATTACCTTTCGCCCTTTAAGCGTCAGCGTATCCAAAAAAAGATGGAAAAACTGCAAAAAATTAATGAAAAAAAAGATAAATGAACCAATAGCACAAAACAACTTACCCCTTTCTATTGGTTTTGAAAGACGTCTCATCTCAATTTAAGGAAGCTCAGTGTCCGAATCTTTAAAAATTATTTTTGCAGGGACACCAGATTTCTCAGCCTGTCACCTTCAACATTTATTATCTCATAGACAAAAAATTCTCGGCGTTTTTACACAACCCGATCGTCCTGCTGGAAGAGGAAAAAAACTGGCTTTTAGCCCGGTAAAAATCTTGGCCACCCAACATCATATTCCCGTTTATCAACCTCATTCACTCGGTTTAAAAGAAGAGCAACAAAGTATCCTTGATTTAGATGCGGATGTCATGGTCGTGGTTGCCTATGGTTTACTCCTTCCTCAAGCGGTATTGAACATGCCTCGTTTGGGATGCATTAATGTGCATCCTTCTCTTCTTCCTCGCTGGCGGGGCGCGGCTCCGATTCAACGGGCGATTTGGGCAGGAGATCAAGAAACGGGGGTGACTATTATGCAAATGGATTCAGGATTAGACACAGGGAACATGTTGTATAAAACCGTTTATCCAATACAGCCCGATGATACCGGCGCGAGTTTGCAGGCTAAGTTGGCCGCATTAGGATCTCAAGATTTATTGCTTACATTAAAAAAAATGGCTGAAGGCAAAATGCACGGAGAAACTCAAGATGAACAAAAAACAACTTACGCTCACAAATTAACTAAAAAAGAAGCGCGCCTCGATTGGTTGCTGCCTGCTGCTCATTTAGAACGCTGTGTTCGGGCATTTAACCCCTGGCCTGTCAGTTATTTCATAATAAATGAACAAATTATAAAGGTCTGGGAAGCTCAAGCCATGCCCGATTCGCAGCAAGTTTCTCATCTCCAGCCAGGCACCGTCCTAAAAGCGGATAAAAACGGGATCCAAATTCTTACTTCTGAGGGTGTGTTAAACATGACGAAATTCCAGTTGCCTGGTAAAAAAATTATCTCTGCCTGGGATTTTCTCAATTCAAGAAATGAATGGTTTCAAATAGGGAAGCAACTTTTATCCTGATGAAAAATACATATCATCTTCGCGCTATTGCTGCTCAAATTATCAGTCAAGTATTAGATAAAGGGCGTTCACTCAGTGTTGTTTTGCCTGAAGTACAGAATCATGTCCCTTATAAAGATAAGGCATTGCTCCAGGAACTGTGTTTTGGCACCTTGAGGGTGCTGCCAAGGTTGGAGCATTGTGTGAAGCATTTAATGACACGCCCGTTAAATGCCAAAAAACGTCTTTTGCATTTCTTGCTGATGGTTGGCTTATATCAGCTCATTTATACCCGCATTCCACCACATGCTATTTTATCTGAAACAGTGAAAGCGGCTGCTGTTTTGAAATATCCACAATTCAAAGGATTGATAAACGCGATACTGCGTGAATTTGAGCGGAGAAAAGAAAGCTTACTTCAAAAAGTGGAGGCTCAAGATCCTTATTTACATCCACAATGGTTATTGCAACGAATAAAAACCGCTTATCCTGAACAATGGCCATCTATTTTGAGGGCGAATAACGAAAGACCTCCAATGTGGATAAGGGTTAATGTGCTTCATCATTCTAGAGAAAAATATCTGACAGAATTAGAAAAATCAGGAATCAAAGCAAAAGCGCACTCTATTTGCCTTGACGCAGTACAAATTTTGCCCCCATGTTCAGTCAAAGAACTCCCTGGTTTTGATCTGGGTTGGGCAACAGTCCAGGATGTGTCGGCTCAAAGATGTATTGATTTACTCGACCCCCAAAACGATGACTATATTCTTGATTTATGTGCGGCCCCTGGTGTTAAAACAACTCATATTCTTGAGAGGGCTCCCAGTGCTGATGTATTAGCGGTCGATATCGATGCAAAGCGTTTAGAGCGCATAAAAGAAAATTTACAACGTTTGCATTTATCAGCCAGGCTAAAAGTGGCTGACGCTCTTGTACCTGAGCAATGGTATGAAGGAAAAATGTTCGATAAAATTTTACTGGATGTGCCTTGTTCCGCCACAGGTATTATTCGTCGCCATCCTGATATCAAATGGCTCAGGCGTGATAGTGATATCGCAGCACTGGCTCAATTACAATCCGAGATTATCAAAGCTGTCTGGCCAACGCTCAGACAGGGAGGGATGCTGCTTTACAGCACTTGTTCTATTTTACCTGAAGAAAATCAACAACAAATCACCGAATTTTTGAAACATCAACTCAATGCAGAAAGCATAACAATTCAAGATGAAGCAGTAATAGGTCTACAAAACTTGCCCCAAACTGATGAAGGTGATGGTTTCTTTTATGCAAAAATCACCAAGCGCTCGTGACAAGGGTATAAAAAATTATGAAAATCATTATTCTTGGAGCAGGGCAGGTAGGTGTAACACTGGCAGAAAACCTGGCGAGCGAAAATAATGATATCACTGTTGTTGACATTGATGTCAACCGCTTGCGTGAGCTACAGGACAAGTTAGATCTACGAGTGATACAAGGGCAGGGATCTTATCCTCGTATATTAAGAGAAGCAGGTGCTCAAAATGCAGATATGTTAATTGCAGTCACCAATTCTGATGAAATCAATATGATGGCCTGCCAGGTGGCTTATTCATTGTTTAACACACCCAATCGCATCGCTCGTATTCGTTCTACTGAATATATTTTTGAAACGGCGAAGCTTTTCCAACCCGAAGTCATACCTGTTGATTATCTGATTTCACCAGAGCAATTAGTCATCAATTATATTTATCAGCTCATAGAGTATCCTGGGGCTTTGCAAGTGATTAATTTTGCTGATAAAAAAATCAGTATTGTTGCAGTAAATGCGTATTATGGCGGTCCTCTTGTCGGTAATGCACTTTCTTCTTTACCTGAACGTATGCCTCATATCAACACAAGGGTTGCGGCTATTTTTCGGCAAGATAGACCGATTCGGCCACAAGGGTCCACTATTATTGAAGCGAATGATGAAGTGTTTTTTGTGGCCGCTTCGCAACACATTCGAGCTGTGATAAGTGAATTACAGCGTTTAGAAAAACCTTACAAACGGATTATGATAGTCGGAGGCGGTAATATAGGGGCTGGTTTAGCACTAAAATTAGAAAAAAATTACTATGTTAAATTAATTGAGCGTAACAAAAATAGAGCCACCGAATTAACAGAAATGTTAAATAATACGATTGTTTATTATGGTAATGCCTCTGATCAGGAATTACTGGCTCAAGAGCAAGTAGAGCAAGTCGATGTTTTTATCGCTGTGACTAATGATGATGAAGACAATATTATGTCAGCCATGTTAGCAAAAAAGATGGGCGCTAAAAAAGCCATGGTGCTGATTCAACGTAGTGCGTACGTTGATTTAGTGCAGGGCGGCGTCATAGACATTGTGATTTCACCGCAACAAGTCACTATTTCAGCGTTATTGGGTCATGTGCGCAAAGCAGATATTGTGAGTGTTTTTTCACTTCGCCGTGGTGTTGCTGAAGCCATTGAGGCGATAGCTCATGGTGATGAAAGCACATCTAAAGTCGTCGGTCGTAAAATTAAAGATATTAAGCTTCCTTCGGGTACGGTTATTGGGGCTATTGCACGCGGTGATGAAGTGATTATTGCCAATAATAACGCTGTCATTCAACAAGGGGATCATATTGTGATGTTTATTACTCATAAAAAATTTGTGCCTGATGTTGAGCGATTATTTCAACCTAGCCCCTTTTTTTTGTAACTGACTATGAAAAATAAATAAAAATAATCTCCTCTTTCGCTCCATTACGTTGATGATAAAAATCATGATGAATTCATTAAACCATCTTCTTGCAGAAGAAATTAAAGCCGATCCCAAGCAGGTTTCTTGTGCAGTGCAGCTATTAGATGAAGGAAATACCGTTCCTTTTATCGCGCGTTATCGTAAAGAAATCACAGGGGGATTAGATGACACTCAACTTCGGTTATTAGAAAGCCGGTTGGGTTATTTGCGTGAATTAGCGGATCGTCGGCACAGCATTTTGAAGTCGATAGAGGAACAGGGAAAGCTCACCGATGCTCTAGCCAATGCGATTAACAGCACCCTAAACAAAGCAGAATTGGAAGACCTTTATTTGCCTTACAAACCGAAGCGTCGTACCAAAGGGCAGATTGCGATCGAAGCAGGTCTTGAGTCTCTTGCCGAAACGTTATGGCAGGACCCGCATCAAGATCCTGAGATCTTGGCGCAACAATATATCAATGCTGAAAAAAACATCACAGACACAAAATCCGCTTTAGAAGGCGCCCGTTATATTTTAATGGAGCGTTTTTCGGAAGACGCGGCATTGCTCTCAAAAGTGCGTCAATATCTTTGGAAAAATGCGCATTTCGTTTCTCAGGTTTTACCTGAGAAAGAAGAAGTAGGCGCTAAGTTTCGTGATTATTTTGATTATCAAGAGCCTATTGCAAAAATTCCCTCACATCGTGCGCTCGCGCTATTTCGCGGGCGTAGTGAAGGTGTGCTTCAATTGGCTTTAAAGGTGCTTTCAGACGAAGATCCCAGCGAAGCGATTCTGGTGGAGCATTTTAACATTCGGCTTAATAATGCGCCTTCGGATCATTGGCGCAAAACCGTGTTGCAATGGGCGTGGCGTGTGAAAATAATCCCCCATCTTGAAACAGAGTTGATGGGGAATGTACGAGAAATGGCCCAAGAACAAGCCATTGAAGTCTTTGCACTCAATATGAAAGATTTGCTGATGGCGGCCCCTGCAGGGATGCGTCCCACGATGGGAATGGATCCTGGGTTAAGAACCGGGGTGAAAATTGCGGTAGTCGATGCCACAGGAAAATTGCTCGCGACCGATACGGTGTATCCCCACACAGGTCAAGCAGCCAAAGCGGCTATCCGAGTGGCGCATTTGTGTCTTGAACATCAGGTAGAATGGGTTGCGATTGGGAACGGAACGGCATCCCGAGAAACAGAACGCTTTTATGCAGAAGTTCAAAAGCAGTATCCGGAAGTAAACAGTCAAAAAGTGATTGTCAGTGAAGCAGGGGCTTCCGTTTATTCCGCTTCTGAACTGGCGGCAGAAGAGTTTCCTGATTTAGATGTGTCTATTCGTGGTGCTGTCTCTATTGCTCGACGGCTACAGGATCCTCTGGCTGAATTAGTGAAAATCGATCCAAAATCGATTGGGGTGGGCCAATATCAGCATGATGTCAGCCAAACGCAGTTGGCTAAAAAATTAACGGCCGTGGTGGAAGATTGTGTCAATTCAGTGGGCGTCGATCTCAATACCGCCTCCGTTCCATTACTGACTCGAGTGGCTGGCTTAAGCACAAGCATGGCAAAAAATATCGTGAATTGGCGTGATCTTAACGGCCGTTTTATTCATCGGCAGCAATTACTCAACATTAACCAAGTCGGCCCAAAAGCGTTTGAACAAAGCGCGGGATTTTTGCGCATCAATAATGGAGACAATCCTTTAGATGCTTCCACTGTTCATCCTGAAGCCTATCCAGTAGTGGAAAATATTTTGAAATCGACGAAACAACACTTATCTCAATTGATGGGCAACATCTCCATTTTAAGATCATTAAATCCAGAGAATTTTGTGAATGACCGATTTGGTCTCCCCACAGTGCGCGATATTTTGAAAGAGCTTGAAAAACCAGGGCGGGATCCGAGACCTGAGTTTAAAACGCCGATCTTTTCTGATGAGATAGAAACGCTCAAGGATCTGATTCCAGGCATGATTTTACAGGGCTCTGTTACTAACATCACTCATTTTGGCGCTTTTATTGATATAGGTGTACATCAAGACGGCCTGGTGCATATCTCTTCCATGGCTAATCAATTTGTGACAGATCCTCATCAGCTGATCAAAACGGGCGACATTGTACAGGTTAAGGTGCTTTCTATTGATATGGAACGCAAGCGTATTGCTTTGAGCATGCGATTGGACGAACAGATCGCTGATAAAAAAGACAAAACGGCTTCTGAAAATGAATCAAAAGAAAAGAGACTGACCAAAAAAAGACCTCTTAAAAATGCCCCCATCAGTCATTTTAAGAATTCTGCACTCAGCGATGCGTTTGCTTCTGCGATAAAAAATAAACGTTCATAGTCATTAGGAACTTGTTAAATGAATGATTCCAATAAACTATACGACCTCGCTCAGTGTTTTATTCCAGGAGGGGTGAATTCTCCAGTTCGGGCATTTCAAGGGGTGGATGGTAAGCCTTTCTTTGTAGAAAAAGCAGGTGGCGCCTATTTATATGATGTAGACGGTCGAGCTTACATTGATTATGTCGGATCTTGGGGGCCGATGATATTGGGACATCGTCATCCGGTGATATGTGATGCACTGACTAAAGCGATTGAAAATGGGATTAGTTTTGGAGCACCCACTGAAATAGAAGTGAAAATGGCGCAACTATTGACCCAATTAATGCCCAGTATGGATATGGTGAGAATGGTGAATTCAGGCACAGAAGCGACCATGAGTGCCATCCGCCTGGCAAGAGGATTCACAAAACGAGATAAAATTATCAAATTTGAAGGCTGCTATCACGGTCATTCAGATTGTTTACTCGTCAAAGCCGGTTCGGGGGCTTTAACATTAGGGCAAGCTGATTCGCCAGGGGTTCCAAAAGATTTTGCTCAACATACTTTAATCTGTACCTATAACGATCTGAGCTCAGTCCGAAAAAACCTGGAGGATTATCCAAAAGAAGTAGCGGCTATTATCGTAGAGCCCGTTGCGGGAAATATGAACTGCATCCTTCCATCAGAAAATTTCTTGCCTGGATTGCGTCAATTATGTGATGAATTTGGAGCATTACTCATTATGGATGAAGTGATGACGGGTTTTCGGGTGGCTTTAGGAGGCGCTCAAGAGTATTACAATATCAAACCTGATCTTACCTGTTTAGGAAAAATTATCGGGGGAGGAATGCCTGTCGCTGCTTTTGGAGGGCGCAAGGAGGTGATGTCAATATTGGCGCCTTTAGGTCCAGTGTATCAGGCAGAGACGTTATCAGGCCATCCGCTCGGAATGGCGGCGGGTTTTGCCTGCTTAACAGAATTGGCTCGGCCTGGTTTGCATAAAAAATTAACTGAATTGACGACATTATTAGTCCTAAACCTAAAAAAGGCTGCTCAAGAACACAATATTCCTTTGATCATTAATCATCTTGGGGGGATGTTTGGTTTTTTCTTTACTGATGCGAAAACAGTCACTTGTTATGAAGATGTAAAAAAATGCAATATTGAACGTTTTAAACGTTTTTTTTATTTTATGCTTAAAGAAGGGATTTATTTCGCGCCCTCTGCGTTTGAGGCAGGTTTTATGTCATTAGCACACGGTGTTGAAGAAATTGAAAAAACAATCAGTTCTGCAAGGCGCTGCTTTGCTCAAAGTCGATTCTGATGCCATGGGCTGTATTTGATAAACGCAAAAATTCAGCATTTTCTGGCGATCTCAATTTTTTGAATTTTAACCGCTAAATTTTTCATGTCTAAGCTCCCTGTAAAACCTCTGAGGGCTGTCATCAATTTTTACCTGTTAAGGATTATTTTTTATTTATCTTGAACTTTATTTTAAAAAATCAGCTGACATTGCATTTAAATTCTCACTCTAATTAACATCTCTGGCCTTGTTGGCATCCCTTCTGACTGATACAGTAGGTGAATTTCGTGACCTCTTCATTTTTAGGACTTTTCCGCCATTATGTTTAAGAAATTTCGTGGCATGTTTTCCAGTGATTTATCCATTGACTTGGGTACCGCCAATACCCTGATTTATGTTAAAGGACAAGGGATCGTACTGAATGAACCTTCAGTAGTTGCTATTCGTCAAGATAGAGGCGGCTCCTCTAAAAGAGTCGCTGCTGTAGGTACTGATGCCAAACAGATGTTGGGACGCACTCCGGGTAATATCGCGGCCATTCGTCCTATGAAAGATGGAGTCATCGCCGATTTTTTTGTCACCGAAAAAATGCTCCAGTACTTTATTAAGCAGGTTCATAGCAATAGTTTTATGCGCCCAAGCCCCCGTGTATTGGTGTGTGTGCCTGTCGGTGCGACACAAGTGGAACGTCGTGCAATACGCGAATCGGCTCAAGGAGCCGGTGCCCGTCAAGTATTTCTTATTGAGGAACCCATGGCAGCCGCTATTGGCGCAGGTCTGCCCGTTTCTGAAGCAACAGGCTCCATGGTCGTTGATATTGGAGGAGGTACTACTGAAGTCGCTGTCATTTCCTTAAATGGTGTCGTTTACTCCTCTTCTGTTCGTATTGGTGGTGATCGTTTTGATGAAGCGATCATTAATTACGTGCGCCGCAACTACGGCTCCTTGATTGGTGAAGCCACAGCCGAGCGAATTAAACACGGTATCGGCTCTGCCTATCCTTGTGATGAAATCCTGGAAATGGAAGTTCGAGGCCGTAATTTAGCGGAAGGAGTACCACGTGGTTTTACTTTGAATTCAAACGAAATTCTTGAAGCGTTACAAGAGCCGCTAACGGGTATTCTGAGTGCCATCATGGTTGCTTTAGAACAATGTCCTCCAGAATTAGCGTCTGATATTTCAGAACGTGGGATGGTGTTAACAGGCGGGGGAGCTTTATTACGTAATTTTGAACGCTTATTAATGGAAGAAATAGGTATCCCTGTGGTGGTCTCTGAAGATCCTCTGACCTGTGTTGCTCGTGGAGGAGGAAAAGCCCTGGAAATGATCGATATGCACGGCGGTGACTTATTTAGTGAGGAATAAGCATCCATTATGAGGCGTCTTTTTAGTCATGATTCGTCACTTGAATTACGACTTTTTTGTGCTGTTTTTCTGGCCATATTACTGGTTATTTTGGATGCTCGATTAGGTGCTTTGGTTAAAATACGCCGTTATCTTGATACCGCAGTCTCACCCTTGTATTTTTTAACAAATACCCCTGGAAAAATATTAGACCGTGTCTCGGGAATGCTGAAAACGCATCAGCAGTATGAACTGGAAAATCAAACTTTGCGTCGGGATCTCTTCCTTAAAAATATTGATTTAGAAAAATTAAAACAATTAAAAAAAGAAAATAGCCAGCTACGAGCGCTGATGGCTTCGCCTTTAGTTCAAACAGAAAAAAAAATGATAACAGAGGTGCTTTCGATAAGTCGTAATCCTTACAGTGATCAAATTGTAATTGATAAGGGAAGCTTTCATGGTGTTTATGAGGGGCAGCCTGTGATCAACGACAAAGGCGTCGTCGGCCAGGTGATGAGTGTCAGTCAACTGACCAGCCGAGTGCTCTTGATTTGTGATACATCACACGCCATACCCGTACAGGTTTTACGTAATGATATTAGAGCTGTGGCAGTAGGTAGAGGATGTCAATACGATCTACTACTAGAGTATCTCAATAATGACGCAGATATTCATGATGGTGATATTTTGTTGACCTCAGGCTTGGGCGGACGTTTTCCTGAAGGGTATCCTGTTGCTGTTGTTTCTTCAGTGAAAATCGACACTCAGAGAGCAGACAGCATTATTACGGCTCGACCGACTGTAAATTTAAAAAATTTCAGGTATTTATTACTGATATGGGATAAAAATTATCATGCGAATATGCCGTTGGATCCCCAAATTCAGTAAACCAGGTAATGGATATAGGTTTACAAAAAAATGATATTAAGTGATGTTATAAAAAGAGGGTATATTTCCTCTTATTCCACAATAATGCCTTCTGCAAAGTCAGCTGAGACTGTTTCTCAGAAAAGGTAATATCAATGAGCTATTATAAAAGCCGTGGGCGCTGGGTCATTTATTTATCATTTTTGATTGGAATCATATTGCAAATCATGCCTTGGCCACAGCAAATTGATATGTTTCAACCCTCGTGGCTTCTTTTAATTTTTATTTATTGGGTGATGGCTTTACCTCATCGAGTTAACCTGGGCACGGGTTTTATTTTAGGGTTAATCACAGATCTTTTATTGGGATCTACTCTGGGTATTCATTCATTGGGAATGAGTATGATTGCTTATTTGGTTACCATTAAATTTCAGACATTCCGAAATATGGCATTATGGCAACAAACTTTATTTGTTATATTGCTCTCTATAATTATGACCATCACGGTATTTTTGACCGAGTTTTTGATCATTCATGTCTCATTTAATACTGGAATTTTTTCAAATGCCCTCATCAATGGTATTGTTTGGCCTTGGCTATTTTTATTGATGCGAAAAACCCGGCGAAAATTTTTGGTCCAATAATAACAATTATCTTAAAATTTAAGAGAAATAACAGTGACTTCTGAATTATTAATCAATGTCACCCCTTTTGAAACCAGAGTAGCGTATATCGATGACAATATTCTGCAAGAAATTTACATTGAACGTGAAAATGAAAATAAGACAGGCTTAGTTGGAAATATCTATCAAGGCCGTGTTACTCGGATCTTACCAGGAATGCAAGCGGCCTTTATTGATATTCAGCTTGAAAAAGCGGCTTTTCTTCATGCTTCAGATATTCTTTCATTAAAGCCTCCAGAAAATGAGGATCAAAGACAAGACATCGCTGAACTCATTCATCTGGGGCAAAATGTCATGGTTCAGGTGATAAAAGATCCATTAGGATCCAAAGGGGCTCGTCTGACTACTCATATTACTTTAGCTTCGCGTTATCTGGTTTTAACCATGACACCAGAAGTGGCCATTTCTCAACGTCTTGAAAATGAGCAGGAAAGAGAGCGTTTAAAAAATATCGTTTCGTCTTATTGCGATAAAAAAAACGGTTTTATTGTCCGCACTGCCGCTGAAGGAATGGATGAAAAAGCATTGGCGTCTGATGCCGCTTTTCTTAAATCGCTTTGGGCAAATATCATTGCAGGAAAAACACAAAACGGCAGCAAAAACGTTTTGTATACCGAGCTCCCTTTGAAAAAACGTATATTACGTGATTTTACAGTAGTGGCTAGTCTTGATCGCGTTAGGATAGACGATCAACAAACCTATAATTCGTTGAAAGCATTCAGTGAGGAATATATTCCTGAAATGCTCCCTAAATTAGAACATTATCCTGTTGAAAAAAAAAATAATCAGACACTCTTTAGTTTTTATCATGTTGAAAACGAAATTCAATCCTTGTTGAATAAAAAGGTGCCATTAAAATCTGGGGGTTGCCTGATCATTGAGCAGACAGAAGCCATGACAACCATCGATATTAATACCGCGGGTTTCGTCGGTTATAAAAACCTTGAAGAGACTATCTTTGATACCAACATTGAAGCAACACGGGTGATTGCACGTCAGTTACGTCTACGAAATTTAGGGGGTATTATCATTATTGATTTTATTGATATGAAAAACGAGGAGCATAAAAAAAACGTATTATCTTCGTTGAAGAAAGCATTAAATCAAGATCGTGTCAAAACAACGGTCGGTGAGTTTTCACCCTTAGGATTAATAGAGATCACTCGCAAACGTACCACTGAAAATATTGAAAAGATACTTTGTGATCGCTGTCAAACTTGCGAAGGCAGAGGTTGGTTTAAATCACCTGAAACCGTCTGTCATGAAATTTTCAGAAAAATGATACAGCTACATCATTCTTCTGATTCACAGCAAATGTTAGTGTACGTGTCAAATCGTGTTAGTGATTTTCTTCTGCACCAAAAAGCGGAGACATTAGCTAAAATACAATGCCTATTAGGTAAAAAAATTCAAATAAAAATAGACCCGCTTTATACTCAAAATCAGTTTCATATTTTAACAATCTCACCCCCATCTGTTTAATGGATATGGCTGTCCTGTCACGCAGGATCACGGTGTAGACCAGGTTTTGTAATTTTTTTTAACAATAAAAAATAATGAGTGATACATATGCCTCTTAACTTTGTCAGTGAGCAGCTACTTGCTGCTAATAAATTAAATTATCAACATTTATATCAGGTATTAGGCCAGCTATCAGAACGGAAGCTGAGCTACGCGGATCTTTATTTTCAATCCAATTATCATGAAGCCTGGATTATTGAAGATAGTATTGTTAAAGAAGGTATTTATCATATAGATCAGGGGGTCGGAGTACGGGCTGTCAGTGGCGAAAAAACAGGTTTTGCTTATGCAGATCAAATTACATTGAACACACTACAGAAAAGTGCCTGCTCCGCCAGAAACATAGAAAATCAACCTCATCAAGTGACATCTGTATCATTTAAAAAATACCCGCATCCTATCCTTTATCCTCCTTTAGATCCCTTACAAAGTCTCCCCCAAGAAGAAAAAATAGCGATCCTGCATCAGGTGGATAAAGTTGCTCGAGCGGCCTATAAAGGGGTTCAGCAAGTGACGGCCAGTTTAAGTGGCACTTATGAGCTCATTTTGGTGGCCGCAACAGATGAGACACTTGCGGCAGATATACGACCATTGGTGCGTTTATCGGTCAACGTGCTCGTTGAATCTGAAGGAAAACGTGAACAAGGGAACAGTGGAGGCGGCGCCCGTTTTGGATATGATTATTTTTTAGGGATAGAAAATGGAGAAATCAGAGCAGAGGCGTTCGCTAAAGAAGCGGTCAGAATAGCTTTAGTGAATCTTTCAGCGCTTCCTGCTCCCGCAGGTAGTATGCCAGTCGTATTGGGTCACGGGTGGCCAGGAGTTTTACTTCATGAAGCGGTGGGTCACGGGTTAGAAGCTGATTTTAATCGTAGGGGAACCTCTGCATTTAGCGGGAAAATAGGCCAAATGGTGGCATCTGAGCTCTGCACTGTGGTTGACGATGGCACATTAAATGCGCGAAGGGGCTCACTTGCTATTGATGATGAAGGCGTCCCAGGGCAATACAATGTGTTGATTGAAAATGGGGTTTTAAAAAACTATATGCAAGATAAATTAAATGCCCGTTTGATGGGAGTGGCCCCCACGGGTAATGGTCGTCGTCAATCTTATGCCCATTTGCCGATGCCCCGTATGACGAATACTTATATGTTATCAGGGAAATCAACGCCAGAAGAGATCATTGGCAGCGTCGAATATGGTCTTTACGCGCCAAATTTTGGGGGTGGACAAGTCGATATTACTTCTGGTGATTTTGTATTTTCGACTTCAGAAGCTTATTTGATTGAAAACGGATCTATAACACATGCTGTCAAAGGAGCCACTTTGATTGGCTCGGGCATTGAAGCTATGCAACAAATTTCTATGGTAGGGAATGATTTAACTTTAGACAAAGGCGTTGGTGTCTGTGGCAAAAATGGACAAAGTGTTGCTGTCGGAGTTGGGCAGCCAACATTAAAATTAGAGGCGCTAACAGTCGGCGGAACAATCTAGGCTATAAAGGTCTATGTAAACGGATGGCATAGATTTGTAATGGCTTCACACTATTACCTCTTTACAGTTCAAGTTCAATGAGAATATAAAACCTAAATCGTATGATAAAATTTATTACCGACTTTGTTTCTGATCATCAAATTTGGATGATCCCCATCATTTTTTTCCTCGCTTTTGGTGAATCACTCGCGTTTGTTTCCTTATTACTTCCGGCGACTGTTATTTTACTTGGTTTGGGTGCATTAATAGGTCAAAGTGCCATTCCTTTTTTGCCAATATATATTGCAGCTGTGCTGGGCGCTTTTTTAGGGGACTGGCTTTCTTACTGGATTGGTGCTCGTTATAACGACAAAATAGCAACAATTTGGCCTCTGTCTCGTTACCCTTATTTATTAAAACGTGGCCATGTATTTTTTGAGCGTTGGGGTATTTTTGGCGCTTTTCTTGGCCGTTTTTTTGGGCCTTTACGTGCTGTTATTCCATTGGTGGCCGGTATTTGTGGTATGTCTCAATACTACTTTCAGTTAGCTAATATAACCTCTGCACTCATTTGGGCCTTCGGTGTATTAGCCCCTGGCGCTTTCGGTATAAAATCGCTCTCTCATTGGATAGGTTAATCTAGAGTTTTAAAAATGACTGATCAGCACAAAGAAAATAATACGACTCATTTTGGATTTCGTACTGTAGATAAAAATAAAAAAGCCGATATGGTCGCAGATATATTTGATTCTGTCTCGGCTAAATATGATCTTATGAACGATCTGATGTCATTTGGTATTCATCGTCTTTGGAAACGATTTACTATTGAATCCAGTGCGGTACGTCCTGGCCAAAAAATCCTGGATCTTGCGGGTGGCACCGGAGATTTTACAGCAAAATTTTCTAGAATGGCGGGTGAAAAAGGTGAAGTCATTTTGGCAGATATAAATTCCTCCATGTTAATGATAGGCCGTGAAAAAATAAGAAATCAGGGCAGGATTAACAATATTCATTACGTTCAAGCGAATGCAGAATCATTACCCTTTTGTGATAATTACTTTGATTGTATTACGTTTGCTTTTGGTCTACGAAATGTGACTGAAAAAGAAAAAGCATTGTCTTCAATATTGAGGGTATTAAAACCAGGAGGGCGCCTTCTTGTGCTTGAATTTTCAGCGCCTGTATTTCCTTGGTTAAGAAAAATTTATGATGTTTATTCATTCCATGTCTTGCCTAAAATGGGAAAAATTGTTGCTCAAGATGAACAAAGTTATCGTTATCTCGCGGAATCTATCCGAATGCATCCTGATCAAGACACGCTCAAATTAATGATGATGAATGCAGGATTTGAGCAGGTAACTTATTCGAATTTAACGGGCGGTATTGTCGCTTTACACCGCGGTTTTAAATTTTGAGAGGGCTTATTTCGTGCTGTTATTAGAGAAAGAAAAAAAGACAGAACCAAAAATGGTGGCAATATTTTTTTCTTCTGTTCTCGAGAGAGTTTTAAACAGCTCATCATTCCATGACAAATATATCAATGCAGTTCGTTCACGTCTCTCAGGGAAAGTATTAAGTCTGAAGTTAGGCGAATTAAGTTTCTCTTTATCATTTTTATTCACTGAACATCACATTGATGTTTTTACTGATTGGTCTGGTTCAGCCGGTTGTACGATTATCACCCGCTTTGATACTCTGCTCAGACTGATGAAAAATCGCGAAACATTATCTTTATTGATACGTGAAGGGAAGATCATGGTAGAAGGCGATATTCAGATTATTCAACACTCGGTCACGTTACTCGATCTTGTGGAATGGGATATCGCGGAATGCTTATCTCCTTATTGCGGCGATTTAGTCGCAGAAACAGTGAAACAGTTTCTTTGTAAAGGCCATGATTTTGTGGTTTCTCATTTAAAGCGAAAAAAACGTCATTTATCAGAGGCCATCACAGAAGAATGGAGACTCATCCCTCCTTCTCTTGCTGTTGAATCTTTTAAAAAAGAGGTCTGTGCCATTAGACTCAATGTCGAGGCCCTAAACGCCAGGATATCTCGCATGGAAAAAAATCAATGACGCTAAAAGATATTGGGCGTTTATATTTCATTATTAAAGTATTTCTTGATTATGGATTAAATGAACTCATTCCACGGACGCGTTTTACCCTTCCAATACGAGGGGGTTGTAAATTATTTTTTTGGATCCTTCCCCTTGCTAAAGATAAGCCACTCGGTGAACGTTTGCGTTTGGCTCTCCAAAGATTAGGGCCTGTCTGGATTAAATTTGGGCAAATGATATCCACTCGTCGGGACCTTTTTCCTGCTGATATTATTGACGAGCTCGCCCTGTTGCAAGATCAGGTTGAGCCGTTTGATGGTTTGATTGCTCGCCAACAAATAGAATCTGCTTTAGGTGGCACATTAGAAACCTGGTTTGAACATTTTGATCTTAATCCCTTGGCTTCGGCTTCTATTGCTCAAGTACACACTGCCCGTCTAAAGAAAAATGGAAAAGAAGTGGTGCTTAAAGTGATTCGGCCCGATATTCACGCCGTGATCGTAGCCGACATCAGTTTAATGTATTGTTTAGCCGGATGGTTGCCTAAATTACTTTCTTTTGGGTATCAATTACGCCCTAAAGAGCTCGTCAAAGAATATGAAAAAACGTTATTAAATGAATTGAATCTCTTGCGCGAAGCGGCGAATGCCATGCAATTTCGCCGTCATTTTGAAAATAATGAGATGCTTTATATTCCTGAAATTTATTTCGATTATTGTCGTGAAAATCTGCTGGTCATGGAGCGTATTTATGGCATCCCTGTTTCAGATATTGCAACTCTACAAAATCAGGGCACCCACATGGCGCGGCTCGCTGAACGAGGAGTTCAAGTCTTTTTCACTCAAGTCTTTCGAGACAGTTTTTTTCATGCAGATATGCATCCCGGTAATATTTTTGTTAATGCTGAAAATCCAGAAAACCCACAATATATTGCTGTTGATTTTGGTATTGTGGGATCTTTAAATAAACAAGATAAACATTACCTTGCCGAAAACTTTTTGGCTTTTTTTAATCGTGATTATCGTCGTGTGGCGCAATTATATATTGATTCAGGGTGGATCCCTATTGACACAGATGTTGAGGATTTTGAATTCGCTATTCGTACAGTTTGCGAACCTATTTTTAAAAAGCCTTTGGCTGAAATTTCTTTTGGTCATTTTTTAGTGAATCTTTTTAATACCGCCAGGCGTTTTAATATGAAGATACAGCCTCAATTGGTTTTATTGCAAAAAACTCTGTTATATGTCGAAGGACTCGGTCGTCAACTTTATCCTGAGCTTAATTTATGGACAACGGCAAAACCTTTTTTAGAGGATTGGTTAAAAAGTCAAGTAGGAATGAGGTCTGTATTATCGCAATTCAAAGAAAAGATCCCATCATGGACAAAAAAATTTCCTGAGCTGCCTGATTTGTTGTATGACAGTTTGCAGCAGCATAAAAGATGGCAATACAATGTCGAGCAATTTATGTCTCAGTTTCAAAAAGAAAAAAAGCGGTCTCGCAAATCCCGTTATTTGTTTTACATTGGGTCAATATCAGTCACTGCGGGCGTATTCTTACAATGGATGGATTCTGGGCTTCTTTTCTTGATGTTTTATATTTCAGGTGTGATTGTGTGGTTAAAAGGCTGGAAATATTTGAATTGATTTTACAAGCGGAGGAATAGAATATGGGAGGAATCAGCATCTGGCAATTACTTATTATTGCTCTTATTGTACTTTTATTATTTGGCACTAATAAACTGAGAACCTTGGGTTCAGATCTCGGATCGGCAATGAGAGGCTTTAGAAAAGCAATGAAAGAGGATCATGCTAATGATGCTGTTTTTTCAGAAAAGATGATAAGAGAAAAACCTCTTAAAAAAGAGGTTCGAACATCTGAAAAAAAAAATCACAATACCAATCATCAAAGAAAAAAGGTCTAGGTCATGTTTGATATTGGCTTTAGTGAGTTACTACTGGTGATTGTATTAACTTTGTTGGTTTTAGGTCCTAAAAAATTACCTATAGTAGTCAAAACAGTCACGCGTTGGATTCGGATATTACGTTCTTTTTCTGAGACAATACAAAATGATTTATCCAAAGAATTTCGCCTTGAAGAACTTGAAGAACTTGAACCTAAGCATTTAAAAAAATCCAGGAGATCATGAATGCTGAGCAACTCTACGAATCTAAAAAATAAATGAAGGATAATACATCTCTTATCAGTCATTTGATTGAATTACGCAAAAGGTTATTACATTGTATTATCACTGTATTCGTCGTTTTTTTATCGTTGGTTTATTTTTCTAATGATATCTATCAGTGGATATCGGCCCCTTTGATAAAGCAGTTTCCAGTGGGCGCAACCATGATTGCAACTGGTGTAGCCTCTCCTTTTATGACGCCTCTTAAACTGACTCTAACTCTGTCAATATTTATTTCAGTGCCATTCATTCTTTATGAAGTCTGGGGTTTTGTAGCCCCGGCATTGTATCAAAATGAACGCCGCCTTATGCTGCCATTACTGATTTCAAGCACCTGTCTTTTTTATGTGGGTATGGCATTTGCTTACTTTATTGTATTCCCACTCGCCTTTGATTTTTTTGCAAAATCAGCCCCTAAAGGGGTCTTAATCGCTACAGATATCAATCACTATCTAGATTTTGTCATGACGTTATTTATGGCGTTTGGTGTTTCTTTTGAAGTGCCGGTTGCCATTATTTTATTCTGTTGGATTGGCGTGACAACTCCAGATCAATTGAAAAAAAAACGCCCTTATGTGTTCGTAGGCGCATTTATCATTGGTATGCTTCTAACCCCTCCGGATGTATTTTCACAAACTTTGCTTGCCATTCCGATCTATTTATTATTTGAAATCGGGGTCTTGAGTGCGAAATTCTATTTGCCTAAGCGGTCGTAAAAAGCGTTTATTTTTTAAGCCACACGCTTTTTACCTCATGATTATCGCCCTTAGTCATAATCAAACTGGCTCGTTCACGTGTCGGTAAAATATTTTCATTTAAATTTAATCCATTAATTTCTGTCCATAAGCGACGAGCGACAGTCATCGCTTCTTTTTCACAAATTTGAGCATAATGATGAAAGTAAGAATTGGGATCGGAGAAAGCCCCCCGACGAAATTGAAGAAATCGGTTGATATACCAATGCGCTAATAAATCATAAGAAGCATCGACATAAATAGAAAAGTCTACAAAATCAGACACAAAAACATGATGAGGATCATGTGGATAATCCATCCCACTTTGTAATACATTCAACCCTTCCAGGATCAAAATATCCGGCTGTTGAACTATTTTTTTTTGATTAGGAATAATGTCGTATCTCAGATGAGAATAAACAGGGGCCTCTACTTTAGGGGCGCCCGATTTGATCCTGGAAATAAACTTGACCAGATTTTTCATATCGTACGACTCGGGGAATCCTTTTTTTTTCATTAACCCCCGTTCGGTCAGAACTTTATTTGAATGCAAAAAACCATCGGTTGTCACCAACTCAACACGTCGATGTTCTGGCCAACGACTGAGTAAAGCCTGTAATAAACGTGCTGTTGTACTTTTACCGACAGCAACACTGCCGGCAATGCCAATAACGTAGGGCACGTTTTGCTTGTGAGTCCCTAAAAATTCTTCTAGAATCGCCCTCTGCCGTAAATTTGAACTAATATAAAAATTCAGTAATCTGGACAGAGGCAAATAAATGGCAGCCACTTCTTCTAACGAAAGGTTTTCATTAATCCCCCTTAACCTGATTATTTCTTCTTCTGTCAATATTAATGGAACAGAATCACGCAATGAAGCCCATTGAGCGCGATCAAACTGTAAGTAATGCGTTGCCAAATGGGCATTTTTTGGATTCATCAATTGATTTTACTCATTGTCAGGATTTCTAAATGACATCTATAGTACATCTCACCAATCCTGTTACGAAGAAATCTATATCTTAATAAAAAATTTTAGCCATCTGTTTCATATTCAGGGAAGAAGATCTATGTTTGAGTTTCAGGTATGATCCTGTCTTGTGTAAAGCGCTGTATTCTATCTCCCCGGCATGAAGCTCAAAGTGTTTGTCGCACTTTAGCAGCAGAGCATCGTCAGGGGGGCCTGTGATCAATGTGGTACAATGACAGAAAATCTTTTAATGAGTTTTGTTTGAATGGAGTTTGCCGTGTCACTTTCGCTTTGGCAGCAATGTCTTGCCCGATTGCAAGACGAATTACCTGCCACAGAATTTAGTATGTGGATACGCCCTATACAGGTGGAATTGATCGACAATACTTTAACGTTTTATGCCCCTAATCGTTTTGTTTTGGATTGGGTTCGTGACAAATATATTGATCATATTTGTCATTTATTAAATGATTTTTCTCCTCAGGAAGTGCCGTCTCTTCGCTTTGAAGTAGGGAACAAATCATCCCCACAAATCGACTCTGAAACGAACCGACCAGCTTCTTTAAAACCAAGTTGGGCGCCTTCCCCTATTAAATCTGGGTATGTTTATCGATCTAATGTCAATCTTAAAAACACCTTTGATACTTTCGTAGAGGGTAAATCCAATCAGTTGGCTCGGGCTGCCGCAATACAGGTCTCTGGTAACCCGGGAGCTGCTTATAATCCTCTTTTTTTATATGGTGACACAGGTCTTGGAAAAACACATTTATTGCACGCTGTAGGCAATGGCATTATTGCGCATAAAACCAAAGCAAAGGTGGTGTATATGCACTCTGAACGCTTTGTGCAAGACATGGTTAAAGCGTTACAAAATAACGCAATCGAAGAATTTAAACGCTATTATCGTTCGGTCGATGCATTGTTAATAGATGACATTCAATTTTTTGCCAATAAAGAACGTTCTCAAGAAGAGTTTTTTCACACGTTTAATGCCTTATTAGAAGGCAATCAGCAAATTATTTTGACGTCGGATCGTTATCCTAAAGAGATTAATGGAGTGGAAGATCGCCTCAAATCTCGTTTTGGTTGGGGATTAACCGTGGCGATTGCCCCACCAGAACTTGAAACGCGCGTAGCGATTTTGATGAAAAAGGCGGATGAAAATAATATTCGGTTGCCAGGAGAAGTGGCGTTTTTCATCGCCAAACGTTTGCGATCTAATGTCCGTGAGCTTGAAGGTGCTTTGAACAGGGTGATGGCGAACGCAAACTTCACAGGCAAGGCGATTACCATCGATTTTGTACGAGACGCTTTACGTGATTTATTGGCCCTGCAGGAAAAGTTGGTCACGATTGATAATATTCAAAGAACAGTTGCCGCGTATTATAAAATTAAGGTCGCGGATTTACTTTCCAAAAGGCGATCACGTGTCGTCGCCCGCCCACGTCAAATGGCGATGGCTTTAGCTAAAGAGCTCACCAATCATAGTCTTCCTGAAATTGGCGCCGCGTTCGGGGGACGCGATCACACCACTGTGCTGCACGCTTGCCGAAAGATCGAACAATTGTGTGAAGAAAGTCATAATATGAAGGAAGATTTTTCTAATCTCATTCGAACATTATCCTCCTAGTATATAAAACGATGACATGAAATTTATTATTGAGCGTGAACATTTATTAAAACCATTACAACAGGTTATCAGCCCTTTATCCGCGCGTCCGACGATGCCTATTCTTGGAAACTTACTATTACAGGTCAATGAGAATGTGTTGTTCTTGACGGCTACTGATCTACAAATGGAGATGGTCGTTCGAGTGGTTTTATCTCATTCTGATTTGCATGAGTCAGGTTCTACCACCGTTCCCGCTCGCAAGTTTTTTGATATTTGGCGAGGGTTGTTAGAAGGATCGACCATCACCGTAACCCTGGATGGTGATCGCTTACTTGTCTATTCAGGGCGAAGTCGATTTTCGCTTTCTACTTTACCCTCATCTGGTTTCCCTGGTTTAGATGACTGGAAAACTCAGGTCGCATTTTCGTTACCCCAAGAGACATTAAAAAAATTAATTGATGCCACTCAGTTTTCCATGGCACATCAAGATGTCCGTTATTATCTCAACGGAATGCTCTTCGAAACAGAAAATAAAGAGTTACGTACTGTTGCAACGGACGGACATCGTTTGGCAGTGTGTTCTATGTCTACCGATGAGACTTTGCCTTCCTATTCAGTCATAGTGCCTCGCAAAGGAGTGATAGAATTAGGACGTTTATTAGAGGCCAGCGTTCATCCTGTAAAGTTGCACATCGGTGAGCATAATATTCGAGCTCATCTGGATAATTTGACCTTCACCTGTAAATTAATCGATGCGCGTTTCCCTGATTATCGTCGGGTTCTTCCAAAAAATCCGAATAAAATACTTGAAGCAAAATGTGACCTTCTCAAGCAGGCTTTTTCCCGAGTGGCTATTTTATCGAATGAAAAATTTCGGGGGGTGCGGCTTTATCTGAGCCATAATCAAATGAAAATAACGGCCAATAATCCGGAACAAGAAGAAGCAGAAGAAATTTTAGATATTGAATACGAGGGAGAAGAACTCGAAATTGGTTTAAACGTAAGTTATATACTCGATATTCTCAATATTTTGAAATGTGACAAAGTCCGTTTTCTGTTGATCAATGCGGCCAGTAGCCTGCAAATTGAAGATCATTCAAGTCAGATGGTGAGCTATATTCTCATGCCGATGCGGCTTTAATGTTGATATGAGCATTCAATGGCATTAACACGATTACTGATTCGTGATTTTCGTAATATCGCTTACGCGGACCTATTTTTGGGAGTAAAGTTTAATTTTTTTATCGGCAGGAATGGCTCAGGTAAAACCAACTTACTAGAAGCGATTTATACTTTGGGTCATGGTAAGGGGTTTCGCACTTCACAAACGGGACATCTTATTCGTCATGATGCTCATGAGTTTGTGCTGCATGCGAGGCTAAAAAAAGATCATGAAACCGCGCTCATCGGTTTAAGCAAAAATCGTCAAGGCGAAACACAAGTACGTATCGATGGATCGAGCAGACATAAGTTCGCTGATTTGGCGAAAATGCTTCCGATACAATTAATGACACCTGAAGGTTTTTCTTTACTCCTTGGCGGCCCTAAGTTTCGGCGGGCTTTTCTGGATTGGGGCTGTTTCCATCATCAATCCGAGTTTTTCAATGTATGGGCAAATTTTAAAAAATTACTCAGACAACGCAACGCCTTACTACAGAACATCAACTGTTATGATCATATCTATCCTTGGGATAAAGAACTGATTCCTCTGGCTCAACGTATCAGCTAATGGCGAAAAAAATACATTGAAATGCTTGTACCCCATATTACTGCCCGTTGTGCAGTATTACTGCCGGAGCTGTCACTGAACTTCTCTTTTCAACAGGGCTGGGATCCGAATCGGGCATATGGCGAGTTATTAAAAAATCAGTTTGAACGCGATAAAATACTGGCTTACACCAACTATGGCCCTCATAAAGCAGATTTTCGTGTCAGAGCAGAGGGCAAAACGGTAGAAAATATATTGTCAAGAGGCCAGCTAAAATTATTGATCTGCGCACTTCGATTAGCACAGGGCGAATTGTTGACCCAGCAAACCGGGCTAAATTGTTTTTATTTGCTGGATGATTTTCCTTCTGAATTAGATGCGACTAGAGGACGGTTATTAATCGAATGTTTGAAATCGACTCAAGCGCAATTTTTCATCAATACCATCAACAACGAATCTATCGTTGACATGGTCAATGACACCTCAAAAATATTTCTTGTCGAAGACGGCAAAATAGCGCTTCAACCATAAAGTCAACATTAAGAGAGAAACTGAATGTCAAATACTTATGATTCATCAAATATCAAGGTATTAAAAGGGCTGGATGCCGTTCGTAAACGTCCAGGGATGTATATTGGTGATACAGATGATGGGACCGGTTTACACCATATGGTGTTTGAGGTTGTGGATAACGCGATCGACGAATCCCTTGCTGGATATTGTAAAAAAATCACGGTCATTATTCATGAGGATAATTCTGTGTCAGTAGAAGATGATGGTCGAGGCATTCCGACCGGTATTCACGAGGAAGAAGGAGTTTCGGCAGCCGAGGTCATCATGACTGTCTTGCATGCTGGCGGTAAATTTGATGACAACTCCTATAAAGTGTCAGGCGGATTGCATGGTGTAGGGGTTTCAGTGGTGAACGCCTTATCTGAAAAATTAGAGCTGACTATTTCTCGTGAAGGCTCGATACACCAACAAACTTATGTCATGGGTGAGCCGCAAGCTCCTTTAAAAGTGATGGGTAAAACGGAATTGACAGGAACCAGGGTCCGTTTTTGGCCGAGTCTAAAAACATTTACCAACCAAACGGAATTTCAATACGATATTTTGGCAAAGCGTTTACGCGAGCTGTCTTTTCTTAATTCTGGTGTTTTCATTTGCCTTGAAGACAAACGCAACGATCAAGAAAAGCATTTTCACTATGAAGGCGGTATTCAAGCTTTTGTGACATATTTAAACAAAAATAAAACCCCCATCCACCCAAAGGTATTTTATTTTTCGACTGTCAAAGATGACATTGGTGTAGAAGTCGCTCTGCAGTGGAACGATGGATTTCAGGAAAATATCTACTGCTTTACCAATAACATCCCACAGAGGGATGGCGGCACCCATTTGGTCGGTTTCCGAGCCGCGATGACCCGCACCATGAACAGTTATATGGAAAAAGAAGGTTTCAGCAAAAAATCAAAAATCAATGCGACTGGAGACGATGCGCGTGAAGGTTTAATCGCGGTCATTTCAGTCAAAGTGCCGGATCCCAAATTTTCCTCTCAAACCAAAGACAAGCTGGTGTCTTCTGAGGTCAAAACCGCGGTTGAAACCTTGATGAATGAAAAACTGGTCGAGTATCTTCTTGAAAATCCGTCTGATGCAAAAACAATTGTCAATAAAATTATCGATGCGGCGCGTGCCCGTGAAGCGGCCCGTAAAGCTCGTGAAATGACAAGACGTAAAGGTGCCTTGGATCTCGCCGGTTTGCCTGGGAAATTGGCGGATTGCCAGGAGCGTGATCCGGCTTTATCTGAAATTTATCTGGTAGAAGGCGACTCAGCAGGCGGATCTGCAAAACAGGGCCGAAACCGTAAAAATCAAGCCATTCTGCCTTTAAAGGGAAAAATCTTGAACGTAGAGAAAGCGCGTTTTGACAAAATGCTGGCTTCTGAAGAAGTCGCTACGCTCATCACGGCCTTAGGCTGTGGGATAGGCAGAGACGAATATAATCCCGACAAATTGCGTTACCACAGCATTATTATTATGACGGATGCGGATATCGATGGCTCACATATCCGTACTTTATTGTTGACTTTTTTTTACCGACAAATGCCTGAATTGATTGAACGAGGACATATTTTTATTGCACAACCTCCTTTATACAAAGTGAAAAAAGGCAAGCAGGAACAATACATCAAAGATGATGATGCCATGGAAAAGTACCAGATGTCTTTAGCCTTGGAAGGCGTCAAATTTCATACTCATCCCCAGGCGCCTGCGCTTTCTGGTGCCTCGCTCGAAAAATTGGTGCATCAACACTATAGTGTGCAGAAAACGCTTAATCGAATGGAACGTCGATATCCTCGGGCGCTTTTAAATCAGATGATCTATCAACCAACCTTACAGGAAGGCGACCTCAAAGATTCCGAAAAACTTCAAGCCTGGATGACCCTGCTGGTGGATAAATTAAACGAAAAAGAAACGCAAGGCAGTCATTATATTTTTGTATTGAATAAAAATACAGAGAACGAAATATATGACCCTGTATTGAAAATTCGTACCCATGGTGTTGACACGGACTATCTGCTCGATCTGCACTTTATTCAAAGTAGCGAATATCAAAAAATCTGTCACTGGGGCGATCAATTACGAGATCTGTTAGAACCTGGTGCTTTCCTTCAACGAGGAGAAAAAAAGACCTGTATCAACAGTTTTGAAGAGGCCCTGGATTGGCTGATGAAAGAATCTCGTCGTGGCTTGGCCATTCAGCGCTACAAAGGATTGGGAGAAATGAATCCGGGCCAGCTCTGGGAGACCACCATGGACCCAGAAACGCGTCGCATGCTACAGGTCAGGATAAAAGACGCGATCGCCGCAGATCAATTGTTTACAACGTTGATGGGAGATGCGGTAGAGCCTAGACGAAATTTTATCGAAGAGAACGCTTTAAAAGCGGCTAATATTGATATTTAACGTTAATTTCATGCTGCCCTAATAGTATGAGCGCATTCGAATGAATGAAAGAAAAAGAATAGATGACACAACGACGGCATACCAAATCGCACATAAGCGACACAGTCGATTAATATTTTACGCTGAACGTGCACTGCCTTGTCGATAAAAATACATTATTTTTTTGAATTTATTGGAGATTTTTTAATACAGGTCAATATACCGCGTAGAATATTGAGCTCCTTATTCTCTAGGCGAGCACGTGTAAATAATCGCCGTAACTGATGCATCATTTGTCTTGGACGAGCCGGATGAATAAAACCAACGTGCAGCAAAACTTCTTCTAAATGTTGATAAAAACATTCTAACTCGTTGACTAAAGGGTAATTGGGTATTTTGGATATCTGAGATTCAGAGGCGCTTTTCAAATAAGCAAGTCTGATTTCATAAGACAAAATTTGGACTGCCATTGCTAAATTCAGAGAGCTGTATTCTGGGTTAGTAGGGATGACCACATGATAGTGGCATTTTTGCAATTCGAGATTGCTCAAACCTGTCCGCTCACAGCCAAACACTAATGCAACAGGGCCGCTCTCGGCCTGATGAAGACTATATAGTGCGCATTGTTTGGGATCTATTTCCGGCCAGGATAAAGTTCGTGAACGCGCGCTGGCGCCTATCACCAGATTGCATTCAGCCAAGGCAGTATCTAGAGTGTCTACCAGAGTAGACCGCTCGATCAGATCAGCGGCCCCAGCCGCCAATGATATGGTTTTTGCGTCCGGTTTTTTGGATGGATTGACTAAATAGAGATCACTCAATCCCATGGTTTTCATTGCTCTTGCGACAGAGCCTATATTGCCAGGGTGAGAAGTTTCAACCAAAACAATACGAATATTGTGCAATATACGAACCATAAAAATACTCAATTAAAAAGTGAATTTTATCACATGATGACCTTTGCTACTCTTTCATGATTTTATTGAAATGTGTATACTCGCCCGCTTTTGGCTATGGGTTCTTGATTTATAGATCTCTTGCTCTTTAACATCTGTTTATGGATACCAATCAATGCACCCGATGCTCAATATCGCCATACGCGCGACCCGAAAAGCAGGGAATTTTATTGCTAAATGTTATGAAACTCCCTCTTATAATCAAGAAAATAATGAGTTTGTCTCCTTTGTCCAACAACAAGCAGCGCAGAGGATCATTGAAACAATTCATCAATCCTATCCCACTCACATTGTGACCACAAAATATGACGATGCAATACCTGAGAAAGAGTCTGATATGAAATGGATAGTGGATCCAATAAACGGTATAAATAATTTCCTGAAACGCCTCCCTCATTTTTCCATTTCTGTTGCTTTACGTGTCAAAGGACGGACAGAAATAGCCATCATTTATGATCCTATTCGTAATGAATTGTTTACTACCACTCGAGGGCAAGGTGCTCAGCTTAATGGTTATCGTCTCCGCATGAACAATAAAACGAAGGATCTCACAGGCAGTACAATCAGTACTCTTTTATCTATCGATCAAAAAAAGCACGCACCTCATGAGCTGAGCCAATTGATCATGTTGCTTATCAACAAAAAAATGAATTTTCATTGTTCGGGCTCGTCTGCCCTCGATTTTGCCTATGTCGCCGCAGGCCGTTTGGACAGTTTTTTCGCTATCGCCATTAAAAAACAGGATTTTTGGGGGGGAGAAATGTTGGTGAGTGAGGCAGGTGGGCTGGTCACCGATCTTTCAGGGGGCCATGATCATGAGATATCTGAGAATATCATTGCGGCTCACCCCATGATGATCAAAGCGTTACTGAAAGCCATCGGTGAAATAAAAATGGACAAAGAATAGAAAAAGATAAAACTGAATGTCTTTTTTAACTATTCTGGCGCCCCCCGTACATAAAAAACAAGGAGGGGCCCCAGCCACTCTGATAAAAACTATATTTTTTTGTTTCCGACCATATCCTCTGGGCGCACCCACTTTTCAAACTGTTCCTCCGTCAGATAGCCCAATGTTAACGCCGATGCTTTAAGCGTAAGACCTTTTTTATGTGCTAACTTCGCAATGTCCGCCGCTTTGTCATAACCAATATGCGTATTCAACGCCGTCACTAACATCAGTGAATCATTTAATAACTTTGTGATACGTGTTCTGTTAGGTTGAATATCTTTTGCACAATATTGGTTAAACCCATGTATGCCATCTGATAATAATTCCATAGATTGCAGATAGTTATAAATAATCATGGGGCGGAATACATTCAATTCAAAATTACCTGAAGCCCCACCAATGTTAATCGCGACATCATTTCCCATCACCTGAGCACATAACATGGTCATGGCTTCACATTGGGTAGGATTGACTTTACCTGGCATGATCGAGCTGCCAGGCTCATTTTCAGGAATAATAATTTCGCCAATCCCAGAACGAGGGCCAGATGCAAGCCATCTGATATCATTGGCAATTTTCATTAAGGACGCGGCCAGACCTTTTATTGCACCATGCCCATGCACCAACGCATCACAGGTCGCCAACGCTTCAAATTTATTTGGCGCGCTGACAAAGGGCTCTTTTGTCATCTCTGAGATTTTTTTCGCGACACGTTCAGCATATTCTGGATGTGTATTTAACCCAGTGCCTACGGCTGTCCCGCCTAATGCCAGCTCATAAAGATGCGGTAAAGTGGCTTGAATATGATCGATGCTATGAGACAGCATCGCGGCCCAACCTGATATTTCTTGGCCTAAAGTGAGCGGCGTGGCATCTTGCAAATGCGTGCGGCCGATTTTCACAATAGAATGGAACTCAGCTGATTGTTCTTGAAAAGTTTTTTGTAATATTTTTAATTGCAATAATAAATTTTTCTTAAGCGCACACACAACAGATATGTGCATGGCGGTTGGAAAAACATCATTAGAACTTTGGCTTTTATTCACATCGTCATTAGGATGGACCAAACGCGCCATGCCTCTTTTGCCGCCTAAAATTTCACTGGCTCTATTGGCGAGAACTTCATTGATATTCATATTGGTTTGTGTGCCAGATCCTGTTTGCCAAACAGATAAAGGGAATTCGCCAATATGTTTTTTTTCTATAATTTCTTGGGCTGCTTTAATAATGGCCTCGCCCTTTGCTTTTTCTAAACATCCCAAATCGATATTCACTTGAGCGGTGGCATGTTTCACGATGGCGAGCGCTTCAATCAATAAAACCGGCATTTTTTCAGTAGAAATAGAAAAATGCTGTAATGAACGCTGAGTTTGAGCGCCCCATAATTGCCCATCCGGTACTTCTATAGAACCCATGGCATCTTTTTCAATACGTTTTGTGAGCATGACGACTCCAGTTGATACTAGGATCAAATCCTTTCTGAGGTGCTTTTGAAAGAGGATTTTAATGAATTGGCAAAATCTAACATGCGATTTAAAGGAATCAATGCTTTTTCAATCAATCCCTTTTCAACAAAAATTTCATGAGGGCTGCTCTGTGCTTCTAGTGCCTCGGCCATGGCTTGTAAACCATTCATCGCCATCCAAGGGCAATGAGCACAACTTTTACATGTTGCGCCTTCACCGGCTGTAGGGGCGGCCAATAGCGTTTTATCAGGGCACATTTTCTGCATTTTATAAAAAATCCCTCGGTCTGTCGCAACGATCAAAGTTTGATGAGGTAAGCTTTTGGCCGATTGAATCAGCTGGCTGGTTGATCCCACGGCATCTGCCAACTCGACCACCGTTTGAGGAGATTCTGGGTGCACTAATACCGCCGCGTCAGGATAAAGCGCCTTCATTTGAACTAAGGCCTGTGTTTTAAATTCATCATGAACAATACAAGCCCCTTGCCAGCAAAGGATATCTGCCCCCGTTTTTTTTTGAACATAATGTCCTAAATGTTTATCTGGCGCCCAAATGATTTTTTCCCCTAAATCGTCCAGATGTTCTATCAATTCCACCGCAATACTTGAGGTGACGACCCAATCTGCTCTTGCTTTGACGGCGGCCGAGGTGTTGGCGTAGACCACCACGGTACGATCAGAATAATCATCACAAAAAGCGCTAAATGCATCGGCAGGGCAACCTAAATCCAAAGAGCATTCTGCTTTTAGCGTCGGCATCAATACCGTTTTTTCTGGGCTCAAAATTTTAGCCGTTTCCCCCATAAAACGAACGCCGGCAACCAATAAAGTCGATGCAGGGTGATGACAACCAAAACGCGCCATTTCTAATGAGTCGGCGACACAACCCCCTGTTTCTTCTGCCAAAGATTGAATATCTGGGCTGGTGTAATAGTGCGCGACCAATACCGCATTCCTTTTTTTTAACAATCCTTTGATTTTTTCACGATAAAATACGGTTTCATTCTGGCTCAATGAAACGGGAGCAGTAGGGAACGGATAATCAATTGAATTTAGATCTAACATAGGTCATCGCTCATACATCGTTCAATTTTTTGCATTAAATGTCATATAGATTGCACTTGTTGACTTAAATTTTCAATAATCGAAAGGTACTCATTTATTCAATTTATGGGTTGTTGTGTAAAGTAGGTGTTTTTAAAGAGGGAATGTATGATAAAGTAATTCGAATATTTATTGAATGAGAATCTTATCTTTGAAGACCAATCAACAAATTGCATATTTGACTCAAAAAAATCTTATTATAAAATTTATCTAACGACTCCAAGCATGCAGTTTTTTATCTGCTTTTAAGGAGTTTAAAAGACTTTTTATCTCTTCATCGTTATATGTTGAAAGACCCTGTAATTTAGATAAATAATCATAATATCGATTTATCTTATAACTATTATTTTTATAAATACTTGCTATATTAGCATGTGTCAAATTGGTTTTTCCGAAAAGTTCCTCTTGAACTGTATAAAAAGCAGCTTGATCCACAAGACCCTTAAAATCTGTTTTCAGTAAATCATCTGTAGAATTTTCATCACTAAAACCATGATCTTTCCCATGCTCTTCGCATATATTTCGGATTTTTGCAATTACTAGAAAATCATCTAATTTAAATTTAACATTTTCAAATAAAACGAAGGCCATCGCTATTCCAGTTACTTCTTCTTTTTTATTTGTATGCACCCCTTTTTTAAGATCATTGTATTTATTTCGACACTGGATCACTGTTTCAAGATTTATGTGTTTGATTTTTCTTAAATCATTTAGAAAATTTTCTCCCTGAGAACGTACATCTATTTTTTTAGAATTTAAAAAATTATTTAATTGAATATTGTTATTTGAATTTTTTATTTTTTTGAAAAATTTTTTCACTTTATTTAAAAGGTTGTTTTTTTGTGATGGAGTCTCAAAAACATATTTTCTATTGGTAGAAAAAAATGGAATTTTTATATGCATAAACACCTCGATTAAAATATATAAATTATATTTGAATATTTTAATTGAAGTGTTTAATAAATTTTTACAAAAAACGCTCTTTTTCATCTATAAGAGATCAAAATTAATCTGACTACTATAAATTTTTATGGAAAGAGCATAGCCGAATATGTTGTTTAATTTTAAAAAATAAATATATTGATATAAAAATATACTGAAAAAATATTAAATCTAAAAAATGAAAATTATTTTCATTTTTTACAATTGTAACGGTTATGGAAACACTGAAAACCTAAAAATAATCTGATAAAAAAGGAGGTTAATACGTTTTCTTTTAACGGTATAGCGCCCTCTAGCGCATTTTTTAGTATCAAGGGCGAATGAGAGGCATTTTAATACCCGAAAAGGATGTTCAACCTTAGCTCGGATTTTCGCGATAAAATCTTGATGATGAGTGTGTTTTTCCTCTACCTAGGGGTTGGGCCAACGGGGCGAAAACCTACGCTAAAAAGATAATGTTATGAAAATCATGTTCTATTTTTAAAATGCTCTAAAGTTTCTATTTTAGAAAAGCATGCAGTTGGTATGATTATTCATCAGATTTCATTAATTCATTTTTGAAAAAAACAACTCTTTCGGTTTCCTTAAATCCCAGTGCTTTCAGATGCAGGTTCTTTTATACAGGAAGCACTTGAACATATTAATACGTCATTTTCTAGCTTGGGGAGATATGTGCTCAATGTTATTGAGGTCAGATGAGTAAGTCGGAAGATATTTCAAGTATTTTTTAGATGTTTTTAATTGTATGAAAAACAGGAGCCTCGATGGCAATCAGGGGTAAAAGGTGTTGTAAACAGTTGAAGAGGTGAGATGAAATTTGAACTTTTATATTAAGCATGGCAGGGGTGGGGAGATTTGAACTCCCAACACCCGGTTTTGGAGACCGGTGCTCTACCAATTGAACTACACCCCTAAAAATGTCTTTTCAGTAAGTATGTCGTCAACAGAAAGGCCGGCTTTAAATGTTTTGGCTGCTTATGTAAGGAGCCTGGCGGTGTCCTAGTCTCACATGGGGAAACCCCACACTACCCTCGGCGCAACGGCGTTTCACTTCTGAGTTCGGGATGGTTTCAGGTGGGTCCACCGCACTTTGGCCGCCAAGCCATATTTTTTTTCTTCAGAATAAGCAAGTCATGCGCTCTAAAACAGTTTCGGTGTTGTAAGGTTAAGCCTCTCGGGTCATTAGTACTGGTCCGCTGAATACATCGCTGCACTTACACTCCCAGCCTATCTACGTCATCGTCTCTAACGTCCCTTACCACAATCTCTTGCGGGGAAGACTCATCTTGGGGCAAGTTTCCCGCTTAGATGCTTTCAGCGGTTATCTCTCCCGCATTTAGCTACCGGGCAATGCCATTGGCATGACAACCCGTACACCAGTGATGCGTCCACTCCGGTCCTCTCGTACTAGGAGCAGCCCCCCTCAATCTTCCTACGCCCACGGCAGATAGGAACCGAACTGTCTCACGACGTTCTAAACCCAGCTCGCGTACCACTTTAAATGGCGAACAGCCATACCCTTGGGACCTACTTCAGCCCCAGGATGTGATGAGCCGACATCGAGGTGCCAAACACCGCCGTCGATATGAACTCTTGGGCGGTATCAGCCTGTTATCCCCGGAGTACCTTTTATCCGTTGAGCGATGGCCCTTCCATTCAGAACCACCGGATCACTAAGACCTACTTTCGTACCTGCTCGAGCCGTCACTCTCGCAGTCAAGCCAGCTTATGCCTTTGCACTCACCTCACGATGTCCGACCGTGATGAGCTGACCTTCGTACTCCTCCGTTACTCTTTAGGAGGAGACCGCCCCAGTCAAACTACCCACCAGACACTGTCCTCACCCCGGATAACGGGACCAAGTTAGAATATCAAACATCAAAGGGTGGTATTTCAACAGCAGCTCCACATAGACTGGCGTCTACACTTCTTCGCTTCCCACCTATCCTACACATTAAGGTTTCATATTCAGTGTCAAGCTATAGTAAAGGTTCACGGGGTCTTTCCGTCTTGCCGCGGGAACACTGCATCTTCACAGCAAGTTCAATTTCACTGAGTCTCGGGTGGAGACAGCCTAGCCATCATTACGCCATTCGTGCAGGTCGGAACTTACCCGACAAGGAATTTCGCTACCTTAGGACCGTTATAGTTACGGCCGCCGTTTACCGGGGCTTCTATCAAGTGCTTTGTTTTGACACTCACACCATCAATTAACCTTCCGGCACCGGGCAGGCGTCACACCGTATACGTCCACTTACGTGTTGGCACAGTGCTGTGTTTTTAATAAACAGTTGCAGCTAGCTGGTCTCTGCGGCTGGCCTCAGCTCCAGAAGCATGTCCTTTCACCTAACGCCAGCGTGCCTTCTCCCGAAGTTACGGCACCATTTTGCCTAGTTCCTTCACCCGAGTTCTCTCAAGCGCCTTAGTATTCTCTACCTGACTGCCTGTGTCGGTTTTCGGTACGATTGACTATTACCTGTTGCTTAGAGGCTTTTCCTGGAAGTTCGGCATCAGCAACTTCTTACCCCATAAGGGCAATCCTCATCACGCCTCAGAGTCAAGATGCGCCGGATTTGCCTGGCTCATCCTCCTACACGCTTGAACCGGGACCACCGGCCCCCGGATTGCCTAGCCCTCTTCGTCCCCCCTTCGCAGTAATACTCAGTACAGGAATCTTAACCTGTTGCCCATCGACTACGCTTTTCAGCCTCGCCTTAGGGGTCGACTTACCCTGCCCCGATGAACGTTGGACAGGAAACCTCAGTCTTTCGGCGAGCGGGCTTTTCACCCGCTTTATCGTTACTCATGTCAGCATTCGCACTTCTGATACCTCCAAAACTCTTCTCAGAGCGTCTTCTTCGGCTTACAGAACGCTCCCCTACCATGCGTTTGCACGCATCCGCAGCTTCGGTGCATGGTTTAGCCCCGTTACATCTTCCGCGCAGGCCGACTCGACCAGTGAGCTATTACGCTTTCTTTCAATGATGGCTGCTTCTAAGCCAACATCCTGGCTGTCTAAGCCTTCCCACATCGTTTCCCACTTAACCATGACTTTGGGACCTTAGCTGGCGGTCTGGGTTGTTTCCCTCTCCACGACGGACGTTAGCACCCGCCGTGTGTCTCCCGTGGTCATATTCTTCGGTATTCACAGTTTGCATTGGGTTGGTAAGCCGGGATGGCCCCCTAGCCAAAACAGCGCTCTACCCCCGAAGATAAACCCACGAGGCGCTACCTAAATAGCTTTCGGGGAGAACCAGCTATCTCCTAGTTTGATTGGCCTTTCACCCCCAGCCACATGTCATCCGCTCATTTTTCAACATAAGTCGGTTCGGTCCTCCAATGTGGATTAACACATCTTCAACCTGCACATGGCTAGATCACTAGGTTTCGGGTCTATACCTTGCAACTCATCGCCCAGTTAAGACTCGGTTTCCCTTCGGCTCCCCTATTCGGTTAACCTTGCTACAAAATATAAGTCGCTGACCCATTATACAAAAGGTACGCAGTCACTTCTCATTGCTTCGAAGCTCCCACTGCTTGTACGTACAGGGTTTCAGGGTCTATTTCACTCCCCTCCCGGGGTTCTTTTCGCCTTTCCCTCACGGTACTGGTTCACTATCGGTCAGTCAGGAGTATTTAGCCTTGGAGGATGGTCCCCCCATCTTCAAACAGGATATCACGTGTCCCGTCCTACTCTTCGAGCTCACTCTGCTGCAATTTTCAGGTACGGGGCCATCACCCTCTATGGCTCGTCTTCCCAAACGATTCCCCTAATTGCGCAAAGATGGTGACTCCGGGCTCCTCCCCTTTCGCTCGCCGCTACTTAGGGAATCTCGGTTGATTTCTTTTCCTCAGGGTACTGAGATGTTTCAATTCCCCTGGTTTGCCTCGCAATACTATTTATTCATATTACGATAGTGCATATTCTGCACTGGGTTGCCCCATTCGGGTATCAACGGCTAACACGCTTTTTATCAGCTTACCGTCGCTTTTCGCAGATTAACACGCCCTTCTTCGCCTCTGACTGCCTAGGCATCCTCCCTGTACGCTTCATTACTTAACCTTACAACCCGAAATTGTTTCTGACTTACAATCTCTTGCTTATCCCTTATTTTTAAAGAGCAATTTCTTGAAAACACTGAAGCTGTTTTTAAGATAGTTTTGAACACATCTCTGTGGCGTCCCCTAGGGGGTTCGAACCCCTGTTACCGCCGTGAAAGGGCGGTGTCCTAGGCCTCTAGACGAAGGGGACAGCGTCTTTTTTCATGATTTATCAGATAATGTGAGTGGACACTGATAGTGAGAGTTTATAGTTAAGGAGGTGATCCAACCGCAGGTTCCCCTACGGTTACCTTGTTACGACTTCACCCCAGTCATGAATCACAAAGTGGTAAGCGCCCTCCTTGCGGTTAAGCTACCTACTTCTTTTGCAACCCACTCCCATGGTGTGACGGGCGGTGTGTACAAGGCCCGGGAACGTATTCACCGTAGCATTCTGATCTACGATTACTAGCGATTCCGACTTCATGGAGTCGAGTTGCAGACTCCAATCCGGACTACGACGTACTTTCTGAGTTCCGCTTTCCCTCGCAGGTTCGCATCCCTTTGTATACGCCATTGTAGCACGTGTGTAGCCCTACTCGTAAGGGCCATGATGACTTGACGTCGTCCCCACCTTCCTACGGTTTATCACCGGCAGTCTCCTTTGAGTTCCCGCCTCTACGCGCTGGCAACAAAGGACGAGGGTTGCGCTCGTTGCGGGACTTAACCCAACATTTCACAACACGAGCTGACGACAGCCATGCAGCACCTGTCTCACGGTTCCCGAAGGCACTTGCGCATCTCTGCACAATTCCGTGGATGTCAAGAGTAGGTAAGGTTCTTCGCGTTGCATCGAATTAAACCACATGCTCCACCGCTTGTGCGGGCCCCCGTCAATTCATTTGAGTTTTAACCTTGCGGCCGTACTCCCCAGGCGGTCGATTTAACGCGTTAGCTCCGGACGCCACAGTTCAAGACCGCAACCTCCAAATCGACATCGTTTACAGCGTGGACTACCAGGGTATCTAATCCTGTTTGCTCCCCACGCTTTCGCACCTCAGCGTCAGTCTTTCTCCAGGGGGCCGCCTTCGCCACCGGTATTCCTCCAGATATCTACGCATTTCACCGCTACACCTGGAATTCTACCCCCCTCTAGAAAACTCTAGCGACCCAGTTTCAAATGCCATTCCCAAGTTGAGCTCGGGGATTTCACATCTGACTTAACTCACCGCCTACATGCCCTTTACGCCCAGTTATTCCGATTAACGCTCGCACCCTCCGTATTACCGCGGCTGCTGGCACGGAGTTAGCCGGTGCTTCTTCTGCGAGTAACGTCAAAAATAAATGGTATTTGCATTTATCGCTTCCTCCTCGCTGAAAGTGCTTTACAACCCGAAGGCCTTCTTCACACACGTGGCATGGCTGCATCAGGCTTTCGCCCATTGTGCAATATTCCCCACTGCTGCCTCCCGTAGGAGTCTGGACCGTGTCTCAGTTCCAGTGTGGCGGGCTATCCTCTCAGACCCGCTAGAGATCGTCGCCTAGGTGAGCCTTTACCTTACCTACCAGCTAATCTCATCTGGGCTCATCCGAAGGCGTGAGGCCCGAAGGTCCCCCACTTTGGTCTCGCGACTTCATGCGGTATTAGCTGCCGTTTCCAGCAGTTATCCCCCTCCTTCGGCCAGATTCCCAGACTTTACTCACCCGTCCGCCGCTCGCCGACATGAACTCAGTAAACTGCGATCACTCGATGCCGCTCGACTTGCATGTGTTAGGCCTGCCACCAGCGTTCAATCTGAGCCATGATCAAACTCTTCAATTCTTACTTCTTATTCTCTTCGTCTCACAAACATCTCTGTTTGCTCAACATCATAACGTTAATATCATTCCCTCTCACTTCAGTGCACACACACATTATCTGATAAATTTTTAAAGAGCTGCTTCCTAATCACAACATGACCGCGCATTCTACTCACTTATTCTCTCCCGTCAACTCCTTTACATCCCTTTCTTCCATTACAATACACATCTATCATGCTAATTAATTACATTTAACGTCTCGTATATTTTGAGGTTTATAGTTAATTCTGAAATTCTGCAGAAAATCGAGTCAACTGTTGACAAATAAATTCATTGGGCGTGAGAAATTACATTTTATGATGTTTTTTTTGATGATACCTTAACCATGACTGGGCGTAATAATCGACCATTTAAAGTATAACCTTTACAGACGATAGAAGTAATATGGTTAGGTTCATGCATATCTGATTCAACAACTCCCACGGCTTGATGAATATCCGGATTGAAGGGTAGATTACATTCAGATTCAACCACTTCTATACCAAATTTATTGACAGTATCTAATAACGATTTTAATGTGAGTTCAATGCCTTCAATTATTGGATTCGCTCCCTTCTCAGATTTATTCACTGTTTCTAAGGCGCGCTCTAGGTTGTCAATTACAGGCAGTAGGTCATAGGCAAATTTTTGAAGAGCAAATTTATGCGCCTTCTCTATATCTCTTTGAGTACTACGGTGAATATTCTGTTCATTCGCTTTATGCCTTAACAAATTTTCATTCTCACGCTTTAATGCATCCGTTAATTGAGATTCTAATTTTAAAATTCGAGCTTTCATTGTAATAATATCGCTACTTTTTTCACTTTCTTTTTTAATAAAATGAGATTCATCATTTTCTACTGGTGTTGAAGTTTGTTGATCTATCTGCTCTTCTGCTTGTTTTTCTAAATTTATATCAAAACTTTCTTCTTCAGATTGTTTCTCGCTCATCTTAATTTTTCTCCTAATTCGATTTAGCATGCATGTTAAAATTTAAGTTTATTATGGGGATCACTCGCCATGATTCAAGTGAATTAATTACAATCTACAGTAACGATAAGATCGTGTGAGACAATACAAACGAATGAATAAAAAATTTAATAGCATAGGTATTCTTGGTCGCCCTAGAGATTCAGAGGCTTTAGCAACTCATCATATGTTATATCACTGGCTAAAATCTGAAAATTACACAGTTATTGTTGAGCGAGAGATTGCAGATGCTCTTTCTCTAAGAGATGTGACGACAGCTAGCCTAAAAGATATTGGTAGTCAATCCGATCTCGCCATAGTAGTAGGGGGAGATGGTAATATGCTAGGTGCAGCGAGAATATTAGCGCAATATGATATCAAAGTAATAGGAGTGAACCGAGGAAACCTCGGTTTTTTAACTGATTTAAGCCCAGATAATGTACAAAAAGAACTTTCCGAAGTGTTAAAAGGTGAATATCTCACCGAACGACGTTTTTTATTAGAAACGCAGGTAAAGTCTTCTCTAACATTGATTGAGCCAAACAACTCGAGCTGCCCGAGAACACCTAATTTAACTGGAACTGCAATTAATGAAATGGTGTTACATCCAGAGAAAGTCGCTCATATGATTGAATTTGAAGTATGGATTGATGATCTTTTTGCTTTTTCTCAGCGTTCTGATGGATTGATCATTGCTACTCCTACCGGTTCTACCGCTTATTCGCTCTCTGCAGGCGGACCAATTTTAACTCCTACTTTGGAAGCTATTTTGTTAGTTCCTATGTTTCCCCATACCCTTTCTGCTAGACCTTTGGTAATTAACAGCAACAGTAAAATTTGTTTAAAATTTAAAAATTCAAATCATAATCTAAAAATAAGTTGTGATAGCCAAACAGTTTTATCGATTGGAAATGATCAAGAAGTGGTCATTTATAAAAGCGCTCATCATCTCAATTTAATCCATCCAAAAGATTACATTTATATTAATAGACTGAATACAAAACTTGGATGGTCAAAAAAATTATTTTAAAAATAAAAAGCTATTTAAAAACGCAGAGACACAGATATGCTTCTGCTTGTTATGGTGTGTGCCTAAACAATCAATTATGTTATATAAAGTGACAGATAAAGTAAGAGGATAACTATGTCACGAGAAGTGATAACAAAGCCCATATGGGTAACATTAAAAACCTTATTAGCTTATATAAGAGTAGCTTACAATTAATTAAAAAAAATTACTTTATTAAAAGTGCCATATCTCATATCTGTTAAAAGCTTATTTAACATAAGTAAATGCAGTAGTAACGTGCTTGACACCACTCACTTTACTGGCTATTTCTGCTGCAGATTCACCTTCTTTTCTTGTCAGTAAGCCCAATAAAAATACTTCTCCATTTTCTGTTACTACCTTTAATTTTGATGATTTTATCGAAAGTATGGATAAAAGCTGAGAACGAACTTTAGTGGTGATCCATATGTCCGATGAAGTGGTTGCTAAATCAACGGGCCGCCCCTGACGAATTTCATTGTATATTTCACTCACTCCTTCTACCTTAGCAACAATCGCTTTTGCACGTTCCGAAAGTTCAGAGGACTGTGCTTCACCCGTCAGCAAAATTTTACCCTGATAAGCCGTCACTGATATTTTTGCTTCTTTTTTTAATTTTGGATCTTTATTAATTGCATTAATGACACGTAGCTCTAAGGTGCTATCGTCGACCTGCGTTCCTATTGTGCGCGGATCAACCGCTGATTTTGTCGCAACAGCAGCAGCCCCAATCAATACGGCACCTACACAACCCTGCAAAATCACGCTGCTTAACACGATAGCCGCCAAATTTATTTTCATTTTTTCTCCCATTCATGATCCTGCTGAAGAAATAAAATATGATCAATTAAATCACATAAACAGTTCACAACGACCATATGTACTTGTTCAACACCCACGCTACGAGAAGAAGGCACTCGAATCTCAACATCATTTTCTCCTAAAAGACCTTGTAGCTCATCTCCATCATCGCCTGTCAATGCAATAATTTGCATATTACGAGTGAGTGCAGCTTCAACACCTTTAATGATGGCAGGATGATTACCTCGAGTCGAAATGGCAAAAAAGATATCCCCTGATTGACCTAAAGCCTGTACTTGCCGTGCATAAATTTCATAATGCAAATGTTCGTAATTCATCGCGGTAAGCAATATGTTGTCTGAACTTAAAGTGATGGCCGGTAAGCTAGGGCGTTCTGTTTCAAAACGATCGATCATATTGGTGACAAAACGCTGAGCATTAGCTGTGGATGAACCGTTACCACAGCAAAGAATTTTATTGCCATTCGTTAATGCTTGTACAAGGAGGGTTACAGCATAACACAAGGACTGAGGCAAGGCTTCTGCAGCAGCAATTTGGGTTTGAATACTTTCAGTAAAGTAATGTTTGATTCTATCCAACACGTAATATAACCACTCTCATAATAAAAATGATTAGTTAAAAGATCGTATTTAATTAAATGCGTTTTGAAACCATTCGAATTGATTGCCAGTAATGGCAAAAACGTCAAAACGATAGGATGTATTAAAATGGCTTCCACGTTTTGATAGCCAGATTGCGGCCGCATCACGTAAGCGTTTTTGCTTTTTGTTATTGATGCTGTCGGCCGCACTTCCAAAAAAAGAATTTCGTTTAAATCGAACCTCAACAAAAACCCATGTTTTTTGATCACGCATAATAAGATCGATCTCAGCGCTCCGAAGAGTAACATTAGACTCTTTAAAAACCAAACCCGCTTTTTCAAGATAACGGCGGGCGATCATTTCATAGCGAAAACCTATTTCTCTTCGACTTAATGTTTTGTCCATCATTTTTGATGATCCTGTTTTACTCTTTATATATCAATTAATTCACGAAACTATGCACTGAGTAATGAATTTTAAATGTTTTTTAACGTTTTTATAATAAAAATTATATAAAAGTGTCGAGTAAAATTTAAATTTGAGATCAGCGTCGTATTTTTAAAAACTTTACTATTCAGTTTCTGATAATCATATATGGCACTATTAATAAGGATTTTCACTCCCGCCCTCTGGCTGACTTTGAGAAGGCGACGTTTTATTTGGCCCTAAAGAATTTTTAAGAAAACCATTTACTTTATGCTCGTCATTTGAAGAATGTTGCTCATTTTATCATCACTAATCCAAAGGGAATAATCTTGGTGCTCAAGTGATCCCTTTTGAGCGAAATAAGCGGCGCTATAACAGGCATTTCTCAATGGCTCGAGAAATAGATCTCTGCGTGTCTGAGAAGAGCAATAAGGACTAACTTGTTGAGAAAAATAAACAACTTCTTTGACAAAAAATGACGTTAAAAATAGCCTGGAGGTCTTGTTCGGTTTATTAAATATAATTTTTTCTAGAATGCTAAAGTATCACCTAAATCTTTAAAAGAATTTCGGTTTTTTTCTAAATGCGCTAGCGTAGGTTCAACTGGCATACTCTTTGCCTTATCAGACTGAGCGACGGGCTGATTAGGGTTCTGTGGTCATAAACTGTCTTCCAGGAAGAACGCTTTTAGCATCATTTTCATCAAATTTAGAGTCATTGACTGATTTTTTAAGTACAATAACTTTATTTCTCTTTCTAATTTTTTAAGAAAAATTTTTAATAAGACAATGAATTTAAAAGAAATTAAAGCATTAACTAAAGAAGACATGGCAGCGTTAAATGTCATTATCATCGATCAGATGCATTCTGATATAGAGCTTGTCAATCAATTAAGCGCTTATATTATTAATGGGGGTGGAAAACGTATTCGCCCCATGATTTCAATTTTATCGGCTCGCGCATTAAATTATAAAGGCGATCAACATATTATTGTGGCCGCATTAATAGAATTTATTCATACCGCAACCTTGTTGCACGATGATGTCGTCGATAAATCTGATCTGCGTCGTGGGAAAAAAACAGCAAATACCGTTTTTGGTAATTCTGCAAGTGTCTTGGTTGGAGATTTTATTTACACCCGAGCATTTCAGATGATGACTGATTTAGGTTCAATGCGCATCCTAAAAGTGATGTCTTCAGCCACTAATGTGATTTCTGAAGGGGAGGTACAGCAATTAATGTATTGTAATAATGTGAACATTACCGAATATGATTATATGAAAGTCATATATAGCAAAACAGCGCGTTTGTTTGAAGCCGCCTCACAATCTGCGGCCATCTTGGCAAAAGCAAGCCCAGAACAAGAATCAGCACTGCAAAGTTATGGCTGTTATCTTGGAACAACATATCAATTAATCGATGATCTGCTTGATTACAATTCAAAGGGCAATCTTTTTGGCAAAGACATTGGGGATGACCTTGATGAAGGTAAGGCGACTTTACCACTACTACATGCCATGCATCATGGAACAGAAGAACAAAAGCAGATGATTTCATTCGCAATTAAACGAGGAAATGCGCGTCAATCGCTTCCTCAAATACTCAACATTATGAAACAATGTGGATCATTGGGATATACGTTGAATCGAGCAAAAGAAGAAGCGAATAAAGCCATCTCAGCACTACAAATTTTACCTAAAAATTCTTATCGTACAGCGCTAGAGAGCCTTGCTTATTTCGCTGTGAAGCGTTCATTTTAATTTTTTTCTTCAATATATCTGAAAGCAAAACCATCAAAATGGTTGATTAATCGTTACTCAGTCTTTTTATTAACCCTTGAATACCTTCACGAAAAAGAAACGCAATCAGTTTTTCACGTTCAGAATCTGTTAATTGGCGGTACGCTTCTATCCAGATAGTAAATGGATCCTGTTGATTTAAGCTATACTTTTCAGCGTCTTCCTTTAACCTTAACTGTTTTAAAATTGGTTTTGGTAAACTATCAATGTGATATTCAAGTGCCTTCCCCTGAACGCCTAACCGACGCCGATGTTTCCAACCTTGTCGGCGCGCCATTTGATTAATCCCTTGCGTTGAAGACGGAAGCCCGGGGGAATGAATTAATTCCTTAGCCGAAAACCATTCCTTATCCATAGAACTGTTTACCTCTGATTTCATTTAAATGTTAATTGATTTGTTGAAAACAATAAAAATCATCATTTTGTTTTTCAATTCAGATAAATCTCGTCGTTTTTTTAATTCATTTATTTTTTGAAAAAAATTCAACATTTTGATTTTAAAGATTTTTTTTAAAAAATGTATTTTTTTTGTATCATTTTTTTTGTTTATTGAGATGTACTTAACAAAAAACGATTTTTAGAAAAATTTAGGAAATTTTTTCTAAAAAATAATGATATAATTTCCGAATAAAAACCTTTAAGTTCAAAAAATAACTAATGAAAGCAAGTTAGTTATAACATTAATTAACCAGTATCTTACAATAAAGAAGGATAAACAATGATTTTAAGGAAATCTGATTGGCATTCAGCCGATATTATTGCAGCATTGCGTAAAAAGAAAATCACATTAGCGGCTTTATCTAGACAATCAGGATTGGGCTCTTCCACTTTAGCTAATACATTAATAAGACCTTGGCCTAAGGGAGAATGGCTGATTGCCGAATGTTTAGGGGTCCATCCGTCGGATATTTAGCCTACCCGTTATTTCGATTCAGAAACAGGTCAACCGATTGAGAGAAAAATCAGAAAAAAATTCAAAGAGAGTTTAGAAGAGTTAGATACACATTAAAGGAATATAAAAAGGATTTATTTATAACATTGTTTTATGAAACCGCTCACAGATATCCCATTCATCTGAGGGCTATTGGCCTTCGTCCATGTATGCTTGATATTTTTTAGAGCGGTTCTCATTTTATTTTGATTAATTAAAGAGTAGTTTATAGCTATGATTTATTTTTAATTTAATAACGCATTTTTAAACTGAAAAAATGATCCTAAATCTGCACGGCTCGATTCAATTTACAAAATTGACTGCATTTTGATTGATGACACTTTGCTGAACAATACCGTTTTATCAATTTTGAATTATTTTTAAAAAATTTTGACAAAAAATATTAACTTGATTCCAGTCAGTATATTCCACTTCTTTACTGGTATCGGTTTCACCCTGCGTTAAACTCATAATGAGCTGAATCAGCATTTTATCCCACCAGCGATAATGCGGATAACGCAACGCCCCGGCAAATACTTCAGATAACAGGGGCTTCCAAGGTGTTTTTAATAGAAATTGACGGACATAACTGTTGGTTTGTGGGGAACACTTCTCTGGCTTTCGAGCCAATAAATTCACGGAAAAAAAAGCCGTCGGCATTTGATTTAAAAGCACAATATGTTGTTTGATGAACTGATTTAAGATTCGGTTAAAACGGCCATAATGTACAGATGCACCGACGATCACCTGTTGATAGGATTTCAGGTTAATGTCCATGGCTCCAGAAAGAGCCTTGATCTCAGATGTCATCGAAAATGATAATTTATCTGCAATAAAAGAGGCAATTTTCTTTGTTTGCCCTTCCCTAGTCGAATAAAGAATTAATGTTTTTGTTTTCATCCCTTTGCTCCTGCTTAAAGTGCCTGTTTTTTTTCATTTGAAGCGGAAATTTTTATAAAACAGGGAGAGTAATATTCTCAAACAGCCCTTTTATTTGTTGATGGGAGTGCAAGGAACATGCTTTATCCACAAGTGTTCGAGTGAGATGGGGGGCGAAACGCTTTACAAAATCATACATATAACCACGTAAAAAAGTATGGCGACGAAAACCAATATGAGTGATGCTGTCATCAAAAATAGCGCGAGCGTCAATACGAATTAAATCACTGTCTTGTATAGGATCCATCGCAATATTAGCAATCACGCCTACCCCTAGACCCAAACGTACATAAGTTTTTATAACATCTGCATCTGTGGCCGTAAAAGCAATATTCGGTGTTAAACCGGAGGCATAAAACGCTTTATCTAAGGTTGAGCGTCCTGTAAAACCAAAGGTATAGGTCACGATCGGATAAGCCGCTAATTCTTGAATGTTAAAAGAAGTTCGGTGGGCTAAGGGATGATCAGGCTTAACAACGATGATCCGCCTCCACCGATAGCAAGGCAACATCACCGCGTCACCATATAAATCTTCATCCTCAGTGGTAATAGCCAAATCCACTTTACCCTTTGACAAAGCGTCCGCAATCTGAATTGGCGAACCTTGATGTATATGTAAGGACACCTTAGGATAATTTTTAATAAACCCTTTGATCAATTTAGGTAATGTGTATCGGGCCTGAGTATGAGTGGTTGCGATACATAATACTCCTTGATCTGGCGCTTTATATTCTGTTGCCACAGCTTTGATTAAACTCACTTTCGCTAATATTTCTTGAGCCATCACCATGATTTTTTTTCCAGGCACGGTGATCTCTGTCAAATGTTTTCCATTGCGTGCAAAAATTTGTATTCCAAGTTCTTCTTCTAACATTTTAATCTGTTTACTGATTCCTGGTTGAGAGGTATATAAACCCGCTGCAGTAGAAGATAAATTAAGATCATGGTTAACAATTTCAACAATATAACGAAGTTGCTGTAATTTCATCTTTAAAATATCCTTTTATAAAGCACAGAGACGCTCCGATTGAGCAAAATCTTTGGTTCTCGCCTTCTTACATTACATTCATCACTCTATTTACGACTTTACAAGAGGTCTTTTTTTACCTTCAACCCATTGCCCATCAATGTAAAATGCACACCAACCTGTTGCTTTTCCTGATTTTTCAGAAGAAATATACTGCTCCTTCGTTTTACGACTAAAACGGAGGAATGTTTTATTCCCCTCTGTATCTTTTAGGGGCGCCTCGACGAGATAATGCCATTTTTCTGGAAGCCTATCTTTAAAACGCTGTAATTCTTCCACTCGGGGAGCTCTGGTTTCACGTGATCGAGGAAAGGTGTTGGCCGCAAGAAACAAACCTGCCGCTCCATCACGCAACACAAAATAAGCATCAGATTTTTCACAGAGTAATTCAGGTAAAGGCACGGGATTTTCTTTCGGGGGAGCCACTTCTCCATTACGCAAAATCTTACGGGTATTTTTGCATTCTTCATTCGTACATCCCATATATTTACCAAAACGCCCCACTTTTAAATGCATTTCATGCGCACATTTGTCACATTCTACGATCGGACCTTCATACCCTTTAATACGAAACTCCCCCTGCTCCATTTGATATCCATCACAGATAGGGTTGTTACCACAAATATGTAATTTCCGCGCTGTATCAAGCAGATAACTGTCCATCGCAGTTTCGCATTTTTCACACCTGCGTCGCGAACGTAATGCATTAGTCTCTGCTTCATCTCCATCAAGAAGATTTAAAATTTCATTTTCTGAGATCAAATTAAGCGTCGTTTTGCAACGTTCTTTCGGAGGTAACGCGTAACTCGAGCAACCCAGGAAAACACCCGTGCTGGCTGTACGTATCCCCATTTTTTGGCCGCAAGCAGGGCAATTAATATCCATTATCACCATTGAATTTGGACGCATTCCCCCTTCTGAGGGATCTTTTTCAGCGATATTCAGTTGCTCGCTAAATTCACTGAAAAATTCATCCAGCACCTTTTTCCATTCTGCTTGATGCTGAGCAATTTGATCTAATGCATTTTCCATACGAGCGGTGAAATCATAATTCATCAATTCACGAAAATTTTCTTCTAAGCGATTTGTGACGATCTCACCCATCTTTTCTGCATAGAAACGGCGATTTTCAATGCGGACATAACCTCGCTCCTGAACAGTGGAAATAATAGTGGCATAAGTGGAAGGGCGCCCTATGCTGCGTTTTTCTAATTCCTTAACCAAAGAAGCTTCACTATAGCGGCCAGGCGGCTTGGTGAAATGTTGGCTGGGAATCAATTTTTCTAAATGCATAGAAGTCCCGACGGCTATGATTGGCAAAGTCTCCTCCTCGTCTCCTTTGCGCAAAGCCGGCATCACTTTAGTCCAGCCATCAAACCGCAAGGTCCGGCCTTTAGCCCGTAATTGATAGTTTTTTGCCTCTACGATCAAAGTGGTCACATCGTATTGAGCCGGGGTCATTTGGCAGGCCACAAACTGACGCCATATCAGCTGATACAGCTTTCTCGCATCTGGTTCCATGTCTTCTAACTGTTCTGAGAACACGTCAACATTCGAGGGTCTTATGGCTTCGTGCGCTTCTTGGGCATTTTTTTTATTGCCATATTCATAAGCAGGTGAAATTAAATAACGATTGCCAAAATGCTTCTGAATATAATTCCTCACCATGCTTAATGCGTCCTGGCTGAGATGTGTGGAATCAGTACGCATATAAGTGATGTGACCTGCTTCATATAACCTTTGCGCCATCAACATGGTTTTTTTAACGCCAAACCCTAAGCGAGTGCTTGCTGCTTGTTGTAACGTGGAGGTAATAAAAGGTGCGCCCGCTTTACTGCTGGTCGGTTTGTCTTTTCGGTCTAAAACAACATATTGTGCATCTTCTAGATCGTTAACCGCAGCATAGGTTTGCTCTCGATTCAAAGGTTTAAAAGGCTCACCTTCAAAATGACTTACCATCATGGGGATCATGATTTTCTGTGGTGTCAACAGATTTGCCTCTAAATGCCAATATTCTTGAGGCACAAAAGCTTTGATTTCTCTTTCTCTTTCTACGACGAGGCGGACAGCAACAGATTGCACTCGCCCTGCGGATAGCCCACGGGCGATTTTTTTCCACAAAAGGGGAGATACCATATAACCCACAACACGATCCATAAATCGCCGAGCCTGTTGAGCATGAATGCGATTCATATTTAATTCGCCTGGCTTTTTAAAAGCCTGTTGAATCGCATTTTGGGTGATTTCATTGAAAATCACCCGACTGAAACGCTGGGGATCACCGCCAATGACTTCACGTAAATGCCACGCAATCGCTTCCCCTTCACGATCTAAGTCTGTCGCCAAATAGATATGATCTGCCTTTGCTGCTAAGGCTTTCAATTCGGAAACCACTTTTTCTTTACCAGATAAAATTTCATATTGCGCCTTCCAGCCATGATAGGGATCAATCCCCATACGTTTGATCAGGCTACTTTGATGATCTTGAAACATCTTTTTTTCAGTCTTTTGTTTTTTTATGATTTCTGAAGCGTTTTTTTTATTATTAGAACCACTTTTTGGTAAATCGCGGATATGCCCTACACTCGATTTCACCACATAATGACTGCCTAAATATTTATTAATTGTTTTGGCTTTAGCCGGAGACTCAACTATCACGAGCGATTTACCCATAATTTTTTATTACCTGAATTAAAATTTTTAAAAAAAAGGGCAAAATTGATTCCATGCCATAAATTCAAAAAAAGAAAGATTGATTCATGTTTTCTTGAGTTCAAATATATTGATTATTTACAAGCGTCGCCAGATTGTTTTTTAGATGAAGGGTTTTTCTCCTCTCCGCCACCAGCGCAATAATAAACGATCCGCACTTTTTACCATACTGCCTGTTAAGCGCTCTATTAAGCTTTTATGGGTTTGATACGATACACGGATGATTTGATGATTTTCCATTTTTGAAATCAACCAATCATCACTCGTACCTATGCTGTCTACCAGACCTTTCTCTTTGGCTTGAACGCCAAACCAATGCTCACCGGTTGACACGGTGTTGATATCAATCTGAGGGCGTTTTTCCTGTACAAATTGCTTAAACAAAAGATGGGTTTCATTTAATTCTTCACAAAACTTTTCACGCCCTTGCTCTGTATTTTCGCCAAATACGGTTAATGTTCGCTTAAACTCACCTGCCGTATGCAATTCAACATCAATATTATTTTTTTGTAAAAAACGATGAAAGTTAGGAATTTGTGCTACGACGCCAATCGAACCTATGATGGCAAAAGGCGCAGACAAAATATGATCTCCGACACAAGCCATCATATAACCTCCACTGGCCGCAATTTTATCGACCGAGACCACTAAAGAAACGCCAGCTTGACGAAAACGCGCTAATTGTGATGCGGCCAAGCCATAGCCATGAACAACTCCCCCTGGGCTTTCTAAACGAAGAAAAACACTGTCTTCTTTCGTCATCACACTCAATATAGCGGAGACCTCTTCTCTTAAGGAACTGACCTGATGGGCGTCTATGCTTCCGTTAAAATCAATAACGTAAATACAAGGTTTCTGTGAATGGTGTTGGCCCGATGTCATCTTTTGCTTTTTGAATTTTGCTTTAAGCTTTTTTTGTTTTTTTTTCGTCTTATGAAAAATTTTTTGTTCTGATTCACACATTTTAAATAAACGAATTTGTTCTTCTATCTCTTTATATTTTTTCCCTAAATCAAAAAATTTCAGTTCACCAGTTTGGTCTGATTTACGTTGTCGAATATGGATGATGAGTACAGCAAATACCGCAAAGGCACCTAATATGGTGATCATTTTTGCTAAAAACAGGCCATACAAAGAAAGTAATTCCACAAATTTTATCCTTATTAAAAACATGATAACGGACGGCTCGCGTAACCTCGCTGCAAGTTTTTCAGAAAGTAGATTTCATAAAATCTGGTCACTCTAGCATCTGCAACGGTTTACGCAAAGGGCGTCTAAAGGCATCTGGTTTTGTCTATGTACCAGAATCTATCATTTCTGATTTTTTATTATTTTTCATATTGCTCTTGATATTGACGCATGAATTGATATGCATTTTTGAATCGATTTATGTCATATTTTTCAAAATTGTCATCATATTGTTCTTTGACTTTTGCCCAAAGGGGCCATAGTACATACTGCATAAATTTAAATAACAGTATTTTTTGTTTGGATTCCTTAGGGATATTTCTTTCAAAATAATACGTTAAAAATATTTGTTCTTCTTCACTGTTAAACTGACATTCTAGAAAATGCGGCGCTAAATCCCACATGGGATCATTCATGCCGGAATATTCCCAATCAATTAAATAGATTTTATCTCCACTTTTAACAATATTTTCTGCAACTAAATCGTTATGACAAGGGCATCTATCTTTATTCAACCTGTCTAAAATTTTTTCTGTTTTATAAAAAAATTCAACCAGCATTTTATTATGATAAATACCATCATGGTCATGTTTTAAATTTAAAATATGTTGATATTTTTTATATTCAGAAAAAGCATTAAATTCATTACAAAATTTAATATTTGATTGATGCAATTGACGAAAACAAAGACTGATATTTTCAATATTATTTTTTTTTCTTACAAGGCCCGGGCTGAATGTTTCTGAATCAGGAATGTATTGAGTTATTTTTATTCCACTTATAGTATCAAAATAAATTGTTTCTGGATTGATACCCATTTTAAAAACTAATTCGCTGTTATTTTTTTCATTATGACGATTAATAAAATTCTCAGTAGCAACACCAGGTACACGAAGCACTAATTTCATTTTTTTCGTTAATATTAGGTAATTTTTATTTGTTATACCTCCGATAGCGGTAATCTTTATGTTTTCATCTTTATTTAAATTCAGTTCTTTAATTAAAAAGCTTTTCATAATTTGATTATTCATTTTTTTATTTATATCTATATTGTAAGTGTACTGAATCTGAACGGTTTTTCTGCACTGGATACCATGTGATAGCGTTCGTTGGTAAAGAAACCTCTCAAAAATAATAAAATTTTGCCAATAAATATTGCATCCACATTCTATGAAAGCTACTCTCTGGCGCACTTAAGATTTCACTAAAATCAGGTCAATGAGTATTCAACTAAAAGGCATTAACTGTTATTACGGTTCACAACAAGCACTTTGCAATATCAGATTATATTGTCCTGAAGGGGAGATATTAGTCTTACTTGGGCCCAGCGGTGCAGGCAAAAGCTCTTTATTGCGAGTATTAAATTTGCTTGAAATGCCGGGTTCTGGAATCTTGCAGATTGCAGGGCATCGTTTCGATTTCAATGAAAATTTATCAGAAAACATTATTCGTGAATTACGAAAAAACGTGGGTATGGTATTTCAGCAATATCATCTTTGGCCACATTTATCGGTGATGCAAAATTTAATAGAAGCGCCTTGCTGGTTACTGGGGCTTTCTAAACAGGAAGCGCGTTTTAGGGCTGAAAAGTTGCTGGCTCGTTTACGTTTGCAGAATTTTTCAGATCGTTATCCGTTGCATCTTTCTGGAGGACAACAGCAGCGAGTCGCTATTGCACGAGCACTTATGATGGAACCTAAGGTCTTATTATTTGACGAGCCCACAGCGGCCTTAGATCCTGAAATTACGGCCCAAGTGGTGGATATTATTCGAGAACTTTCTGAAACAGGCATCACACAAGTGATAGTGACACATGAACTTGAATTTGCCCGTAAAACAGCAACTCGGCTTATTTACATGGAAAATGGAAAAATAATAGAAGAGGGGGATTGTAATCTCTTTAAACACCCCAAAACAGAAGCCTTTGCCCATTATTTATCACATTAGGCGGGAGTTTATTTCTTTAAGTCTATTTTTAAACATCCACACCATGAATGGTGAAAAACCGTGAATCCATGATGCTCCATTTATAGTAAGAACAGGAGTTAAAAATGAAAAAATTAGTCCTTTCTGTATTTTTTGCCCTTGTCAGCCTGGCGATCAGTTTGTCTGTGTTTGCTGAGAAAAAAATTCTTCGTTTTGCGACTGAGGCCTCTTATCCTCCTTTTGAGTTTATGAGTGCTCATAATGAAATCGAAGGATTTGACATAGACCTGGCGAAGGCACTGTGTCAAAAAATGCAGATAGAGTGTGTTTTTGTAAATCAGGCCTTTGATAGCTTAATACCAAGCCTTAAATCGCGTCGTATCGATGCTGTTATCGCAGGGCTGGATATCACTCCGGAACGTTCAAAACAAGTGGCTTTCACGATCCCATATTGTAAAAATTCCGCTTTATTTATTATTCAAACCGGTAAATTTGCTGGCATAGACGATTTACAGGGGAAACGAGTGGGTATGCAAAATGGCAGCACACATCAAAAATTTTTGATGGACGAACATCCTGAAATGATCCCCATTTCTTATAGCACTTATCAAAATGCCATTTTAGATCTTAAAAATGGTCGATTGGACGCTGTTTTTGGTGATACAGCGGCAGTCAATCAATGGCTGATAAAAAATCCAACTCTGGGTGCACTGGGAAATAAAATTACCGACTCTAATTATTTTGGGGTAGGTTTGGGCATTGCAGTCAAGCAAGCTGATGATTCATTACTCAATAAGTTAAATGAAGCAATAAAACAAATCAAACAGGATGGAAGCTATGACCATATTTACAAAAAATGGTTTCCCAAGAGCTGATTTTATCAATGAATGAATTCTTTTCTTTACTCAATGCGACAGGAATGACGCTTTCCTTAGCACTTTGTTCACTGTTAGTTGGGTTGTTTTTAGGAATACTTTTCGCGATCTGCGAATCATCAAAATACAGAGGGCTTCGTTATCTCATCCATGGATGGGGGATCTTATTAAGGGGGCTCCCTGAAATTTTAATCGTTTTTTTTATTTATTTTGGATCTTCAGAACTCTTTATACTACTGACAGATGGCTTCACCATAAATTTTTATCTATTTGAATTACCTATTAAATGTCATTCCAATTTCCTTGAAATTAGCCCATTTTTATGCGCTGTCATCGCATTAGCTTTGCTTTATTCTGCTTATGCTGCTCAAATTTTTCGAGGGGCATTCAAAGCCATTTCTTTTGGACAAAGAGAGTCCGGTCAAGCTTTAGGGCTTTCTTCGTTCTTTATTTTTATTCGGCTTATTATGCCGCAAATGTGGCGACATGCCTTGCCAGGTTTGGGGAATCAATGGCTGATTTTATTAAAGGATACGGCGTTAGTGTCTTTGATTAGTGTGAATGATGTGATGTTACAAGCAAAAAATATTGCGGTTCGTACTCAAGAACCCTTTACCTGGTACTTTATCGCCGCCTTGATTTATTTGGTGATCACGCTGATAAGTCAATATTTGATAAAGTGCCTTGAGATTTACACGACCCGTTTTGAACGGACTTAAAAGGCATGTTTGAATATATATTGAAAATACTCAATGGGCTGCAAATCAGTGTGACCTTAACCGCGTTTTCTCTGTTTTTTGCTTTAGGTTTATCTATTGTTTTAACTCTTATTTTGGGTCTACATAGGCCATTTTTATCGTCAATTGTCAAAATTTATCTGACACTATTTACCGGTACTCCTTTATTAATACAAATTTTTTTAATTTATTATGGCCCTGGGCAATTTCCCTCTCTGCGCAGCTGCGCCTGGTTATGGCACTTTTTATCTCAGCCCTGGTTATGCGCGATGATGGCTTTAACGTTAAACAGTGCCGCTTATACCACGCAGTTATTTTACGGTGCTTTACGGGCACTCCCTGTTGGCCAATGGGAAGCCTGCCAGGCTCTCGGGATGTCAAAAACGCAAGCTTTGCGTGTTTTGTTGCCTTTTGCTTTGAAACGCGCCCTTTCTTCTTATTCAAATGAAGTGGTATTGATTTTTAAAAGTACATCACTGGTATACACCATTACCTTAATGGATCTGATGGGCTACACTCAGTTGATATACGGCAGAACCTACGATATCAAAGCATTTTTAGCCGTAGGTATCATTTATTTCTGCATCAACGGAGTATTGACCTTATTGATGCGTTTTGTAGAAAGGAAGGGATTGGCTTTTGAACGACGTCATTAATCTCAAGTTTTTCATTGACGCGCTCATTTTTTTCTTATCTCTTTAAGAAATGAATTCACATTCATACGTGAAAAAATCACGTCATTCCCGAAGGAATTTTTTATGAAATTTAAACATGGTACTGCTATCACATTCATTTTATTATTTTGGACCCTTCCTGAAGTAAAGGCAGCTCAAGAATTATCAGCAGAAAAAGCACAGACTCTCACGTCTTTTAAACAGATCACATTAAATGGCCGTTTTAATAACCTTGGTGAAGTGGCAGAGGCTGTGTCACGGCAGGCAGATAAACTCTCTGCATATGCTTTTTATGTTCAGGGCATTCACAGTACTAATCGGGGTGGAAATTGGCGAGTCACGGCAAATCTTTATCATAAAGACGCCGCTGTTCTTATAAAGAAAAATGATTATCGAATATTTAATGGCGTGAAAGAATTACCCCAAAAAGAATCGGAACTATTACTTCCATTTGATACTGTAAATGTGACCGGTTTCTTTCGTAGTCAATCTGACGTTGATGAAGCCATTTCTAAAAAGGCCGCAGAAAAAAAAGCGGATGCTTTTTTTATTATTCGTCAAATAGACGCTAATAGAGGGGGCAATCAAAGTATTACGGCTTATATTTATGAAGCCAATGCGCCTAAACGCCCTGCATCAAACGCAAATTTTACTCCCGCTGATTCAGATGATGGTAAAGCGGCTTTGGCAGCAGGCGGTGGTGGCACCAAGAAAATTTTACCAATTCATGAAGAATCTTCGATGAATCCCTTCAAAAAGGTAGGTCGTCTTTTTGAAAGAGATTCGTCAGTAGGAAGTCGTTACTCGGTAACTTTACCGAATGGAATAAAAATTGAGGAATTAAATAATATCGCGGCAAAAAACATGAAGCCCTTCGATAGAGTGACTTTTACAGGACATTTTTCCAGCATGACAGATGTATCCTACCAGGTGGCCAAACGGGCAGCAAAAAAAGGGGCGAAGTACTATCATATTACTCGTCAATGGCAGAGTAAAAATGGGGGTAATTTGACTGTCACTGCGGATCTATTTAAATAAGATAGAGGGGTGGCCTCAGAGATCCTGCGATGAGGTCGTTCGTTCAGATCAATCGCATATTCTTTTTCGTTTTAAATTTAGGTACGTAGCCCAAATCCCTTTTCTATCAGATACCAAACCAAAAGATAAAAAACAACAATAAATGTCATTAGCACCCCTATTGTGATACTTATTGGTAACTCTTTAAAACCTAGAAACCCGTAACGAAACCCACTGACCATATAAACAATAGGATTCACTTTGGATATCGATTGCCAAAACGAAGGAAGCAATGTGAGTGAATAAAAGACCCCGCCTAAATAAGTTAAAGGTGTCAATATAAAAGTTGGGATCAGGCTAATATCATCAAAAGATTTTGCAAAAAGCGCGTTCAGTAAACCTGCCAAAGAAAACAATACACTGGTTAATAATAAGGTGAGCAAAACCATCGGCCAGGAATGAACCTGAAAAGGAACAAAAAACAACGACACAATACTGACAAGCATTCCAACGCAAATACCTCGCCCTATACCTCCTCCCATATAGCCAATAATAATAATATGGGTGGGTACAGGGGCGACTAATAATTCTTCAATATTGCGCTGAAATTTTGCATTAAAAAAAGAGGAGGCAACATTTGAATACGCATTAGTGATCACAGACATCATAATTAAACCTGGAACAATAAATTCCATATAATTGACGCCGTTCATTTGACCAATTTTTGAGCCGATTAATTTACCAAAAATAACAAAATAGAGCGACATGGTGATCATAGGAGGGATCAGGGTTTGTACCCATATTCGCGTAAAACGATTGACTTCTTTCATCCAAATGCTTTTTAAGGCAATCCAATATAAGCGGATCATGTTTCCCCCCCTTTTCTATTCACCAGGTTTACAAACAATTCTTCCAGGCGATTCGATTTATTCCTCATACTTTGAATCTGGATCCCTTGTGAACTCAGCTGGCTAAATACATTGTTTAACCCCTGTCCACGTTTGACGTCGACCTCAAGGGTGATATCGTCGATGAAGCGGTAAAGATAACCTTCCAGATGAGGCGATTGACTTTTTAGTGAGATGTCTAAAATAAAGGTTTCTGATTCCAATTTACTTAATAAATTTTTCATGGAAGTATTTTCTATCAGCTTTCCACCTTGGATAATACCAATATGACGGCAAAGCATTTCCGCTTCTTCAAGATAATGTGTCGTTAGAATAATAGTAGTACCCTGTGCATTAAGCTCTTGTAAAAAAAACCACATAGAGCGTCTTAGCTCAATGTCTACTCCAGCCGTAGGCTCATCCAGAATAAGCAATTTTGGATGGTGCATTAAAGCCCGTGCAATCATTAAACGGCGTTTCATTCCGCCCGACAAACGAATGGCTGTTTCATTACGTTTATTCCATAAATCAAGTTGGGTCAGATATTTTTTTGCTCTTATTTGCGCTTCTTTGCGAGGTACTCCATAGTAACCTGCTTGCGTCACCACAATTTGGAGCACGGTTTCAAAAGAAGCAAAATTAAATTCCTGTGGAACCAAGCCAAGGTGGCGTTTGGCATGAATACTATTTTTGTCAATATCATCACCAAATACCTGTACTTTTCCTTCTGTTTTGTTTACCAAAGAGCTGATAATGCCGATGATGGTAGATTTCCCTGCGCCATTTGGGCCCAACAAAGCATAAAAATCACCTTTATTAACATGTAAGTTAATTCCATGAAGCGCTTTTGTTCCAGTGGAATAGGTTTTTTTCAGTTGTGATAATTCGAGAGCATAAGTCATAAATAACATTACCTAAAGAAGAAAAAAGTAGAATACTAACCTCCTCGAAAATCTGAAAAACACACAAGATCAGGGATCAAATGAAAAAAATATCATTGGAGATTATTGTAATCTTAAAGCTAAAGCAAAAAATTATTAAGTGCTTGGGATGTGCTGAGAACTGAGAGTCTGTTTCGATGAAAAATGATGGCTGTTGGCATCTTCGCTCAGAGGTTGATGGCATGGAGATGTTTTTTGACCACTGGGTTTAAATTTGACCTTTTGGCCATTGTCAGTAGGTGAGCGAGTCACCCTGATCAAAACAAAGTCGAGACACCTCAAAGAAGGGGTCAATAATCAGATGACTTTATCGAACAAAGCACATCTCTAACGAGTGACCAAATAAGATAGGAGCTTCTTCATGCTCAAAAGTAACATACTCCCAAGCGGATTGATTCTCTAAAACGGCTTTTAATAGCTGATTATTTAATGCATGGCCAGATTTAAAGGCAGAAAAAGCACCAATAATGTTGTGACCGCAAATAAATAAATCACCGATGGCATCCAGCATTTTATGACGAACAAATTCATCTTCAAACCTTAAACCGTCTTCATTGAGCACACGATAATCATCCATCACAATAGCGCAGTCAAAGCTGCCACCCAAGCAGAGACCTTTTGATTGCAGATATTCAATATCTTTTATAAAACCAAAAGTTCTGGCACGGCTAAGCTCAAGGATAAAAGTTTGTGCAGAAAAATCAAAACCGTAGCTTTGAGTATTTTCATGAATTGCAGGATGCTTAAAGTCAATGCTAAAATCCAAGCGAAAACCGTCATATGGCGATAATTCGGCCCATTTATCATCTTTTTGAACTCGGATGGTTTCTTTTAATTTTAAAAATTTTTTTGGCGCATTGAGTTCTTTGATGCCTGAATTTAGTAATAAAAATATAAAAGGGCTGGCGCTACCATCCATAATAGGCACTTCAGGCGCATCAACTTCTATAATCACATTATCGATTCCGAATGCGGCGAGGGCAGAATTAAGATGTTCAATCGTAGAAATACGTATATTATTTTCATTTACTAGGCAGGTGCAAAGCTGGGTGTCACGTACAGATTCAGGATCTGCAAAAAATTCAACAACGGGGTTTAAATCAACGCGACGATAAATAATCCCATCGTTTGCTGATGCAGGTCGCATAGTAAGAGTCACTTTTTTCCCTGTATGCAGGCCAACACCGGTTGTTTTCACAACATGTTTTAATGTTTTTTGTTTTATCATGCGTACTATCTCGCAGTTTTATTTAAGAACAATCATTAATAATCACAATCTTTATTTCAAATTAACTTAATTCTAACATAGAGATGAATCATTCTAAATTTTCAAATATGACTTCATTAAATTTATTGCAAAATATAAGCCCATCAATCTCAAGGCCTCTACGCGAGAGGCACAAAGGGTATTTTAGTAGATAAAGATACCGAGAGAGAACTGTTTCATAAAAAACTGAGCACACAAAAATCGATGTTTTCAGTAGGGTTTAAACAGGTCTATTGATCTGACTGCTTACGTAAAAAAGCAGGGATATCAAGATAATCCGGTTCTTTTTTGATTTCCGTATCACCTTCATTGCTTAAGTGATGATTTGTGTTCTTTGTCTCTTGAGGCAAAGGTGGCAGAACATTTGTTTGATAATGATGTGTTGATCCGGTCTGCATTTTTTTCTTAGCCGAAGTATTTTCTTGATGTTTATTCATTCCAATACCCGTTGCCACCACGGTAACTCGCAATTCATCATTCATTTCTGGGTGTAAAGAAGTCCCGATCACCACAGTGGCATTGTCAGAAGCAAAAGCGCGTATGGTATTACCCACTGTTTCAAATTCATCTAATTTGAGATCAAACCCCGCTGTAATATTCACCAATACACCGCGAGCACCCGATAAATCGATATCTTCCAAGAGAGGACTGGAAATAGCCATCTCTGAAGCTTCTTCTGCTCTATCTTCGCCACTAGCCGACCCAGACCCCATCATGGCATAGCCCATTTCAGACATGACCGTACGTACATCCGCAAAATCGACATTCATTAAACCAGGGCGTGTAATTAATTCAGCGATCCCTTGTACTGCGCCTTTTAATACATCATTAGCTGCACTAAACGCATCCAGTAGAGAAATGCCTCGTCCCAATACTTTTAGTAACTTATCATTCGGAATGGTAATTAAAGAGTCCACATGCTTCGAGAGCTCGATAATGCCTTGATCGGCAAATAACATACGCTTTTTGCCTTCAAAATTAAAAGGTTTAGTGACCACAGCAACCGTTAAAATATTTAATTCTTTTGCGATTTCGGCTACCACAGGCGCGGCCCCTGTGCCTGTCCCTCCCCCCATACCAGCCGCGATAAAGACCATATCGGCTCCTTCAAGAGCAGCCCTCAGAGCGTCCCTATCTTCTTCAGCCGCGTTTCGTCCAACATCAGGGTTTGCACCAGCTCCTAAACCTTTGGTAATGGTGCTCCCAATTTGAATCGTTTGACCCACAGTCGTTTTACGTAATACTTGAGCATCCGTATTGACAACAAAAAATTCAACACCTTCAATGTGTTCTTTTACCATGTGCTCGACAGCATTGCCGCCACCGCCGCCAACGCCAATGACTTTAATAATTGCTTCATTGGTTATTTCAACTGGTTCAAACATAGTTTTCTCCGTTTCGCATTTTTTTGCGGCTACTTAAAATCATTTTTTGATATTTTATGAAAAAAATTAAAAAGAGGTTTTTATTATTCTATATTGATTTTTTTGCCTGATTTTTATGGATTGTTTCAATCTTATGATGATATCTGAATCATTAAAATTCTTTCTTAAGCCATTTATGAATACGTTTTAGTACATAACCCGTTAGAAAACGTTTTTTTATTTCTGATTCGGCACCTAAATGGCATTCTTTACCATAATGTAATAAACCAACCACAGTAGAATAGTCCGGTTTATGTACATAATCGGTCAAACCGGTAATATTAAGAGGCGTTGCAACTCGCACCTGATGAGTATGGAAGATTTTTTGGGCACAGCCTACCAGGCCATTCATCTGAGCAGCACCTCCTGTTAACACAATACCTGCAGCAAGATGGTGCTTTACCCCCTGATGACGTAATTTATTCTGCAGCTGTAGGATTTCATCCTGAACTAACTGTAACAATTCAGCACAGCGGGGCTCTATGACTTCAGCCAATGCCTGCCGTTGCAAGCTACGGGGCGGGCGTCCTCCGACACTCGGCACCTCCACTTTATCATCTTTTGGAATCATATTGCCTAAAGCAGAACCGTATCTCACTTTAATGGCTTCCGCATCACTGGGAGGCGTACCAAAAGCATAGGCAATATCGCTGGTCACTACGTTGCCGGCATAAGGGATCACCTTGCTGTGACGTAATGCCCCATTATAATAAACGGTCATGTCCATTGTACCTGCACCGATGTCAATTAAGCAGACACCCAATTCACGTTCATCTTCTGCTAATACGGCATAACTTGCCGCTAAACCAGAAAATATCAATTGATCAACTTTCAGACCGCAGCGTTCAACCGCTTTTGCAATATTTTTTGCCATATCGTTATGACATGTGATGAGGTGCACTTTAGCCTGCATACGAACACCACAAAGGCCAATCGGATTTTTTATCCCTTCTTGATAATCAATCGCATATTCCTGTGGAATCACATGCAAAATACGGTGTTCATCTCTGACTCGTACAGATTTGGCAGTATGCATGACACTATCAACATCTCCTTGAGTGACTTCCTCTTCTGAAATAGGGACCATACCTATTTCGTTTTGACAGCTGATATGCTTGCCAGATAAAGCTAAATAGATGGAAGAAATCTGACAGTCAGCCATCAATTCAGCTTGATCAACCGCACGTTGAACACATTTTATGACAGACTCAAGATCGTTCACGCCTCCTTTATCCATTCCCCTGGAAAGGCAATTACCTATCCCAATAATATTGATCATTCCATCGGGCAATACCTCACCGACTAATACACAGACTTTTGCCGTGCCTATCTCAAGGCCTACCACTAATTTTTTGTCCGTTGATTTCATCATTATTATTTTGCCTGTATCTCATATTACTCAGGGCGGTGATTTCTTACTCTGCATCTGTACAGGCTGGGTCTCGACAAATATAGGAGACCAATGAACTGCTGCACCATTTTTATACCGTAAATCAATATAATCGATACGTTGATCAGGGTGATTTTCAAAAAATGGATATAATTCAATGAAGCGTTTCAAACGTGACATCATATGAACTTTTCCAATTTCAAGCCGAATCTCGTTATCTAAAATCAATTGCCAGGAGCGTCGTGCATTCATCTCGGCCATTTTTAAATGAAACTGATGCGCGGATAAGAGCTGATCCATAGTGAGATAAGAAGCCAGCGTATCTTGTTCACTGCCTTCAGGGCCATAGAGCAACACTAATCTTTCATGTGTCATACGATCATGAGGCACGCTGAATATTTTCCCTTCATGATCCAGTAAATGTAAGTCGTTCCAAACAGCTATAGGCGCATAATCTGTCACATGAATATCGAGTTTATCAGGCCAGTGTTTTCGCACATACACCTGTTTTACCCAAGGGAAACGTTTTATTGCCTGTTGAAGCAGGTGAACGTCTTCTTCCATAAAAGAGTGAGCTATGCCTGTTGATAAAATCGCTTGTTGAATATCTTTTTTTGTGGTGAAGCGCCTTTCACCTGTCAACAATAATGTTGAGAGAGGGGATGAATACGTTCGTTTAACCTGCTCAATCGCCCAATAGGATGCTATGCACAAAACAACTAAAAGTATCCAAAAAAAAATGATCCCCAAAAACGGCTGATAATCGCGAAATATTCTCTTCTTTTTTTTGATATTACGCGCTTTTTTTAAAACAGCTTGGGACATATTAATGTGCCAATGACAATATTTTACAAACCAGTTCAGAAAAGCTAAAACCTGCTTGGCGAGCCGCCATCGGGAAAAGGCTATGGTCTGTCATACCAGGGGCAGTATTGATTTCCATTAAATAAAAATGGCCTTCGTCATCTAACATGACATCTACCCTTCCCCAACCATCACAACCTAATGCCCGATAAGCATTCATTGATAATGTCGCCAATTGTTTTTCTTGCTCCTGTTTTAAACCACTCGGACAAAAATACTGTGTTTTATCTGAAACATACTTTGCTTGATAATCATAAAAGATATCGGATACCTGAATTCGAATTGAGGGTAAAACGGTGTCGCCTAGTATGGCTACCGTCAATTCTGTTCCAAAATGCCATTTTTCAACGAGTATTTCTTCGTCATAATGCCAGGCTTTTTTCAGTGCATCGTCCAGCTGGTCAAGATGCTCTACCTTAGTCATACCAAAACTCGAGCCTTCACGACTCGGCTTCACTATTAAGGGTAGCCCCAATTGATTGATATTTTTTATTAATTTATTGGAAATTCTGTTATTTAATAATAAATCATTTGATGTATTTTGGGTAACATTTGGCCAAATCTGTTCACGATTAAGCGCAACATAAGGGGATACAGGTAAACCAGCCCCCTGAAATATCATTTTGCTGCGATGTTTATCCATCGCCAATGCGGACGCCATCACACCGCTTCCAGTATAAGGAATCTTTAAAAATTCCAGCACCGCTTGTAAATGACCATCTTCACCGTCCCGGCCATGTAAAGCGATAAAGGCTTTGGTAAATCCCTTCTCTTTCAGCTCAGTCACAAGAAAATTTTTTGTATCTATCGGCCTGGCGTCTATCCCTGCTTCTCTTAAACCAGCCACCACAGCATGCCCTGATTGCAAAGATATCTGGCGCTCAGAAGAGGTTCCGCCCAGTAAAACGGCCACTTTCTCAGGCATAATGACTCTCTTTTTGAATCAATGGCGGCACTTTTAGCTCACATTCAGCGAGTGTTCGGGCAACTTTACCAATATTGCCGGCACCCTGAACCAGCACCATGTCGTTCTCTTTTAATTGTTTTGCCAGTAAAGATGGTAATTTTTCGTGATCGGTGACCAAAATAGGCATTCTATGACTGAAATCACGAATACTGTCGCAGAGCGCACAACTACTGATATCTGGTATAGGTGATTCCCCTGCCGAATAAATCTCTAACATCAACAAAATATCCACTTGAGACAGCACGTTCACAAAATCATCATAAAGATCTCGAGTCCGACTGTAACGGTGAGGTTGAAAAATCATGACAAGGCGTTTTGTAGGCCACCCTACCCTCGCCGCCTTAATGGTTGCGGCCACTTCAGTGGGATGATGACCATAATCATCGATTAACATCACCTCCCCCTGCTGCCCATTGACAGGCTGTAATGGGAAAATGCCCAAGCAATCAAAACGTCGCCCTGTACCTTGAAAAAAAGACAATGCTTGCAAAATGTGCTCGTCTTCAACGCCTTCTTCTGTCGCGACCGCAACAGCCGCGGCCGCATTCAACGCATTATGACGACCCGGCGCATTCAGTTGTATTTTTAAAATAGGTTTATGAACCCGTTCTAACATAAAGTAGCTTGTAAATTCTTTTTGTTCATAACCGGTGATCTTGATATCTGCATCTTCACTAAAACCATATGTCGTGATATGTCGAGCAATACGAGGCAGGAGTGTACGAATCACTTGATCATCGATACAAAGAATGGCTCGGCCATAAAAAGGTAAATTGTGTAAAAAATTAATAAAAGTCTGTTTTAAATGTTCAAAATTACCCTGATAGGTATCCATATGATCGGCTTCAATATTGGTGACAATCGCAACCAAAGGCTGAAGGTGAATAAATGAAGCATCACTTTCATCTGCTTCAACAATAAGATAACGACTGGAGCCGAGTTGCGCATGCTTTCCTGCGGCTTTGATCAAACCCCCATTGACAAAGGTGGGATCTAATCCTGCTTGAGCGTAAATACTGGCAACCATGGCAGTTGTAGTGGTTTTTCCATGAGTCCCTGCGATGGCAATACCATGTCGAAAACGCATGAGTTCAGCCAACATTTCTGCTCTTTGAATGACAGGAATGCGGGCCTCATGCGCGGCAAGAATTTCTGGATTATCTTCAGGAATGGCACTAGAAACGACCACGACACTCGCATTTTTTACATTGTCACGATGATGATGAAAAAAAATACAGATCCCTAAATGACTGAGCTGCTGTGTGACCACATTCTCGGCCAAGTCAGAGCCGGTAATTTTATAACCCTCGTTTGCTAATACCTCCGCGATGCCGCCCATGCCTGCTCCCCCGATTCCGATAAAATGAATATGTCGGACTCGTTTCATTTCAGGCACCATCGTGCGTAATTTGGTTAATTGTTTTTGATTCATTTTTGACTCTATGAAAAATTATTTGTTTTAATAGCCGCTTTTATGGCAGAGACAACCTGCTCAGTGGCATCGGGTTTTCCCACTGTTTTTGCTTTTTCTGCCATTCTGAGCAATGTCGAGCGATCCCAACTCTCTAGTAAATTGACGATAGTTTTTATGCTGAGTTTATTTTGCTCTACTATTTTTGCTGCCCCTGCTTTCTCTAAAGGCAAAGCATTCCAATATTGCTGACGATCTTTGTGTTGAAAGGGAACAAATATTGCGGGCAAACCTACTACGGCAACTTCGCTGACCGTCAAAGCACCGGAGCGGCAAAAAATAACATCCGCCCAGCAGTAAGCTTTAGCCATACAGTCAATAAATTCCACCACCTTGTAAGGGGACTGCTTTTTTTTCTGATAAGCCAGCAGAACATGTTGTGCCCGATTTTTGCCAACCTGGTGCCAAACGAGGATTTTTTCTCCTAAATGAGCAGTGATAGATGGCATCATTTGATTCAATATATCTGCGCCCTGACTCCCTCCTAAAACCAAAATCCGCAATGGGCCTGAACGCTCAGAAAAGCGTTCATTTGGAAGAGGTAATTTTAACAGCTCTGCTCTGACAGGATTCCCAACTGTTTCTGCATTTGAAAGCGCCCCAGAAAAAGCCTGTAAGCGTTTTTTGGCCATTTTGCTCAGGCAACGATTTGTAAAACCCGCTATCGCATTTTGCTCATGCACCACCAGGGGCACGCCTAATAGCCATGCAGCCAAGCCTGCAGGACCAGAAACATAGCCACCCATGCCCAGTACCGCATCCGGTTGATAAGCCCTAATGATTTTTTTGGCTTGGCATACCGCCCGAAAAATTTCTAGTGAAGACCATACTTGAGACAAAAATCGTTTATTTTTTAAACCAGAAATTTCAATGAAATCGATTTCAATTCCATGCTGAGGCACTAAAGTGGCTTCCATTCTGTCTTTTGTGCCCATCCAGCGAATATGCCAGCCCTCTTCCATCAGATGATGAGCGACGCTCAGAGCTGGGAAAATATGGCCCCCCGTGCCCCCTGCCAGTACCATCAAGCGTTTTTTTTTCTGCGTCATGTTTTACTTCTCGCAAAGGCTTGGCTCATAGCCAAACGAGTCTCAAAATCAATACGTAGCAACAAGGCAATGGCGATCATGGTCATCACTAAACTCGATCCTCCATAGCTAATCAATGGCAGGGTTAACCCCTTAGTGGGCAATAATCCCGAGGCGGCGCCTACGTTAATCAAGCTCTGAAAGCTCAGCCAGATCCCAATCGCACAGGCTAAAAAACCAGAGAATTGTTGTTCAAATTTTAATGCCCGATAACCAATAAACAAAGCGCGAAAAGAGATGCCAAATATCAGGGCTAAAACCACGATCACTCCCAGATAACCCAGTTCTTCAGCGATAATAGAAAAAATAAAATCAGTGTGCGCTTCCGGCAAATATTCTAATTTTTGGATAGAATGGCCTAAGCCTTGACCCCACAGTTCACCACGGCCGAATGCCATTAAAGATTGCGTGAGTTGATAGCCGCTGCCGAAAGGATCCGCCCAGGGATCCCAAAATGATGTGACACGCCGAATACGATAAGGTTCTAAAATAATTAATAAAAACACGCTCAACAGGCCTGAGGCAATTATGGCTAAAAATTGCCAGAGCTTTGCCCCGCTTAAAAAAAGCAACGATAAGGTGGTCATGAACATGACGAGTACAGTGCCCAAATCTGGCTGAGCCAATAACAAAATCGACAGAATCAGCATCACTCCAATAGGTTTGCAAAATCCCCAAAAATGACGGCGGACTTCTTGCGCTTTTCGAACAAGGTAGTGAGATAGATATAAAAAAAACGATAATTTCGCACATTCTGCAGGTTGAATCCGAATCATCCCTAAGGCAATCCAGCGTGAAGCACCATTGATGGAATGCCCTATAAATAACACCGTCACCAACATGGCGATGCTGATCAATAAAAACACATAAGCGTAACGCTGCCACTGTGCCATCGAAATTTGCAAGACGCAGAGAGATAAGCAAAAAGAGAGACCAAAATAAACGGCGCTGCGTTTAGAAAACAAGAAGAAATCTCCGTTTAATCTCTGGCTGACCGGCATGGAAGCCGAGGTGACCATCACAAATCCTAGTGCCACTAAACATAATGTCATCCAAAGCAAAAAACGATCGTAAAGAGCATCATGAGTCGAATGTTTTTTTAATTTTTTAAAAAAAGAGGAGAGGTTCATGCGCCGAGCTCCTTTGCCAGATGGGAAAATTCTTGGCCACGTTGCTCAAAATCAGAAAATTGATCGAAACTGGCGCAAGCAGGTGAGAGTAAAACCGTATCCCCTTTTTTTAAGCGGGATTTTAATAATTTCATCGCTTGTTCTAGAGTTTCTGTGCGTTGAGAAACCTCGGGTCTGAGTGCGGCTAAGGTTTCAGCGCCTTGACCAAAGCAGTAAATTTGAATTCTGTTTTGGTTTAGGTCAGGTTGAAGTATCGAAAAATCAGCCGATTTGCCCTGCCCTCCCAACAATAAATGCAACGTGCCTTGACACTGCACGCTCTTGATGGCAGCAAGGGTACTGCCGACATTCGTCGCTTTTGAATCATTAATCCAGCAAATGCCATTTTTTTCAAAAATTTTTTCGAAACGATGGGGGAGCCCTTTGTATTCAATTAAAGCTTTCAAACTGGCTTCACGAGGGATGTCTACCGCATCCGCCAATGCCAATGCCGCCAATGCATTGAGGTAATTATGTTTACCGATAAGCTTCATGTCTTTTGTGTTCAATACATTTTGATCTGATGCCTGTAACCAAAAATCATGGCCGTCTTGATGTAACCGATATTGCCCCTGATTTAGACCAAAAGACACCTCAAATTTAGTGGCGCTTTTTTGTGTGCCGTTTCTGGGTAAAGTCAGAGGATCATCGGCATTAATGACAGCCGTGTGGGCATTTTGATAAATACGTAATTTGGCCGCTTGGTATTGGTTTAAACCCAAAGGATAACGATCGGCATGATCTTCGGTGATGTTGAGAACGGTGGCGGCTTTGGCAGCTAAAGTATGAGTGGTTTCCAATTGAAAGCTGGAAAGCTCCAATACAATAAGACGGCTTTTTTGTTTTAACAGCTTAAGAGCAGGGATGCCGATGTTCCCTCCCATAGAAACCGGCCAGCCCGCCGTTTGAGCCATTTGCGTTACTAGAGTGGTGACCGTGCTTTTACCGTTAGATCCGGTCACGGCCACCACAGGAACCGGTGGGATTTCACGACAAAATAATTCGATATCCCCAATGATGTCGATGCCTTTTTTTGAGGCTGCCTGGAGCATGGGATGTGCTAGTGAAATACCTGGGCTCAACAAGATCACATCTGCCGTCATAAGCCATTTTTCATTGAATCCACCAAGATGATAATTGACACCGGCGGGTACAGAATTCAAGCAAGGAGGATTCACACGGGTGTCCATGACCCGCGGCACTATTCCTCGTGAGAGAAAAAAATCAAGGCAAGAAAAACCTGTGGATCCTAATCCAACGATGACAATCTGCTGTCCCTGATAATGGGGTCTCATTATCTGACCTTTAGAGTGGCTAATGCGATCAATACAAACATCAAGGAAACAATCCAAAAACGGACAATCACTCTGGGTTCTGGCCAGCCTTTGAGTTCAAAATGATGATGAATGGGTGCCATTCGAAAAATACGTTCTCCCCTCAATTTGAAAGATCCCACCTGTAGAATGACCGATAAGGTTTCGATGACAAAGACTCCCCCCATAATAATCAATAAAAATTCCTGACGTAAAAGTACGGCAATTGTCCCTAATATACCTCCTAAGGCTAACGAACCGACATCTCCCATAAATACCTGCGCAGGATAAGTGTTAAACCAGAGAAAGCCGAGCCCTGCCCCCACAATAGCCGTGCATACCACAACAAGCTCGCCTGCGTGGCGTAGATAAGGAATGTGTAAATAATGTGCAAAATTAATGTTTCCTGTCGCCCAAGCCACCAAGGCAAGACCTGCTGCGACCAAAACAGTCGGCATGATAGCTAAACCGTCTAACCCATCGGTCAGATTGACTGCGTTGCTGGTCCCCACGATGACGAAATAGGCTAATAAAATGTAAAGCAAACCTAATTGAGGCATGATTTCTTTAAAGAAAGGCACCACTAATTGCGTTGCTGACGTATTTTTTCCGATGCTATAGAGAAAAAAAGACAGCAATAAAGCCAGGATGGATTGCCAAAAATATTTCCAGCGAGGAGATAATCCTCGTGCATTTTTTCTGACCACTTTTCTGTAATCATCGATAAAACCAATGAAACCGTAGCCCACTAAAATAAACAGCACAGACCAAACATAAGGATTTGCAGGATTAGCCCAGATCACCACAGAAATAAAAATAGACAGGAGGATGATTAATCCGCCCATGGTAGGTGTGCCACTTTTAGAAAAATGTGATTGGGGCCCATCATCACGAATGACCTGACCAATTTGTAATTTTTGCAACCAACGGATGAAAGCAGGGCCCGTCCATAATGCAATGCAGAGTGCGGTTAGCAAGCTAATAATGGCTCGAAAAGTTAAGTATGAAAAGACATGAAACCCAGAGTAAAATTTCACTAAATATTCTGCGAGCCAGACTAGCATGATGCCTGCTCCTTAATATCTAAAACCAATTTTTCCATGGCTGAGCTCCGTGAGCCTTTCACTAAAATGCTGATTTCTGAATGCTCTGAGAGCAAATCTCGCACTCGTTCAATTAATTTTTCTCGTTGAGTAAAATGTTCCCCATGCTCAATGCTATCTGTCATGAATTTGCTCAAATAGCCGAGACTGAACACTTTATCGATTCCTGCTTGACGCATGATGTTCCCTATTTTTTTGTGACAATTTTTAGATTGTTCCCCTAATTCTGCCATATCTCCAACCACCATGACGCGATAACCCGGCATGTTTGACATCATTTCCGTGGCCGCGATCATAGAGCCGACATTCGCGTTATAAGTGTCATCTAGCAGTAATTTGCCAGGCCCTAGGATCATCGGGAATGCTCGACCAGGCACAGGTTTGAGTTCTGACAGCGCTTTGGATATGGCCGATAAATCTGCTCCTACCGAAATAGCCAGGGCGCTCGCGGCCAGTGCATTCAAAACATTGTGCAGCCCGGGCAATGGTAAATATATTTTTTGGGATCCTAACGGAGAATGCAAAGTAAAATCCGTGGCCAGTGGCATTTTTGAGAGGTGACTCGCAAAAAAATCGACTTCTTTTCCTTTTTCTAAACCAAAACGCCAGAGTCGCTTTCCACGAAAAACCGACTTCCATTTGGGCCAATCATGGCTGGTGGCATGGATAATCGCAGTCCCTGTCGGTGCAAGCGCTGTTAAAATTTCTCCTTTTGCTTTCGCAACCCCTTTTAAAGAGCCAAAACCGGACAGATGTGCCTGCGCTAAATTCGTGATCAACACATTTTCTGGACGGCTTAATGCGGCGGTATCCGCAATGTCCCCTGGTTGGCTGGCGCCTAATTCTAATACTGCAAAATCATGTTCCGGGGTTAAGCGTAATAGTGTGAGGGGAACCCCGATGCGATTGTTGAAATTGCCTTTGGTGTAAAGAACATGTCCAGATTGACGCAAAATAGCGGCCGTCATTTCTTTGACAGAGGTTTTTCCAGAAGAGCCGGTTAAGGCAACCAGACGAGGGTTGACCTGTTGGCGAACCCAGGCCGCTAATTGCCCGAGCGCTTTTCGGGTATCAGGAACAACAATTTGCGGCAATTTGATGGGTAATAAGCATTCTGACAATAACCCGACGGCGCCATGAGACTGGGCTTCGCCTGTAAAATGGTGTCCATCAAACTGTTCTCCCTTTAAGGCAACGAATAAAGCCCCTGGTTTGAGAGTACGGCTATCAATCCCTATCTCTGTGATAGGCACGTTATCCCCAATCGAATGACCTTGAAGCACCTCAGCAAGCTCTTTCAAAAAAGTCGGGATCATCTCAACCCTCCATTAAACGCGCGACCGTGGCACGATCCGAATAATCTAATTTCTGGTGTTCAATGAATTGATAGACTTCATGTCCCTTTCCTGCGATTAAGATGACATCTTCTGGCATTGCCTGATTGAGAATATGGGTAATCGCTTCTGTGCGATCCTGAATCACAGAAGCTCGATCTGTTTTTAATACCCCTTTGAGAATGTCAGCGGTAATCATTTTAGGCGATTCAGTACGGGGATTATCGTCTGTGATGACCATCTGATCAGCCAGTGTTTCTGCAATTTTTCCCATTAATGGCCGCTTGCCTTTGTCACGATCGCCGCCGCAACCAAATAGACACCATAGCTTTCCTTGACAATGCATTCGAGAAGCAGCCAGCGCCTGTTTCAGCGCATCAGGAGTATGAGCATAATCCACAATGACGGTGGGCCGTCCGACTTTTTTGAAGACCTCCATTCTGCCAGGGATAGGCTGTAATTTTGAGGCGGCTTTTAATAAGGCATCAAGGGGATATTTTAATGCCAGTAAAGTCGCCAAGGTAAGCAATATATTGTTGACATTAAAAGCACCAAGCAATGGGCTTTTTAATTCCCCCTTGCCCCAGCTTGAATCAAAAAAAATCAAAGCCCCGTTTTCATGATATTGGATTTTTTGAGCAGACAGCCAAGCGCCCTGCAATCCAGAAGGGATCTGATGAGATGTGCTTACTGCGACCGCGTTTGGTAATTCAGGTAACCAACGCTGACCGACTTCATCATCCACGTTAATAATATGATTTTTGGATTCATGATCCAGGAAGAGAGATTTTTTTGCGATTTCATAATTGGCCATATCGCCATGATAATCGAGGTGATCCCGGCTTAAATTGCTGAATACACTCGCTGCAAAGGGTAAAGCGGCCACTCGATGTTGTACCAATGCGTGAGAAGAAACTTCCATGGCGGCAAAAGTGGCTTTATGTGTGAGCATGTTTGATAAAATTTGTTGTACTTCTATCGCAGAGGCAGTGGTATTTTGATTCGATGACAATTGCCTCAAAAGTCCGTTGCCTAAGGTGCCTAAGACAGCGCTTACTTCTCCTAAAGCCATGGTCCATTGCGCCAGTAATTGAGTATTAGTGGTTTTCCCGTTAGTACCTGTGATGCCCACCAAATTCAATTGAGACGCGGGATGATGGTAAAACTCACCAGCCAATTGTGATAAATATTGATTTAAATTAAAAAGATAAACAATAGGTACACCCTGTATTTGATCAACGCTCACATCATCATTCACTACGCCTTCTGCTTCAGCCAAGATGGCTCCTGCACCCTGTGAAAGGGCCTGTGGAATATAATGTCGTCCGTCAGTTTCATGGCCGACAATAGCGACGAATAAATCTCCCGTAGTGACTTCATCGCTTTTTAATGTTATCCCCTTTATTGTGATGGGAACCAGCCGCAGTGCTTCCTTGATCTGTTGTTCCCAAGGAGTAGAAGCAAATAAATCACATAAATTACGATTTGCCACTTTCGGCTCCTGAATGATTAATGACTAATTCAGTATCATTTTGAATTAAAGCATCCGGTGCAATGTTCATTGTACGTAATACAGAGTTCATAATAGACCCAAAGAGAGGAGCAGAGACGGCCCCACCGTAGTATTTCCCCGTTCTGGGATTGTTAATCAGCACCACAAGAGCGAATTTTGGGTTACTGGCTGGTGCGACCCCTGCCGTATAAGCAATATATTCATTAATATATTTTCCGTTGGGCCCCACTTTTTTTGCGGTACCGGTTTTAATGGCAATACGATAGCCTTTAATGGCGGCTTTAGCTCCCCCTCCCCCTGGCAATGCGACGCTTTCCATCATCTGTAAAACACTCTTAACGATTTCTGCAGGCAAAATGCGTTGACCAGAAACAGGGGGATCAACCTTAGTAATAGATAATGGACGATAGATCCCCATGCTCCCAATAGTGGCATACACTCGCGCCAGTTGTAGTGGTGTGACCATCAATCCATAACCAAAAGAAAAAGTGGCTCTGTCTAAATCTGACCAGCGTTTTTTTTGTGAATATAAGCCTTTGCTTTCGCCTACTAACCCCAACAGGGTCGGTTTACCCAGGCCAAATTTTGAATAAATTTCAGCAACCCATAACGGAGGCATCGCAAGGGCTAATTTAGACACCCCAACGTTACTGGATTTTTGTAAAATTTCTGTAATAGATAGTTTGGGATAGAAACTAATATCGTGAATTTTATGACCATTAATATAATAGGGAGTGGTATTCAAAACACTGTCTTTTTCTATTACACCATGTTGTAATGCCGCCATCACGACCATGGGTTTGACCGTGGAACCGGGCTCAAAAATATCTGTAATGGCGCGATTACGCATCGCTTTTTGAGGCGTATTCATTAAATTATTGGGATTGTAAGAAGGGCTATTGGCCATCGCCAACACTTCACCTGTATTGACATCCAATAGAACCGCTGTACCAGATTCTGCTTTATGAGCAATAACTGCTTGATTTAATTCACGAAACACTTGCCTTTGTAATTTTTCATCTATGCTCAGCACAAGATGATCGGCTAAATAATAGTCTACTTTAGAAATATCTTCGATCACTCTACCATCACGATCTTTACGCACCACGCGTTGACCCGGCTGCCCCATCAATAAGGTATTAAAGCTTTTCTCTGCACCTTCAATACCTTGACCATCTATATTCGTTACGCCAATAATATGAGCCGTTGTTTGACCGGCAGGGTAGTAACGACGAGATTCCTGGCGTAAATAGATCCCAGGCAATTTTAACTTTTGAATATAATGACCTATATCAGGACTGATTTGTCTCGCCAAATAAACAAAACGTGCTTTGGGATGACTATTAATCCGCTCAATCAGCTTGGGAATAGGAAGCTCCAATGCATCAGATAAAGCTTTCCATCGGGGGTTAGGCGTAATGCCTCCTTTTTCACTGAGCTCTTTAGGATCAGCCCAAATAGCATTCACCGGAACACTGACCGCTAATGGGCGCCCTGCTCTATCGGTGATCATACCCCGAGGGCTAGGCATTGTTTGCACTCGTAGTGATCTGAGATCACCTTCCTGGACTAATTTATCGGTTTTAATGATCTGTAGATAAGCCAAGCGAAGCTTTAATCCTAAGATCGCTAATAAAATACAACCGCAAAGCAACAAAAATCTCCAGCGAATAATAGAGCCAGTCTGTTCTTTTGCCTGTTTTAATTTTTTTGCCATTTGTATCCACTATCTTGCTTGATCTGGTAGGTGGTTTTTATATTCAATGACATTTTGTTTTTTGATCACTAAATATTCTTTTGATGGCTCAACATGACGCATTTTAAATTTATTGATCGCAATACGTTCAATCCGGCTTTGATCTCCCAGCGCCGTTTCTTCTAAAATGAGATTACGCCATTCAATATCCAGGGCAGTTCGTTCCAAAACCAATTCTTCACGTTCCGAAATCAGCAATCGGGTCCGCTGGATGTTAGCCACCACTAATAAAGCGGATACCAATACAGCAAAAAGTAATATAAGGGGCATTTTGGCATTTTTAGCCAAATCCGAGCCTATCAGACACACCAATCCCTTTCTTTGCAGATCTTTCATCAATTGATTCTCTCTGCAAAACGGAGTATCGAGCTACGTGATCTGGGATTGTCGAGAACTTCTTTTTGGGATGGCATGGTTTTTCCTATCAATTTCAGTTTAGGTTGCCACATAGACTGTATTTGTATTTCTGTTAATGGTAATCCACGAAGAATTTGAGGCCCACGGCTGTGTTGGCGTATAAAATTTTTTACAATCCTGTCTTCCAAAGAATGAAAACTCACCACGGATAAACGTGCTCCTAATGATAAAATTTCAAGAGCGGCATTCAAAGCAGAGGAAATTTCTTGCAATTCATTATTGATATAGATACGAATTGCCTGAAAACTGCGTGTAGCAGGATGTTTATGATGATTTCGTACAGGTATGACATGACTGATTAAATCAGCTAATTCTTTAGTACTTTTGATAGGGTTAAGTCGATTACGTTCTACAATGGCTCTGGCCAAACGCGTTGAAAAGCGTTCCTCTCCAAAATTTTTTAATACCCAAGCCAAGTTTTCGACATTCACTTTCATCAGCCATTCTGCAGCGGATAAACCACGAGAAGGATCCATTCGCATATCCAATGGGCCATCTCGCATAAAAGAAAATCCTCGCTTTGCGTCATCGAGTTGAGGTGATGAAACCCCTAAATCGAATAACAGGCCGTTAATACGACCCATTAAATCAAGCTTTTTTACATAGTGGTATAAATCAGAAAAAGAGCCTTGTATAAAAGAAAAACGGGGATCTTTCATCAATTTCGCTTTTTTAACAGCCTCTGGATCACGATCAATAGAAATTAATTTTCCTTGAGATCCAAGCCGAGATAAAATGAGAGAGGAATGGCCTCCACGGCCAAAAGTCGCATCAATATAAATGCCATCGTTCTGGATATTTAAACTGTCAACTGCTTCATAAAGCAATACGGTTTTATGTTGATTATCAATCATGATTGATGGTATGACACATCGTTATTTTACAGAGATAAGCCTTTTAATCGTTCAGACAAAGATTCTTGAACGGGTTGTTTAGAGGTGATGTCGTCTTTAATTTGTTGCTGCCAATTTGGCCCACTCCAGATTTCAAATTTATTTAATTGCCCTATCAACATCACTTCCTTACTTAATTGTGCATGTTGACGCAAAGTCGCTGAAATCAATAATCGGCCTGATTTATCCATTTCACACTCACTGGCATGACCTAATAATAAACGCTGAACCCGACGCTCTAGTGGATTCATGCTGGACAAATCAGATAATTTTTTTTCAATGCTTTCCCATTCTAGAAATGGATAAAGTAATAAACAGGTTTGATGAAGATCAATCGTACAAATCATTCGAGATTGTGATTTTTCTTTGAGGATATCTCGATATCGAACAGGAATCACCAATCTTCCCTTATTGTCGAGACTAAGCATAGTCGCACCACGAAACATTTCACTTACTCCTTTATTTTACCCCTCTCAGAATAAAAAAATCATTATTAACTCACTTTACCCCACAAATTGCCACTTTTTGCGAGTTTACGGAGAGTATAAAAACTTTGTCAAGTAAAGAAAAATGAAGGTTGAAGCCGATTGAAATAAAAATGACTTAATCATCCAAGAAATAGTTTAGGGCAATAAAGAAAAATAAATGATATGAAATGCTACTGAAATACTGGTATTTCAGTAGTAAAATCAAAGTGATATAGAGAGGATATTAGATTGATAAACTAAATTCTTTCAATAATGCTTTCATCCATTGATGACCATTATCTCTATCAGTTGATTCATGCCAGGTGAGATAACATGCACGTGTCGCATTTTCCCAAGGCAGTTCGACTAATTTTAAGTTAAGCGTTTTACTCTGTTCCTGTACCAACCAACGAGGCGCAATTGCGACAAAATAAGTTTGAGATACAATATTGAGCACACTACTCATATCTGTACTTTCATATGCTATTGATTGCGCACTTTCATTAGAAATGTAGTAAGGCTCGCTGAAAGATCCTTTTTTATTCAATGAAACAACAGCATGCGCCTCATTAAACAGATCATCGGAAGAGATGGTATCGCCAATACGTGGATGATTCTTTGAAACTGCTAAAACAAGTTCATCATTAAATAAAGGTATTTGATGAAAATCTGAACGTTCAAATTCAGAATAACTGATCACAAATTCCGTTTCCTGATAACGTAGCTGATGTTCAATGTTATCGTTTAAATAAGATGAGATGACCAGCTGTATATTAGGTGCTGATTGTTTAATACGATTGAGTATTTGTGCGGTTAATCGAACATCTAAAGGACTACAAATAGATAAATTAAATAAACGTGTGCTGGTTTTAGGCTCAAAACCCGCACCTGGCAATTCATTATGTACTAATTGTAACGCTTGACGTACAGGTCCAAAGAGTTGACGGGCCCGCAATGTAGGTTGTATGCCACGCCCATAGCGCACAAATAATTCATCGTTAAACATCACCTTTAAGCGAGCAACGGCGTTGCTCACTGCAGGTTGTGACATACCGAGCGAATGCGCTGCTCTTGTCACATTTTGCATTTGCATGACAGCATCAAACACTGTCAACAAATTGAGATCAACATTTCTTAAATGTATGTCAAATGATTTTTTTTTGGTTACTTGATTAACGGTTACTAAGTTATATTCAGACATGCTTAACTCCAATAAGCTTTAACGCAGATGACCCTGTAAAAGCAAGCGTCGCTAATGCCAACATCATAAAATGAATGACACTTTACATATCTTGCGATTAATAGAATCAATGATCTTTCTTTTTCTATTGAAAATAATTGAATCCCATCCGTGTAGAAAGTATGAATTTTTCTAATCGCCAATAATTTTCATTTAAATAAATCGTCCATAATATAATAAATAAAATTAATTAATAAAAATGATACTACCATAGATAAATTATATAAAAAATTTAAATCAAACATAAAAATTACATTAATTTATCTTTTTTTTAAAAAAGATTTACAATAAAACCTATTTATAGTAATAAACTGATTTATTTATATGATTAAATAATAAATAAAATTAAATAATTTAAAAAAATCAATCAATAAATTCGGTTATTTTATAAAAAATTATTTTTTAAAAGATGAAAAAATGACTTTTCTTTTATTAAAGAAAGTTTATTTACCTTAATGTTATTTATTCATCTTATCTACCTCGTTAAAATCAATAAAAATAATAGTAAGATAATTTGAAATAATATAAGAAATAAAAGCATTAAAGAGATAGTTTTGTTAAAAAAACGGATAAAAAATGGAAAATTCACTCAGGATAATCAAAAAATTAAAACTTATTCTTATTATATTTCAATATATAAAAATCTCACTTTATGGTGATTTAAAAAGAAATTTGATTCTTTTATTAATTCTTAATTAATCATAAAATCAATATATCACTTTTATTTTTTTATTTAATATCAATTAAATATAAGTTTTTTCTTATTATTTCATATAAGAAAAAAATATTTTCAGCCGTTTTTATTATACCTAAAGAAATATTCTCTTCTCTTTTTTCAAAGGATTATGGTTGAATAAAATTCATTTGAATTTGAGATTGCCATTTATTTTCAATAATCTCGAAAAAGGCTGTGTGAAAACCACTGATATCACTGGTTATATTCACACTTATTTTTCCTTTTCTGTTTGTAGACAGCATTATTGAGTCTTCACCATAAGTGTCAGCAATTTTGACGCCGTTATTCACTGAAATTAGCACATCTTGATTTTCTAAAGGTTGATTGCGTTGATCTGTAACCGTGATAATAATAACGTGAGAATCTTTCCCATTAGCGAGAACAGAAGGACGAACAGTTTTTATGTTGCTGATCTTAGGTACGATCCCTACTTCTGGTTTATACTGCCACTCAAATGAGATTTTATCTTTAGAAGGAATTCCCGTGGCACTAGACACTTCAACGGGAACCACCACATTGACTCGATATTTTTTTGTTTTACCGAGCGGTTTCGATTGTTCGTAGCTATTTAGCCTTTTTCCATCTTCATACATCCAAATGATATCGGCTTCATTAACATAAATCTTTCCCCTTAAACCAAGATCACCGTCTTTATCAAAAAATTCGAGCCCTGTATTCAGGCTCGATAATTTTAATTTGTTTGGAATATCTGATGGATGCAACAGCTCATCTTTTTCTATGAGAGTTACTCCATCAGGCTGCAATAAATAAAGAGTACCCTTCACATTAGGCGGATGCCCATGAATAGCGCTGGTTTTTCCACTCAATATCGCAGAAGCAGATCCACAAAATATCAAAGCGAGATAGCCCAATAAAGAAACCCAAGATTTTCTTTTCAAAGAAAAAAAATGATCACAAGCAGAATTGTCATATTCTTTATTGTTTCGAAAAAATCTGCTGAGCATCTTTATCCTCTTCATTCATTCTAAAAAATAAAATTACTTCCAATCCACAGCCAGGTTGAACCCCTGTGCCCCATCTTTAGAATTGGTGATCTTTTTGGCTTCTTCATTATTTGGCACAATGAAATCTCTGTTGAATATTTTCGTTTTAAAACCTTCTGGAGGGGCAGTGATATTATCGCTGGCACTCTGTCCTAATAAACGCCACTCATACTTGACTTTTGAGGTCAAATCGACATTTTTATCAGCACCTGACCAAAGTCTAAATACATAGGTTTCCCCTACTTTTATTTGCTCTTCTTCATTAATCAAGTTTTTACTAAAACTCTTATCTTTTGAGTCATAAATACCTGCTATCGAGCCCTTTAGAGAAAGATTTTTCTCTATCTTATTAGAAATAGAATCGCCATAGGGATTTTTAAAAATATCATTAATCACAAAACTTTCCCCTGAGTTAGGATCCCCCGATTTTGAAGTAGCAGTAATGCTTACTTTGAAGTTAGATGCTCCTTCTGTTGCAGAAGTAATCTCTAATTTACTTTCACCATTTCCGGTAGAATTTGCTGATTTGTTTTTGATGTGAGAGGTAGAAATTTTTTTCGTTTCTCCATTGATAATGGAATACCATATAACTGTTGTTGTTGAATCATCCTCATCTCTATCAGGATCACTATATCTATAACTTAATATAAGTTCGTCACCTATTTTGAAGTTATCTGTCGCCGTAGTAGATAAATCAACCCCATCCTGATTATTTTTATTTTTTAACTTAGGTATTTCTCCTTGAATGTGACGCTTTGTTTTTGTCAAAATTGCACCTACCTCTCCTAAACCAAACGTCAGTAACAACAATGTTAAAGTCATTTTTTTGAATGAAAAATGAGTGTTCATTATTTTTCCTTTTTTTAATCAATAAAAAATATGTCTTAATCATGTAGAGCAGAGAATGAATTTAATGAGTTTTGTGCTGTTAAGAATAAATATCATTAGATTCAACCATTAAACGGAAACCTTGATGAGACTTGATCGGCTCTGAATCATTTTTGATCGGGATGGTGTATTGATCTGTTGTTGCCCCTTTGATGATGAGTTCTTCTGAATTGAAAGACTTTTGAGGATTTACAGGTTCTAACTTCCACTGTATACGCGTGATTTTATCCATGGCTTCAGGTTCGTTTTTATCCCAAATACCGTCATTATTTTCGTCAATCCAGGCACGAAAAAGATAGGTTTTTCCAACTTTAGGATGAGGAGCACCAGGCTTTGTATAATCTTGAGCACCCGATCCCGGGTGAGGGTTATCCTCTAGAAGAAAAATACCTCTATAAATATTTTGAGGTTTTGGACCGTTCATCAGCAACCGTCTTCCGATAGGATTTTTATTGAAAATGACATCCACAATGTTACTTTGGCCGTAATTTTTTATGGATGCAGAAATTTCAAAAGTGCCTGACATGTCACTGCTCAATGTCAACACATGTTCACCTGTTGCTTTTTTCTCTGTACTTAGAACGCGAATACAAGACTCGGTATCCTCAGAGCAATTTTCCCGTTCCAGCAACGGAATTTTGTTATTATTAGGGTCGAGTATGGTCCATTCAGGCGTCATATCCTTTTCTTTCATCGTTTTCTCATGGTGATCTTTTACTTCAAGCTTCAACTGGATTTCACCTTGATTGATGCTATCTTCTCTACTGTCCGCCACTGATAATGCTATTTTCCTTTCATGACGAACAACAATATCCATATAATTTGAAATGGCTTGATGACCCTTAGTGTCTTCTATTTGTATCGCTAATCGATAGGTATTCTTAGCGTCTTTTTCTGAATTCCACTCGGGTAAAATTATTTTCCAGCCCACCGGACTGTTTTTGTCTGCTGATGAAGAGGATAAAGAAAGTTGAGATACATCTCCTAGCCATGACACCGTTTTAATCGGATATTTATTTTTAATTAGTGGACGTATTACGTAAATATCACCTTCTAATATATTTTTATCCATTGCAGGCAAATCAACACTAAGCAATTGTTTTTCTTTGTATTCCATCACAATATTATAATTGCGATCTACAGGGGCTAATCGATTTTGTTTCAGATTTCGAGCTTCATTGAGATTATTGGGGTCTAATTGCGAACTTAATGGTGTCCCAAATTGATAATTTAATGTCAGCCCCAATTTTGTTTCGCGATGATGATTTTGTCCCAGCTTGTGATCAACATAAATACTGGCAAGAGGAAAAGGTCTGTAATCAATACCGATACTAACGGCTTTTGGATTTTTTTGACGCTTTGTTTTATTAAAAAGAGCCACTTCTTTACCAAAATATTGTTCATATTTCATTTTTCCGCCTAACTGAGGGTAATTAGGGAGATAGCCTTGCAGGCGAATATCAAAACCTTCGGCGGGTCGTTCCATATAATCTTCCATATCAAACGAATCACGCCATTTTGTGATTGGCCAATAATAATTAGTGCTTAATTTAAAATAATTTGAGGCGGCTTCCGTTCCAATACTCATACGCTTATGTTGTTGATCGAGATCATAATCAATGAATACGTTATAACCAAGATTTAAAAAAGGATGGAGATCGTCAAAACGTTGTCCTATTCCAATATGACCTATTGTGCGTTCTTCAGACTGAAAGCCTAATTGAGAAAATAAAACATGAGAGTTGTTTTTATACCATGGTGTTAATAATAAAAAACGACTTTGATTAAATCTGCCCTTATTATCAACAGACAAATTAATTTCAGTTTGACCAAAATGATCGAAAAACGTTTTCACATTTTGTTGAAATGGATTAAGCAACTGGTTTCTAGCCGTATTTTCAATATAGAATTTGGCTTCTGATTTGATTTTTTCTCGATTGATATTGTTCCAATCTTTATGAATTAGGGGTTTAATCATATTATATACATCAATATCATGATTGACTTGTTCGTTTTGATTGTGACCTAAAGTAGGCAAGTCATGATAAATTTTTATATTTTCCTTTTTTACGAAACTATTACCTTGATAACAGTGAATATGTAATAAATAAAACCAATTACTGATGTCATGTATAGAACTCTGATTTAGAATCAAATTTCTATGATGAATAAAATAAGTCATGTTATTTTTGCAGTATTTTAAATATTGTATTTTTTCAAATGTAATAATATCGTATTTATTAAATAACATCCTACTTATATGATTTTGATTTGCCATTAAATAATTGTTTTGCAAAAGAAAAATAAGAAATACTATTCTTAGTATTTCTTTTGAAATTAAAATACACTTCATCTCTAATTTTAACCGAAATAAAAAATAAATATAAAAATTGTCATTTTGATTGACAAATAAAAATGACATACTCATCATTTCTATAATGTATTTAATAACAAAGCATTAAGTAAACTAATTAGTTTATTATCGTTTTAGTCTATTATTTTGATTTTTTAAAAAAAATGAATACGCTCTCTCAATTTTCAGAAAGAAAATGCTTTTATTTTATATATAATGAATTAGTTAAATTTATAAAATAATCAACTAAAAAATCAATTTCAATGAAATAACACCTCAAAGAAGTAGAATAACATAATATTTATAATTGATATACAGAAAAATAATTTATATAAAAATGAGTTGGTTTTGTATACCTCAATTTAAGTTTTTATCTGTTTTACTAATTATTTATCGTAAAATAATCACTTTTTAGAATTAAAAATGGATTTTTATTTATCTATTTATTTTTTACTTATAAATAAAATATAAAAATGATCGTTATTTTTTCCATAAAAAACATAAAAATTTTCATCTTTTATCTTAATTAATTCATCATAACTAGTATTTGGTATACTCTATTTTTTTGATATTTTTTGTTATTTTGAATTATAGATATAACTATAAAACCATTAGTTTTTTTATTATGAAACATCATAAAAAGAAAAAATTTATTGAAAAAAACAAATTGAATTGTCAGTCAAAAGCAAACTACCACCCGAACAATATAATAGTATTGACTGAAAAAAGATTTTATTTGAAGAAAATGATCAAATACTGAGTATGAACGATTCTTTTTATCAAAAATGTCTTATATCTTCTGAGTATTATCCATTATTTGTTGAAACCGTTCTCCTTGATGTACAAAAACTGTATCGTCAGGGACAAAAATATGATTTTATTTCACTGTCAAAAACAACTCATAGGTTGAAAGGGATGTTCGCGTTATTGAATTTGTTTTTAGGACAGGAGCTTTGTGAAGTATTAGAGCAACATATTGCAAATATTAATACATCAGAAATAAAAAAAAGCATTCACCATATTAATTTATTTGTCAGCACTCTGGTGCAGCAGGGTGAGAAAGGTTATGACAAAAATTAACGTCATCGTGGCGGATGATCACCCGATTGTTTTATTTGGTATTCGAAAATCACTTGAATCAATGAATTGGATCAATATTGTAGGTGAATTTGAAGATTCAACTACATTAATTGAAAGCTTACCTAAGCTTAATGCAGAAATTGTGATTATTGATCTTTGTATGCCAGGCGATAAATACGGCGACGGAATTACCCTACTAAAATATATTCAGCGTCATTATTCACATTTGGAATTAATCGTTTTAACTATGAATAATAATCCAGCAATTATTAATATTGTCTTAGCTTTAGATATTGCTGATTAGGTAAGCAGGCCGCAAGTGCCCACTCCCTCAAGAACCGTACGTGCGAGTTACCCCGCATACGGCTCACGCAACTTACTCACTTCAACATTTTTCCTTTTTTGCTATGTAATTGTCTGTGGCAATTAGCATGTAACAATCTTAGATTAGCCAGCTTGTTGTCACCCCCTTCAGCTTTAGGCTGAATATGATGAACATGCAATTGTTCACCATTGTCCAACTCTTGATCACAGAGAGGACAATAACCTTTCTGTCGCTTATAGAGGTTAACTTTGACACCGTAAATAAAAGGCTGTTTACGTGCCTGCCTATTACGCCAATAGTCACGCAATTCCGGATTGTCGGGGGAAGCATTTTTTGGAACTAGCCAATGACGCTGTATTTTTGTCCATGCATGCTTCCAAAGAAATCCACCGGTTGATTTATCCATAAATACTGAATAGTCTTCTCTACCTGGTATCTTGCCTAAGTAGTGTTTTCTTCGCCACCACCAGTGTTTATTGGGATGACGTCGATACAAATATCTACGTTGGCGGATCCACATCCATTGGTCTAATGCACTGAATGTTCTTTTTGAAGCACCAATACGATAGTAATTACACCATCCTATTATCTTGGCATTCAGTTGTCTTATTCCTTCTTGTGTCGGCATACCGATAATACCTTTCCAGGTCATTCTCATTTGCTGTTTGTACCTTTTCATCGACTCCTTTGAGGGCTTCGTTAACAATATATATCCCCGTTTTCTGTGGCGATTGTCATAATGTCGTATATTAAATCCCAGGAAGTCGAATCCTTCCTTCAAGTGTTTGATACTGGTTTTTTCTTCAGAAAGAGCTAACCCTCTCTGAGCTAACCAAATTTGCAACTTTATTTTGGCAGTTTCGCACTCTTCACGGGATTTACCGAATACGACAAAATCATCCGCATAACGAACTACTGCATAAGGTTGCCCTTGTTTTGGCGTGCCGTTTTTCCAGTATTGAATACCCAGTAAGGTCTCCATTCCGTGGAGTGCAATATTGGCCAGTAGTGGACTGATAATCCCGCCTTGCGGAGTACCTGCAACATTGGGTATATAGTTGCCATGTTCCAGCACACCGGCTTGTAACCATTGTTTAATCATGTTTCTTTCGGGGAATCCCCCGATTTTTTTTATGAGAAAATTATGGTCAATGTTGTCAAATGCGCCTTTAATATCTGCATCTAGTACCCAGTGCCGTGTCCCTCATGCTCTGGCAATACAGAAAATTTTTTGTATTGCGTCATGGGCACTTCGCCCCGGTCTAAATCCGTAGCTGACTGGTTCAAATTTTGCTTCCCAATAAGGTTCCAGCGCCGATTTAACTATCGCTTGTCTACAGCGGTCGAGAATGGTTGGGATCCCAAGAGGGCGTTTTTTTCCATTCTTTTTTGCTATGTAAACTCGTTTTACTGGATAAACCTTTTCTGAAGTTGTTTGGCTTAATAACTTATAAAGATGTTCTCGTCCTTTATGGTCATTAATTACCTGATTATCTACTCCAGCCGTGTGTTTTCCCCGATTGACCTGAGTGACTTTCCTGATAGCCAGAAGATGGTTAGCTCTTGATTTCATCATGAGTTTTTGCAGATTTCTGACTTTCTTTAAGTCACCTGTTGCTGAAGCCCTATATATTCTTTGCCTTAGATTATTAATCATGGCTGTCACAACACGCCAGTTAATAGCATGCCATTCCAGTTGTTGTTCATAGTTTTGATTTATTACGTTTGCCATAGGCATCTAACTCTTCTAAATCAATTCATAACCTTGGTAAAGGATTATATGGGTAAGTCACCCGTTCCACGTCAGCCTCTTTTCAGAGTAAAGTAATTACCTCTATCAATCCTGTTATGATTTCCAGTTGCCTTTCGGCTGATTGCCTTCGCTTTTTGGAACGTCTTATGCCCACTGTCTCTTAGTATTTACATCAACACTAAAAGATTAATGGGGTTACCGTGTTTCACACCATGAAGATACATTGAGTGGGCTGCCTCCTCTATGCCGGGGAACGGGATCCGTCGTAAAGAACGAACACTCTTCTTTACCCGTTTCTAACTGTCGTTAAACTTCCCCATAACACGTCACATCTGATTTCGTGTTTTACTTGCTTACGACATTTTAATAACGGAGATTCACTTTATTCAACCCATTTCAGTTTTGCCTTGCCCCTATTTCTTATTCAGCTTAATACTTTAGTTAGGCTTTCATTCTCGCTTAGCACAAGAGAATTACTCCTCTTGCACCGAGTAAGTGGCAATAAGGTTTCGGATCAACCTTACCCTTTTTCAAGGGACTTCTGTGGTGCAACTTTCACGTCGCACGTATTCTATTAAAACGAGGGGCATTGATAGATTTACCTCACGCGTTAAGATCGGTAAAAAAAGGTAAAAAATTTATTTCTTCTGATGCATTAAGATTACTTGAAAAAATCAGATCCAATGGTGATGGGAAAAAATCTTTGTCAGCCAAAGAAGGGGAAGTACTTCGGCTTTTTTCAGAAGGATCGTTGGTAACAGAGATAGCTCAAAGGCTCAATCGTAGTATTAAAACTATCAGCACTCAAAAAAAATCTGCAATGGTGAAATTAGGCGTGGATAATGATATTGCGTTATTAAATTATCTTTCTTCATTGAAGATAGATTCCAAAAATTAGTATTTAAAAACACTTTCACCCCATTTTTTAAAGTTCAAATCAGAGAGTTTCTTTTTTTGTAGTCCTTTTCTTTCATTAAAATATCATTTCCTGACACAAACTACATCCTTGCCTGATATCTGTCATACAGATTTGATGTAATAATCTTTTCATTATTAGAAACAAGCGAAATGATGGAAGCACCAAATAGACTACCTGATTAAACGCAAATTGAAGTTATTAAAGTGTAAAAATAAAAATTGCACCAATTATAAATGATTTTTCTGGGGGAAATAATATGACAATACGTAAAATTTTATTAATAGATGATAATAAAGAGCTGACTACATCATTAAAATCATTGCTTGAAATGGAATCTTTTGAGTTAATAGTAGCCCATGATGCAAAAGAAGCATTCAGTTTATTAGATAATTCTATTAATATGGTGTTAATCGACACCGCCATACCAAAAATGAATGGTATTGATATATTAAAAGAATTAAGAAAAATTTATGAAATGCCGGTCATTATTTTAGGTAAAACTGACAGCAATTTAGATTTAATACTTTCTTTAGAGTTAGGTGCTGATGATTATTTGGCTAAGCCATTTAATAATCGTGAACTCATCGCTCGTATACGTGCTGTTTTACGACGTACTGCTTCGAAAGAAAAAGAAGAAATAAAAATCAACCCTGAAAGTATCGTCAATATAGATGATCTACAGCTTAATTTAGGAAAACAAGAGGCTCGTTTTTCAGGACAAGTGTTAGATTTAACAGGCACTGAATTTTCTTTATCTTATCTTTTAGCAAAAAATGTAGGGCAGGTAGTATCAAAAGAGCAAATTAGTCAATCGGTACTCGGTAAACGTTTAGCCCCTTTTGATCGTGCCATTGATATGCATATTTCTAACCTTCGTCGAAAATTACCTGAACGCAAAGACCGTTATCCCTGGTTTAAGACGTTGCGTGGGCGTGGGTATTTAATGGTCTCAGAAGCATAACGCTTCATAATTTAGTAAACGCATACTTCGGCATAGATTAGGTTTGATTTATCACCATATGAAACCATATGAGAAAAAACTTGTTAAATATTGTTTTATTCGAACCAGAAATCCCTGCTAATACAGGAAATATTATCCGGTTATGTGCGAACAGCGGATGCCAGCTTCACCTTATTAAACCGTTAGGTTTTGATTTGAGTGACAAACGATTGCGTCGTGCGGGACTTGATTATCACGAATTTACTGCCGTAAAGCATCATGATGACTATCAGGCTTTTCTTAATAACGAAGGATTTTATAATACATGCGTTGCTTCATTGTTTGCTTTAACAACCAAGGGTTATTCTGCACATAGCGACGTGAATTATCAAAAAAATGATTATTTACTGTTTGGCCCAGAAACTCGGGGTTTACCTTCTAGGCTTCTTGATTCTTTGCCGGCCGAGAAGAAAATAAAAATCCCCATGCAACCTAATAGCCGTAGTATGAATCTTTCTAATGCAGTTTCTATTGTGGTTTATGAAGCTTGGCGTCAATTAAATTATATTGGCGCTGTTTCGTTTGATCCGTTTGGATTCTAAAATTTGAGTTTTTTGGAAGATGCTTTTTTGTCGTGTCGGATGTTGTAGTTATCCTGATTAATGGACCTAAAAAACGAGGCTGCCTATCAAAAATATAAAGATCGGTTATGAGATTTATTCTTGCTAATACCTCCCTAAGACGAGTCAATAGCATTTTTTTAGGAGAAGGCACGGCATAACATGCCGCCTGAATGCCAAAATATAGAGCAATAAACAAAGCCCGTTCGCAATGAAAACGCTGAGTAATAATAATAAAATTATTCGTGTTAAATACTTTATGCGTACGCACAATAGAATCTAATGTTCGAAAACCTGCGTAATCCAGGATGATATCTTGAGGAAAGACTCCAGACGCAATGAAATCACGTTTCATGGTTCTGGGCTCATTGTAGCTAGGCTGGGCGTTATCCCCGCTTAATAACAAATATTTAATTTTACCACTTTTATAAAGTTGAAGAGCCCCTTGTAGCCTGTATTGATAAAATTGATTAATGACTCCTGTTCGATAATATTTTGCAGTCCCCATCACCAAGCCGACAGAACGTGTGGGCAAAAATTGTATTTTTTCGTAGATATGATGAGCCGTTTTTAAACGAATCCAACGGTCAATCAAGATAGATGACATCACTAAAGACAACAAGATAAAAAATAAACTGATGAAGATAGTTTTCCACATAAAAACCTATGAACGAAGCTGAAAAAAAGAGAAAAAACACAGCTCATTTAAAAAAAAATCCTAGGTGCAGTTCAGATGGAAGTCAAAATGAGTAAAAAATCTGTTTTAATTATAGTTAATGCGTATTTATTATGGCGAAATGTCCGAAAGACAAAAAAGAGTTTCAACAAATTTTATAAGGCAGTTCGTTTATAACGACGATACTCTGGCTTCCAATAATTACGTTCAATAGACTGCATTAAAGCCTCTTCAGAAATTAACGGCGCTTTATTTTCTAATTGAGCTGTTTTTCCTACCTCGAAAGCAATACTTTTTGATACTTTATGAATATCATCAATGTTCGGAAGTAACCCCCCCTTTCCTGTCAGCAATAAAGGCGACTGAGAAGCCAAAGCGCGGCTTGCAGCCATAAACATCGCGTCTGTAATTCGACAAGCGCCTGATGCTAATACGCCTAATCCAATGCCTGGAAAAATATATGCATTATTACATTGTCCAATCGAGTAAATCTGGTCTTTATAATAAACAGGTTTAAATGGACTGCCCGTTGCTATCAGAGCACTCCCCTGACTCCAGTGAATAATTTCTTCCGGCAAGGCCTCCACCTGAGAAGTCGGGTTAGAAAGAGGCAGGATAATAGGATGAGCGGAATAAAGGCACATTTCATGAATCAGCTCTTGAGTGAATAATCCAGGTTGACCTGAAACACCAATTAAAATATCTGGGCGAGCATTTCGGATCACATCTAGTAAAGAAATGGCCTTTTTATCTAAATTCCAACTTTGAAGGCACCCGATTTTTTGTGTCAATTTTTTTTGAAAATTTAACAAATTGGGTAATCTATCTGTCAGCAAACCAAAGCGATCTACCATAAATATTCGCTCTCTGGCCGCCTTTTCCGTTAAACCTTCTGATTGCATCTGTATAATAATTTGCTCTGCAATACCACAACCAGCTGAGCCTGCGCCCAAAAAAGCAATGGTTTTCTCTTTTAATTGGCCTCCACTTGCTGCAATTAAAGTGGCAAGCGTGACTGCAGAGGTACCCTGAATGTCATCATTAAAGCAGCAAAGTTGATCACGATAACGGTTTAATAAACCTGTGGCACTTTTTTGAGCGAAATCCTCAAATTGTAAAAGTACGTTAGGCCAACGACGTTTCACAGCGTTAATAAATTGATCCACAAAAGCATAATATTCATTACCAGAAATACGCTCATGACGCCAACCCATATAAAGAGGATCCTTTAATCTTTGAGAATTGTTTGTGCCGACATCCAGAACAATCGGTAAGGTGTAAGCAGGGCTTATCCCTCCACAGGCAGTATATAATGCGAGTTTCCCAATCGGGATGCCCATACCGCCAATTCCTTGATCACCCAAACCCAAAATACGTTCACCATCCGTAACCACGATGACCTTCACATTTTGTCTCACGGCGTTCTGAAGAATCCCATCCATATCAGCGCGATGAGGGTAAGAAATAAATAGGCCCCGCCCTCGCCGATAAATATTTAAAAAATGCTGACAGGCCTCGCCCACAGTCGGAGTATAAATAATGGGCATCATTTCAGGGAGGTGGCGACAGAGTAAACGATAAAATAATGTCTCGTTAGTATCCTGGATATTTCTTAAATAAATATGCTTATCTATATCATTCGTAAATTCCTGATATTGTTGGTAAGCCCGTTCAGTCTGCTCTTGAATAGTCTCTACGGTTTCTGGCAATAAACCATGGAGATTAAATTGGCTACGTTCTTCTTCTGTAAAGGCACTACCCTTATTCAGTAATGGAAATTCCAACAAAACTGGACCAGCGTACGGAATATATAGAGGGCGTTTATTTTCATATTCAAATTTCATAAAAATTATCCTGACTGAGATGACTCTCAACATTTCAGCATCGCGACTATTTTATCGTTGTCTATACGGTTAAAAAGAGCTTTAAAAGGCTTAATTTCATGATTCAATAAAGGCTCATTGATTGAGTCCCAAGTCAATTCGGTATTCAGGAATGCTTCGCTTCTCTCTGACAAAGCAGGCAGAACAGGTTTAAGATAGGTCATTAATATACGGAATAAATGGATTCCCATTGAGCAAACAGACTGAAGTTTTGCTTCATCAACTTCTTTTTTTGCAAGTACCCAAGGGGCTTGTTCATCTACATATCGATTGGCTAAATCTGCCAGTGCCATGATCTCACGAATCGCTTTACTCGTTTCACGAGCATGGTAGGCATTTGCTATGCGTAGGCCTGCTTGAACAAAAGTGAAATATAACTCTGAATCTGCTAATTCTTTCGATAAAATACCTGCAAATTTTTTATTGATAAAACTGGCATTTCGTGCTGCCAGGTTCACCACTTTATTGACCAGGTCAGCATTCACACGCTGCACAAAATCTTCAAGATTTAAATCGATGTCATCGATATGAGAAGATAATTTGGCTGCATAATAGTAACGCAAACAATCAGGATCTAAATGCTTTAAATAATCACTTGCTTCAATAAAAGTACCACGAGATTTAGACATCTTTGCGCCATTGACCGTGATGTATCCATGTACAAATAGATTGGTTGGTTTACGAAAATCACTTCCTTCTAGTACAGCAGGCCAAAATAAACTGTGAAAATACACAATGTCTTTGCCAATAAAATGATACAGCTCAGTTTTAGTATCCGTCTGCCAAAATTCATCAAAACTGACATTTTCTTTTTTATCACAAAAATTTTTGAAAGATCCCATATAACCAATCGGGGCATCCAACCAAACATAAAAATATTTATCGGGCGCATCAGGGATTTCAAATCCAAAATAAGGGGTATCACGTGTGATGTCCCATTGACGAAGACCAGATGTGAGCCAAGTCTGCATTTTATTGGCCACCTGTTCCTGCAGTGCGCCAGAATGAATCCATTGTGTTAGCATTCCAGTGAATGCCGGCAAATCAAAAAAGAAATGTTCAGACTCACGTATTACAGGCGTTGCGCCAGAAACCTCTGATTTAGGAGCAATCAATTCAGTGGAACTGTAAGTAGAACCACAAGCTTCACAATTGTCCCCATATTGATTGGGAGCTTGGCATTTAGGGCAGGTGCCTTTTACAAAACGATCAGGCAAAAAAAGCTTTTTTTCAGGATCATATAATTGTGAGATAGCCCGTTTTTTAATGTGTCCTTTCGCTTTGAGACGTTGATAAATGGCCACGGAAAGCTCACGATTTTCATCACTGTGAGTAGAGTAATAATGATCATAACTGATTAGAAATCCAGAAAAATCATTTTGATGCTGCTGATTTATTTCTTCGATCATTTTCTCTGGATTGATGCCTGATTTTTCTGCTTTGAGCATAATGGCAGTACCATGAGCGTCATCTGCACAAATAAAATAAACCTCATGGCCTCTCATTCGTTGATAACGCACCCAAATATCCGCTTGAATATGTTCTAACATATGCCCTAAGTGAATGGGACCATTGGCATAGGGCAATGCACAGGTGACCAATATTTTTTTGATAGATTCAGTCATAATAAAAATGGCTTATTTAAATAATAAAGCTGAATGTTAACTGATCAGACTTCCGCCCGCCAGGGATTCATACACGAAGTTTTGCCATGCTGATCTCAATTAAGTTACAAAGTTTTGCTATTAGTTTTTCAAACGCATTTTATTTTTTATGTAGGAAGATGAATATGAAGAGATATTCAAATCAAAACAGCGCCGAGATGCTTAAAGCACAGGTGTCAGACATTATCGCGACTTTTACTCATCCCACTCTAAAAAAAGATTTATTATCCTTGAATGCGCTTCATCATTGCGCTTTTTTAGATCAGGTGCTTCATATAGAAATCATCATCCCGTTTGCATGGGCCTCGGTTTTTGAACAATTAAAATTAAAAACCACTTCAACACTTTTGGCTTGTACTGGCGCTCAAGCCGTTGACTGGAAATTAATTCAGCATATTCGTTCATTACACAGAGCGAATGGACAGGTAGCGGTGCAGGGAATAAGTAATATTTTAGCGGTCAGCTCAGGAAAAGGAGGCGTCGGAAAATCCTGTATCGCAGTGAATTTGGCCTTGGCTTTGATTCAAGAAGGGGCAAAAGTGGGTATTTTGGATGCAGATATTTATGGCCCATCTGTACCTCATATTTTGGGCAGTGCTGATCTACGCCCCACGTCACCGGACGGTCAACATATGGCTCCTATTATTATTCATGGTATGGCGAGTAATTCTATTGGTTATCTCGTGACAGGTGACAATGCGATGGTCTGGCGTGGACCTATGGCCAGCAAAGCGTTATTACAGATGTTAAACGATACTTTATGGCCTGAATTAGACTATTTGATAGTGGATATGCCACCAGGGACAGGTGACATTCAATTAACATTGGCTCAAAAAATTCCTGTGACCGCGGCAATTGTGATCACGACTCCACAGGATCTTGCATTAATTGATGCTGCTAAAGGAATTGTGATGTTCAGCAAGGTGAAGGTGCCCATATTGGGTGTGATTGAAAACATGACGGAGCATCTGTGCGCTCAGTGTGGTTATGTTGATCCTGTTTTTGGGCGTGGTGGAGCAGAAAAATTAATCAAAAAGTATCAAATAAAATTACTGGGAAAAATTCCGCTACATTCTTCTTTAAGTGAAGATGCCGATTCGGGTTATCCAACCGTCGTCAGGCAACCTGATAGCCGATTGAGCGATATTTTTAGGCAATTAGCTTCTTGTGTGGCCGCTGAAATGTATTGGAAAATTAGCGCCATTCCTGATGAAATTCGCGTTCGCCATCTGTGAACAATGATGCTAATCGTATCAATCGATCTGATATAAACTGCGCTTTTTTTGTCTGTTCTGTTCAAATCATCTGTGTCAAACATGACTTAAGCAGAACAGACAACCCCTATTTTTAAAAATCATCGTGCCCGAATTTTACAGGCACGCTCGCGTTACCAGCGCTTACTGAAAGTTAGGCCAGCTCACCTTGAGAACTACCATAGAGAGCCCCCGACAAAGTCATATTTACTTTGTTTTTGAGGTTTGCCTGTATCTGAGCTTGCCCAAATGCACTCACTTTCTTAGTCTCTTGAGAAAGAACTTCTAGTTTTGAAGCAACTGATAAACCATTCAGTTCAGGCATGTTAGCAGTGCCTCCGCTTGTTTTTTGAGAAAGCACGAGATCAGCACCAGCTCCTATGCCTACAGAAAACACCTGATCCAGTTGCTTATTGAGCTTAACACCGGCTCGGGCAATATATTTTTCACTTTTGAGTTCATCGTATTCAGTTTTAAAGATCGTGTCTTCTGAATAGGCGTTTCTCTTAAAGCTGCTGTAGCGTAATTCTCCATACGGAGTGAGCTCCAGACTCGGGTCCATTTGAAAAGTATAACGTGCTTGAGTGATAAACGAGAAACCTCTTAAATTGGCATGACCACGACCTTTTTCTGTGTTGGGCTTATAAACTCGTTGCATGTTCAGGCGATCTCTCATATACCCAAGGCCAGTCATTAGCCCCCAACCATGACGATTGTCGTTTTGATCCCAGCCCATATAAAAAGCCATAGCGGGGACAATATTTTTTGCAGCAATCTGTTTGGAAACCCCGTTATTAAGGTTCCGGTCTAAAACGACGCCGAAATACATACCCTTCGCCAGAGATTGAGTGAAATTAAGATTAATGGAAGCACCTTTGGTGTCTTTGGATCGACGCCCGCTGATTCCTCCTTGAATACAGCTTTGCCCTTGGCTTACTTCACAGCGGCGTTCAAAAAGACCAGTTAAACGATAGCCTGCCAAATCGATCGCCTGCCATTGTTGGCTGATCGTTTCAGATAAACCTTCCTGGTTATTATTCAAATCTATGGAAGTTACCTTTGCTTCTAGAACTACTTCTGGAACTACTTCTGAAAAATTCTTAAAAGGATTCCAAATTCTTTTCCAGAAATTGGAGCTTGAGTAATTAGCAAAAGCAGACTCGCTGATCCCTAGTAAAATACTAAATAAAGTAGACATTAAAACAAAATGTTTCAATTTTTTAAAAATCATTTTTTCCCTTAGTCATTTTTTAAATTAAAATTAAATTTTATTAACAACTGTTTAATAAAATATATTTTTTGATTTATTAATAAGAGCACCAAATAAAACTTCCTGAGAGTGGACTCGATCACACTTGAGCAAAATAGACAGTTTTTCAATTTTTTCATGTACAAATCTCACATACCCTCTCTCAAAACCATATCTGGTGATATGATGCGCCATTTTTTACAAAACGAAGGGATAAAATGTGGCTTAAACTCTATCAAGGATTATTTTATTTGATCCAACCGATAATTTGGATGCGTTTATTGTTACGCGCACGTTTCACAACGGCTTATCGAAAGCGATGGTCAGAACGTTACGGATTTTGCAAAAAAAAAGTCACGCCAGGCGGTCTTGTGATTCACTCAGTCTCAGTCGGTGAAACCATCGCTGCTATTCCCTTGGTAAAAGCTTTGCAGCAGGCTTATCCTTCATTACCCATTACGATGACCACCATGACGCCGACAGGCTCTGAACGCATTCTTTCCGATCTCGGCTCTCAGGTTCATCATGTTTACTTGCCTTACGATCTTCCCTGTGCCATCCATCGTTTTTTGGACACCCTGAATCCTAAATTATTTATTATTCTGGAAACAGAACTTTGGCCCACCCTGATCACTGTACTCTATCAAAGAAAAATTCCTCTGATCATCGCCAATGCGCGTTTATCAGAGAGATCTGCTGCAGGCTATCAAAAAATAGCGCCCTTAATGAAAAGCCTCCTGGAGCGCTTGACATTAGTGGCAGTACAGAATGAAGAAGATGGAAAACGATTCATACAATTAGGGCTAAAGCCCTCTCAAATAGTAGTGACGGGCAGTATTAAGTTTGATATTCACCTGACACCAGAACTGAAAATGAAGGCTGTCAGTTTAAGCAAACAATGGGCCACCGATCGTTTGATTTGGATAGCAAGTAGTACCCATGAAGGTGAAGAAACTTTATTATTAGAAGCACAGCGGCAGTTGTTACAAAAACATCCTGATTTATTGCTGATTTTGGTGCCCAGACATCCAGAACGTTTTTCTAAAGTGGTCAACCTGGTCAAAAAATCTCATTTCAACTATATAAAACGCAGTTCAGGTGATTTTCCTTCAAGTACCGTTCAAGTGATCATCGGTGATACTATGGGCGAATTAATGTTGCTGTACGGTATCGCTGATCTGGCTTTTGTCGGTGGCAGCCTCGTTAATCATGGTGGACATAATCCCTTGGAGCCTGCGGCTCATGCGGTTCCAATTATTATGGGCCCACATACATTCAATTTTAAGGATATTTGTACTAAGTTAGTACTTGCTCAGGGTTTGATTCAAATCGCTGATGTGGCCTCATTAGTGAAAACGGTCGATCTATGGCTGATAAATCAAAATTGTCGTCATGAATATGGGCAAAACGCCATGGAGGTTTTTCATCAAAATCAAGGAGCATTAAAACATCTGTTGTCTTTATTGAAGCCTTATTTGCCAGAACCGCCAAGAGATTCTCATAGATGAAAGAAAAAAAACGCCTATCTGTGGTTATTTTGACCAAAAATTCAGCCGATTTACTAAATGAATGCCTTATCAGCGCTTCTTGGGCTGATGAAATCATCATTCTTGACTCAGGGAGCGAAGACGACACTCAAGACATCGCAAAACGACATAATGCAAAATTTTATACTCAAACAGATTGGCGAGGGTTTGGACAACAAAGGCAATTAGCACAACAATATGCGCAAGGACAATATATTTTTATGTTAGACGCAGATGAACGAATCACGCCAGAACTCAAAACCGCGATTCAAACTATTCTGACGAAAACGCATGCTGAAAAAAAATCGCAAACGGTGTACAGCTGTTGTCGTCGAAATTTTTTTTTAGGACGGTTAATACGTCATAGCGGTTGGTATCCTGATCCGGTAATTCGATTATATCCTCGATTACAGTATCAATACGGTGATGAAGATGTTCACGAATCGCTCAATTACGGCTCTGCAAAGGTCGTGCGCTTAAAAGGAGATTTATTGCATCTCACTTATCGAGATTTTTTCTCTTTTCAAAAAAAACAGCTTGATTACGCCAAAGCCTGGGCCTCAGAGCACCATAAAAAAGGCAAACGCGTTTCTTTTTTATCTATTTTTATTCACTCGATGGGCGCCTTTGTAAAAACTTTTTTACTCAGACTCGGTTTTTTAGATGGTCAAGCAGGGTTATTACTTTCTTTTGTAAACGCACAGTATACTTTTAATAAATATGCCATTTTATGGTCTTTGCAACGTTCAAAAAATAGGGATTAAAAAACGCTGATGAGCATTCGAGTGATTTATCCAGGCACATTTGATCCCATCACTAATGGTCATTTAGATTTGCTCAGCAGAGCCTGTGCCTTATTTGATCATGTGATACTCGCTATAGCAGAGAGCCCGAATAAAAAAACGCTTTTTAGCTTGAACGAACGTGTAGATTTGGCAAAGGGCGCGACGGCCCATCTCAATAATATTGAGGTCACCTCATTTCATGGATTATTGATTCATTTTGCCCAACAAAAAAACATCCCTATTTTACTTAGGGGCATTCGTTCTCTTTCAGATTTTGAACAGGAATGGCAACTCTGCCATATGAATCATCGCATCATGCCTGAGCTGGAGACGTTATTTTTAATGCCTTCAGAAAAATGGGCTTTTATCTCCTCTTCATTAGTCAAAGAAATTGCCCAGTATCGAGGGGATGTCAGTGCTTTTGTGCCTGATTGTGTTAAAGAAGCGTTATTACGTTAGGGGTTAACACTATTAATATGGTTTTTCAAACATATTTGTATGCTGTACTGTATGGGACTTGAGCTCAACCATGTCGAGCGCCGCAACGGAAATTAAAACCTTTTTATTTATGTAAATAATGATGCAAATAAACTTGTATCTCAGATTCAGGAAGTTTATGAAACAAAGTTCAACGATTAAAATTTCATTTTTTTCATTCAGAAGAATGAGGGGAAAAATCCTGTTTTTTATTGATTCATCAATATAGACTTTTTTCAAAAAAAGTATTTTTTAACATAAGGAAACATCAATCATTTTTGGAGAATTTACAGCGAAATTCACATCACTTACACAAACAATTCAATCATTTTTTACCCCAACGACTACCACAGAGCCGCTTCCCAATCGAAGCGCTTACCCAGTTCGTCACATAATAGGACAGGACCTCAGAAAAAACCCTAAGAAAGTTTATAATAAAATAAACAAAAATGGCAAAGAGATTGAAGTAATTAAAGTGATTAAAGTGATTAAAGTGATTAAAGTGATTAAAGTCATTGAATCTAATAAAAAACCCGAAAAACAAAAACAGATCGGTGAAGTAGAAGTATATGAAATAAAAAGAGATAGCGTTAATAAAATTATTGAAGTTGATTCAATAAAAATAGAACCTGATTTCACACTTAAAGAAATAGATAACCTGTTAATAAAAAAAGGTATCCGTTTTGATGGATCTCAATTAGCTGGCCTTGTAGACGAGTCAGACTTATTTGAAGCAAACAGTAAATTGTCTTCTAGAAAGCCAATACAATTGTCAGAAATGATGTCGAATTTTTATCGTGACAATCAAATAGCGCCTGTTTCGAGTCATCTTGCTCAAGATGTCGTTCAAGGAAATCCGATTTATGCTCCTCCAGCCTCTAAATTTTAAAGAAGCGGTTTAAAGATAGGTTCAGCACATCGAATAAGGCATCACAGTGCTGTTTGAATAAATAGAAATATGAAACGGGCAACCTGACGATTCTCCAGATTGCCCGTATTTTTTTGTTTAAAATATCAGTTTTCTGTGAATATAAGTTTCGCACAGAACTGATTTGGGTGAGCTATAAAAGCACGAGGGAGGTACAGACACCCCTTCATTCTACCCCTTCGGCGTTTTGGACCAGTGTATTTCCCTATTCGAGTGATTTGCCGACAGGATGTGTTAATCTGCGAGGCTCAGGCCGCTATGACGATATCATTAAAGACAATATTGAGGGGCCAGTTTTCGTGGGCGACGTGGAGTTGTCCGTACAGTATGAAACACCAGGATAAACAGAGTATGTATAGTAATGAAGACATTCAATCCGCGGTGAATGCAGGAATTATAACCTCTCAGACGGCTTATGCATTACGTAAGCATATTGAGAGTCGACAAAAAGCATCAGCAGTAGATGAAGAGCATTTTCGACTGATCACAGGTTTCAATGATATCTTTGTCGTGATTGCCAGTCTTTTATTATTAGTATCCACAGAAATAATTGTTGGCAAACTTCATGACAGTCTTGGTCTATTAGCATCTGCCGCTATGGCATGGGGGCTGTCGGAATATTTTATCCGCAAGCGGTGTATGGCATTGCCTGCAATAATACTATCATTGGCTTTTGTGATCAGTGTCGGCCTTTCGTCTGTTTATTTGGTTCAAAACCTTTCTATTAGATTGTTTAGTATCAGTTTACTGATGAGTTTGGCTGCATGGTGCCATTGGCGACGTTTTCATGTCCCTATCACAGTGGCTGCTGGTACAGGTGCGGTCGCTTGTGGATTTTTGTATACTTTGTGGTTGGAATTTCCAGAGATACAAAACAATATACCGTTGTTTTCAATGCTGATTTTTTTGATAGGGTTACTTGTTTTTAGCTTGGCTATGTATTGGGATGCTTTGGATATTCAGCGTCAAACTCGTCGCACTGATGTCGCGTTCTGGCTACATTTATTGGCAGCGCCACTGCTGGTACACCCTGTATTCATTATGATTGGAGTGACTTCGGGAGAGTTGGGGTTATTGCAAATGGTTTTGGTATTGATCATTTATATTCTGATAGCATTACTTTCTTTGACGATTGATCGGCGAGCTTTAATGGTTTCTGCACTTGGCTATGTGCTATATGTTTTTACGTCACTATTGAATAAAACAGCTGTTGAATTTACCAAAAGTTTTGCAGTGGTCGCATTTGTGCTGGGCGCAGCATTATTATTGTTATCAGTATTTTGGCATCAGAGTCGTCGGTGGGTATTATGTTTACTGCCATCATCCGTGGCACGCTACATCCCCCCTTGTAAGAGAAAGTGGCCATAATTAAAGTATGCTGGGTCTGTTAAATTCATCCGTAAAGGTAATGGTTCAACTGGTTTCCGATTTTACCTCTGAATATTTAGATAAAATATCCGTAGTCACCAGATCATTGTAAATTAAGAAGTCTGCCGCCAGAATTTAAGTTCTTTTATTGCAGTCCGAAAGCTTTTTCGGTGGCAAGTTCGTTGACTGTGTTTGGGATCTCATCCATAAAAAAATCGGCTCATGGTCACCGGCAGTCTGCTTGAAGGCATCATATTTTTCGATAAACTCTGTTGTTTCCGGGAAACTTGTGCTGAATAACTGCCGGCTTTTTTCAGGTCAACCCGGGACGATGAAGCAATTTGTTCATACCAGTTACGCCATAAATCAAGCCGTACATCTTCTATTTTTTAATGATCCTCCAGTGACCTTCAACCAGGAAGTTTTGAATGAAAAATATCGAAATTCGAGGTGCTCGCACTCACAATCTGAACAATATAACATTGACCATTCCTAGAGATAAATTGATTGTGATTACAGGATTATCTGGCTCTGGCAAATCTTCGTTAGCTTTCGATACTTTATATGCTGAAGGTCAACGACGTTATGTGGAATCTCTTTCGTCTTATGCGCGCCAATTTTTATCATTAATGGAAAAACCTGATGTCGAACACATAGAAGGTCTCTCCCCCGCTATTTCTATCGAACAAAAATCAACTTCACATAATCCTCGTTCGACTGTGGGTACGATCACTGAAATTCATGATTATCTGCGTCTATTATTTGCTCGAGTGGGTGAACCCCGTTGCCCAGAACACAATTTATCGCTCACAGCTCAAACCGTGAGCCAAATGGTAGATCATATCATGGCCCAACCCGCAGGGCGTCGTTTGATGTTATTAGCGCCATTAGTGAATAACCGAAAAGGTGAACAGGCTAAAATTTTAAAAAATTTAGTGACCCAAGGCTATATTCGCGTACGGATCAATGGTGAGATACATGAGCTGTTAAATATACCGACATTAGATCCACACAAAAAACATTCTATTGAAGTGGTGGTTGATCGTTTTAAAGTGCGTCCTGATATGGCTCAACGTTTGGCAGAATCTTTTGAGACCGCATTAGAATTATCCGGAGGCACCGCTGTTATCGCTGATATGGACTCTCCAAAATCAAAAGAGCTTCTGTTTTCTGATAATTTTGCCTGCTCTCTATGTCATTATAGTATCAGTGAACTCGAACCCCGCTTGTTCTCTTTTAATAACCCAGCTGGTGCCTGTCCAAGCTGTGATGGGTTAGGCGTTCAGCAATTTTTTGATCCCCAAAAACTGATTCAGAACGAAGAACTTTCCTTAGCCGGTGGGGCAATTGTAGGTTGGGATCGCCGTCATTCTTATTATTTTCAAATGCTCAATTCTTTGGCAAATTATTATCAATTTGATATTCAAACACCCTTTCGGGTTTTAAAAAGTCATATAAAAAAAGCGATTTTATATGGTTCTGGAAACGAAACTATCAGTTTCAAATATGTGAATGATCGAGGTGATACCACAATAAGATGTTATCCATTTGAGGGTATTCTCAATAATATAGAGCGTCGATATAAAGAAACTGAATCAATTGCCGTCCGTGAACAATTGGGCAAATTTATCAGTCATCGTTGTTGTACCTCCTGCCATGGCACTCGTCTACGTAAAGAAGCGCGTTACGTTTTTATAGAAGAGAAGAGCATTTCAGAGCTTTCTGATCTCAGTATTGCCGAAGCATTGCTGTTTTTTGAAAGCATTCAGTTAATTGGGCAGCGCGCTCAAATTGCAGAAAAAATTTTGCAGGAAATCAGAGACAGACTGAAATTTTTAGTCAGTGTGGGACTAAATTATCTTTCACTTTCACGTTCTGCTGAAACCTTATCCGGTGGTGAAGCCCAGCGTATTCGTTTGGCAAGCCAAATCGGGGCGGGTTTAATGGGGGTCATGTATGTATTAGATGAGCCTTCTATCGGTTTGCATCAAAGAGATAATCAAAGATTAATCAATACCTTGATTTATTTACGTGATTTAGGAAATACAGTGATTGTGGTGGAGCACGATGAAGACGCTATTCGTACCGCCGATCATGTGATTGACATCGGTCCTGGTGCCGGCGTTCATGGAGGAAAAGTGGTAGCTGAAGGAACAGTGGAAGATATTATGGCGGCGGCTGAATCTGTAACGGGGCAATTTCTCAGTGGGCGACGAAAAATTATCATTCCATCTCAGCGTGTTGCAGCAGATCACAAGAAAGTACTTAAGTTAACCGGTGCCGAAGGCAATAATCTCAAAAACATCACTTTAATATTGCCTGTGGGTTTATTGATTTGTGTGACGGGAGTGTCGGGTTCGGGTAAATCAACCCTGATCAATGACACCCTTTATCCTATTGCTCAGCGTGAACTCAATGGTGCCACTGAGACTCAGCCTGCTCGTTATCGTAAAATTGAAGGATTAGAACATTTTGATAAAGTGATCGATATTGATCAAAGCCCAATTGGCCGCACACCTCGATCGAATCCAGCCACTTATACGGGTGTTTTCACGCCTGTTCGTGAGTTATTTGCGGCGGTTCCTGAATCACGGAGCAGGGGTTATAAGGCGGGACGTTTTAGTTTTAATGTGAAAGGGGGTCGTTGTGAAGCCTGTCAAGGAGATGGACTGATTAAGGTAGAGATGCATTTTTTGCCTGATGTTTATGTGCAGTGTGATCACTGTAAAGGGAGACGTTATAACCGTGAAACTTTGGAGATCAAATATAAAGGAAAAAATATACATCAAGTACTGGATATGACGGTTGAAGAATCTTTAAATTTTTTTCAAGCTGTGCCTGTGTTAACAAGCAAATTACAGACGTTAACAGAAGTGGGTTTATCTTATATTCGTCTGGGCCAATCAGCGACGACGCTTTCTGGAGGAGAAGCGCAACGGATAAAATTATCGCGTGAACTTTCAAAACGTGCGACAGGAAAGACGCTATATATATTGGATGAGCCAACAACGGGATTACATTTTGCGGACATAGAGCAATTATTATCGGTATTACACAGACTCCGGGATCAGGGGAATACGATTGTGGTGATTGAGCATAATCTGGATGTGATTAAAACAGCAGATTGGATTGTAGATTTAGGGCCTGAAGGCGGTAATGGGGGTGGGCACATTTTGGTTTCAGGCACGCCAGAAGAAATCGTAGAATGTACAGATTCTCATACTGCTCGTTTTTTAAAGCCTTTATTACATAAAAAATAATAAATCATACTTTCATTTTTACCTACATAATATGGACAAATATTGATTTCACCTTTTTTATAGAGATATTTAAGGCAAATGGGGTTGGCTTAAATACTCTTCGCTCTGCATTTCCTTCAGTCTTGATACACAACGCCGATATTCAAATGTAAGATGTTCCCCCTGATAAAGTTCAGATATAGGCACTTGAGCAGAAATGATTAATTTCACCTTTCTTTCATAAAATTCATCAATTAAAGCTAAAAAACGTCGTGCAGTATTGTCATCGGTTTTTGCTGCCGGCCCTATCCCCATGACGACTACATTATGGAGTAGAGCTGTGTGATATAAGCGGGATAATAAAACGTAATCAGAGGAACTGCGAGGCTCTATGCATAAAACAAAAAAATCAATCGCTAATAGACCTTCTGTGACACGAATCGCTTTCAAAAAACGGTGATTGATATTAAGTAAACACACCTGATCTTTTTGTTTTTTTGCCAATTTTATAAATAAATTGGCCATGGCCTCTTCTGTTTTTTGATTTAATGGCGTGAAATATAAATAAGCGTTTTTAAGCGCTCGTTGTCGATAATCGATGTCTGAATCAAGATGAATGACATGACAATGTTTTTTTATCAAATCAATTGTGTGCATAAAGCGTGCGCGCTGTAGTCCATGATAATAAAGCTGATCGGGAGGAATATTTGAAGTAGCAATCAGGGTGATCCCACGAGAAAACAAGGCTTTTAATACTGTTGCCAATAACATGGCGTCAGTAATATCAGAAACAGAAAATTCATCGAAACAGAGAAGATCAGTTTGTGCTTTAAATCGGTCTGCTACTATTTCTAAAGGGTTTTGATGTCCAGCCAATTGCGTGAGCGCATCATGAATGATTAACATAAAACGGTGAAAATGGAGTCTCAATTTACGTTCAGTTTCTAAATGATGAAAAAACAGATCCATTAACCAGGTTTTACCTCGACCAACTCCTCCCCAAAGATACAAACCTTGTACCGGTGTCATCACCGTATTTTTTTCTTTACGAGAGAAACAGTTTAATAGTTTCCGGAATCGAGTATATTGAGTGGGTAATACAACAGGTCGATTGATCAGTTGACAAGCAATGCTCTCTAGCTGAGAAACCGCTTTCAATTGTTTTTCATCAACCTGAAAGTGTTGATCGGCTATCTCTTTTTGATAGTGGAATGTAAGATCATTTTTTTGCATGAAAATTCCATTCAAAGCCATCAGCAGTTATAGTCAATATCATTAATCAACATATTTGATTAAACAGTAAGAACAAAGAGGCCATCATGACTTGGGAATACGGATTAATCAGTTTCATTCTGGGTGTCGCTGTCGGTGCCTTGGGAATGCGTTTTTTAAACCCAAAACTGCGTGAACAAAAAATACTACAAACGCAATTAGAAAGAAATAAAGCTGATTTAGAACAATATCGTCAAGAATTAATAGATTATTTTGCACACAGTTCTGAATTACTCGATAATATGGCACAAGACTATCGTAAGTTGTATCAGCATATCGCAAAAAATTCGAACCAATTATTGCCTGATTTGCCATTAAAAAATAATTTATCACATCCGCCTTTAACAGAAGTTGATTCCATCAATAGTGCAGAGAAAATAAAAATCCCCCCGAGAGATTATTCTGATGGATCATCCGATTTTACAGAAAATTCTAAATAATAAATTATTTATTGTCCGATTTGTTCTTCAATTTTCTTGATATCTAACCAATGTTTAAAACAATATGCTTAAAAAATTACTCTCTTCTGCTATTTTAGGGGTGGTTATTGGTGGGATTATTTTAATATTCACCTCCAAGTCTCCTTTCTCTTTTATTAAAAAAATCCCCTTTTTTAATTTTACTGACAATAAAACCCCTATTAGTTATGCACAAAGTGTTCAGACCGCCGCACCGGCAGTAGTGAATGTATATAACAGTAATATCAATCGGGCTCCTGAGCTGGGCTCTGGTGTTATTATGAGTCCCAAGGGTTATATTATTACCAATAAACATGTGATTAATCATGCAGATAAAATTATTGTGGCTTTACAGAACGGACAAATTTACGAAGCTTCGCTGGTAGGTTCAGATAGCTTAACAGATTTGGCGGTATTAAAAATTGATGCAGACAACCTTCACGTTATTCCAATGAATCAAAATCGTATCACTCATGTTGGAGATGTCGTCCTGGCGATAGGCAATCCTTATAATTTAGGCCAAACAATAACCCAGGGTATTATCAGCGCTACAGGTCGTGTGGGTTTGAGTGGCTCAGGGCGTCAAAATTTTTTACAAACCGATGCCTCAATTAATCAGGGTAATTCCGGGGGAGCCTTAGTGAATACCTTAGGTGAGCTGGTGGGTATCAATACGTTATCTGTTGATACCGCCAACAGCTATGGCCAAGTACCAGAAGGAATAGGATTTGCCATTCCAGCCGCTTTAGCCATCAAAGTGATGCATAAGTTGATCCTGAATGGGCGTGTTATTCGTGGTTATATTGGTATCGCAGGGAGCGATTATCCTCTATTTCATGATGATGATAACCAAAATCATTTCCGTGGGATTAAAGTCAATCATGTTTCACCCAACGGGCCTGCTGCTCTATCCGGAGTACAGAAAGGCGATATTATTTTAAGTGTGAATAATAAACGCAGCCATTCTACTATTGAGACCATGGACCAAGTAGCAGAAATCCCGCCTGGTAGCCAGATCCCTATCGTTGTTCTACGTAATGGTCAAAATATCACGTTAAACCTCACTATTATTGAAAACCCCTATAATTAGGCCTATTTAATCTATCTGCTTGATCAAATTTACCCAAAAACCGTTTGGCCGCCCGACTTTGAAAAAGGGCTATTGATAGATTGGTAACACGCCAGCTAATGACAAAATCTGTGACACAGCATTGATCAAACCAAAAAAAATAATAAAATAAATCATTATTTTACCCCCCGGCGCCTGGTAAACCGATTTCTTAAAACGCAGACGGCTGGCTCTGACCATTAATGCCGGAATGATCACTGCCCATAAAGTAGCGGCCAAACCAGCAAAACCAATGGCATATAAAAATCCGTCAGGAAAAAAGAAAGCAGCAACGGTAGGAGGTAAAAATGTCACTAAAGCAGATTTCGTGCGGCCCCAGCTGTCATCAGAAAATGAGAAAAAATCAGAGATATAATCAAATAAACCTAAAGAAACGCCTAAAAATGAGCTCACCAACGCCATATAAGAAAAAGCATTTAATAATTGACGAGTGATATCGGTATCAGAAAAGCTATCTATTTGTTTGAGCAAACTACTGATATTCCCACCTTCTGTGATCACCTGTTTAAAAGATTCTCTCGGAATATTTCCCTGTATGACGTATTGCCAAATTAAATAAATGATTAATGCCATCAAGGTGCCAAAAAAGAGACTTTTTACGACACAATCGCTGTTTTTATGATAATACTTAACCAGGCTAGGCACATTGCCATGGTAACCGAAAGAACTTAATAAATAGGGTAAACTGATCAGTGCATAAGGCAGGTATTGCGTGGGCTCAATATTCTGAGGAAAGAGTATAGCCGTCTCTACACGAAAAAATAGCTGGCCAACAGAGAGAATAAAGGTAATCACCATAGCCCCTATTAAAAAGGTACTTAAGCGATCGACCATTCGAGTCGATAACCACACGATAAAAGCCACGACGACAGAGAAACACATACCTGCAGCAGATTGGCTAACATTAAAGATCCCAGAAAAAGTATTAAAAATAATGGAACTGCCCGCAGAAATATAAGCGTAAATCAGAATATACAGAACAAAAGCAATAGAAAGCCCGTTGATGCAGCTCCATATTCGACCTAATAGATCTTTTGTCATGCGATAAAAACTCGCCCCGACAGAATAATGAAGATTCACCTCTAGAATCATCAAACCAGAAATGAGCATGCATGCCCAGGTATAAATCAGCAAAAAGACAGATCCATTGAACCAGACACCCGCCGTAACAATAGGAATAGAAAACATGCCTGCTCCGATTGTAGTGCCGGCAATAATCATACTGCCCCCTAATAGGGAAGGTATTTTTTTTATTGGATTGATGGACATGCTTTGCTCCAGAAAAATCAGTTTTTGATTATCTCGTTTTTATTTCGTTGTACTATTTAATAGTGTGTCTTTAAATAAACATTGTAAATCAAAAAATAGGTTAGACTTACTTGAAAAACCGTAGTAAAGGCAAGCCAGTTATTCGTCGATTTTGAAATAAAGGTCTCTTGTATTAATTGATACTTTTACTAGTGATGTCATTTTTTACCTTCCAGAGTAGGGAGAGTCTATGTTCCAGTTGTCAATAGAAAACATTCATTTGGATTGCCATGCTTCAAACAAAATTGAAGCAATAAAACAAGTGGCAAAAGCATTAGCACAAGCAGGAGAAGTTGACGAGAGTTATGTCAAAGATATGATCCAACGCGAAGAACAAATTTCAACCTATCTTGGCAATGGAATCGCTATCCCACATGGCACAACTGAAAGCCGTGCTTTAATAAAAAAAACAGGGATACAAGTATTTCAATTCCCCAAAGGAATTGAGTGGGATGTCGATCACATTGCTTATATTGTGATTGGGATTGCTGCTCATTCTGATGAGCATCTGTCTTTACTAAGACAACTAACTTACGTACTAAATGACAATGCAGTCGCTAAAAAATTAGCTCAAACCAAGTCAGCAACAGAATTAAGATCGCTATTAATAGGAGAAACAAAAAATCCTGATCTTTTCTTTGATATTTCGCTGATTGCTTTAGATGTGCCCACAGAAAATATGACCACACTAAAAGCATTAAATGCGGGTCGTTTAAAAGAAATCTCCTCAGTGGATGAACACTTTGTCAGTGAAGTGATTCTTCAATCGCCCGTCCATCTTGGAGAAGGTATTTGGTTAAGTGATACCCCAAAAGGTAACCTTCTCAGTGCTATCGCGATAAGCCGTCCATTAACTCCTTTTAAACATGATGATCAGGAGGTGAGCTTGCTGCTGACTGTATCTGCAGCCGACGACAAACCCAAAAGGATTTTAGCTTACCTGGGCCAATTATTGTTAACAAAAAAAGCCGGCTTATTGTTAAAAGCGGATGCCAGCACTTTGCTATCTTTATTGACAAGCGATTATATAGACTCTACTCAAACGGTCAGTGCAGAGTTTGTGATCCAAAATAAACATGGGTTACATACACGCCCTGCCACCTTGCTGGTGAATCTGATCAAACAATTTAACAGTGAGATCAACGTTGCTAATCTAAATGGCACAGGTAAAAAAGTGAATGCCTGCAGCTTAATGAAAGTGGTCGGATTAGGGTGTAAGCAAGGTCATCGCTTACAGTTTACTGCTCAGGGTGAAGATGCTTCTACGGCATTAAAGGAAATAGGCAAGGCGATTACGTCTGGTTTAGGGGAGACGTTGGCTTGAAAAAAAATCACATTCTTACTTTTACATTGAACCCTGCTTACGATTTGATGGGCTCCTGCAAAAAAATAGAATATGGCGAAGTGAATCGTATTCAAACCCATGGCTTATATGCCGCAGGAAAAGGCATCAATGTTGCTAAAGTACTCAGAGACCTCGGTATGCCAGTCACTGTCAGTGGTTTTTTGGGGGAAGAAAATAAAGAAGGATTTTCTTCAAAAATATTAGGGATGTCCGCACAGTTTCACACTGTGCCAGGTAGAACACGTATTAACATGAAATTAACTGATGCAGAGAACATCAGCACGGATTTTAATTTTTCTGGTTTTGAAATCAATTCCAAAAATTGGGAGGATTTTTATTCTCATTCAATGAATATCTTAAATAATGTCAATCTCGTCGTGGTGAGTGGCAGTTTACCTATAGGGATTGATATTCATGATTTTAGTCTATGGATAAAGGCAGTTAAAGAAAAGTGCCCTCGTCTGGTATTTGACAGCAGTGGGGAAGCATTAAAAATCGGTTTAAAAGTATTACCCTGGCTTGTAAAACCGAATCTCTCTGAATTAAAAATATGGGCGGGCGTTGATTTATCTCATTTTTCAGATGTCGTGGCAGCAGCCAAAAAATTGCATCAAGAAGGCATCGAACATGTCATCGTGTCTCTGGGGGATCAAGGCGCTATTTGGATTTATAAAGATGGAGGATATTTTGCCTCTGCTCCTGCCTGTAAAGTGGTCAGTACCGTAGGAGCTGGAGATTCGATGGTTGCGGGTTTAATTTATGGGTTGCTTACAGGTAAAACTTATGCACATAGCTTACGTCTGGCCACAGCCATATCCTGTATCACTGTCAGTCAAAGCGGTGTCGGTATTGATGATATTGATAAGCTCGATGCCATGATGGCTCGAGTCAATCTACAACCCTTGAGTTAATTGGAGATATCATGAAAACATTATTAATCATAGACAGCCATTACGGGCCAGCCAGCCAATATCTGGCTGAATGGATGTTAAAAACCAGCGCAGATAAATTACAATTGCATTTTGTAGAAAAGCCAGACGATGCAGAGTTGATTATTGCCGTTGGTGCAGTTAGAGACGAATTTGGTGTATTTGAAAATAAAAAATTATTTACAGGCTCATTAGAATCAGCACTAAATGATCCTGACGTTTTTTTAAAACAGGCTCTATCTGAAGCAAAAATGTATCAAGCCTCTGAAAAAACCCCCGACCTTTCTCACCAAACAAAACGTATTGTTGCAATCACAGCCTGTCCTACTGGTGTTGCTCATACCTTTATGGCTGCAGAAGCGATTGAATCAGAAGCCCACAAACGAAATTTTTGGGTCAAAGTGGAAACAAGAGGTTCGGTCGGTGCCGCTAATACTCTCACGGCCGAAGACATTGAAGCCGCTGATTTGGTTATCGTTGCTGCAGATATCGAAGTCAATCTGGATAAATTTCAAGGAAAGCGGTTGTACCGTACTTCCACATCTTCAGCATTAAAAAAAACCGCTCAAGAGTTCGATCATGCTTTAGCCACATCAGAGATTTATCATTCTCCTTCCCAGCACGCAAAACCATCTCACAGCCGGACAGATCAAGGTCAGGGTATATATGGTCATTTGCTGACCGGAGTGTCTTATATGCTTCCCATGGTGGTTGCTGGTGGGTTGTGTATCGCGCTTTCTTTTATATTTGGCATCAAAGCATTTGAAACGCCAGGGACACTTGCCGCCGCCTTAATGCAAATCGGGGGCGCTTCTGCTTTTGCTTTGATGGTGCCCGTGTTAGCCGGTTTTATTGCTTTTTCTATTGCTGATCGTCCCGGTTTAACACCGGGACTGATTGGGGGCATGTTGGCGGTCAGTACAGGCGCTGGATTTTTAGGGGGCATCATTGCCGGTTTTCTTGCAGGTTATGTCTCAAAAATCATCAGCACGAAATTATATCTCCCTTCTAGCATGAACGCGTTAAAACCTATTCTTATCATCCCATTAATAAGCAGCCTTATTGTTGGTCTTATCATGATCTATCTGATCGGCGAACCTGTTGCTCAAATCATGGCAGCGCTGACAAGCTGGTTAGAAGCCATAGAAACGGCTAATGCGGTTCTGCTAGGTGCGATTTTGGGAGGAATGATGTGTTCAGACATGGGAGGACCGGTGAATAAAGCGGCTTATTCTTTTGGGGTTGCTCTCTTAAGTTCCTCGGTTTATGCGCCGATGGCGGCGATTATGTCCGCAGGGATGGTGCCCCCACTGGCGATGGGGTTAGCGACATTTCTGGCTAGGCATAAATTTGAAACCAGCGAACGAGAGGCAGGGAAAGCCGCTTTGGTGTTGGGTTTGTGTTTTGTTTCTGAAGGTGCGATTCCCTTTGCAGCCAGAGATCCGATGAGAGTATTGCCCTGCTGTATCGCCGGAGGCGCTTTAACAGGGGCGCTCTCGATGATGTTTGGCGCAAAATTAATGGCACCCCATGGTGGATTATTTGTTTTAATGATCCCAGGTGCGATTCATCCTGCGATCCTTTATTTAGTGGCTATTTTGGCCGGCACAGTATTGACTGGAATACTTTATGCTATTTTAAAATCGCCGAATGCGCCTCTGGTTCCAGAGTCTTAATTTTAAAAAAATTTTTAAGAGTGATTTTTTAAAGTACTGGGATCGTTTTCATCGATCTTTAACAGAGACATTTTTGATTATGCCTTCTACAGAAAAAGATAAAGAACCTTCAACGTTTTCAGAAAAGCGCTCTAATATTAAAAAATCTCATAAATTAGATGAGGTTTGTTACGATATTCGTGGCCCTGTCTTAAAAGAAGCGAAACGTCTTGAAGAAGAAGGGCATCATGTTTTAAAGCTCCACATCGGCAACCCAGCGCCTTTTGGTTTCAATGCGCCCGAAGAAATTCTGGTCGATGTGATTCGTAATTTGCCGGCGGCTCAAGGTTACTGTGATTCGAAAGGGCTGTATTCCGCTCGTAAAGCCATCATGCAACATTATCAAGCCCGAAACATGCACCATCTCACAGTAGAAGACATCTACATTGGGAATGGCGTTTCAGAGCTGATTGTTCAATCGATGCAGGCGTTATTAAATACTGGGGATGAAATGTTGATCCCTGCACCAGATTATCCCTTGTGGACGGCAGCGGTTTCTCTTTCAAATGGAAAAGCGATTCATTATCTCTGTGATGAAGGCGCTGACTGGTTTCCAGATCTGTGCGATATTCGTCGTAAAATTACGTCTTCTACGAAAGGGATTGTCATTATTAATCCCAATAATCCAACAGGATCAGTATATAGCAAAGCTTTATTATCAGAGATTGTAGAGATCGCCCGTCAGCATAATTTTATCATTTTTGCAGATGAAATTTATGACAAAATTCTTTACGATGGCGCGCAGCATCATTCCATTGCGGCTTTAGCGCCTGATTTGTTTACAGTGACGTTTAACGGATTATCGAAAACCTACAGAGTGGCAGGATTTCGACAAGGTTGGATGGTATTACATGGGCCTAAAAAACACGCAAAGGACTATATTGAAGGTTTGGAGATGTTGGCCTCGATGCGTTTGTGTGCCAATGTGCCGATGCAACATGCGATTCAGACGGCCATAGGGGGCTATCAAAGCATTAACGAATTGATTAAGCCCAAGGGCCGTTTGTACGAACAAAGAGAAATGGCGTGGCATCTGATCAATGAAATTCCTGGATTATCTTGTACTAAACCCGCTGGCGCACTTTATATGTTCCCCAAATTCGATACAAAACGGTTTCATTTGTACGATGACCAAAAAATGGTGTTAGATCTTCTTTTACAAGAGAAAGTCTTATTAGTGCATGGAAGGGCTTTTCATTGGCCTGAGCCCGATCATGTGCGTATCGTTATTTTGCCCGCCGTTAATGAATTGGCTCAGGGTATTAAAAAACTAAAACGATTTTTGTCTTCTTATCGTCAATAAATAAGACTTTTTTCAAAACTGTAGCCCAGCAAAACTGTTTACTAAAACGCGCAATAAATCAATCACAGCCCGGTTGTGGTTTTTTAACGAGGTCTATTATTTTTTCTCACTAAGGAACCGAGAATGCCAGTTATTACCCTGCCTGATGGCAGTACACGTCATTATGAACAATCGCTTTCTGTGCTTGATGTCGCTCTCGACATTCATCCTCGTTTAGCCAAATCCTGCATTGCGGGGCGTTTTAATGATCAATTGATCGATGCCTGTGATTTGCTCAGTGTCGATGGAAAACTTCAAATTATCACCCCTTCAGATGGCGAGGCGGTCGAAATTATTCGCCATTCTTGTGCTCATTTATTAGGTCATGCGGTAAAGCAACTCTGGCCAGAGACAAAAATGGCCATAGGCCCTGTGATAGAAAATGGCTTTTATTACGATTTAGACATTGAAAGCCCTTTGACGCAGGAAGATTTAGAGCTTTTAGAAAAACGAATGCACGAACTGGCGCATAAAAATTACACAGTGATCAAAAAAAAAGTCAGCTGGCAAAAAGCGCGAGATACTTTTTCTAAACGAGGTGAATCTTACAAAATCGCCATTTTAGATGAAAATATTGATAGCAGCGATCAGCCAAACTTGTATTTTCATGAAGAATATATCGACATGTGTCGTGGCCCTCATGTTCCCAATATGAGCTTTTGCCATTACTTCAAATTACAGAAAACCTCTGGTGCCTATTGGCGAGGTGATAGCAAAAACAAAACATTGCAACGTGTTTACGGCACAGCCTGGAGCGATAAAAAACAACTTGATGCTTATTTAAATAGATTAGAAGAAGCCACCAAACGTGATCATCGAAAAATCGGTAAGACACAGGATCTGTATCATTTTCAGGAAGAAGCGCCAGGCATGGTGTTTTGGCATGAAAACGGTTGGATAGTTTTTCGTGAATTGGAAATTTTAATACGTGAAAAACTAAAAGAGTACGAATATCAAGAAGTGAAAGGCCCATTCATGATGGATCGCGTGCTCTGGGAAAAAACAGGGCATTGGGAAAATTACAGCGAAAATATGTTCACTACCTTGTCTGAAAATCGAGAATACTGCATCAAACCTATGAACTGCCCAGGACATCTCGAAATCTTTAAGCAAGGCCTGAAATCCTATCGTGATTTACCGTTGCGGATGGCCGAATTCGGCAGTTGTCATCGGAATGAACCTTCGGGAGCCTTGCACGGCTTAATGCGCGTCAGAGGATTTACGCAAGATGATGCGCATATTTTTTGTACAGAAAAACAAGTACGCAAAGAAGTCAGCAATTGCATCAAAATGACTTATGATATCTACCAGACTTTTGGCTTTAAAAAGATCGCTGTGAAGCTATCGACCCGTCCAGAAAAACGGATTGGCTCAGACGAAATCTGGACGCAAGCAGAAGAAGATTTAGCGTCTGTGTTAAAAGAGCAAGGAATAACCTTTGAATTACAGCCAGGAGAAGGCGCTTTTTATGGCCCAAAAATTGAGTTTACGCTCTATGATTGTTTGGATCGTGCCTGGCAGTGTGGTACGGTTCAGCTCGATTTTTCATTACCTGTTCGTCTCAATGCATTTTATATTGATGAAAACAGTGAACGTCAGGTCCCTGTGATGATTCATCGTGCGATTCTCGGTTCAATAGAACGTTTTATAGGGATCTTGACAGAAGAGTATGCCGGTTTTTTTCCAGTTTGGCTGGCGCCAGTACAGGTGATGCTGATCAATATTACGGAAAAACAGTCTGATTATGTCAAAAAAGTAGCAAAAAACTTGCAACAGTTGGGCGTTCGGGCAAAAGTAGACTTGAGAAACGAGAAGATTGGCTTTAAAATCCGCCAGCATACTTTATATAGAATTCCATATATATTGGTTTGTGGTGATAAAGAGGTTGAATCAAATCAGATTGCCGTTCGTACTCATAGTGGCAAAGATTTGGGATCTTTTTCTGTTAACGTATTCGCAGACAAGCTACTGGAAGAAATCAGTAGCCGTTGTCTTCATTAACCTGGAGGAAAAAAGTATTAAACCCGGAAAAAGAGTTCCATTAGCGCGTCCTAATCGTATTAATAAAGAGATTCGCGTCACAGAAGTCCGTTTAACGGGCATAGAGGGAGAGCAAATTGGCATTGTCAGTATTGCTGTTGCTCTACAAAAAGCGGAAGAAGCCGGCGTCGACTTGGTAGAAATCAGTCCGAACGCAGATCCGCCTGTTTGTCGCGTTATGGATTACGGCAAATTTCTTTATGAAAAAAGCAAATCAATCAAAGATCAGAAAAAAAAGCAACGTGTCATTCAGGTGAAGGAAGTGAAGTTTCGTCCTGGCACCGATGAAGGGGACTATCAGGTTAAATTACGCAGCCTGACTCGCTTTTTAGAAGAGGGAGATAAAGCAAAAATCACTTTACGTTTTCGTGGGCGCGAAATGGCACATCAACAAATTGGGATGGCCATGCTGGAACGTATTCGTAGAGATTTATGTGAATCTGAAAATAGTATTGCTCTTGTCGAATCTTTTCCTGCGAGAATTGAAGGCCGGCAAATCAGCATGGTGCTTGCACCAAAAAAAAAGCAGTAGGGCTAAAATCGAAGTGACAGGTTGTGAGGTCATAGCCTGTTCGCCTTGTCTGTTAACATAACAATTGACTCAAAGTCATCAAAAGTGAGTGATATTAATGCCAAAGATTAAAACAGTGCGCGCAGCGGCGAAGCGCTTTAAAAAAACAGCCAGCGGTGGCTTCAAACGTAAGCACGCGTATCTTCGTCATATTCTGACTAAAAAATCCACCAAACGTAAACGTCAGTTACGTCCTAAAGGGTTGGTATCTCAAAATGATATCGCTTCAGTCGTAGCCTGTTTGCCTTACGCATAACGTATTTTTTATGTTGAATATATAGACTAGGAGAAGCCAATGGCTCGAGTAAAACGCGGAGTGGTTGCACGTGCACGCCACAAAAAAATATTAAAACAGGCAAAAGGCTACTACGGTGCACGCTCTCGTGTATATCGTGTTGCTGTTCAGGCGGTCACCAAAGCAGGGCAATATGCCTACCGTGACCGTCGTCAACGCAAGCGTCAATTTCGTCAACTCTGGATCACACGTATTAATGCAGCCGCTCGTGAGCACGGTCTGTCTTATAGCTGCTTGATCAATGGTTTAAAGAAAGCCTTTATTGACATTGATCGTAAAATGTTAGCGGATATTGCGGTTTTTGATAAACCCAGCTTCGCGGCCTTGGCCAAAAAAGCAAAAGAGGCTTTATTGTAAATTGAGATCAACAAATCGTTTCAAAAAGGGAGCTGGTCTCCCTTTTTCCGTTGAGCCATTTTAAAATGAATGGCATTTTTTAAATAACCTTCTATTTGTGGGCCCTGCTTCCTTCACACTCTCAACATCAAGAGAAAATAATGACAGATCTTTCAGATTTTGTGGCGAATGCTCAAAAAGAAATAAAAAACGCTCAAAATACGGAGGCATTGGATCTAATACGAGTCTCTTATTTCGGCAAAAAAGGACATTTTAGTACTCATATGGCCTCTTTGAGTCAGTTGTCCGTTGAAGATAGGCCTGCCGCAGGTCGTGTCATTAATCAAGCCAAAAAGCAAATACAACAATGGCTTGATACTCGAAAAAAAACACTACAATCTGAGTTGTTAGCGCGGCGTTTGTCTTCTGAAATCATTGACGTCTCATTGCCGGGTCGCCGATTACAACATGGCGGGCTCCATCCCGTGACACTGACCATTCAACGCATTGAATGTTTTTTTAAAAAATGGGGATTTTCCGTCGAATCAGGGCCAGAGATCGAAGACAGCGAACATAATTTTGATGCCCTCAACATTCCTTCTCATCATCCGGCTCGTACAGAGCAGGATACCTTTTGGTTTGATAGCGAGCGGCTATTAAGAACTCAGACTTCTGGTGTCCAAATTCGTACCATGAAAAAAAAAGGCCCTCCCCTTAGAGTCATCGCGCCTGGCCGCGTTTATCGTCATGATTACGATCAAACGCACACCCCCATGTTTCATCAAATGGAAGGATTGATCCTCGATTCAGACATCAGTTTTGCGAATTTAAAAAACACCTTGCAGTGTTTTTTGCAGTATTTTTTTCAAAAAGAGCTTCCGACTCGTTTTCGTCCTTCTTATTTTCCCTTTACTGAGCCTTCCGCAGAGGTTGATGTCATGACCCAAAATGGCGAATGGCTTGAAGTGTTGGGCTGTGGCATGGTGCATCCGAATATACTAACCCACCTGAATATTGATCCTGAACATTATTCAGGTTTTGCATTTGGAATGGGGATAGAACGTTTAGCCATGATAGCTTACGGTGTGACGGATTTAAGGGCTTTTTTTGAAAACGATGTCCGTTTCCTTAAACAGTTTAAATAAGGCATTGATTTTTTATGAAATTCAGCGAATTTTGGTTACGGGAATGGGTGCAGCCTGAAATCACTACAGAAATATTAAGCGAACAACTCACCATGGCCGGTTTGGAAGTAGAAACCGTTGAACCTGCCGCGCCTCCTTTTTCTGGTGTGCTGATTGGTCATGTGCTGGAATGCCATCCTCATCCGAATGCTGACAAATTAAAAGTCACTAAAATTCATCTGGGACAAGATAGATTATGCGATGTTGTCTGTGGTGCCCAAAATTGCCGGCAAGGCTTAAAGGTCGCGATCGCCACAATAGGCGCTGTGTTGCCCGGATCCTTCAAAATAAAAAAAACAAAACTCAGAGGCGTACTCTCTGAAGGCATGCTGTGTGCTTTTGATGAACTTGGGATCCCATCAGATGAAACGGGCATTATTGAGTTGCCTGAGAACGCGCCAATTGGAATGAATTTTCGCGAATGGCTGCATCTCGATGACAATATTTTTCAAATCAATGTGACTCCTAACCGTGCTGATTGTTTAAGTATTTTAGGCGTGGCACGTGAAATCGCCACGATCAACCGCTTACCTTTGCTCGGACCCAATATCAATAAGGTCACAGAAAAGATTCAGGAAAAAAGATGGATTAGGGTAGAAGCCCCTGAGGCTTGTCCTCGTTATCTGGGACGAGTGATAAAAGGGATCTGTGTTAAAGCAAAAACGCCGTTCTGGATGCAAAAAAAACTTGAGCGTAGTGGCTTACGTTCGATTGATCCCGTGGTAGATGTCACTAATTACGTACTTTTAGAACTTGGACAACCGCTCCATGCGTTTGATTTAGAAAAAATCAAGCACGAAATTATTGTGCGTTGGGCAAAAGAAGGGGAAGAACTCACTCTACTTGATGGCCGTGCCCTACATCTGAATCCGAAAACACTGGTGATTGCAGATCACACCAAGGTCTTAGCATTAGCAGGGATTTTTGGCGGTCAGAATTCTGGGATCACTCAAAAAACCGAACACCTTTTTTTGGAATCCGCCTTTTTTCGCCCGACAGCGATTGTGGCTCAGGCTCGTCAGTATGGGTTGCAAACAGAGGCGGCTCATCGTTATGAAAGAGGTGTTGATCCTCAATTACAATATAAAGCGATTGAGCGTGCGACTCAGTTATTGATAGAGATTTGTGGAGGCGAAGTCGGTCCAATTATTGATGTCAGCAGCCCAGCCATGCTCTCTAAAACACAACATATCACCCTGCGCAGCAAAAAATTAGATCGTTTACTGGGGTATCAGATTGAGTTTGATCAGGCACTGGATATTTTGCAGCATCTTGGTTTTCAAATTCAGGAAAAAGAACATACGCAAGGGGCCTATCGTTTGCAATTGAGGCCGCCTAGTTGGCGTTTTGATATCGCTCTCGAAGAAGATGTGATAGAAGAAATCGCCCGTATTTATGGGTATCACCGTATTCCGGAGACACCCATAAAATCGGAGCTATCTATCGGGTCATCTTCTCAAAACGAATGCGCCCTCACTCGATTTAAAACATTGTTAACATACAGAGGGTACCAAGAGGCCATCACTTACAGTTTTGTTGATCCTAAAATTCAATCGCTCTTGCATCCTGATGAAGACGCCCTTTTTTTACCCAATCCGATTTCTGCTGATATGTCTGTCATGCGATTGTCGCTCTTAACTGGCCTCCTTTGTGCCGTCGTTTACAACCAAAACCGCCAACAAACCACTGTGCGCCTTTTTGAAAGCGGGTTACGTTTTATTCCGGATAGCTCTCAACCTTTAGGAGTTAAGCAGGAGCACGTGCTTTCAGGCATGATCACGGGGCAGCGTTTTCCCGAACATTGGGATTTTTCAAGCCAGCCTCTCGATTTTTACGATATGAAAGGGGATTTGGAAGCACTTTTAGATCTGAGCGGAAAATTACCTGTGATTCAATTTAAAACGGAACCTCATTGTGCTTTACATCCAGGGCAAAGCGCCGCACTCTATCTCAACGAAGAAAAAATAGGATGGATGGGCCTCATCCATCCGAAATGTGCTCAAGCGTTAACCCTCAAAGAGAGCCCCCTCGTGTTTGAAATACAATGGAGAAAATTAACAGACTCTGTGACACCATGTGTCAAAAAAATTTCGCGTTTCCCTTCTAATCGCCGAGATATTGCGATCATTGTTGATGAGAAGATCCCTGCGGAAGAAATCTTAAAAGAATGTAGAAAAGTTAGCGTAAATCAGATAGTTGACATAAACTTATTTGACCTTTATCAAGGTGAAGGGGTAAGCAAGGGCTATAAAAGTCTTGCTATCAGTTTAGTGTTGCAAGATTCGGAGCGTACGCTAGAGGAAGATGAGATAGCTGCTACCGTTTCGACATGTGTATCGGCTTTAAAAAAGAAATTTCAAGCATCCTTGAGGTAATTAACATGACCATTACTAAAGCTGATATTTTGGATGATGTATCTGAAAAATTTGGTTTAGAGCCGAAAGAGAGTAAAGATCTTTTAGAATTATTTTTTGAAGAAATACGTTGTATTCTAGGGGATGAGGAGTGCTCTGAGCTTAAATTTTCTGGTTTCGGTAATTTTAATTTGAGAGATAAAAAAGCACGCCCGGGCCGTAATCCAAAAACCGGTGAAGATGTTCTTATTAAAAAACGCAGAGTCGTTACTTTTCATGCAGGGCTAAAATTAAAAACGTTGATTGAGAACGGTAATGAAAAATGCAGTAAGTTAAAAAATAATCAATAGATTGGTTGAGCATGAGTGAAATTTCTCAAAGCATACCTGAGCGGGTCAGCTGGGTACGACAAAATCATTTTGCCATTATGTTGCCACCTGATCGCTTGGCTTTTCTTGTAGCGATTGCGACTTTAAATATCGAGCGATTGGATGGAGAAATCAGCGAAGGTGAGCTGATAGACATTTTTTATCTGGCCAATAAAGACGTCGCACAAGCTCATGAAAATCTGTTGATTCGTGCCAATAATGCCATTAATGATATGGTCGACCAGCGCTTACTCAATCGTTTTACAACTCAACAGGCAGAAGATTATGCCATTTATCGCTTAACCCTTTTGGGTATTGGCATCACGGATTATTATATTCGTCAAAAAGAATTTTCAACATTACGTCTTTCGATACAACTGTCAGTACTGGCCAAAGAAATAGAGCAAGCAGCGAATGCTTCAGAAAAAAATGAAAAGGAAGAAGCTCACTGGCGTCAGTATGTTTTCGCTATTTTGAAATACTCTGTATCAGACATGTTTGATCATATTGACATGACCCAACGAGCTATGGACGAGCAGCAAAATAGTGTCAAAGAAGAGGTAGCTGCCCTGTTACATCAAGACTGGCGTACGGCGATTGCCAGCTGTGAGGTACTGCTGTCTGAAACGTCTAGCACCCTGCGCGAGTTACAAGATACTTTAGAGGCAGCGGGAGATCAGATTCAAACACACTTGTTACGGATTCAATCTGCTGTGATGGATCGCTCTGAATTAGAGTACATTGATAAACTGATTTTTACTTTGCAAGCCAAACTAGATCGCACCATCAGTTGGGGTCAACAATCTATTGATTTGTGGATTGGCTATGATCGTCATGTGCATAAATTTATTCGAACTGCGATTGATATGGATAAAAATCGAGTCTTTGCGCAAAGATTGCGTCGTTCGATACAGAAATATTTTGATCATCCTTGGGCATTAACCTTTTCTGATGCTCTGCGTTTATTAGATATACGTGATGAACAATCATCCAGCCTCTCTAATGTAGAGTCCATAGGAGAGCTTCCCTCGGAGCTCAAATTTGAAGGATGTGATCTGATCCGAAGCCAGCTGAGCAGCCTCATTGAAGAGGCCTTGATGGTGTATCAGCAAAAAGCGATTCCCCTTCATTTAGGGCAAATACTACGGGATTATCTTAAAAAATATCCTGTTTCTCAACATTTTGAGGTGGCTCGGATCCTGGTTGATCTCGCCCTGCAACTTGGCGTGGCTTCAGAAGATTTTTCTGGATTATCAGCTCAATGGTTGCCCATTAATGATTATGGAGCACAAGTGCAGGCACATGTCATCGATCAATATTGAACACATTATGCCAGTGAAACTGGCACAGGCTTTGTCAAACCCCCTATTCCCGAATTTAGACAGCCAACTACGTTCAGGAAGACATGTAGGAATGGATGAATTAGAAAATCACTGTTTTTTGATGGATTTTCAAGAACCATTAGAGACATTTTATCGTCGATATCACGTTGAATTAATTCGCGCACCTGAAGGTTTTTTTTATTTACGGCCTCGTTCCAGTACCCTGATCCCCCGCTCCGTGCTGTCAGAATTAGATATGATCCTGGGTAAAATTTTATGTTATCTGTATCTCAGTCCTGAGCGTTTGAACAATCAGGGCATCTTTAGTGAGCAAGAGCTTTATGAAGAATTGATCACCCTTTCTGATGAAAAAAAACTGTTCAAATGCATCAACCAACGCTCTACTGGCTCCGATTTAGATAAACAAAAATTACAAGAAAGAGTCAGAACCTCTCTTAACCGTTTGAGGCGGCTCGGTATGGTGTATTTTATCGAAAATGACAAACAAAAATTTGTCATCAATGCGGCTGTTTTTCGTTTTGGCGCGGATATTCGTCATGACGAGGATCTCCCAGCAGCACAGTTACGTTTGATCCAACAAGGTGAAGCCGTTGATCTTCTGAATCCCGAGAAAATGCAGGTTTTCACTCCTAATGACCTCCCTGATGAAACCCCGAATGAACATAGAACCCAGACAAAGGATGAAGAAGAATGACAGCACGGGGTAAATTTCATTCACTGACATTGATAAACTGGAATGGTTTTTTTGCACAAACCTTCGATTTGGATGTACTCGTCACCACGCTTTCTGGAGGCAATGGCGCGGGGAAATCAACTGTCATGGCCGCCTTTGTCACTGCATTAATCCCCGATTTAACGTTACTGCATTTTCGTAACACCACAGAAGCTGGTGCAACAACAGGATCAAGAGATAAAGGTTTGCACGGGAAATTAAAAGCGGGAATCTGTTATTGCATTTTGGATGTCTCGAACTCAAAACAGCAACGTCTATTAGTGGGGGTGCGCTTACAACAAGTCTCAGGACGCGATCGTAAAGTCGACATTAAGCCTTTTAGTATTCAAGGATTATCCAAAGACATCAAGCCGACAGAAATATTGACAGAAAGACTCGGTGATTGTCAGGCAAGAGTGATTTCTTTGATCGAACTCAAATCTAGACTTGAAAAGCAGGAAGGGGCCGAATTCAAACAATTCCAGTCCATCATGGATTATCATTCGTTTATGTTTGATATGGGGATTATTCCAAAACGAATGCGCTCATCGGCTGATCGCAGCAAATTTTACCGTTTGATTGAAGCCTCTCTCTATGGTGGAATTTCCACTGCCATCACGCGCTCATTGCGAGATTATCTTCTGCCAGAAAATATCGGAGTGCGTAAAGCATTCCAGGATATGGAGTCTGCATTGAAAGAGAATCGTATGACATTGTCTGCCATTCGTGTGACTCAATCGGATAGAAATTTGTTTAAGCATCTCATCTCTGAGGCCACTTCTTATGTTTCAGCAGACTATATGCGTCATGTCAATCAGCGTCGTGTCTTGATTGAAAATGCATTAATTCTGAGGCGAGATCAGCAATCTTGTTTAAAAAAATGGCATTCAGAGCAGGATCTTTATCGAGAAATGATGCAAGAATGGACGGGAGGAAGTGATTTAGAAGCGGCTTTAGAAGCAGAATACCAGTCGGCCAATGATCGATTAAATCTGGTACAAACAGCCGCCCAACAACAACAAAAAATCGCCCGTTATCAAGATGATCTTGAAGAGCTGTCGTCTCGTCTCGAAGAGCAGAATTTCATCGTCGAAGAGGCGCATCTTCAGAAAATTGGCAATGAAACCCGATTTGAATCGGCGCAGAAAGAGGTGGACTGTCTCAAAAGCCAGTTGGCAGATCATCAACAGGCTCTAGACTTACAACAAACACGTGCGATTCAATATCAACAGGCACAAGAAGCTTTGGCACGGGCTCAAACTTTATGCCAATCCGATATCCATATCGATAATTTAGAGAAGTATCTGGCCATTTTTCAGGACAAAGAAAAAGCGGCCACGCTGGCTTTATTAGAAATCGAACAAAAAGTCCAGATTTCAGCAGCGGCTAAAAATCAGTTTGAACAAGCCTATCAGCTGCTCATAAAAGCGGCAGGAGAAAACGTGCCTCGTTCACAGGCTTGGCAAAAAGCACGTGAACTTCTTCGAACTTGGCCGTATCATCAACATCTGGCACAAACACAGCCTTCTCTGAAACGACATTTATCTGAACTCGAGCAGCGTTTAGAGCAGCAACAAAATGCGGAGCGTCTGTTCAAAGCATTTTGCCAGCGTCAAAAACAAAACTATCCTGTCGAAAACTTCCCTGATCTGGAATCAGAATGGGATCAAACCCTGTTAGACTTGAACCAGTACAAGAGCAGTGAGGTTGAACGACGAATACAGATTTCTCAGGAACAAGAGCAAATTAAAGAAAAAATAAAAAAATTGAGAATACAGGCTCCTATCTGGATCCAAGCGCAGGACGCGCTGAATCATCTGAGAGATCAAAGCGGAGAAGCCTTAAAAAACAGCCAGCAGATGATGGAATATATTCAACATCAAGTCGAAAATGAACGAAAACTCAGCTTTGAACGCGATCACATTGCTGCTCAAAAGCAAGCCATCAACGATCAAATACATCAATTACATCATAATGGGGCAGACAGCACACAATTACAGGCTCTTGCAGAACATGTTTCAGGGGTGCTGCTCTCAGAAATCTATGAAGATGTCTCTCTAGAAGATGCGCCTTATTTTTCTGCTCTCTACGGACCATTACGAAATGCCATTGTTGTCCCTGAGCTTTGCTCAATACAAAAAAAACTTCAAAATTTGCAGAATATTCCGGAAGATGTCTATTTTATTGAAGGGGATCCTAATGCGTTTGATGAAAGTACGTTTTCTGTTGAAGAGCAAAAAAACGCTGTTTTAGTGAAATTGGCACAGAGGCAATGGCGTTACTCCTGTTATCCGAAAGTCCCCGTCTTTGGTCGTGCCGCGCGCGAAAATCGCCTCAAAGAATTAGAGGTTGAACATGATCTTTTGGCACAAACCTACTCTAAGCTGTCGTTCGATGTACAAAAAATTCAAAGAACCCATGAAGCTTGTCACCAGTTTATTGGGCGCCACTTATCGGTGGCTTTTGACGAAAATCCGGAAGAGGCATTACAGTTATTAAATGCCCGTTCTCGAGAAATAGACACTGTATTGCACGCACAGAATGACAAAGTCAAAGATCAACAACAACAGATCGATCAGATTAAAACCGCTCTTTCTGATTTGCGTCAATTGCTGCCTTTGCTACCGCTGTTGAAGGAAAACACCTTACAGGAGCTGATACAGGTCGCACGTGAAGAACTGACCAAAGCTGAGTATGCTCAACGCTACCTCAAACAAAATGGCGATCATTTAGCTCAGTTAGAACCTTTGCTGCCCATCTTACAAACAGATCCCCAACAAAATGAGCTTTTACAGAAAGAGTATCTTCAGGCTCAAGAAAAGCAAAGTCAGGTTCAACAACAGTTGTTCTCCCTAAAAGAAGTCATACAAAGACGCACCCACTTTAGTTACGAAAAGGCCAGTGAGATAGGCATAAAAAATGCCTCTATGGACGATCAATTACGTGAATGCTTGTTGAAAGCCGAGCAGGCGTGCCTGGAGTCTCGCGAAAAACTGCGAGATTCTCAGTCTGAATACATTCAATATCATCAAGTTTTATCGAGCCTAAAAAGTGCTTATGATGCCAAACAAGACATTCTAAAAGAGCTTGAACAAGAATTAGAGGCTCTAGGCGTACAGGTTGATTCTAATGCTGAAATCAGGGCCGCTGCTGATAGAGATCAACGATATGCCGCCCTTAGTGCTCATCGTTTAGCTCGTCGTCAATTAGAAAAACAGCTCGCTCTTTTTGAAATTCAATTGGATCATTTTAAAAAAAAATGCATGGCATTACAGAGAGATTACCGTCAAATAAAGACACAGGTGAACCAAAGCAAAAAAAGTGGGTTTACTGTGATTAGAATGGTCAAAGATAACCAAATAGAAGCCAAAATACATAAGCGTGAAATGGCGTATATGCACAGTGACGAATTGCGATCAATCTCCGATAAAGCGTTAGGCTCATTAAGATTAGCGGTCTCAGATAATGAGCATCTCAGAGATCTCTTACGGTTATCAGAGGACACGCATCGTCCTGAGCGAAAAATTCAATTTTATATTGCGGTTTATGAACACTTACAGGCTCGTATTCGGCAAGATATTATTCAAACAGCAGATCCTTTAGAAGCCATTGAACAAATGGAAGTTGAACTCGCCCGTTTGACCGAAGAATTGAACCTGCGTCAACAGACATTAGCAATCAGCTCAAAAGGCGTCGCGAATGTGATTCGAAAAACCATCCAAAGAGAACAAAATCGCATCCATATGCTCAATCATGGTTTAAAGAGTGTTTCTTTTGGTCAGGTCAAAAGTGTTCGTTTAAATATTCAGTTCCATAAAACACATTTTAGTTTATTGACCGCGCTTGCTGAGCAGGAAGAAAGACATCAGGATTTATTTGGGAACCCTAAACTCACGTTTTCTGAAGCTTTGGCAAAATTGTACCAGAGACTGAATCCACAAATAGATATAGGTCAACGTTTACCTCAAGCATTGGGTGAAGAACTACTCGATTACCGTAATTATCTCTCGCTTGAAGTCGAGGTTAATCGTGGTGCAGATGGTTGGCAGCGTGCTGAAAGTGGAGCATTATCGACGGGAGAAGCCATAGGCACAGGAATGTCGATTTTAGTCATGGTCGTACAAAGCTGGGAAGAAGAATCGCAACGTCTAAGAGGCAAAAATATGGTACCTTGTCGCCTCTTGTTTTTGGATGAAGCGGCACGTTTAGATGCCAAATCTATCGCTACTTTATTTGAATTATGCGAGCGCTTAGAAATGCAGCTCATTATTGCGGCACCAGAAAATATCAGCCCAGAAAAAGGCACCACCTATAAATTGGTGAGAAAAATTTTTCAAAATAACGAACACGTTCATGTCGTTGGTCTAAAAGGTTTTGCCGGAGAACTGTCCTAATGCTTTTGACTCTTCAGAAAAAATAAAAATAGATTGATGAGTATAAAAAATCTCTTACAGTCAATGCTGTTGTGTTGGTCATTATATAGCTTCTCTGTGATTTTAATGTTGACACCTCAATCGAGCTCAGCGGATCATCCTTTTAAAGGCATCGATTCTATCGATGAACGTGAACGTGCTTTATTAAGCCAATTACCTGAACAAATCAAACTCTATTCCTTATCAACATTATCTGAGCTTTATGAAAAAAATGCGCGGGAACCCCTCTGGCAAGACCCGCTGGCTATCCAAGATTTTGAGCAACAACTTTTGGAAGTGGCCCTATTAAAGATCAATCCGCAGTTTTCAACATGGCTGGAATATCTATCCGATCCCAACATCACAGGAATAGCGCGTGACATCATTTTATCTGATGCGATGTTAGGGTATTTGTATTTTATCTCCTCCCTCACTTCTGAAGAAAAAGTTTGGTTATACAGACCTCCTTTAAATTCAGACAGACAGGGCTACCAGATCATGCGGGCCCCTGAAAATAAAATTACCTCATGGCAAGAAGCCATTCATAAAAACGAGACCTATCATTATGTGAACTCATTAGCACCACAGCATCCTCAGTATCGTAAAATGCAGACGGAATTACTTAAATTACTTTCGGATAACTCCCCTTGGCCAAAATTGACTGAACGTGTTTATTTGAGAGAGGGGTACAGCAGTAAAGATATCTCTAATGTGAAAAAAATATTATACCGTTTGGGGATAGGCAATATGTCACTCACAGACGTAGATTCACAGGTCTATAGTCATGATCTCGTCATGGCAATCAAACAATTTCAAAAAAATCGAGGCTTACCTGCTGATGGTATCATTGGCATTAGGACCAGAAACTGGCTCAATGTGTCACCCAAAATACTGGCGAGATTACTGGCGCTCAACATGCAAAGATTGCGTTTCACTCCGGCTGATATCCAAACAGGGATTTTAGTCAATATCCCTGATTATTCACTCAATTACTACGAAGAAGGAAAAATACGGTTATTTTCGAAAGTGATAGTGGGTCGTCCTGATAGAAAAACCCCTGTGATGCAAAGCGCGATCAATCAAATTGTGATTAATCCTGATTGGAATGTGCCTCATTCCCTGGCAAGAGAGGATATTCTGCCCCAAGTCATCAAAAATATCGATTATCTCCAGGAGCACAATTATCGCATACTCTCCAGTTGGAGCCAAAATGCGGAGGTCATCGATCCCGAAAGTATCGACTGGGAAAATATTTCAATAGAAAATTTTCCCTATTATCTCCGTCAAACCTTAGGACCCAACAATCCTCTTGGGCATTATAAATTTAATATGCCGAATCGATATTCCATTTTTTTACATGACACTCCTAATAAAGCGATGTTTCAACGATACAGACGGGCAGGCAGCTCAGGGTGTGTGCGTGTACAAAAAGCCTCTGAACTGGCGCGCCTGTTACTTAAAAAGACAGGTTTAACCGACGCAGATATATTGAATTTTCTCAAAGAAAATAAAAGCACCTACCGGAACACGCGGAAGCGTATTCCGGTTTGGTTGTATTATCTCACCGCTTGGGTTTCAGAAGACGGAGCCACTCAATTTCGTACCGATATTTATCATTATGATCAAAGTGTTTTATAAGTTTCCTGTTATTTGTCCCATATCCCATAGCTGCGTAGCATGGCCTCCGATTTGGGTTCACGACCGAGGAAACGTTTAAAGAGCACCATAGGTTCTTCTGAACCGCCTTTAGAGAGGATTTCTTCAAGAAAAGATTGACCCGTTTTAGGGTTAAAGATGCCTTCTTTTTCAAAACGAGAAAAGGCATCTGCTGCTAATACTTCTGCCCATAAATAGCCATAATAACCCACCGCGTAGCCGCCCGAAAATATATGCGTAAAGGAATGTGGGAAACGGGTCCACAGAGGCGTAGGTATGACAGAAATTCGTTTTTTTACTTCACGCAATTGAGCCAGAACCTGTGTTCCTTTGACAGGATCATATTCATGATGTACACAAAAATCGAATAAGGCGAATTCTAATTGACGAATGATAAACAAGGCCGATTGATAATTTTTTGCCGACAAGAGTTTATTTAACATCTTTTCTGGTAGGGGCTCAGCCGTTTCATAATGCCCTGAAATAAACGCCAAGGCTTCTGATTGCCAGCACCAATTTTCCATAAATTGACTGGGTAATTCTACCGCATCTCTAGGTACACCATGTATCCCAGAGATGCCTGCTGTTTCTATTGTGGTGAGCATATGGTGTAACCCATGACCAAACTCATGAAAAAGGATAGTGACTTCATCATGAGTGAACAGGGCCGGTTTGTCTTCGACAGGACGACTAAAGTTACAGACTAAGTAGGTCACTGGCTTTTGTAAATGACCATCACTAAAACGCAGTCTATCAACACATTCATCCATCCAGGCACCAGCACGTTTGTGTTCTCGTGCATAAAGATCTAAATAGAAACTACCGTAGTGCTCGTTATTTTTTTCATTCAACACTTTAAAAAAACGCACATCAGGATGCCAGGTATCAATATCATGGCATTCTTTTATCTGAATACCATAAATACGGCGTGTGACTTCAAATAACCCCTCCAAAACACGTTGCTCTGGAAAATAGGGCTTTAATTCTTCATCACTGATAGCGTATAAATGCTGCTTTTGTTTTTCAGAGTAATAAGCAATATCCCAAGCGTGTAACTCATCCACACCATAATGCGCTTTTGCAAAAGTACGTAATTGTGCCAGCTCTTTTTCCGCTTTCGGACAAGCAAGTTTGGCGAGATCCTCTAAGAAATTGCGTACCTGTTCGGGCTTTTCTGCCATTTTAGTACTTAAAGATTTTTCAGCGTAATTTGCAAAACCCAATAAATGCGCTAATTCATGACGGAGGGCCAGTATTTTTTCCATGATTTCGCTGTTATCCCATTGACCAGCATGGGGCCCTTGATCTGATGCTCGAGTCGAATAAGCCTCGTAGATTTCTTGCCGGAGTTGACGGTTATCTGCATAGGTAATAACAGGTAAATAGCAGGGCATATCTAAGGTTAACAATGCCCCTTTTTTTTGTTTTGCTTCCGCTTGCATTTTGACCAGACTTAAAGCACTTTGAGGTAATCCAGTTAATGAGGCAAGATCGTCAATTTGTTTGGTCCAACCCATGCTGGCATCCAAAACATGGTTACTGTAGGCAGAACTTAATTCGGACAAACTGGCGACTATTTCAGCATAGCGTTTTTTGGCCTCAGGTTCTAAACCAATGCCTGATAACCGAAAATCACGTAACTGATTTTCAACTGATTTACGTTGAGGAGCACTGAGCTCAGAAAAGTGTGCGCCTGATTCTAAATTGAGATAAGCCTCATACAACTTTTCGTTTTGGCCTATCCAAGTACTGTACTCAGATAATAATGATAAGCATTGCTCATAGGCGGCTCTGAAATCTGTGTTATTTTTAACCGAATTGAGATGGCTGATAGGCGACCAAACACGGGACAACCGGTCATCTGCTTCTGCTAAAGGCTGGCAAAGATTATCCCAAGTAAACATTTTTTTTTGGGCAATCAAATTTTCTACCTGTTCACGACATTCATTGATCACTGTTTTTATTGCAGGCACAATATCTTCTGCACGAATTTTTGAAAAAGGGGGAAGATAAAAATGCGTTAAAAGTGGATTTTGCATAATATGCTCTGGTAATTTGATGTTGATGATGTTTGTTGAGAAGAGATCATCGATTTTATTAATTTAATGGAACTCCAATACGTTTAGCCACTTCTTCGTAGGCCTCAATGAGGCCCCCTAAATTTTGTCGAAAGCGATCTTTGTCCAGTTTATTTAAGGTTGTCTTATCCCATATACGGCAGCCATCGGGTGAAAACTCGTCCCCCAAAATGACCTCTCCTTTGAATAAACCAAACTCCAATTTAAAATCAACCAAAATTAAATCCGCGGCATCAAATAAGGGACTCAATACGTCGTTTACCTTGTAGCTTAATTCTTTCATTTTGACTAAATGAGCGGTGCTGGCCCAACCAAAAGTCTCACAGTAAGATTCAGTTACTATTGGATCGTGCAGGCTGTCATTTTTTAAAAATAGATCATAGATAGGAGGATCGAGTAAAAGGCCTTCTTGAAGAGCTAACCGTTTTTCTAAAGAACCTGCGGCTCGGTTTCTTATGACAGATTCGAGAGGAAACATATCCAATTTTTTAACCAGAAGTTCATTCTCTGATAGTAAACGTTCCAGTTGTGTTGGAATACCCGCCTCTTCCAGTTTCAGCATAATAAAATGGTTAAATTGATTATTAATGATGCCCTTTCGATAAAATTGTTCTATACGTTTACCATCCAGTGCGGAAGTATCATTTCGAAATTCCAACACAAGAAAGTCAGGGTTTTCGGTAGCGTAGACCGTTTTTGCTTTTCCACGGTAGACTTCAGACAATTTTTGCACTTTTTATCGCTCTATGAAAAAAAGGGGGTAAATGATATGGTTTATTTTTCTGTTTCTGTTTCACTAAAAACCGCCTTTAAAACCGGCACCAAATCATCATTCTCAGATTGAATTAAAGTCTGCCCGTTAGAATTCATAAACTGTAAACTGCTACGATTTTTTAAATCCCCCAGCTGTAATTTATACTCACCTGGTTTTAAATCCGGTTTTTTGATACCCATCTTTTCCCACTGTTCATCGCTGACAGGTTTATAAATGACTGAGAAAGTTCCTTCTGAGCGACGGCTTTCTGTTATTACCATTCCTATTTTCTTTATCGCTAAGGGTAAACGTTCCCAAACGGTTGCATAAGATGCACGTATCACGATATTGGGCAACCCATTTTCATTACTACTTGATTGTACGTCTAAACTTCCTGCTTTATGTATGACTCGTGTGTTTTCTGCATCTACTTGAGTTTGGTACAAACCTTCGATAATGGTGTTCAATACTGTGTTGTTATAACGTTGGATATAATTAGGATCAGTTGTTTTTTTCTCTCCCTGATGTAGATCAAGGGTCTTTAGTATTAATCGTTTTGGGCGTTCATTTTGTTTCACACTGATTTCATAACGCCCTGAAAATGGAGGATTTTCATTCATATTGTTCCATGTAATCCAATCAGTTGTTAGTGTTTGATCGCGATCATTCTGATTGGCAATAGGGAGATTTTTTTTCTTTATTATATTGAGAACTTCTAACCATAAATTACCGGGGCTATCCTCTAAAAATAACGTGCTAATTCCATTAGCATATTGACTCTGGGAAGCCTCAATTAAAGCTAAAATTTGTACAGGCGGACGAATATCGACTTGTTTTCCAACAGGCTCTTTTTGTGTCACATCAGGAACATAATAATTGCTATTTTTTAGAGGTAACATCAGACCTTCAGGTGATTTAAGTGATGTCAGTTTAGGAGTATTAAGATAATACTCTTCTCCTTTCATAGCTGATTTCGTCTCAGATTTCATCTCACGTTTAGCATTTGAATTTTTTGCACAGACCGTTAACAATAAACTTAAAAAAATGATCAGCATTTTTGGGTTCAATTTTATTTTCATAAGTTTTTGTAATAACATTTGCAATTTCCTTAAAAAATTAAAGTAAACCAGCACTTTTTAATGCCGCCATTACTTTAGGTTTGGCCGATTCAACTAAACGAGTCATAGGTAAGCGTAGAGTATCAGTCGTGATTAACTGTAACTTGTAACAAGCCCATTTAACTGGAATAGGGTTTGGCTCAATAAATAAATGATGGTGTAAGGGCAACAGCTTTTGGTTTAAAATTCGAGCTTGAGAAAAAAATCCCTCTTGAGCCAACGCACAGAGGTCATTCATTTTGGCAGTTGCGACATTCGCTGTCACTGAAATAATACCTTTCCCACCCAGTTCCATAAAGTCTAAACCAGTTGCATCGTCACCGCTTAGAAGAATAAATTTTTCATCACAAATCAAAGATTGGATCTCTCTGACACGATTTAAATCACCAGTGGCTTCTTTAATACCAATAATATGCTTAATTTTAGATAGCCGTGCAACCGTTGGAGGCAGGAGGTCACAACCAGTACGTGAGGGGACATTATAAAGAATCTGTGGGAGCTCAGTGCTTTCTGCAATCGCTTTAAAATGCTGGTATAACCCTTCTTGGGTGGGCCGATTGTAATAGGGAGTCACCGTTAAACAAGCAGCGACAGCTGTATTATGGAAATGTTGTGTCAAAGAAATGGCTTCGTCTGTCGAATTAGCCCCTGTACCAGCAATGACAGGGATTCGACCTGATGCAAATTCCAAGGTTTTTAATACAACATACACGTGTTCATCATGATTTAAAGTTGCAGATTCGCCCGTTGTACCAACGGAAACAATCGCTTGAGTTTTTCTCTCAACATGATGATCCACTAATTTTTTTAGACTGATTTCATCCAAACGGCCTTTGTTGTCCATAGGAGTAACCAATGCCACAATACATCCGCTGAAAACATCTGTTTTAGTTAACATTAGTCATCCTCTAAAAAGGTAAATATAGACAGACAAATGTCTTTAAAACTTGAGCAATAATCCAGATCTGCTATTGCTATTTTTAGAAGTAAAAAATATAAAAAAACCGAGCAAGCCCGGTTTTTTATCTATAGATACATTTATGCATTTGTATGTGTGGTAGGCTCTGGCTCTGATACAGATCGATCAAGCAATTCAATATAAGCCACAGGTGCATTATCTCCTGCCCGGGAACCACATTTTAAAATACGGGTATAACCACCCGCTCGGCTCACAAAACGAGGGCCAAGTTCATTAAACAATTTCACCACAATGTCGTTATCACGAATACGGGCGAACGCCAATCGACGATTAGCAACGCTATCCGTCTTGGCAAGAGTAATTAATGGTTCAACAACACGACGCAATTCTTTAGCTTTTGGTACAGTCGTTTTGATTATTTCATGACGAACCAAAGAACTAGCCATATTACGAAACATAGCACGACGATGGCTACTATTACGGTTGAGTTGACGACCACTTTTACGATGTCGCATGGAACCTTATCCTTCTCAGTAAAACATTATCTTGTGAATCATTGCTCATCAGAAAGATTTGCCGGCGGCCAATTTTCTAGGCGCATGCCCAAAGATAGAGCTCGCGAAGCCAACACATCTTTAATTTCAGTAAGAGATTTTTTACCCAAGTTAGGCGTCTTAAGTAACTCAACTTCGGTACGCTGCACTAAATCACCAATATAGTGAATGGCTTCTGCCTTCAGACAGTTAGCAGAACGAACAGTTAATTCTAAATCATCGACAGGACGCAACAAAATAGGATCAAATTCTGGCTTTTCTTCCTTCAGCTCTGGTTGACGAACATGATGTAGGTCAATGAAAGCCTCTAGTTGCTTAGCTAATATGGTGGCAGAAAAACGAATCGCTTCTTCAGGATTTATCGTACCATTAGTTTCCATATCAATAACTAGTTTGTCTAAATCGGTTCTTTGTTCTACACGTGCTGCTTCGACAACATAAGCAATCCGCTCTACAGGACTATAACATGCATCCACCAGCAGACGACCTATTGGGCGTTCATCTTCTTCTAGATTCATTCTAGAAGAAGCTGGAACATAACCACGGCCACGTTGAATTTTGATTTTCATGCTAATAGAAGCATTTTCATCAGTCAAGTAGCATATGACATGCTGCGGCTTTACTATTTCCACATCGCCATTATGAGTAATATCAGCAGCAAGCACAGGGCCTATTCCAGACTTATTCAAGGTAACAGTAACCTCGTTTTTACCTTGAACTTTCACCTTCAATCCTTTCAGGTTAAGCAGAACTTCTAAAATATCTTCCTGCACACCTTCTTTGGTACTGTATTCATGCAGCACACCATCAATCTCAACTTCAGTGACGGCGTAACCCTGCATAGATGAAAGCAAAATACGACGCAGCGCGTTACCGAGAGTGTGACCGAAACCACGCTCTAAAGGTTCAAGGGTTATTTTAGCGTGACTCGGACTGATTTGCTCGATATTTACCAAGCGCGGTTTTAGAAACTCTATCTCAGAACCCTGCATTGTGTCCTCTCTTTGATACTAAACTTTACTTGGAGTAAAGCTCGACGATCAGGTGTTCATCGATGCCACCAGATATAACGGCACGTTCAGGAATAAACTTAAACGTACCGATCATTTCAGAAGAATCAATCTCCAACCAACTCAGCTCTTCACGTTGGGCAGACAGCTGAAGAGATTCTTTAATACGAGATTGTTTTTGTGCTTTCCGTCTGACACTGACTCTGTCATTAGGAGAGACTAAAAAAGAAGGTATGTTAACAACACGATCGTTAACCAGGATAGCTTTATGGGTAACCAGCTGACGTGCCTCAGCACGCGTTGCCCCAAAGCCGATGCGATAAACGACATTGTCCAAACGACGTTCTAGCAGTTGTAACAAGTTTTCACCCGTATTACCCTTTAAACGCGCAGCTTCTTTATAATAACCATGAAATTGACGTTCTAAAACACCATAAACACGACGAACTTTCTGTTTTTCACGTAGCTGCAGCCCATAATCAGACAGCCGAGGTTTACGCGTGCCATGTTGCCCAGGTGGTTGATCAATTTTACACTTAGTTTCAATCGCACGAACTCCGGACTTAAGAAATAAGTCCGTGCCTTCACGACGGCTCAGTTTGAGGTTAGGACCCAAATATCTAGCCATTTTTTTCTCCAACAAAACTAAAAATCGGCTCTATACCCGACGCCTTTTGGGCGGACGACAACCGTTATGAGGAATAGGGGTCATATCAGTAATACTAGTAATTCGATAACCCGATGCATTAAATGCGCGAACAGTAGATTCACGCCCAGGACCTGGGCCTTTCACTATGACTTCCAAAGTTTTTATACCATAATCTTTTACCGCTTCAGCACAGCGTTCTGCTGCAACCTGTGCCGCAAATGGCGTAGATTTACGAGAACCCCTAAAACCAGATCCTCCTGCTGTTGCCCAAGCTAAAACGTTTCCCTGACCATCTGTGATGGTAACGATAGTATTATTAAAAGAGGCATGAACGTGAGCGATACAATTAGGGATTTGCCTCTTTATACGTTTATGCGCACGAATAGGTGCCTTTGCCATTATTAATCCCCCCGATTATTTCTTGATGGGTTTACGTGGCCCCTTTCGGGTACGTGCGTTAGTCTTGGTACGCTGCCCCCGAACTGGGAGACCACGTCTATGACGCAAACCACGATACGTTCCAATATCCATCAAACGTTTTATGTTCAAGGTTACTTCACGACGTAGATCACCCTCGACAGTATATTTTGCAACCTGCTCACGTAGTTCTTCAATTTGTTTTTCAGACAACTCACTGATCTTAACAGCCGCAGAAACACCTGTTTTAGCACAGATATCCAATGCAGTAGTTCTACCTATCCCGTAAATTGAAGTTAAAGCAATCACGGCATGTTTTTTATCAGGGATGTTAATGCCTGCTATACGGGCCACTATGCACTCCTACTATTTATAATTAATACTGTATTGAAAGCCCGTTTCAGGATACTCAAACGGCATTAAACGACACATTTAAGAATGAGAGATAAAGCTTACCCACTCAGTTTTTGAAAAAATACAAAACATTAATCAACCTTGACGTTGTTTATGCTTTGGTTCATCACTACAAATTATTCTAACGACACCATGACGTTTTATAATCTTACAGTTCCGACACATTTTTTTAACGGAAGCACGCACTTTCATTTTAATTCTCCGAAATTTTCTCAATCGGCGATTTTAGCCTTTCAGGTTTGCTTTTTTCAAAGCAGACTCATACTGACTTGACATCATTAGAGTCTGCAACTGAGCCATAAAATCCATGATAACTACAACCACAATAAGTAAAGAAGTACCACCAAAATAAAATGGAACTTTCATAGCATCACGCATGAATTCTGGTATAAGACAGATAAAAGTAATATAAATTGAACCGATTAATGTAAGACGTGACATTACTTTATCTATATATTTTGATGTTTGCTCTCCTGGGCGAATACCTGGAACAAATGCCCCTGATTTTTTAAGATTATCTGCAGTTTCGCGAGGATTAAACACTAAAGCAGTATAAAAAAAACAGAAAAAAATGATGGCCGATGCATAAAGCAACACATAAAGGGGTTGACCAGGTTGCAAGTACATAGAAATAGCGGTGAGAGAGCTCCAACCTGTTCCATCACCAAACCAAGATGCTAAAGTAGCAGGAAACAATATGATACTCGAAGCAAAAATAGCGGGGATCACGCCAGCCATGTTTACCTTTAATGGTAAGTGCGTACTTTGCGCCGCGTAAATACGACGACCTTGTTGACGTTGAGCGTAGTTAACGACGATACGGCGTTGACCCCGCTCGATAAAAACAACAACAAAAGTTACTGAAAATACTAATGCTATAACAATCAGTAACAGCAAAAAATGTAAATCACCTTCTCTAGCTTGTTCAATAGTATGACCAACAGCAGAAGGTAATCCTGCAACGATACCAGCAAATATGATAATTGAAATACCATTACCTATACCGCGTTCAGTAATTTGCTCACCCAGCCACATAAGAAAAATAGTTCCAGTGACTAAGCTAACAACCGCAGTAAAGTAAAAAGGAAAACCAGGCGACAACACCAAGCCTTTCATTCCAGGCATATTGGGTAAACCGGTTGCAATACCAATAGATTGAATAATGGCCAATAATAAAGTGGCATAACGAGTATATTGACTTATTTTTCTACGACCGGATTCGCCTTCTTTTTTCATTTCTGCTAGTACTGGATGAACCACTGTTAGCAACTGAATAATAATGGAGGCAGAAATATAAGGCATAATGCCCAAAGCTAATATAGAGGCACGACTTAAAGCACCACCCGAAAACATATTAAACATTTCAATAATCGTGCCCTTTTGCTGCTCAAGCAATTTAGAAAGCACGGCTGAATCAATACCAGGAATTGGAATAAATGAACCAATACGAAAAACAATAAGAGCGCCAACAACAAACAAAAGACGACGTTTAAGTTCACCTAAACCGCCTTTAGTGCTTTGAAAATCTAGTGCTGTCTGTTTTTTGGTCATCTGCTGCTTATTCCTCAATTTTACCACCAGCAGCTTCTATAGCAGCACGGGCACCTTTAGTGACCCCTAATCCACGAATAATAACAGGGATTTCTATGGTGCCTGAAAGAATAATTTTTGCATATTGAGACTGATAAGGAATAATTTTACATGCCTTCAAAATATTGATATCGACAACATCTGTTTCGAGTAAAGCAAGTTGAAATAAACGAACCTCTGCTGTTACCATTGCCTTACGAGAGATAAAGCCAAATTTCGGCAAGCGGCGATATAAAGGCATCTGACCACCTTCAAAACCTCGACGTACACCGCCTCCAGTACGAGAATTTTGTCCTTTATGACCACGTCCGCCCGTTTTACCCAGACCAGAGCCGATACCACGACCTACGCGTTTTGGAGCCTGTTTGGCACCCTGAGCAGGCGATAAAGTATTTAAACGCATTGGTTACCTTCCTCAAGCAGTTCGACTTTAATCATATAAGAAACTAAGTTAAGCATACCGCGAATGGCAGGAGTATTATTGAGCTCTACGTGACGATTAATACGTCGTAAACCTAAACCATCCAGAGTCGCTTTATGCTTTGGTAAGCGGCCAATCCTGCTGCGAATAAGAGTCACTTTAATAGTTTTTCTCATGGTTTTATTTACCTAAAATCTCTTCGAGTGATTTACCACGCTTAGCTGCGATCATTTCTGGGGATTTCATATCTTTTAAAGCCTTAATAGTGGCACGTACCACATTAATTGGATTAGTAGAACCATAAATCTTCGCTAATACGTCGTGAATGCCTGCAACCTCTAGCAAAGAACGCATTGCACCGCCAGCAATAATACCTGTACCTTCAGAAGCAGGCTGCATAAATACTTGAGAACCAGTATGAGAAGCTTTAATAGAATATTGTAAAGTATCAGCATTTAGAGAAATGGTAATCATGTTACGGCGGGCTTTTTCTATTGCTTTCTGAATTGCCGCAGGCACTTCACGAGCTTTAGCATACCCAAAACCTACTCGTCCTTTACCGTCTCCTACGACTGTCAGTGCAGTAAAACTGAAAATACGACCACCTTTTACAGTTTTAGATACACGGTTTACGTCTATCAGCTTTTCCTGTAGTTCACCAGCATGTTTTTCTTTTTCGATGAGAGCCATTTTCACTAACCTCTAAAACTTAAAAATTAAGGCCAGCTTCACGAGCATTATCTGCCAGCGCCTGGACTCTGCCATGATATTGAAAACCAGATCGGTCAAAAGATACTTTTATAATACCTTTTTTCAATGCTCTCTCGGCAATAATTTTACCAACAAACGCGGCGGCTTCTTTATTTCCGGAGTATTTAAATTCCTGATTGATCACTTTTTCTACACTAGAAGCAGCAACCAAAACCTCAGAACCAGTTGGTGAAATAATTTGTGCATATATATGACGTGAAGTCCGGTTTATGACTAAACGAGTTGTACCTAATTCTTTAATCTTTTGTCGTGTACGGGTCGCACGACGGATACGGGCTAGTTTCTTATCCATAGTGTTACCTTACTTCTTTTTAGCCTCTTTGAGACGCACGCTTTCATCGGCGTAACGAACACCTTTGCCCTTATAGGGTTCAGGACGACGGTAATTTCTAATATCAGCGGCAACCTGAGAAATAAGCTTTTTATCAGGACCTTTAAGTATGATTTCAGTTTGAGTTGGGCACTCAGCAACAACACCCAACGGCAGTTGATGATCAATCGGATGAGAAAACCCTAAAGCAAGCTTTAGGATATTCCCCTGTATTGCCGCACGATAACCTACACCTACTAATGAAAGCTTTTTAGTGAAACCTTCGGTTACCCCAATAACCATGGAGTTAAGTAAAGCACGAGCGGTACCCGCTTGAGCCCAACCGTCTGAAACCCTTTCTCTTGCCGCCAGAGTTAATATATTTCCTGTATAATTAATATTCACAGCTTTATGAACTGAAATAGTTAATTCACCATTTTTACCTTTAATCGAAATAACCTGATTGTTGAGTTTCACCTCTACACCAGCAGGAATGACGATGGGAGTTTTTCCAACACGAGACATTCTATTCCTCGAATTAAGCTACGTAGCAGATAACTTCACCACCAAGACCAGCTTGGCGAGCTGCACGATCAGTGATAACACCTTTAGAGGTAGAAATAATAGCAATTCCCATACCACCCATGACCTTAGGCAGTGCATCTCTTTTTTTATAAATACGGAGACTAGGGCAACTAATACGGTCAATTCTTTCTACTACCGGTTTTCCTTGATAATACTTAAGTATTATTACCAAAGTTGGATTAGTTATGTCACCTTCGACAGTAAAACTGTTAATAAAACCTTCTTCCTTTAAAACTTCAGCTATAGCGACTTTCAATTTAGATGAAGGCATGGTGACTCCAACTTTGTTGGCGGCTTGACCATTACGGATACGAGTTAACATGTCCGCAATAGGATCTTGCATGCTCATTTTATCTTTAACTCCCGTGATTTAATTAATAGAATTACCAAGATGCTTTTTTTAGGCCTGGTATTAGACCTTGTACTGCGGCTTTACGAATTTTACTACGGCACAATTTAAATTTTCTAAGTACACCGTGCGCTCGGCCTGTCTGAGAACAACGGTTACTTTGTCGACATCGACTAGAATCCCGCGGTAAACGTTGCAACATCATCATAGCAGACCAACGTTCTTTATCTGATGAAGTAATACTAGAAATAATAGTCTTCAACTCTAGACGTTTTTCACAAAATTTCTTTTCCAATTTAATACGAATATATTCTCGAGCGATAATTGATTTCTTAGCCATATTAGTAATCCGCTTTTATTTACGGAATGGAAATTTAAAAGCAGCCAATAATGCAAGCCCTTCATCATCAGATTTTGCAGTAGTGGTAATGCTAATATCCAAACCAAAGATTTTAACAATCGCATCGTAATTAATTTCAGGGAAAATAATTTGTTCTGACACGCCCATATTATAATTACCACGACCGTCGAAAGACTTTTTAGATAAGCCACGAAAATCACGAATACGTGGTATGGCAATAGAAAGCAAACGCTCTAAAAATTCCCACATACGTTTACCACGTAAAGTCACTTTACATCCTATGGGATAACCTTGACGTATGCTAAAACCAGCAACCGATTTGCGTGCTTTAGTCACTAAAGGTTTTTGAGCGGAAATTGCTGCTAAATCCGACATTGCACTATCAAGCAATTTTTTATCAGAAACAGCCTCGCCAACTCCCATATTCAAGGTGATTTTTGTTACCCGAGGGACTTGCATGACAGAAGCATAGGAAAATTTACACATCATCTCTTTGATTACTATATCTTTATAGTAATCATGCAATCTTGCCATCATGTTACTCCAAATTAATTTCTAACTTTTATTTATCTTAGCAATGGCTTTACCGCTCGATTTAAAAAACCGAACTTTTTTACCGTTTTCATATTTAAAACCTATTCTATCAGCTTTACCGGTGTCTTCGTTGAAGATAGCAACGTTAGAAAAGTCGATCGGCGCCTCTTTTTCAATAATACCACCTGGTTGATTCTGAGCCGGAACAGGTTTTTGATGTTTCTTAACCAAATTTACGCCTTCAAGAATGACCTTCCCGTTTTTCAAAATTTTTTTTATTTTTGTTCGCTTCCCTTTATCTTTTCCGGTAAGCACAATAATTTGATCGTTACAACGAATTTTCATTGCCATAGCTCGCCTCTTAAAGTACTTCTGGCGCCAAAGAAATAATTTTCATAAACTTTTCATTACGTAATTCACGGGTTACCGGCCCAAAAATACGAGTACCAATAGGCTGTTCGGTATTCTTATTTAAGATAACACAAGCATTAGTATCAAACCGAATAATGGAACCGTCTGGACGACGTACACCCTTGCTTGTGCGCACTACAACTGCTTTTAAAACCTCACCTTTTTTCACCTTGCCACGAGGGATTGCTTCCTTAATTGAGATAACAATAATATCCCCAACACACGCGTAGCGGCGACGCGAGCCACCTAGAACCTTAATACACTTTACGCTACGTGCACCTGAATTGTCGGCTACGTTGAGCATACTTTCTTGTTGGATCATTTTAGTGCTCCAGTAACATTAACTAATTTAATACCTAAAAGCTTTTTAACATTTTTCAAAATACAGTTAGGAGTTTTAGGGTCGCTACTAAGCTGTGATATTAAAAAAATTTCAAAATCAAAGTTGTTATTCATTTCAAACTTATTTTATTGATTGAATCAAGTAAGCGCTTTTTTTATAACGCCAACGAAAGTCCAAGCCTTTGTCTTTGATATCGGACGACATTCACGGATAGATACAATATCACCTACGTTACACTCATTATTCTCGTCATGTATATGTAATTTAGTAGTGCGCCTGATAAACTTTCCATAAATAGAATGCTTAACAAAACGTTCGAAAGCAACCACCGCAGATTTTTGCATTTTATTACTGATAACACGGCACTGAAGGGTACGAGTATTATTATTCATGATACCCTCACTTTTTCAGTCAATAAGGTCTTAATACGAGCAATATCACGACGTATCTTTTTAAAAAGATCAGTTTCTTTTAGCTGACTTGCTGCAGCATGCATACGCAAATTAAATTGCTCGCGTAAAAGCTTCAAAATCTCTCTCTCTAGCTCTTCTATACTTTTTTTACGCAGCTCTTTTAATTCCATTTTTTCACGCAGCTCTTCTAGAGGCAACTCTTTTAATTGCATTACATCACCGTTTTAGTTACAAAAGTGGTTCCAACAGGAAGCTTTGCCGCGGCTAGTTTAAAAGCCTCACGAGCAATTTCTTCAGAAACATCACCCATTTCAAATAAAACTTTTCCTGGTTGAATTAAGTCAACCCAATATTCTACATTACCCTTTCCTTTGCCCATGCGTACTTCCAACGGTTTTTGAGTAATCGGCTTATCTGGGAAAACACGGATCCAAATTTTACCTTGGCGCTTAATACAACGCGTCATTGCTCGACGAGCAGATTCAATTTGACGGGCTGTTAACCGGCAACGGCCAGAGGCTTTCAAACCAAAGTGACCAAAAATAACATCAGTCCCATTAGCCAAGCCGCGATTACGGCCTTTGTGCATTTTTCGAAATTTTGTTTGTTTTGGTTGCAACATCAGCGATTCTCCTTACTTCGGCCTTTGCGCTGCTGTTGTTTAGGTTGTTCAGCCTGTTTAAACGGAAGCACGGTACCCAAAATTTCACCTTTAAAAATCCACACTTTAACTCCAATAACACCATAAGTAGTATGTGCTTCGGAAGTATCGTAATCAATGTCTGCTCTTAAAGTATGTAGCGGAACGCGACCTTCACGATACCATTCAGTGCGAGCAATTTCAGCCCCACCTAAACGACCACTGACTTCTACTTTAATACCTTTAGCTCCAGCTCGCATTGTATTTTGTACTGCACGCTTCATAGCTCTACGAAACATTACTCGACGTTCTAGCTGTGAAGTAATACCATCTGCAACTAATTTTGGATCTAATTCTGGTTTCCGAATTTCATAGGTGTTAATTTGAGCAGGAACACCGGCAATAAGAGCAACACGCTTACGCAATTTTTCAACGTCTTCACCTTTTTTACCAATAACAATACCAGGTCGTGCTGTGTAAATAGTGACACGAATGCTTTTTGGTGGACGCTCAATAACAACATGAGAAATTGAAGCTTTTGACAATTCCTTCGTCAAAAACTGACGAACTTTAAAATCTCCCTGCAAATTTTCAGCAAATTCTTTCGTGTTGGCATACCAAGTAGAGAGCCAATACTTGATAATACCTAGCCGAATAATTTTAGGATGTACTTTTTGACCCATTACTCGTCTCCAGAGTCTCTGCCATCAGACACAACAACAGTAATGTGGCTGGTGCGCTTCAATATACGATCTGCACGGCCTTTGGCACGTGGCATTGTACGTTTCATGGTAGGGCCTTCATCTACGAAAATTCGCGTAATTTTCAGTTCATCAATGTCAGCACCATCGTTGTTTTCTGCATTAGCAACAGCAGATTCTAATACTTTTTTAACTAAAACCGCGGCTTTTTTATTAGTGTAACTTAAAATTTCCAGAGCTCTCGGCACTTGCTTACCGCGAATCAAATCCACTACGAGGCGTACTTTTTGAGCAGAAGAGCGGGCGTGGCAATGTTTAGCGATAGTTTCCATCTCTTTCCTCATCTTAGCGTTTTTTTGCCTTTCTATCAGCGGCGACGTGGCCACGATAAGTACGAGTGGGTGCAAATTCTCCCAGTTTGTGGCTAACCATCTCGTCAGAAATAAACACCGGGACATGGAGACGACCATTGTGGATAGCAATAGTTAAACCTATCATTTCTGGAAAAATCGTTGAACGACGAGACCAAGTTCGAATTGGTTTCTTATCCTTATTATTTTCTGCCGATTTTTCTACCTTCTTCAGCAAGTGTCGGTCAACGAAAAAACTTTTCTTGAGAGAACGTGGCATATGGTTTACCCTGTGATTATTTTTTACTACGGCGACGTACAATAGATTTATCAGTACGCTTGTTGTTACGCGTTTTCTTACCCTTCGTTTGAACTCCCCAAGGGGTGACGGGGTGCTTGCCGAAATTGCGGCCTTCACCGCCACCATGTGGGTGATCTACAGGGTTCATTGCTGTACCGCGCACTGTAGGACGAATTCCTCTCCAACGCTTAGCGCCTGCTTTACCTAAAACACGTAACATATGTTCAGCATTACCTACTTCACCGAGAGTTGCTCTACAATCTGAATGGATTTTACGAATTTCACCGGAGCGAAGACGAAGGGTAACGTAAAAACCCTCACGCGCAATAATTTGAACATACGAACCTGCAGAACGTGCTATCTGAGCACCTTTACCAGGTTTCATTTCTACGTTATGCACCGTGGATCCAATTGGAATGTTACTCATGGGCAAGGTATTTCCTGCTTTAATTGCAACATCAACACCCGATTGAACTTTGTCGCCTTTTTTTAAATCTTTTGGGGCCAAAATATAACGCCGCTCACCATCTGAATATAAAAGCAATGCGACGTTAGCTGAACGACACGGATCATATTCCAAGCGTTCAACCAAAGCAGAAATTCCATCTTTATTGCGTTTAAAATCAATCAGACGGTAATGCTGTTTGTGGCCACCACCAATATGACGAGTAGTAATACAACCCCTGTTGTTACGCCCGCCGGTTTTGCATAACTTTGTAAGCAAAGGACGATATGGTTTACCCTTATGAAGCTCAGAATTGACCACTTTAACAACATGGCGACGGCCTGGAGATGTAGGTTTACATTTAACGACTGCCATTATTAACTCCTCCAGCTTATTCTTGACCCGTGACTAAGTCCAAGTTTTGGTCTTTTTTCAAGGTAATGTAAGCTTTTTTCCAATCGCTACAACGACCAATACGCTGACCTCTACGTTTTGTTTTTCCTTTAACTATTAAGGTGTTAACAGCAATAACATCAACTTTTAAGAGACATTTTACTGCAGCCTTAATTTCTGCTTTAGTGGAATTTATTAGCACTTTAAATACGACGGTATTTTTCTTTTCTGTTAAAAAAGAAGATTTTTCTGATATATGTGTTGCTCGTAATATTTTTAATAGATATTCTTCAGAAGTCATGCCAACATCTCCTCAAGTTGCTTAACCGCATTCCCCGTCATAACCACTTTATCGAAAGAGATTAAACTCACTGGATCAATACCTGCAGCATCACGAACATCAACTTTATAAAGGTTACGAGCCGCTAAAAATAAATTTTCATCCACTTCTTCTGTTACAATTAAAACGTCTCTCAGAGACATTTCTTTTAATTTTTGAATCAATAATTTGGTTTTAGGTTTTTCAACAGAAAATGTCTCAACAACGATTAAGCGGTTTTGACGCACTAATTCAGATAAAATACTTTTTAGTGCGCCTTGATACATTTTTTTATTTACTTTTTGGCTATGATCCTGAGGTTTTGCAGCAAAAGTAATGCCGCCAGATCGCCAAATTGGGCTTTTTACAGACCCTGCGCGAGCGCGTCCTGTCCCTTTTTGACGCCAAGGCTTTTTACGTGAAGCTTTAACTTCAGCTCTGCTCTTTTGAGCACGGGTGCCTTGGCGGGCGCCTGCCGCATACGCAACAACAACCTGATGGACAAGCGCTTCATTAAAATCACGACCAAAGGTAGTTTCGGAAACAGTTAGCGCGCATTCCGCGTCTTTCATTACTAATTCCATTCCTATCTCCTCGACGTTACGCTTTGACAGCCAGTTTTACGATCACATCTTTCCCCACTGCTCCAGGAACACCCCCTTTGATTAAAAGTATCTCGCGTACAACGTCTACACGCACTACTTCTAAGTTCTGGATTGTGACTCGTTCATTACCTAACTGGCCGGACATTTTTTTGCCTTTAAATACTTTTCCGGGCGTTTGGTTTTGACCAATAGAACCAGGAACACGATGAGACAATGAATTACCATGACTAGCATCTTGTGTACGAAAGTTCCAGCGTTTCACAGTACCTGAAAAACCTTTACCTTTTGATTTTCCAGTAACATCGACTATATCGCCTGGCTTAAACATTGACACTTCAAAAGTATGACCTAAAAAAACAGTTGCATCTTGTTCAGAGACACGAAATTCCCACAAACCACGACCAGCTTCTACATTTGCTTTGGCAAAATGCCCTGCTTTTGGTTTGTTAACTCTACTTGCTTTTTTAGTGCCCGTAGTTATCTGTAAAGCCAAATATCCATCGCTATCCAAATTTTTTATTTGGGTCACTCGATTTGCTTTTATTTCAATTACGGTAACAGGAATTGAAATACCGTCTTTGGTAAAGATACGAGTCATACCCAATTTTTTACCAACTAAACCCTTCATCGTTTCAACCTCTTCGTTGCTCAATGACTTGACTAACCTAGTTGAATATGAACGTCTACACCTGCAGCAAGATCTAAGCGCATTAAAGCATCAACTGTTTTTGCTGTTGGTTCAATGATGTCAACGATACGTTTGTGAGTCCGTATTTCATATTGATCGCGCGCATCTTTATTAGCGTGCGGAGAAACTAAAATAGTAAAGCGCTCTTTATGAGTTGGCAATGGAATGGGACCACTCACCTGAGCACCTGTGCGCTTCGCTGTCTCTACAATTTCGGTTGTCGACTTATCTATTAAACGATGATCAAATGCTTTCAAGCGGATACGAATTCTTTGTTGTGTTTGGGTCTGCATTAGACCAGAACTCCGATTTTTTATAAAAAATATTAGCTACACTCGCGTATAAAAATGACCGAAAAACGAGCGTAACTCTTTGTTATATAACCTTCGAATTGAAGGTATTGTTCTTAGGCTGATACTGAAATCCTTTAAGGAAGCGCATTATACATAACTGTTTTTAGAAAACAACAGAATTCAAAGTTATCAAAATAAATTTTGATCATTTCGTAAAAATGTCCTTTGTTTTGAAAAAAAATTGAAATTTTATACCGACATAAGGCTTTGATTAAATCCATCTACAATAACGTGCGCTTGCTGCCGAGAACAATTGTCAATACGCGCATTAATCCCATAAATCTCCCACAACATTTCTGTTGTCAGAACTTCTTCAGAGGGTCCACTCGCTTTTACTCCGCCGTTCGCGACAACAATCATTTGATCGGAAAAACGTAACGCATGATTAAGATCATGCAATGCAATAAAAACAATAATGTTTTTTTGTTGAGCCAGGCTACGAATAAAATTGAGTACTTGTAATTGATGATACATATCAAGTGCACTGGTCGGCTCATCCATCAGTAATATCTCTGGATCACGCGCTAAAATTTGCGCAATAGAGACCAGCTGGCGTTGCCCACCGCTTAATTCAGTGAGATAGCGAAAAGCCAATCCATTAATAGATAATGACGACATAAGCTATCAATCAAGATCAACTCATCGTTATGCACACGCCATGAAGGGGTAAATTGTTTTCGTACCAAAAGCAAGGATTCATAAACCGTTAACCGTGCATTTATGACGGCCTCCTGTGGCATGTAACAGACGCCAAAATGCCCTTTTTTATTACCCGTTAAATGAACCTTTCCTTCACCCTCTATGATCCCCGCCATACGTTTAAATAAACTTGATTTTCCCGAAGCATTCGGCCCAACCACAGCCACCACCTGCCCTCCTAGAAAAAAGGAGGTATTGATTTTGCTCAACACTTGATGAGTCCCATAAGCCACCCCTACTTCTTCTAACCGTAATTTCACCATGTATTTCGCCTACTATGTAAAATTAATGTGACAAAAAAAGGGATGCCAATTAATGAAGTGACGACACCAATGGCTACTACTATTCCTGGTATCAGTAGCTTGCTCACAACAGAGCTAATAGAGAGCAATAAAGCGCCCGTCAGTAATGAAGCCGGCATAAAAAATCGTTGATCTTCACCTATCAACATACGAGCAATATGAGGCCCGACTAAACCAACAAATCCAATAGCACCCACAAAAGAAATGGGTATCGAAGCCAACAAACTCACTAATAATAAAATCTCAAGACGTATATTTTTAACATTGATACCTAGACTCTGTGCTTTTTCATCACCCAGCCTGAGTGTTGTTAATGCCCAAACCCGCTTGATTAATAAAGGAAGAGTGAGTATGAATATTGAAAATACCACGGCGACTTTTGGCCAAGTGGCTTTCATTAAGCTCCCCATGGTCCAAAAAACAACAGCAGCAACGGCTTGCTCATGAGAAAAATATTGAACTAACGCCAACAAAGAGTTGAAGGTAAAGACCATTGCAATACCGAGTAATACCAAAGTTTCCGCACGCCCGCCCCGTCTCAAACTTAATAAGTAAATCATACAAGCAGAGAATAACGCCATGATAAAAGCATTAATAGAAATCATATATTCAGTTAATATTGGAAATAGTCGTAGGCCAAATACAAGCCCAAGAGCAGCACCAAAACTCGCCGCTGCGGCAATCCCTAATGTAAAAGGACTCGCTAAGGGATTATTTAAAATGGTTTGCATCTGTGCTCCAGAAACCGATAAAGCAGCCCCGACCAGTAATGCCATTAATGCCATTGGCATTCGAATATCCCATAACACAACTCGTAATTGTACCGGCACTGTATTAGGCATGATAAGGGCTTTTGCAATATCCCATAAATCATAATTGGCTGGACCCAAAGCCAAATCCAATAAAAAATTCAATATCAGAAGTAGGGCAAGAAAAAGTAATAAACATATTTTTTTCCTGACCAAAATTCGATAGATATGAGATTGAGAGAGATCCTTTTTAATAATATTTAAATTCATATTTTTTAATGATTTAAGGCAATAAAATAACCAGGTTCATACGGAACAGGTAAAAATCGTTCATGAAATTCACGAAAAGTCGCATTGGGATCCAATGACTGAAAAAGGTTTGGGTGAAACCATTTAGCCAGCTGCTGAATGGCAATAAAATCATAAGGGCTATTATAAAATTGATGCCAGATAGCATAAAACTCGCGATTTTTTACCGCTTTAGTGCCAAAATAGGCAGGGCGATGAATGACAAATTTTTCATAGATTCGAATATATTTTTATTTTCAAAATAACGAGCCCAACAGGTAGCCGAAACAACCAACCCCAGCGCTTGCAATCCATAGCAAAAACCTGTAGTCAAATGACTCTCTTTATAAATATCGATGATATATAAAGAAAAAGAAGATTGTGGGATCATTCGGCTGACCAGTAATAAACCCAGAATCATCAGTAATCCAAAAATATAAGAACGAGGATATTCGTCAGAAATTGGGGGGATGCTTTTATCCAAACACGGTTTTTCTTTTAAGCAAGATAAAACACCGTGGGATTGCGGCAAAAAAATCAAGATGCTGACAGCAGAAAGCAAACATAAAATCGCCGCTATCATGTTGATCCAAAAAAAACTCAAATAATCGAGAATAATCCCACCAACAAGCGTGCCGAGAAAAGATCCCACATTAGTAGAAATCTGTAAGTAAGCAAATAAACGAGGTCTTTTATCAGAGGGAATCATGCTAACACCGTAAGCCTGTGCGGGGGCGATGTATCCGGCACAAGCCCCCTGTATAAAACGCAGGATCAGAATCACCATGATGTTATCAGTCCAAGCTAAAACAAACTGTGTCAAAGACAAGCCTAAAAGCGCGCGCAGCATCATCATTTTATTCCCCATCCGATCGCCCATTTCCCCCCAAAAAGTACTGGTTAACATGATGCCAACCATCGGGAGCACATAAACCGCCGTGCCGGAAAAACGCAACTCGGATGTCAAGCTGAGGCTTTTTAAATGTACGGGCCAAAAAGGGCCGCTCATTTCGATGGCCCCCATGGAAACTAATTGTACGACAAACAAAAAATGCATTAAGCAGGATACACTGCCTATGAATTTAGGCATATCAGACCTGTTATTTTTTTGCTATCCATTGGGCCAGTGTTCAGGAAAATAATCTAAAGCACTCTGACACGAAGAAAAAGATCCCATATCATCACGAATCCAAAAATATATTTTTTCAATATAAGGTAAATCAAGATTCAAGCGTTTTGCCATCGCCACCAATAAAGACAAACCCATAGTTCACGTCTTCATGAAAAGCACGGTGAGTTTTATCAAAAACGTATCCCTTTTGGTCAACGGGGATCAATGGCAGAGGGATCCTCCGATAGGCTTGATTCGTACGTAGCACGGATAATAAAGTGTGATTTTCAATGATCTGCTCCGCATAAGCTTCCCTGATTTCTTCTAACAACGGGTGAACAGAAGACAAATCAATCCGCAAAATTTTTTCTATGGCTCGGCATAATAATTGATTCTCTTCATCAGTGCGTTGCAAAAAATAAACCGCTAATTCAGGGCAATCTTCCCACCAGCAAAGTAAAGAAGAAAAATAGTTTTTATACATCTGCCCATAAGGACCAATATGCCCATAAATCACGGAGCTGTGCATGATAGGATTTCCAGGTGTGAGTGTGATCGCAAGATAATTTGGCAAAATCTCAATAGGCATGCCATAAAGCGATTGTAAATAAGCCAATAAAGTCGCATGGGCTTCCAAACTCTCACGTTGATGACAGGCAATATAAAGGTGATTTTTTGCACCTCCCATTCTGATCCATTCTCCTAAGCAGAGATCAAAAGCAATATGGGGGACATCTTTCATACCCCAAATAACCACATTAGGGCGTTGATTCAATACCTTTTCTGCCAACCAGTCAAAACCGCAAAACCCCGGGATCGCACCGACAAAGACGGTTTTATGAGAGGGCAAATGAGGCGCTATTTTTTTTAATAAGTCAGGCCGAATATGGGCGGGTACCGTAATAATCACCATATCGGCGTCTTTTAAAGTCTCTTCGACCTGACAGGAAACGACATCAGGGCGAGCCGTCAAAATGCTGCATTCTGGTCGTATTGCTTTTATTTCTCCCCCGTTTTTTTGAAAGTGTTTAACCAACAAGAGGTTTTCGGTCAGCAAAGAAACTTTAACGTTTGGGCGTTGTTTAAAAAGAACCGCTGATAAATGACCTGTGCGCCCACCGCCACAAATGACGATATTTAATTTTTCATTCTTCACAAAGCATCCTTTAATACTTCTGTTTTAAAAAACCATTCGTCAAGTTGTTGCCATATCGTTTGATCAAGAAGATCTCGTTCTTCTAACCATTCTTCATTAAAAACAGTGTTGAGATATTTTTCTCCACCATCGGCCACCGCGATCACAATATTGCCCGAAATTTGATTTTGATAAATCAGCTCCAATGCTTTATAGATCACTCCCCCTGTTGAACCGCCTACCAAAAGGCCATATTTTTTAGCTATGTAACGGGCGGTTTCAAACGCTTGAGCGTCGGAAACCTGTTCACCCATATCAATCGTACTATAATCAAAGACCAAACCTACGGTATCTCCGTCTGGTGTGCCCGTACCTGATTGATAATAAGGATGTCCTGGTTTTCCGAAAACAATAGAACCTACAGGCTCAACCGCAATGATCGTTGTATTGGGATTATGGACCTTTAAACCATGAGAAATCCCCGTCATCGAACCACCTGTTCCTACACAACCCACATAAGCATCCACTTTTCCAACTTGCTGCACTATTTCTCTGACAAAATCACCATACCCCCCTGCATTGGCAACGTTGTCTGATTGATTCATAAAAACAGCGCCTGGGATTTCTTTTGCTAAAGCGGCGGCAAGATGTTGTCTCTCCACCACGGCGACTTCATTTTCTTTATAGTTCCCGGTTACATAATTGAGCTCCATTCAATTCTCCTCCATAGGGATAAAATGAAAGCGGCGGTTTTTTATGATCATAATCTGCCGGACTGTGCTCCTTTAAGTACGCCTGAGATTTGTGTTGATCAACGTACTGTACTGGTAAGCCTCCGCCAATATTCATGATCTGCGCTTTAATACCAAGCGACTGAGCCCTTGTTATCATGGGATGCAACTCACGAATGGCCTCAATCCGTGTTTTACAGTCATAACCACTGAGATGAAAATGAAAACCTAAAAAATGGCATTGTTTTTTTAGAGATGCGAGTTTGTCTAAACATAACGAAAGATCTTCACTTTTCATTCCAAAACGGCTGATTGGCAAAAAACTCGGACGATAGCGCAGCAACACACGAACCTGATGTGCAGGCTGAATATGAGCAATTAACGCTTTTATTTCTTCGAATTCTTCGGTTGAATCAATCGAAATACACGCATCATGGGTGATGAGATCGGTGAGAAATATCGAAGTTTTAGAAGGGCCACTGGCACAAATTTTTGAATAAGGGATCCCCGATTTTCGCGCCGCGCGCATCTCATAAAGACTAGACACATCAGCGCCAATGCCACTTTTTGCGGCGGATTCCGGCAAAGCCTGTGATTTATTGACTTTCACCGCATAAAAAATCAAATGTCGATGTAATTGCTGCAATGCTTTACGTAGAGCCGTGAGATTATTGTGTAGATTTTCTGGCCAAATGAGGTTGAGGGGAGAACCATATTTTTTGACGTAGGCGGTTAATTTCTCTGGGGTTGTGTTGCTCATTATCAGCAGAATAATAAGAATTATCCTTTTTATTGCCTATAGGTTGGGCACTGGGTTTGATGATTTGGAACAGACTCAATGTACTGATCGTTTTCCCTGCGTCTATTTTTATCCCAACTTCATATTGACGACTTTTATAAGGGGGTAATATTTCCCCTGCATTTCTGGCATCATTTGGAACGATATCGCCTTTACTTAATCCTTCTATGTAATTTGAGCCAAGGCATCAACAGTCATCAAAAAAATGAGAGGCGTGCTTTTATAAAAGCCACTAAATAATGCTAAGCATTTTTTTAACATACTATGCAATGAAATTTAATGGGTTAGTTAATTCATGTTGAAGACGATAGTTTTGATATTGAGATAAATGCATGCTCAATAATGAGCGGGTAGAGCAAGGTTCAGAAAGGAACATTTTTCGTTCTCTTTGCCATAAAGAATTCGAGACTCGTTTTTTTAAGGCATTAAAAACCTGATCTGTGACCTCTCTGAGAATTTTCCAAAGAACCGGGGGATCTAGATCATAATGAGATGTCAAACAGAGCGCCAATTCATGCAAATGAGTCAAAAAGCAGGCATCTACGACAAAAGTGCGTACTGGTTCGATATCATCAAAGAATACGGTGGGCAATATCCCTGGATAGGAATAAGGCTGTAATGCATAACCTCGTTCATGCAATAAAGGTGCATAAGTTCTTCCATCGCCAAAATCACGGATTAACAAATGACGTGCCATGCCCTCATCAGAAAAAAGAATTTGGGTGTTTTGTTGATGTGCTTCCAAACCAATGCCATACAAAAGATAAAGGCTGATGACAGGATGGAGCACCACCTGAGCATATTGCCTAAACCAGTCTTCAACGCTTTGTTCAGAAGAAGCAATTAACTCGGTGATCAAGGGGTTATTATTTTGAGGTAAAGAGGTCAATAAAGTCGCCACCGTAATCGGAAGACAGTTTTCATAACATTTTGGGGCACTGTAAGCTTGACGAAAAACCACTGATAGATATTTCCCCTCAGCATCGTCCTGCCTTTCTTTATGCTTGTAATGAAAAGCTATCTGTTCCTCTAAAATCGACACACTTTGATTAAAGCCATCTTCGTTATGTAAAATTTATTTAATCAGCTGACTGATGCGAGGCCCCATATGTATTGATTTGGCCTGTAGGCTTCGCATTTCACTGGTCATCCATATGGCGACAGGTAATTTAATAAAAGGGGCGTTTTCGGGTGTTAGAGGGCGCATAGTACGAAAAGACATGCTGGGTCTTGTTTGAAGATCAGGGCCTTCAAGAATCAAAATACCTGAGGCGATGTCATCAGCATAATGTTGCTGAACACAAGCAGTGAGATGCCATGAATGGACAGGTAAGGGCAACCATTCTTTTTCATCATGTTTTTTATGATTAAGTTGCTGTTTCCATTCCTGCCACAAAACAGGAAATTGCTCAGCAAACCAGCCTTGGTAATTTTTTTATCTGGCATTGTTTCGATATAAGCCATGTCTGCCCGTAAAGCGGTGATACGTACAGGAACTATGGCATCAAATTCTGGTGATAATAATTCAATATATTCAGGGCTTAAATTAGATCTACATTTCCATGTGGGATAATAAGGATGACCTTCTAATGACCCCCACTGATCCAGTAAAATAGCGGCATAAGAAGAGGAGTATTGATGATTTTTTTAGAAGTGAGATTATAATCGCGGCTGACTCGTTTACCAGCAAGCCTATTGCTTGTGCTCGTATAAAAGAATTCAGACACTTAAACCATTTTATTGCTTTAGAGAACGGCTAAACGCTTTCAACTTGTTTCGTTTTGTGTTCTTGGCTTAATCATGATTTTTAACTTTTTTTATTAAAAAAAATAAATATAGCATTGTATTGATACTTAAATTAAATATGATAACGATTATCATTCTTCTATTTTATATCGCATATTATTGCGTTAAGTATCAGGTCATATGCATTTTATTTCAGGTCATTCTTATCATATTATCGGTTTTTCGAAAGACATCAGCCCCGCTTATCGGCAAAAATTACTGTCACTGGGTGTGCTTCCAGGTTTATTTTTCACTGTGATTCGAGAAGCTCCGATGGGGGATCCTCTTCATATAAAGATAAATAAAATCAATTTGGTATTACGTAAATCCGATTTACATTTTTTAAACTTTACATAAATTCCCTTAAAAATTTCATGAAAAAACTCACCATCGGTTTAATCGGCAATCCAAATACAGGAAAAACAACGCTTTTTAATCAATTAACTGGCGCTCATCAACGTGTGGGTAATTGGGCAGGTGTCACAGTAGAGCGTAAAGAAGGTGAATTTAATACGTCTGAGTATCAGGTGACTCTGGTTGATTTGCCAGGTATTTATTCGTTGACCACGATTTCAGAGCAGACTTCATTAGATGAAAAAATTGCCTCTGAATATATTCTAGATAATAAAGCAGATTTACTGATCAATGTGATCGATGCATCTAATCTAGAACGCAACCTTTATTTGACACTGCAATTATTAGAATGGGAAATTCCCTGTATTCTCGCGCTTAATATGTTGGATATCGCTCAAAATCAACATATAGATATTGATATCGCAACGCTTTCGACTCAATTAGGCTGCCCTGTGGTCCCCTTAATATCAACACAGGCAAGGGGCATCAAAGAGTTAAAACACACAATAAATTCTTTTCAGAGCGACGTCAGGCAGATCAATAAAAAAGATGATTTGGTGAAGTATCCTTCTTGTTTAATCAGCGCGCTTAATCAATTGATTGAAATCATTCCTCACGACAAAATACCCGAACAAAAACGTCGATGGTTAGCATTACAAATGCTTGAAGGGGATATTTACAGTATCTCACAGGCCAAAAAATCAGGCACATTCGAAGCCGAATTAAACAAAATATTAGAGCAAAATCGCCATAACGATTCTGATGTCGTGATTGCAAACGCCCGTTATCAATCCATCAAGAGTATTACTGATGCAGTGATCCGGACTGAACAGCTCTCTGGGCATCGCACTACGGAAGTGTTGGATCGCTTTATTCTGCACCGTTGGCTTGGGGTACCCCTCTTTTTATTTGTCATGTATCTGATGTTTATTCTGGCGATTAATGTAGGAGGCGCATTTCAACCGCTCTTTGATATCGGCTCCTCTGCCTTTTTTATTAAAGGCACTCAGTGGTTGGGCTATCAGCTTCATTTTCCTGACTGGCTGACCGTTTTTTTGGCTCAAGGCATAGGAGGAGGCATTAATACTATGCTGCCATTAGTACCGCAGATTGCCATGATGTATCTTTTTCTTTCTTTTTTAGAAGATTCAGGCTACATGGCACGAGCTGCTTTCGTGATGGATCGATTCATGCAGCTGATCGGATTACCTGGGAAGTCGTTTGTACCATTGATTGTCGGTTTTGGGTGTAATGTGCCTTCAATTATGGGCGCGCGCACTTTAGAAGCGCCTCGTGAACGATTGATCACCATTATGATGGCCCCTTTCATGTCTTGCGGCGCTCGGCTTGCCATCTTTGCCGTTTTTTCTGCCGCATTTTTTGGGAAATCGGGTGCCAGTGTCGTTTTTTCACTTTATTTGCTCGGAATTGCGGCCGCAATTTTGACCGGATTACTCTTAAAATATACCTTGGTGCAAGGTGAAGCCTCTCCCTTTATTATGGAATTGCCGATCTATCATGTTCCCCATCTCAAAACCTTACTTTTACAGACTTGGCAGCGTTTAAAAGGATTTGTGATCCGTGCGGGAAAGGTCATCATTATGGCCAGTATTCTGATTGGAGGACTAAACAGTTTTTCTCTTTCGGGTAGAACAGTGGATAATATCAACGACTCTGCTTTAGCTTCTGTGAGTAAAGAGTTGACACCTCTATTGGAGCCGTTAGGCATCAAACCCGATCATTGGCAAGCGACGGTCGGCTTAATTGCGGGCGCGATGGCCAAAGAAGTGGTGGTAGGCACATTAAATACATTGTACACCGCTGAGCAGATCCACAATGAACCCTTTGATCCGAACGATTTTCATTTGTTAGACGAATTGGCTGGTGCCATAGATGAAACCTGGGAAGGACTGCGACACAGTATTAACAGCAACGTACTTTCTAACCCTATCAAAGCAAGCCAAGGGGATGGAGAAATGACTCAAGGATCGATGGGCGTCATGAGCCAAAAATTTGGATCCGATATTGCCGCTTATAGCTATCTGATTTTTGTTCTTTTATATGTACCCTGTGCCTCCGTGATGGGTGCCATTGCTCGAGAAACCCATCGAGGGTGGATGATTTTTTCGATTTTATGGGGCTTGAATTTAGCTTGGTCTTTCTCCACCTTGTTTTATCAAATCGCCACTTTTTCTCAGGATCCCAAACGAAGTACGCTCACGATCACGGCACTCTTTGTGACCAATGGGCTGATTATCCTGGGTCTAAGACGTTACCCTCTTTTTGCAAAACCAACGAATGTGTCATGACGGATTTATTTAAAATACGCAATGCGATTGAGCTAAACGGCATGATGGATGCAGATCAGCTGAGTCGACTGCTTCACACGCCTTTGCCTTTCATGGAAGCCATGTTATCGCAGCTTACTATCATGGGTAAAATAGAAGCTGTCGAAGAGGAGCAGGCTGGCTGTAACAGCCGCTATTGTAAAAGTTGTTCACACAATCCGGGCTGTCATAAGAGATATTATAAAATGAGCGGGGTGTTAAAGTAATTCAAGTTTAATCTTAAGGCAGTATATTCAGCATTTTTTAAGGTTGTGTTGCATTAAAGACGATAGATCCGAAAAAAACCCTCTGCTGTTTTTTAGGCATCTAAAAGATAAAATTGAGCGGTGTATAACAACCTCTCCCGATTCGGATGTTGAAGTTGTCCCTTTTTTAACATACATCATCTCGATGTCTGTGCAGATCTGTGATTGCCAGAATGATTTAAATCTCATCATAGGGCGTATTCGTCGATTGATATTTCGATGGCCCTGCTTTATCAGATTGTTCAGATATTTACTCTGACAGATGGGCTAAAACTAAAAGTCAAAGAAGCGCATTGAGTGTGATATTGATTCCTTGTTTGAGGCAGAAATTGTTGCGATTTTGGCACCTCTTTGTTTAAGAGGTTTTTGAGACCCAACGGCTTCATTGTTCGATGCCGAAAGACCCGCCATCGCTTGTGCTAATTGTTCAACTTTTAATATCTCCACTCCCACTTTGATCAAATCCAGATTGAAATCTTCCTTTGAGTTCTCTGCATAATGATTGAGGATCCTTACACTGTCACCCGAATCAGGTTTATCTGGAAAAACAAATCTTGCGCTTCTGTTTGACTCAATGTCTCTGGGAATCCTTTTAAAAATACGCCATCACTGGTCTGCAAAGTATAATCGTGTTTGAGTTGACGCTCACCGTTCTGCGCCAATTCGCTGTACAGGTTTTTTAATCTCACTTGCGTCTGAGTCTGGTTATCATTACGCAGAGCGAATACAACATTTGTTCCCTTTTTAAAGAAAGGCTTATCAAATTCTCCAACCTGTAATGCAATATAATATTGCTGGAATACGGAGGTATAGTTTTTATAATCACTCTCCACGACCCTCACTTTCGCTGATGTCTTTAATCTAGAAATTTCTTTTGGTACATCTGCAATACGACGTCCATTCGCGACAATTTTCTTATAGTGTTGAGATTTCAGTGAAATGTTCCCGCGACTGCTATACATTCTCTCTATTTGGCCATGCCTGAGTAATAGGGCTTGGGCTTGCTTGGTGAGAAGCGACTGATACCCTTTCCTTTTAATACTTATTCCAAACTGGATTTAATGAAAATTTTGGCTCTTAAATGCACGCTGAGTGTATCCCCGATACAGCTGACGGGGTCGAGCAATTTTAAGTCCTTCATCATGCATTTCTTTCCAGTGTGAAATCCAGCCAATCGTTCTGGCCACAGTAAATATCACAGTAAACATCGAAGTCGGAATACCTATTGCTTTCAGGATAAGCCCGGAATAAAAATCGACATTAGGATAGAGTTTTTTCTCAATAAAGTAATGATCGTTGAGCGCAATGTGCTCTAATTCCCTTGCTACTTCGAACAAAGGATCTTGTATATTGAGCTCATTTAACACTTCATCACAGGCTTCTTTCATCACTTTTGCTCTGGGATCATAATTTTTGTACACTCTATGACCAAATCCCATCAATCGAAAATCATCATTTTTATCTTTAGCCCGCGCTATAAATTTAGGAATATTTTCAGCTTTACCTATTTCCTCTAGCATTTTTAAGCAGGCTTCATTGGCTCCTCCATGAGAAGGGCCCCATAAAGACGCGATCCCAGCGGCAATACAAGCAAAAGGATTGGAGCCAGAAGAACCCGCTGTACGTACTGTGGACGTGGATGCATTTTGCTCATGATCTGCATGCAAAATTAAAATGCGATCCATCGCACGCTCCAAAACAGGGGTAACCTGGTATTCTTCACAAGGGGTTGAAAACATCATATTTAAAAAATTAGCGGCGTAAGAGAGATTATTTCGAGGAAAAACAAAAGGCTGACCGATAGAATATTTGTAGCACATGGCCGCCATGGTCGGCATCTTGGACAATAAACGAAACGCACTGAGTTCGCGATGATTTTGATCATGCACATCTAAACCATTATGGTAAAAAGCCGCCAGAGCACCTGTGACACCACAAAGTACCGCCATTGGATGTGAATCACGCCGAAAGCCACGAAATAAATGTGTGATTTGATCATCGATCATCGTATGGCGGGTGATGGTTGTTTTGAATGTCGCATATTGTTCTGGGGTAGGAGGCTCACCATACAATAAGATGTAACACACTTCTAAATAAGTGGAATGATTCGCGAGTTCTTTAATAGGGAAACCACGATGTAATAACACACCTTTTTCACCGTCGATAAATGTAATTTTTGATTCACATGAAGCCGTTGAAGTAAATCCTGGATCAAAAGTAAAATACTTTTTAGAAATCAAAGGGCGCACATCGATGACCTGGGTCCCTAAAGTAGGTGAAAATCGGTCAAGTTCAATCAAAGTTTCTCCATCAATAATGAGCGTTGCTTTTTTATCAGACATTCCTATCTCCTTAACATATTGACTTTCATAATTTAAGATAAACTTCTTTTAAACACCTTTCATGTCACTTCTTTTCACGGTTTTACAAATAGTCTCAGTGTAGACAATTTTTATATCATTTATAATCACATTAGTATCACAAGATACCCTTAAACATAGCAGTGAATTTTATTTTTTAATGAATATCATATGGTTATGTAAATTTATTCATTTTCATTTTGAATACTTTGAAATAAAACACTATTTTCATATAAAATGCAGATGAATTGCCTGAAAAATGATTCCAATCAAAATATGCCAATCAGATACTGTTATTAGGTCTGCGTTATCACACTTCTATGTGGATAACGAAGCTCAGAAATGATAAAAATGGGGTAAAAATGACAAAAAAACAAAGACCGATCAATTTAGATTTAATGACGTTTCGGTTTCCTCTAACGGCAATTGCTTCGATTTTGCATCGTATATCAGGCGTGATTATTTTTTTTGCTGTCGGTTGCTTTGTTTGGCTTTTAGGTCTTTCTCTTTCTTCACCAGAAGGCTTTATAAAAGCCTCTACCATAATCGATTATTTTTTGATCAAATTGATACTGTGGGGTTTTCTCACAGCCTTGTTTTATCATCTTTTAGGGGGCATTCGTCATTTGTTAATGGATTTTGGTTGTATTGAAGAAAACCTAAAACTGGGTATCCGCTCTGCTCAGGTGGTGATGGTTATCACAGTTTTACTGTCGATTTTAGTGGGAATCATCATATGGTAAGCAACGCTTCTGCTTTAGGGCGTAATGGAATTCAAGATTGGCTACTACTGCGTGCCTCTGCGATTATTATTGCGCTATATGTTTTTTATCTTTTTGGTTTTTTTGCGATTACCCCGAATGTAACTTACGAAATTTGGCAACATTTTTTTGCCGCTGCTTTCACTAAAATTTTTACCCTTCTCACTTTATTCTCGATTCTGATTCATGCCTGGATTGGCCTATGGCAAGTATTCACCGATTATGTCAAATCATTACCTTTGAGACTGTTACTACAACTGCTGGTGTTGGTCGTATTGATGGTCTATGTATTTTACGGAACGATGGTCGTTTGGAGTGTTTAAATGAAATTGCCTGTAAGAGCATTTGATGCTGTCGTCATTGGTGCTGGGGGTGCCGGCATGCGCGCGGCCCTGCAAATTTCTCAGATGGGGCTCTCCTGCGCGCTGGTTTCAAAAGTGTTCCCGACCCGCTCTCATACCGTATCTGCCCAAGGGGGGATCACCGTCGCATTAGGCAATCATCATGAAGACAACTGGGAATGGCACATGTATGACACCGTCAAAGGCTCGGATTATATTGGCGATCAGGATGCAATCGAATATATGTGTCAAAACGGCCCTGAAGCCATCATTGAATTAGAACACATGGGGTTACCCTTTTCTCGGCAGGATGATGGGCGTATTTATCAGCGCCCTTTCGGCGGGCAATCTCTGAATTTTGGCGGCGCTCAAGCCGCTCGCACGGCGGCGGCGGCCGATCGAACCGGACATGCTTTGCTGCATACCCTCTACCAACAAAATTTAAAAAACAACACCACGATTTTTTCTGAATGGTATGCATTGGATCTGGTCAAAAACCAGGATGGCGTTTTTGTTGGATGCACCGCCATCTCCATTGAAACGGGCGAAATCGTTTATTTTAAAGCGCGTGCCACCATTCTTGCGACGGGGGGGGCAGGGCGAATTTATCAATCGACAACGAATGCGCATATTAATACGGGCGATGGTATTGGTATGGCGTTGCGTGCTGGGGTCCCCGTGCAAGATATGGAAATGTGGCAATTTCATCCAACAGGCATTGCAGGGGCTGGCGTTTTAGTGACTGAGGGTTGTCGGGGCGAAGGCGGATATTTACTAAACCGTCATGGCGAACGTTTTATGGAACGCTATGCGCCTAACGCAAAAGATCTCGCGGGGCGTGACGTGGTCGCACGTTCTATCATGATTGAAATTCGTGAAGGCAGGGGCTGTGAAGGGCCTTGGGGGCCACACGTCAAATTAAAATTAGATCATTTAGGCAAAGAAGTGCTCGAATCACGTTTACCCGGTATCCTGGAATTATCTCGGACCTTCGCTCATGTCGACCCTATCAAAGAGCCTATTCCTGTTATCCCAACCTGCCATTATATGATGGGCGGGATCCCTACTAAATTCACAGGCCAGGCCATCACTGTCAATCCAAATGGGGAAGATGAAGTGATACCCGGCTTATTTGCTGTAGGTGAAGTTGCCTGTGTTTCTGTGCATGGCGCCAACCGTTTAGGGGGTAATTCTTTACTTGATTTGGTGGTGTTTGGTCGAGCGGTTGGGCTTCATTTATCAGAATCCTTAAAAGAGCAAGGCGAAAGTCGTGATGCCAGTGATGCTGACCTTGACGCTGCTCTAGAACGCATTCATCGTTGGAATAACACACAATCAGGCGAAGATCCCGTTGAAATTCGTCAAGCATTGCAAACCTGCATGCAAAATCATTTTTCTGTTTTCCGTGAAGGTGAATCGATGGCTGAGGGATTAAAAAAGCTCAACGTCATCCGAGAGAGACTCAACCATGCACGCCTGGAAGATAATTCGACTGAATTTAACACCCAGCGTATTGAATGCCTGGAATTGGATAATTTGATGGAAACCGCTTTTTCAACGGCCGTTTCTGCCCATTTCCGTACAGAAAGTCGAGGTGCCCATAGCCGGTTTGATTTCACAGAACGTGATGACATCAACTGGTTATGTCACTCATTATTTTTACCACAGACACAAAGTATGGCGCGTCGTAAAGTAAATATGGAGCCCAAACTCAGACCCGCATTTCCACCTAAAGTGCGTTCTTACTGATGATTGGCCTGTTTCGATTTTTAGCACAATAAAAGTATAAGAGAGCTGTAAAAATGAAAAAACGCATGACGCTCGAATTTTCAATCTATCGTTATAATCCTGATGTCGATGATAAGCCACGAATGCAAGATTATAGTCTGCCATTCGAAGAAGGCAGGGATATGATGTTGCTCGATGCCCTCATTGCGTTAAAAGAAAAAGATCCCACCCTGACTTTTCGCCGATCCTGTCGTGAAGGTGTTTGTGGTTCAGATGGCATGAACATGAATGGCAAAAATGGGCTGGCTTGTATTACACCGTTGTCAAGCCTGATTAAAGCCAATCAAAAAATGGTCATTCGCCCTCTCCCTGGTCTGCCTGTGGTGCGTGATCTCGTGGTGGATATGGCCCAATTTTATGCCCAGTACGAAAAAATCAAGCCTTACCTATTAAATGACGGGAAAAACCCGCCTGCCCGAGAACATTTACAATCTCCTGAAGAAAGAGCCAAATTAGACGGGTTATATGAATGTATTTTATGTGCTTGTTGTTCCACTGCTTGCCCTTCATTTTGGTGGAACCCCGATAAATTTGTGGGCCCCGCAGGGTTATTAGCCGCATATCGTTTTTTAATCGACAGCAGGGATACACAAACGCAAACTCGTTTAGAGGGTTTAGATGATGCATTCAGTGTTTTTCGTTGTCATGGCATTATGAATTGTGTCAGTGTTTGCCCTAAAGGCCTCAACCCAACACGCGCCATCGGGCACATCAAATCCATGTTATTAGAACGTGGTGCTTAATTATAAAAATCAAAGCTTTCAGCTTTAAGGATCATCATGCAGAACGGGCTAATGCAGGCTTGGTTGAATTCTTCCTATCTGGCAGGAGCTAATCAATCCTATATAGAACAACTCTACGAAGATTTTTTAATCAATCCCAATTCAGTAGAACAAAGCTGGAAAACCATTTTTGAGCAATTTTCATCCGCCGAAACGGCCAGACCATTACATTCAGAAGTTCGTCAATATTGTCGAGATTTAGCAAAAAACAAGGCGGGTTTATTATCTTCCTGTAACGGCTTAGATTTCGATTCCAAGCAAGTCAAAGTATTCAATCTGATGAATGCTTTTCGCTTCCAGGGCCATCAAAACGCGCATTTAGATCCTCTCGGTTTATGGGAGCGCGAACCCGTTCCTGATCTTAATCTAGCCTATCATGATTTAACTGAAAGTGATTTTGAAAACAGTTTCAACATCGGTTCCTTTGCTATTCCAAAAAAAACAATGACATTGGCAGATTTATACACTGCATTAAAGAAGACGTATTGCGGCTCGATAGGCGCCGAGTATATGCATATCAACAATACTGAAGAAAGGCTCTGGATACAGCAACGCATCGAACCTATCATGGGGCAGCCTCAATTTGATCCTGAGGAAAAACGGCGTTTTTTAAGTGAATTGACGGCTGCCGAGGGCTTAGAGCGTTATTTAGGGGCCAAATTTCCGGGAGCGAAACGCTTTTCACTCGAGGGCGGCGATGCTTTGGTTATCTTGCTGAAAGAACTGATTCGTCACGCAGGTCAGCAGGGCATGAAAGAAGTCGTTCTGGGTATGGCGCACCGTGGTCGTTTGAATGTGTTGATCAATGTATTAGGCAAAATGCCTCAAGATCTTTTTGATGAATTTGCAGGCAAACATAAAGAGCATCTCGGCACAGGGGATGTCAAATATCATCAAGGTTTTTCCTCTGATATTGAAACAGAAGGGGGCCTGATTCATTTGGCGTTGGCGTTTAATCCGTCTCATTTGGAAATTGTCAGCCCCGTTGTCATCGGCTCTGTACGAGCGCGTCGTGATCGCCTCAGTGATAAAGCAAGCAATAAAGTATTCCCCGTCACGATCCACGGGGATGCAGCAATCACTGGGCAAGGCGTGGTGCAAGAAACCTTAAATATGTCTCGAGCCCGAGGTTATGAAGTGGGCGGAACAGTGCGCATCGTGATTAACAATCAAATCGGTTTTACCACCTCAAATCCCCAAGATGCCCGCTCCACCGAATATTGCACTGATGTCGCCAAAATGGTACAGGCACCGATTTTTCACGTCAATGCGGATGACCCGGAAGCCGTGGCTTTTGTCGCTCGTTTGGCCCTGGATTTTCGTAACACTTTTAAGCGCGATTTTATGATCGATTTGGTGTGCTACCGACGACATGGCCACAATGAAGCGGATGAACCGAGCGCGACTCAACCCATCATGTACCAAAAAATCAAAAAACATCCAACAACTCGGGAAATCTACGCACAAAAATTAATTCAGGAAAATATCGTCACTCAAGAAGACGCGACCGAAATGGTCAATCTTTATCGAGATGCTTTAGATCAGGGTAAAGGGGTGGTGAAGGAATGGCGTCCCATGAAGCCCCATTCTTTTAATTGGCAGCCTTACCTTAATCATGAATGGGATGCTCAATACCCCCCTAATACAGTTAAAATGGCCTCTTTAACAGAGTTGGCAAAAAAAATCAGTCGTATCCCTGAAAAAATCGACATGCAATCTCGAGTCGCTAAAATTTATGCAGATCGTGCAGAAATGGCCGCAGGGAAGAAACCCCTCGATTGGGGTGCTGCCGAAACATTAGCCTACGCCACCTTGCTAGATAAAGGCATTTCCATTCGTTTATCGGGTGAAGATTCAGGGCGTGGCACCTTTTTTCACCGGAATGCCGTGATTTATGATCAAAAAAATGGCTCAACATATGTACCTTTAGAAAACATTCACCAACACCAAGGTGACTTTAAGGTCTGGGATTCGGTTTTATCTGAGGAAGCAGTACTGGCTTTTGAATACGGTTATTCGACAGCGGAACCTCGTACTTTAACCATTTGGGAAGCCCAGTTTGGTGATTTTGCCAATGGTGCTCAGGTGGTTATCGATCAATTTATCAGTTCTGGAGAGCAAAAATGGGGTCGTATGTGTGGTCTTGTGATGTTATTACCACACGGCTATGAAGGCCAAGGCCCAGAGCACTCTTCAGCACGTTTAGAACGCTATCTGCAACTTTGTGCTGAGCAAAATATCCAGGTCTGCATTCCTTCTACGCCTGCACAGGTTTACCATATGTTGCGTCGTCAATCATTAAGACCCATGAGACGCCCGTTGGTGGTGATGTCCCCGAAATCGTTGCTTCGCCATCCTTTAGCGATTTCATCTCTTAAAGAATTAGCCGAAGGCACTTTTTTGCCGGCCATCGGTGAAATGGATGATCTAAACAGCGATTCTATCAAACGTGTTGTGATCTGTGCCGGCAAAGTGTATTACGATCTGTTAGAACAACGTCGTAAAAATCAGCAAGATAATGTGGCGATTATTCGTATTGAGCAACTTTACCCTTTTCCCCATCAAGCAATAAAAATGCTTTTTGAGCCCTATGCGCATGTGCATGATTTTGTTTGGTGTCAAGAAGAACCTCTGAATCAAGGGGCCTGGTATTGTAGTCAACATCATTTTCGAGAGGTGATCCCTTTTGCTGCTTCCTTACGTTATGCGGGCCGGCCGGCCTCAGCCTCTCCCTCTGTGGGTTATCTCTCAGTGCATCAAAAACAACAAAAAGATTTGCTTAACGACGCTTTAACCATGGAATAGCGCTTTGCTCGTGCAAAATCGTCACTACATAGGAATGAATAATGAATAATACAGATATTCTGGTGCCTGATTTACCTGAGTCTGTGGTAGATGCCACTGTGGCCACTTGGCATAAAAAACCAGGCGAAAGGGTTCAACGCGATGAGGTTTTAGTGGAAATTGAAACCGATAAAGTCGTTTTAGAAGTCCCAGCAAGCACTTCTGGTATCCTCGATTCGATAGCAGAGGATGAAGGCGCCACCGTCGTTTCACGCCAAAAATTGGGTCAAATGCGGCTAGAAGATGTCTTTTCTGAATCTACGTCTCAAAAAATACAGAAAAGCACATCGACCTCTGCCAATGAAAAAAAATCCAGTGAGAAGCCAGCGTCAGATGTCACAAACGAATCACAAACAATAGAGACTTTAAGCCCAGCCATTCGTCGCCTGATTGCTGAGTATGAGCTTGATGCTCGCCTGATCAAAGCCACGGGCCCGGGTGGGCGTATGACTCGTGAAGATGTCGAACAATATTTATCCGCTCAAAACGATTCAAAAAAGATCCCCTCTCAACCTATCTCCAAGAGCGAGGCTTCTGATATTTCAAAAAATACCGCTTTTTCTGCTGCTGCAGAGCAGATGGGCATACATCGTAGTGAAAAACGTGTCCCCATGACGCGCCTGCGTAAAAAAATCTCTGAACGCTTGCTGCAGGCAAAAAATAACACGGCCATGTTAACCACTTTTAACGAAGTGAATATGAAGCCCATCATGGATTTACGTAAAAAATATGGTGAGGCTTTTGAAAAAAGCCATGGCGTACGTTTAGGCTTAATGTCTTTTTATGTGAAAGCGGTGATAGAAGCCCTAAAACGCTATCCTGAAATTAATGCCTCTATTGATGACACGGATATTGTGTATCACCATTATTTTGATATCAGTATTGCGGTTTCTACGCCACGTGGTCTTGTCACACCTGTTCTGCGTGATGCGGATACCTTAAGCATGGCGGATATTGAAAAACAGGTTAAGTCTCTGGCGCTGAAAGGGCGTGACGGTAAGCTCAAGGTTGACGAATTAACTGGGGGGAATTTTACCATTACTAACGGAGGGGTTTTTGGTTCACTCATGTCTACCCCCATCATTAATCCTCCTCAAAGTGCCATTTTGGGCATGCATACCATCCAGGAGCGCCCAATGGCAGTCAAAGGTCAGGTTGTGATCCTCCCAATGATGTATTTAGCGCTCTCGTATGACCACCGTTTGGTGGATGGTCGTGAATCTGTAGGTTATTTGGTGACCATCAAACACATGCTTGAGGATCCCGTTCGTTTATTGCTTGATCTATAAAACATAGGGCTGAAAACAGCCCTGTTCAGCCTTACTCAATATTTCCTTTAGAATTAAAATCTGGGGAATGGCTCTACGTTCAGCCCGCCTCATCAACACTGTACATGGGATAACATAATGAATTTACATGAATATCAAGCAAAAGAATTATTTGCTCGGCGGGGCTTGCCTGTTCCAAAAGGGTATGTCTGTCGCTCAGCGGGTGAAGCAGAAAAAGCGACCACAGAGCTTGGCGGAGATCTTTGGGTCGCAAAATGTCAAGTGCATGCAGGGGGCAGAGGGAAATCGGGGGGGGTCAAATTATGTAACAACCCGCAAGATGTCAGCGCTTTTGCCGAGCAGTGGTTGGGTAAAAATTTGGTGACCTACCAAACCGATCTGCAGGGTCAGCCTGTTCATCACATTTTGGTAGAGGCTGCAACAGATATTGCTCAAGAATTATATCTTGGCGCTGTGATAGACCGCAGTTCAAGCCGTGTCGTTTTTATGGCCTCTACCGAAGGAGGCGTTGAGATTGAAAAAGTCGCAGAAAAAACCCCGCATCTCATTCACAAAGTGACGATCGATCCTTTGACGGGACCACAGCCTTTCCAAGGGCGTGAACTGGCATTTCAACTGGGATTAACTGGTAAAAAAGTCAGCCAGTTCAGTCAGATTTTCATGAATTTAGCAAAACTGTTTTTAGAATGTGATTTAGCGCTACTAGAAATTAACCCTTTGGTCATCACCAAAAAGGAAGAACTTATTTGCTTGGACGCAAAATTAACCGTAGATGGTAACGCCCTATATAGGCAACCTGAATTACGTCAGATTCATGATGTCACGCAAGAAGATGCCCGTGAAGCGCACGCGGCGCAATTTGAATTAAATTATGTGGCGTTAGAGGGCAATATTGGGTGCATGGTCAATGGCGCGGGCCTTGCCATGGGCACAATGGATATGGTGAAACTGTATGGTGCTGAACCTGCTAATTTTTTGGATGTTGGCGGGGGAGCCACCAAAGAACGTGTTACAGAGGCTTTTAAAATTATTTTGTCTGACGAAAAAGTCAAAGCGATTTTAGTTAATATTTTTGGGGGGATTGTACGCTGCGATTTAATTGCAGATGGCATTATCGCTGCAGTTGCCGAAGTGGGTATGCAAATCCCCGTCGTGGTCCGTCTTGAAGGTAACAATGCCAAACCAGGGGCTAAAAAATTGTCTGACAGTGGCCTTAATATTATTGCCGCAAACAGTTTAACCCATGCGGCAAAGCAAATTGCTGCAGCAGTGAAGGAAAAATAATGTCTATTTTAGTGGATAAAAATACCAAAGTCATTTGCCAGGGTTTTACGGGCAGCCAAGGCACTTTCCATTCAGAACACGCCATCGCTTATGGCACTCAAATGGTTGGAGGCGTCACTCCAGGTAAAGGAGGAACTACCCATTTAGGCTTACCTGTATTTAATACGGTCAAAGAAGCGGTTTTAAAAACTGGGGCAACGGCTTCTGTTATTTATGTGCCTGCGCCTTTTTGCAAAGATTCTATTCTTGAAGCCATCGATGCGGGCATAACTCTGATTGTTTGCATTACGGAAGGCATTCCGACGTTAGACATGCTGATCGTCAAAGAGAAACTCAAGCAAAGCCATGTGAGAATGATAGGCCCCAATTGCCCTGGGATTATTACGCCTGGCGCCTGTAAAATTGGGATTATGCCTGGTCATATTCATCGTCCGGGCAAGGTTGGCATTGTGTCACGCTCAGGCACATTAACTTATGAAGCCGTCAAACAAACCACCGATGCTGGTTTAGGCCAATCGACCTGTGTGGGTATTGGAGGCGACCCTATTTCAGGCTCTCATTTCATTGATATTTTGACGTTGTTTGAACAGGATCCTCAAACAGAAGCAATTGTCATGATAGGTGAAATTGGTGGAAACGCAGAAGAAGAAACCGCAGATTACATCAAAAATACGTCATTTAAAAAACTGGTCGTGGCTTATATCGCAGGAGTGACAGCGCCGAAAGGAAAGCGTATGGGACATGCGGGCGCCATCATTTCAGGAGGACGAGGGACCGCGGAAGAAAAATTTTTAGCCCTGGAAGCGGCGGGGGTAAAAACGGTCCATAGCCTGACCGATATTGGCCAAACGGTGATCAACATTTTATCATAATCGATCAAGAAAATACTGAGGTAACGCGTGAGCAACGCGTTACTTGATGGATTAAAAATGAAATCAATATTAGCCTGAATTCATCCCCCCCTCTTTCTATCAAAAAATTTTTTTTCGATTCAACCCTATTATAAAAAAATTCTTTTTTATTTTTAATATGATTTTTTTATCAGGGAAAAATTAAAAAATAAACCGTTTTAACTAAAGCCGATTGTTAATTTTATTTAAAATATTTATGGATTAGCGAGAATCACGTCTCATCCCAAAAAGAAATCATGCCCCCTTCAGAGCCATTTTATCTTTTGGCTGCTTAAAAAAAATTACATTTCTTTTTCTTCATGTTTTTACTCTTAACGAAACACAACCTCACACTTTCATTATGCGATTATATTGATTCATAACAATTATATATATCACAAACAACTTATAAAAAATAACATAATGAAAAAATTTAACTTTTTGGTATTAGCCTCTTTTGTAAAAAAAATCGGGAAACTGTCTCTTTTAAGTACATTAATCTCCTGTGGAGGAGGAGGTGGTGGTGGTGGAGGGAGCGGTGGGACATATGCTCCTCCTATTGGCTCAAAACCAACACCAAGTGTTCCGATTAACCCTGATAAACAACCTGAGAGCTGGGAAAAAGATTTTGTTGAGAATTACCTGGACCAGACTAAAATCAAAAAAGTGCATCAACAGGGACATAAAGGTCAAGGTGTTAATATACTGGTCCTCGACAGTGGAGATATACCTGATGTTCCAGAGCTGGACAAAAAAAAATCAATGAGATAAATCCCTCCACCACTGCAGAAAATCAGAAGTTTGGGCATGGCGCATCAGTAGTATCGATGATTGTAGGCAATAAAACAGGTAATTTTGCTGGAGGAGTGGCGCCTGAAAGTCATGTTTTTTATGTAAATCATAAACCTAATAATGTAAATAAAGCAAAACTCATAAATATTGAGGAGATTGGGGAGCTGGTGTTAAATAACAACATAAAAATCATTAATCACAGTTATACTCTTGACAATTCTGCATATGGGTTTGGAATAATTGCAAAAAAACAACAGCTTATTGCATACCTGGAAAAATCAGTCAACGATTTGCAGGTTTTACACATTTGGGCCGCGGGAAATGACTCTATTATTCGTCATCCCTACACAGGTGGGCTACCTTATTTTCCTCCACAACTTGAAAGAGTTTGGATCACGGTAGTTGGAGTGTATCCCGATGGAGACATAGACAACGGTTCTGTAAAATGTTACAGAGCAAAGAATTTTTGTATTGGGGCTCCTATGCAGCTTTGGATGAGAGGTGAAATGTATCGCGGCACAAGCTATAGCGCGCCTATTGTTTCAGGGATAGCCGCATTGGTTTCGGGAAAATACCCTTGGATGACCGTAAATAATCTGCGCCAGGTAATCTTAACCTCAGGTTCTAACGCTCATAAAAAAGAACTCAGTGACGATACAGGTTGGGGAGTGGTGGATGCAGAAAAAGCCATTAATGGCCCAAGTCTATTTGATAAAAGATTAACGGACCTCCAGGGCGTCACTGACGAGGAAAAATATTCTTTTGTGGCGGATGTCACCAACCAGGCTGGTCAAGGCTATGTTTTCAGCAATAATATCGACGGTGATGCAGGTTTGATAAAAAAAGGCGAGGGGGAATTGATTTTAACAGGAGAAAATTCCTACACAGGAGACACTCATGTAAAAAAAGGCCGGTTATCACTTCTTGGGGGAGTACTGAATTCAAATGTCACTATTGATAAGGAAGCTAATTTTAAGATCGCAAACGGAATGGTCAATGCTGATATTACCAACAATGGCTTTCTCTTGACTCGTAAAAAATTTTCTCCAAATTTAACATTATCTCTTGATACAAGCATTGTAGACGGCACATTAACTTTAAATGAAAATTCTACTTTGATCAGTGAGAATGGTAGCGTGCTATTTGTAAACAAGAATATATTCTTAAATAATCCTAAACTTAACGTGCTTGTTGATGAAAAAGAAATTGCCCTCAATAATTATATAGCATTACTTTCCAAAGGAATTTTGAATGGAAGATTTTCTTCAATAGAAGGCGTCGACGAACGTAATCAACCAATAAAAACACATGATTTTACAATTGAATATGGAAGCGATGGTCAAACTGTTATTATCATAGTAAAGGACAAAGAAGGAATTGGTTATGAAGCAAGGAGAGCAAAAAGACAAATCCTGGGCAATGATGATGAAACTTACAATGCGGTTGCACAATCCTTAACGAGCTCATTGAATAAAGCTCCAGACAGGCAAAAAATGGCACAGGCCAGACCAGAAATACAACGTCTCTTAACCACATCAGATCCAGAAACACTGGGCAACATGCTGGACAGTCTTTCCGGTCAATTGTATGCCTCAGGTTTAGCGTTGAGTTTCCAGCAATCCGCGATGATCAACCGGGTTTTAGGCAATCGTTTAAATCAAATCACACAAAATTCAGCCAGCTCTGGCATGTGGTTTGACCTTTACGGAGGAAAAGGGGAACTGAAACAAACGGGCTTTGCGACCGGAAAAACCGATTTTTGGGGCGGTCAATGGGGCGCAGACACCCGCATCAATGACAATTGGGTTATAGGCGGTGCAGTGTTGGCGGGGAGGGGGCAAGCCAGTTTTGACCGTTGGGGTGGGCAGTCTACATCACGTAATATCGGCGTGTCTGTCTATAGTCGATATGGTCAAAACCGAGGTTGGTACACTGCAGGGCGTTTAGGTTGGGCCTCTATCAACAATAAAACGGAACGTAAAATTCTGACCAATAATGAAAAAATGATCGGCGCAAAACATAAAGATAACCTATGGTCAGGGTATCTAGAAACGGGCTATGTCATGCATCGCAACCAATCTCGCATCACCCCGTTCGTTGGTTTGGCCTATGACCGGATCACTCGCGGCGCTTTTGCAGAAAAAGGCGACGAATCTGCCTTTGCTCTAAAGGCCAATGCGGCGAGTTACGATCAAACTTCTGGCTTACTGGGTGTCCGTTTTGCTCACCGTTTTGACTGGGCCGCGGGGTCAAGCTGGGTCCAGGCTTACTGGCTTTATCAACGGAGCTTAAAAGCAGACGATTTGAGTTATAAAGCGACATTTGTCGGTTTCCCTTCTGTACATCATTGGGTCAAAGGGATCGACTTACCCAAACACTCTGGCTGGGTAGGGATTGGCTTAAATACTCAATCCACCCCTGTTTTCAGCTGGCAAGCGGGTTACAACGCACAAATGGGAGGTTATGGAAAAATCAATCACCTGTTGAATTTAGGTTTTCGTATCAACTTTATCTAATACGCACTAAAACAGCGATGTTCGATTACCTGCCAATGAGGCCATTTGATTAAAATATAACGGATATCAATCGCTTGAAATAAATGAAACCCGCTCTAGAGCGGGTTTCATTTTTTATAACACATATTCAGGATGCTATTTTTTTTTATATGGCTATAATCCGCCAGTAAGTTAACCAGACAGTCGCCGCTTCTTTTGATGTTTATTAAAAAAACAAAAAATAGAAGAGGAGGAAAGTCCGGGCTCCATAGAGCAGAGTGCCAGGTAATGCCTGGGAGGCGTGAGCCTACGACAAGTGCAACAGAGAGCAAACCGCCGATGGCCTGAAATATGAGGATCAGGTAAGGGTGAAATGGTGTGGTAAGAGCACACCGCGCGTTTGGTAACAAGCGTGGCAAGGTAAACTCCACTCGGAGCAAGACCAAATAGGGGTTCACATAGTGCGGCTCGTACTGAACTCGGGTAGGTTGCTTGAGCCATCAAGCGATTGCTGGCCTAGATGAATGACTGTCCACGACAAAACCCGGCTTATCGGTTAACTTACTTTTCAAAAAATCACATGTCAGCAAAGTCCAATCGATCGCTTCAATTCCTTTTTGAGTGGATGGTTAAAACAAGCTTAAAATAATGTATTGGCGACATCTAACCAATCTTCTTTAAATTTTTGGCGTTTATTGTCTATAGAAATACACTCAGAAATGGGAGCATGCCGCATTTTGCCATTCTGAACGCCCACGCAGCAACTCAATATTGCCTTGTGATCAGTTTGAACCAATAATTCCACTGCGTAAGCGCCCATTCGAGAAGCCAGGATACGATCGTAAGCAACAGGGGCTCCACCTCTTTGTATATGCCCTAATACTGTAGGCCTGGTTTCTCTTTTAGTCTCCTTTTCAATATATTGAGATAATTCATTAATATCACAAATACGCTCAGTGATAGTGATGATTGCGTGTTTTTTGCCTTTGGCAATACCTGCCTTAATTTCTGTGATCAACTCTTTACGATCAAAGGGGACTTCTGGTATCACAATAAATTCGCATCCCCCTGCGATAGCCGCGGCTAAGGTCAAATCGCCACAATGACGCCCCATGACTTCAACAATAGAAATACGTTGATGTGAAGAGGATGTATCACGTAGGCGGTCAATCGCTTCGACCACTGTCTGCAACGCAGTAAAAAAGCCAATGCTGTAATCTGTGCCTGCTACATCGTTATCAATAGTCCCAGGTAAACCGACACAATGGATACCGCCTTCTTTTGCGAGCAGTTCAGCCCCTGCATAAGACCCATCTCCCCCAATCACTACCAGCGCATCAATCCCATGTGAGTTCAGATTTTTGATGGCCCTTGCCCGGTTTTCTTTTTGAGTAAATTCAGGGAAACGGGCAGAGCCAAGAATCGTGCCACCTCGATTAATAATATCGGATACGCTGTAACGATTGAGTTGTTGTATCTGATTATCATACAAACCTTGATAGCCGTCGTAGATACCAAAAACTTCTTTATTTTTAAATAAAGTAGAGCGGACAACACCTCGTATTGCGGCGTTCATACCTGGTGCATCCCCTCCACTGGTTAATACTCCTATTCTTTTAACCATAGCTCTCTCTTATTTAGATATAATGAATCATTCAATGATACTGAATGAAATATTCAGTTTGAGGAGAAAAAATATATCGATTTAGTTTATTTAACACGAGATACGTATTCACCAGAACGCGTATCTACTTTGATGATTTCGCCGATTTGGACAAACAAGGGCACTTTAACGACGGCGCCTGTGGTTAAAGTCGCCGGTTTCCCCCCTGTGCCAGCCGTATCTCCTTTCAAACCTGGATCAGTGTCAACGATTTGAAGCTCCACAAAATTAGGGGGCGTGACAGAAATGGGTTGTCCGTTCCACAATGTCAAAATACATTCGGCCTGTTCGACCAGCCATTTCGCGCTTTCACCTGTTGCTTTCACATCTGCTGCCAATTGTTCGAAGGTGTCATTGTTCATAAAATGCCAAAAATCACCGTCGTTATAGAGATAAATTAAATTCATATCGACGACATCAGCCCCTTCAACGCTGTCTGTTGATTTAAAGGTTTTTTCCAGTAATTTCCCTGAAATTAATTTTCGAATCCGAGTTCGAACAAACGCCTGGCCTTTGCCTGGTTTAACAAATTCACTCTCAATGATAGAACAGGGTTCACCGTCTAACATGATTTTAAGACCCGAACGAAATTCGTTGCTAGAATAAGTGGCCATCTATGATCCTTTTTGAAACGGATAATTAAAGTTAACAATGAAAAATATGGTCACTGACACTCACCCAACCAGAGAAAACTGGTTACAAGAACTTGGCAATGTTATCACTGATCCTCTCGCGTTATTGTCTTTTTTAAAGTTGGACAAGAACATAAAATTAAGACAAGGCGCGTACGCGCGTGCTTTATTCCCTTTGCGTGTTCCCATCGCGTTCGCAGAGAAAATGACACCTGGAGATCCCAAAGATCCCCTCTTATTACAGGTACTGACGTTATCTGATGAATTCGTTCACACCTCTGGTTTTAGTGCCGATCCCTTATGCGAACAAGCAGCGGTTTTGCCTGGCCTGCTTCATAAATATCGTAATCGCGTATTGATGTTGATTAAAGGAGGTTGTGCAGTCCATTGCCGTTATTGCTTTCGCCGTCATTTTCCTTATCAAAACAACAAGGGCTCTCAAGTCAATAGAGAGCAGGTGTTCAATTATATTAGAAAACACACTGAATTAGATGAAGTGATCTTTTCGGGGGGCGATCCTTTAATGGCCAAAGATCCTGAATTGGCTTCTTTAATCACCGTTTTAGAATCCATTCCACATATTAAGCGGCTCCGTATTCATACCCGATTGCCTATCGTGATCCCTTCTCGCATTACAACAAGACTGTGTGAATCTTTTTCAAATTCTTCTTTGCAAATATTGATGGTGACCCATATTAATCATCCTAATGAAATGGATCAGGCCGTTTATAATAGTATGTACCGCCTAAAACAGGCGGGCGTGACCTTGCTCAATCAAACCGTTTTATTAAAAGACGTGAATAATAACGCCGAAATATTGGCTCAGCTCAGCAATAGATTATTTAACGCGGGAATTTTGCCTTATTATCTCCATTTGCTAGATAAGGTGCAGGGTGCCGCGCATTTTATGGTGGAGGAACACGAAGCACGACAAATTATGAAGGCACTTTTAGGTCAAGTATCAGGTTATCTGGTGCCGAGACTCACCAGAGAAGTCGCTGGGCAGCCCAGTAAAATACCGATTGATTTGCAGTTATTATCATATTCTGCGCCGTAAGAGAGCGGGGATTGCGAAAAATCCAGCACAGATGATTTTGGCAAACAAAAAATCAAGTGCGTTCCATACAGGCTTTTAGCGTATTTTGCAACAAGCTGGCCACCGTCATAGGGCCGACTCCGCCAGGAACAGGCGTGATCCATGCCGCTCTGGTTGCAGCCATATCAAATTCTACGTCCCCTACCACGCGACCATTTTGCAATCTATTAATACCAACATCTATCACAATCGCGCCGGGTTTGATCCAGGTTCCAGGGATAAAAGAGGGTTTCCCCACTGCCACCACCAGTAAATCCGCGTTTTCAACATGTTGCTGGAGATGTTGAGTGAATCTATGTGCGACCGTGGTGGTACAACCGGCCAGCAACAATTCCAGGCTCATCGGCCGCCCCACAATGTTAGAGGCGCCCACGACCAAGGCATTCAAGCCACAAGGATCGAGATCGTAGCGCGCCAGTAAGGTCATGATGCCCAGAGGTGTGCAGGGGCGTAATTTCGGTATCCTTTGACATAAAGAGCCAATGTTATAAGGATGAAACCCATCGACATCTTTATCGGGGCGTATCTGTTCTAACATGTTCGCGCTATCAAAGCGTTCCGGTAGAGGCAACTGAACCAAGATGCCATCTATCTCAGGATCTTGATTAAGCTGCTTTATTAAAGACACCAGTTCTGCTTTAGAGGTTGTTTCTGGCAACGGATAACAATGCGAAACAAACCCAACTTCTTCACAGGCCTTACGTTTATTCGCCACATAAATCTGAGACGCACTATTTTCACCGATTAATATCACCGCCAGACCAGGGGCACGTTTCCCTTGTTTGAGGCGTTTTTGTACGCCATGGGCGACTTCATTTTTGATTTGCTGCGCGATGGATTTACCATCCATAATTTTGGCTGACATGTCGAGAGACTCAGTATTTTACAACTTGATGATCGGATAAATTAAAAAGAAAGCGGTAACTTTCGTAAAAAATCGGACAAAGCTCGATAATCCGCCGGTAAATTCCTGGATAATAAAGGCAAATTTGCTCTTTGTGCTAACTCAGGCGGTAAGTCCAGTCTCAGTTTTAGAATGGGCTCTATCTTGTCTTTAAATTTTGCAGGATGAGCCGTCCCAAGGAATATGCCGGATTCTCCTGCTTGAAGCTGATCACGTAACAAACGATAAGCTACGGCTGCATGGGGTTCAGAAAGACAGCCTAATTCATTGAGTTCCAATAAGGTCCTTTCAGTCGTTTTGTCGTTCACCACGCCATATCCCAATTCTTTCAATGACCAATTTTTAAAACGAAACAAGGCCTCAATTCGGGGCCAGTTATTCGGTTCACTGACATCCATGGCGTTCGACAAGGTGGCTTTGGTTTTTTCAGGCCGCCATTGCCCCTCTATCAAAAAACGAGGGACGGTATCATTGACATTGGTCGAGGCAATAAATCGTTTGACCGGTAAACCCAAGGCTTTTGCCAGTAAACCGGCGGTCAGATTTCCAAAATTGCCACTTGGCACAGAGATCACCAGCTCGCTACGCTGGTTAGGAGGGATTTGAGCCACGGCTTCAAAATAATAACAAATCTGGGCAATAAGACGGCTGATGTTGATCGAATTCGCAGAGTTGAGCTTAAGGGTTTTTCTTAAAGGAGTTTCTTCAAATGCCTGTTTCACCATGGATTGGCATGCATCAAAATCTCCCTCAATCGCGAGGGTATGAATATTCTGTCCTAACGTACAAAACAGCTTTTCTTGAAGCGGGCTTATCTTTCCACGAGGATACAGGATCACCACCTGGATATTTTTCAACCCCAAAAAGGCGTTTGCCACTGCAGCGCCCGTATCTCCCGAGGTGGCTGTTAAAATAGTGATCGGATCGTTTTTACCCACTATCGACAGTATTTGCGCCATCAATCGCGCGCCAAAATCTTTAAAAGCCAGGGTCGGGCCGTGAAATAATTCTAATAAAGCGATTTTGTCATCTATGCGAACGAGTGGCGCAGGGAAAGAAAACGCGGTTTTGATGGCCTGAGCCAAGGTGTTTTGAGGAATTTCATCACCAATAAAGGCGGATAAAATAGGGAGGCTCCGAGTGATAAAATCCTGCTCGAGCAACGTGGCCACTTCTTTTTGGGTGAATTCGGGTAATGTGACCGGAAAAAACAACCCCTGCTGTTTCCCTAAACCTCGCTGCACCGCCTCCGTAAAGCTGACTTGTTCATTCTGATCTTTCAGATTATAAAATTTCATTGTGTTTTTATCCTACTGATCGTGCACCCAGGCTATCCAGGCGACAGATATGTACAAAACCTGCGTCGTTCTCTAAATAATGATGCTGGAGCCAGTCTGAGATGCTCGTGGCGGTTTTCAGGTTGGGACAAACGCTAAACAGAGTGGGGCCGGATCCAGAAATACCGGTTGCTAATGCGCCCATTTCTTTCGCTTTTTGACGAGCGGTTAAAAAAGAAGGCAGCATGGGTAAACGATAGGGTTCTGCAATGACATCTTTCATTAATTCTGCCGCTAAATCAGGCTGTTGGCTGTAACACGCATGAATAAAACCAGCCAAATAACGCCCATGATCCACACAATCGCGTTTGGAATAGTGGACGGGCAACACATTTCTGGCTTTGGCCGTCGAAATTTTAATGCCTGGATAAGCGAGGACCCAAAGCCAATCAGAAAAAAGGGGAATGCTCTGGCTGATCCTGCTTTGTGTGTCTAATATGAACTGCAGCCCGCCTAAATAACAGGGCGCCACATTATCATAATGAACATTGCCTGAAATCAGGCCTTCCATTTCCCCCATTAAAGAAAGCAACGCGTTTTGATCCAGCGGATGCGCACAATATTCATTCATGGCCACCAGGGCCGCAACCACAGAACACGCGCTGGATCCCAATCCTGACCCCACGGGCATATTTTTCTCTAACCGCATTTGCACCGGCACATCTTTGCCTATTTTTTGGCAAAAATTTTTCCAGCACCGAAAGACGATATTTTTTTTGGGCTCTTTAGGTAATTTATCGGAAAAAGACCCTTTAATCTCCAGATCAAACTGTTCTGCCGGGGCGATGCTTAAACAATCGCCGAGTAAGGTCCCGTCAATAGGCGATATTGCCATTCCTAATACATCAAAACCCACGCCCAAATTACCAATGGATGCGGGTGCAAAAAATTTCAGCATATTTTAAACGTCCTGCTTCCAGGATAAGGCCCGTAACAAATCCGCAAAAACCCCCGCGGCCGTGACATCATTACCAGCGCCATATCCTCGTAACACCAAAGGCAAGGGTTGATAGTAACGACTGTAAAATGCAAGTGCATTTTCTCCGTCTTTAATTTTATAGAGAGGATCATGGCTGGAAACCGCTTCTATTCGTACTTTACAGATTTGATTTTCAATCAATCCAACATAGCGTAAAACCTTTTTTTGTGACCTGGCGTCTGATGCTTTTTGTTTAAAATCCGCATCTAATGAAGGCAAACGTTTCAAAAAGGTGTCAACATCCCCTGAAATATCAAAGTTAGCGGGCAACACCGACTGAACCTCAATGTCGTCTAGCTCAAGCTGGTAACCCGCTTCCCGTGCCAAAATTAAAAGCTTGCGAGCCACATCCATCCCCGATAAATCTTCTCGAGGATCGGGCTCCGTATAACCTTTCTGTTTTGCGTCAAGTGTCGCTTCTGAAAGGGTCATGCCTTCATCGAGCTTCCCGAAAATAAAAGAAAGAGAGCCTGATAAAATGCCAGAAAACTGGATCAGCTCATCGCCGGCATTGAGCAAATTTTGCAAATTTTCAATTACAGGTAGCCCCGCGCCGACATTGGTATCATATAAAAATTTGCGACAGGATTGAGCGGCTGCCTTTCTTAATTCATGATAGTAGGCCATAGAATCCGTATTGGCTTTTTTATTGGGTGTGACGACATGAAAACCGTTTGAAAGCAATGTCACGTATTGGTTTGCTATGAGTGTGCTGGAAGTGCAATCTACGATGACAGGATTCAATAAACGCTGCTCTTTAACCCAATGCGTCAGCCGATTGAGGTCAGACGAAGTGTGGGCTTGTGCCAATTGCTCCCGCCAATCGTTCAAATCAATACCATGCAAATGCGTTAACATGACTTTTGAATCGATGATCCCACAGACACGCAAATCAATCTGTTTGTGCTTGAGCCAGGATTGCTGACGACGAATCTGTTCTATTAATGCACTGCCAACCCCACCGACACCAATAATAAAAACTTCCATGACTTGATCGGTATGAAAAAGCATTTGGTGACACACTCTGGCGCCGGTGGTCGCCACCTCGTTTTTGACCACAGCAGAAATAGAACGTTCAGAAGAGCCCTGAGCAATCGCAATAATATTAATATTCGCTCGCGCTAAAGCCGAAAAGAAACGGGCGCAAATGCCTCGCAAGGTCCGCATGCTATCTCCAATCACAGAAATGATAGCCAGATCTTCCATGAGGTCTAATGCATCGAGAATGCCTTCTTTTAATTCTAAATAGAATTCTTCTTCTAAGGCCAGGCGTGCATACAATAATTTGTTCCCAGGGATACAAAAACTGATGCTGTATTCAGAAGAAGATTGAGTGATCAAAATAACGGAGATCCCCTTACGCGACATCACTGAAAATATTCTGGCGGCAATATCGGTCATGCCTTTCATCCCAGGCCCAGATACGTTAATCATCGCGACATGATTGAGGTTGGTAATGCCTTTAACAGGATATTCAGTATCACTGGCTTGTTGATGGCTGATTAGGGTACCAGGGGCTTGAGGATTGCTCGTATTTTTAATGAAGCAAGGAATTTTAAATTGAGCAATCGGGGCAATTGTACGCGGATGTAATACATTCGCACCAAAATAAGACAATTCCATCGCTTCTTGATAGGACATCGATTTCAACAGTTTTGCATCGGGAACCAAACGGGGATCACAAGTATAAACCCCATCCACATCCGTCCAGATTTCGCAAAAATCTGCTTTTAAGCATGCGGCTAACACTGCGGCAGAATAATCTGAACCATTACGACCCAACAAAACACATTCTCCCTTCTCATTACCCGCAGTAAAACCGGCCATAAAAATTACATGATCTTTCGGAATCGCCATTTGAGAGATACGTAAAGAGGATTCTGCAATATCAACAGTAGATTCAAGATAATCCCCGTAAGCCAAAATTTTTTCTACAGGATTAATGACAGTAATAGACGCCTCTTTGGCCTGAAAAATAGCGGCCATAATAGCAATAGAGAGTTTTTCACCGAGGCAGATAATAGAGGCTTTCACGCTGTCAGGACACAATCCGAGCAAAGCAATTCCATCTAATTTTTGTTGAATCTGAGTCCATTCTGCCTGTAGCATTTTTTTAAGGGGATCGTAAGGCAATGAAGGATGAGCCGCGTTGAGCCCCTGTAAAAGATCAAAAAAAATGCTTTCAGCTTGTTGTAAATATTGAGAGACAGACTGACCAGAAAAGGCGATTTCAATCATGGTCAAAAGATGATCAGTGATTTTAGCGGGGGCAGAAAGCACCACCGCCACCTGGCCATGAACACGGTTACATTCGATAATATCGGCCACGCGTAAAAATTGCGACGCATTTGCTACTGAGGTTCCACCAAATTTCAGGACACGCATCTTTTATCTTCTTATCCATTTTGAAAGAAACGAATGATGCCAGATTTCATGGATTCTTCAAGATGAGATATTTTTCTATAAATGGATATGTGAGATAAAAATACAAAGCTCAAAATAAAATTGATTAGTAAAAAGCAAAATGAAATAAAAATTAATAATAAAAAATAAAAAATAACGCAATTAAATTAATTACAAATATAAGTTACAGCTTTAAATATTTAATATAAAAAGGTTTGCTCATTTAACATTAAATATTTTAAATCGATTAAAAAATAAAAAATTATTTTTTAATATGAATATTTTTATATCTTTCGAAGATATAATGTTATTATAATACGTGTATTTTTTAAATAACTTATTGAATAAACAAAACGAGTTTAATCTCATGTATTTTTAAAAATCTATTTAAAATTTAATTTTAATTCATAAATAATAATATATTTTAAATAAAAAATATATTTAATCATTTTAGTAACAGTAATAAATTCATTTTATTATCAAGCACAGAATGTTTACATTCTTGTGTCTATTTTTTGTCATACAAAATTTTAGGTAAAAAATATGCGGGCGTTGCAAATTTTGATAGTAGAGGACGAACTCGTCACTCGTCATACATTAAAAAGTATTTTTGAAGCAGAAGGTTATCTTGTGCATGAAGCAAGTGATGGTGAAGAAATGCAAGTGATTTTATCAAAAGAAAATATCAACTTGATTATTATGGACATCAATCTACCCGGTAAAAACGGTCTTCTTCTAGCTCGAGAAATTCGTGAACAAAAAAATGTGGCGTTAATCTTTCTTACGGGGCGTGATAATGAAGTCGATAAAATTTTAGGCTTGGAAATTGGTGCGGACGACTACATCACCAAACCTTTCAATGCTCGAGAATTAACCATTCGAGCTCGTAATGTACTTTCTCGCACTATGCTCATCAGCATGCAACCAGAAAAAACTCAACGGATTGAAAGTTATCTATTTAATGGTTGGAAACTGGATATTAACAGTCGTTCTCTGATAAATCCTGAAGGGGAGATGTATAAATTGCCACGTAGTGAATTTAGAGCGCTTCTGCATTTTTGCGAAAATCCAGGAAAAATTCATTCACGTGAAACCCTACTTAAAAAAATGACAGGGCGTGAACTTAAATTAAACGATCGCACGGTGGATGTGACGATTTGCCGTATACGCAAGTATTTTGAGCTCTCTGTTGATAGAATGGAAATCATCGCTACCATTCATGGTGAAGGATATCGTTTTTGCGCTCATATAGAGACGATTGAAAACTCTTCTGATAAGGACTTAAACGAAAAATAAAATAATGAACAGTGCATTTTAATATGAAAATATTTTTGATATAGCTAAGCGATTTAATTTTAGTTACAATATAAAGAACTAATTAGCATGAGGTCACTATGAGTTATTCAGTGGATTTTCGTCAAAAAGTCCTGAGTATTCGAGAGAAAGAAGGACTGAGCATCAGAGCAACGGCGAAGCGTTTTCACGTAGGTACAGATACTCTCAGGCGTTGGCTCAAGCGAATAGAACCGAAACCCTCGGGTCCGCGTCGAGGCAAGATGGATAAAGAGGCGTTTATCAAAGATGTGGCAGAGTATCCAGATAGCTATCAACGGGAACGGGCGGCCCGTTTCGGGGTGTGCCCCAAAGCCATCTGGCAAGCATTGAAAAGATGGGGTCTGACCTATAAAAAAAACTCTGCGTCATCCCAAGGCAAACGAAGAGGCACGACAGGGGTTCCAGGAAAAAATCGCGGGGTATCAAAAGCAGGGTAAATCTCTGGTTTATCTCGATGAGAGCGGCTTTGCTCACGATATGCCCCGCCTCTACGGATACGCTACACGAGGTCAACGCTGTTTTGGGACTCACGATTGGCAGGCTAAGGGCCGCACTAACGTCATTGGTGCCTTATTAGGGGTCACTCTCATCGCGGTGGGCCTCTTTAACTGCTCCATTAACAGCGATGTTTTTTATGCCTGGGTCACTCAGCTGCTCCTACCCGCTCTTCCTCATCCGTGCGTGATGATGATGGATAACGCTTCTTTCCACAAGCGAAAAGATATTCAACACGCCATTCTCAACGCCGGTCATTCTATTGAATATTTGCCTCCTTATTCGCCCGAGTTCAACCCTATTGAGCACACATGGGCTCAAGCTAAAAGAAAAAGAAGAGAACTTCAATGCGACATCAATACCTTGTTTTCAGAACATATTATGTAACTATTCTTATGTCGTTTAGCTATATGAGTATGCATACCCGCCCTCAGCCCCCTGAAAATCAGGAGCAACTTTTGCTTCGAGCCCAGAGGATATCAGGTTCCTCTTTAGGGGAATTAGCCTGCCTGGCCAAATGGACGGTCCCACCTGATTTAAAAAAGGATAAAGGCTGGGTAGGTTTATTGCTGGAATATTATTTGGGGGCACGAGCAGGCAGTAAAGCTGAGCAGGATTTTGCAGATATAGGGGTTGAGCTCAAAACCATTCCTGTTGATGTTAAAGGTCAGCCTTTAGAGACGACTTTTGTGTGTTACGCCCCTTTAACTCGAAATACAGGGATTATTTGGGAAAATAGTCATTTACGAAAAAAGTTAGCAAAAGTTTTATGGGTACCCATAGAAGGTGAGCGGCAGATCCCGCTCACCCAAAGGCGTGTCGGTACCCCCTTTTTTTGGAGCCCGAATCTTGATGAAGACAAAGCACTACAACAAGATTGGGAAGAGCTGATGGAGCGAATTATTATGGGGCAAATTAATCATATCAGTGCCCACCATGGTGAAGTGTTACAACTACGTCCAAAAGCCAAGAATAGTCGTATTTTAACAGCAGCAACAGGCGAAACAGGCCAACCTATAATGACTTTACCAAGAGGGTTTTATTTAAAAAAAACCTTTACTGCCGCGATATTAGCGCGATATTTTTTATTATAAGAAAGTTAGAAATAAAAACGACTACCGAAATCTGACAAATCTAAGGTAAATCACGGATGTTGAACATGACTCAATCTAGATAAACTGATGGCCAGAAATACAGGAGAAATGGGACAGCCTACAATGACTTTACCAAGAGGATTTTATTTAAAAAAAACCTTTACTGCCGCGATATTAGCGCGATATTTTTTGTTATGAATGATTGAAGATTTTTAAGATAATCAAAAATCAGGGTCAAAATTTATAAAATTTAAGCGTTATTTGAAAGCTTTTTCAGTATTAAAAAGTTTACCCTTGTAAAGAGTTAGGTTAGTAAAAAAGTGCCGTCACTATTTGACTTCTTAAACCATGATAAAAATACAAGGAAATTTATAAAAATGTCAACCCCAGTAAGTTCATTATTTTTTAATAGATCAATAACAATTAAAAAAAATCTCTTCAATAAAGAAGAAACAAAGATGTCTGATTGTTTTAAATATGCATCCAATGTTTTTAAAAATAAAGCTACAGTTAACTTGATCAACAACATCTCATCAACAGATCTAGCTTTAGAGGATCTAGTCGCACGCCGCATATTCAGTGATTTTCGTGAGTACTCTAACATAAAGAATGAAAAAGAATTCATGGATATCTTACAGGCTATAATTGGTGAGAAATATAAAATAGGAAATGCTGAGTTAAAAATTATGGAATGCCCTATCAATGAAGGCAATAAAAACGAAACAATAATTATTAAATTTGAATTGCATGACAATAAAAAGAATATATCTACTCAAGGATGTGTATTTTTTGAAAAAAAATCAGGTAAAGATAAAAGTAGTAATTTTGTAGAATTTAAATTAACCATCAACGATAAAAGATTTTTAAATAAAAAAAGTCACTTAATCGATTTTTTTAAAAATGTATTTAAAAGAATTTTTGGGTATAAGACAAAATTCGAGCTTATTAATACAAAAAAGAACCAATAGAACAAAATATTAAAAATTTTTTAGAAAAAGAAATGCAGGAGTAAGTTCAAAAACGAAGTAAAAGAATTAGAATTCATAATTAAAAAACCAACAGAAGAAAAAAAATTTTACTTAAAAATCAGCGGAAAATATAACTATATATTTTTACAATAAAATCAACTTATAAATTAACAATAAAAATGCAGTGATTATTTTACCTATTAAACCATCATTAAAACAAAATGCAGGCATATTTATGCAAAACTTAACACAAATATATTCATCACCTTCTTATAAACCAATAATATTTACAAAAAATGTTTTTAAGAGTAATCTTGTGCAAGAATTAAAAAATATTAAAAATGAAAATAATTTAGAAATTCCTGATTTCTCAAACATAAAAGAAAGCTTAAACTCCATCATTGGGGGAAAATATCAAATAGAAAAAGATACAAATCTCACAATTAATCCCGATGACTTTGGTTTCAATGAAGAAGATGGAGATGGATATATTAAATTTACTTTGAGTAAAAGTGATACTAGCAACAATAAAGAAACCTCTACTACTGGACTTGTTTATTTTGAAAGAAAACAAGGTAATGAAGTTGAATGCCACTTAGCTATTGATGATAAACGTTCTTTAAATAAAGAAAGTAGTTTGATAGATTTTTTTAAAAATGTATTTAAAAAAATTTTTGGCGATAAGACAAAAATTCAGCTTATTGATCAGAAAAAAGAATTAGTAGAAGAAAAAATTAGCAATTTCTTTAAAAACAAAATGCAAGATGAGTTAGAAAAAAACGAAAAACAACTAGAATCCATAATTACAAAACTAACTGCAGAAAACAACAATCTAAAAAAATTTAAAGAAAATGAATTAGAGAGTAAGGAAAAATTAAACACTCTAATAAGCGCATTGAAAGTTGAGCGAGCTGAATTAGCGGAAGGCGTAAAATTTTACCAAGAATTTTTTAATAAAAAGGAGATACTTAGAAAAAATCGGGCAACAATTCAAGCAGATTCAAACAAAGAATTATCAAAATTAAGTCAAAGAATGAACTTTCTGTTTGAACAATTTAATAATTTAAAAAAATCTCAAGAAAAAACAGCTTCTTCTGTCGTACAGAGTCTAACTGAAAAATTAAGTTCAAATGAAACTCTGAGTGATGTAGAAATACAAGAAAAATTAGATATTGCATCATCCATTTGCATGAACGCAATAAAAAAAGAATGTAGCTATATTTTAAATGAAATTAAAAATATAACGAATCAACTCGTGGAGTTAAACAATAATCAGAAACCAATTGATCAAACCACAAACTTATTAAATTTAAAAGCGAATCTAAATATCTTATCTGCTCAGATTAAAGAGCATTCGGACAACACCGAAAAACACATCATCCCTCTACTAAAAGAAAAAATTCAGTTAAATATTAAAAACGCAATATTGCTTAAAGAGCTTAGTTCTCAAGTATTGAACATGGGAAATGTTGCAGCAGACGTAGATGGGATGTCATCAATTAAAAAACTAACTGCTGAAAACGAGGATCTAAAAACAGAAAACAAAATTTTACTTGAATCTCAAAAATCAACCGAAACTGTTGCTTATACATTCATGCACGAAAATCAAATTTTAAATAACATAATAAAAAATTTAGATTCTCAAATAGAAATCTTACGTGAAAGAAACAAAAAACTAATTCAAGAAATAACTACAATCATGGGAAATGAAGATATTCAAGAAGTAAACGAAATCGTAAAATGCTGGAGGAAATCAAGAGAGTGATTGGAAAATTTATCACGTTATCAATCTGATTTAAGGCAGCACAGAAGTAACGGACCAAATAAAACTGATGAGTGAAGCACAGAAAAAAAATAAATTTTAACAAACAGAGCAGCTTCGAAAGCTTAACTTCAAGACTAGAGCTAAACAAAAGCAGTTGTTTGACACAATAAACCTGTTGCTTAATAAAAAAAACGTTTTTAGGTATTTTTTTAGGGTCATTTTTTATTATCTAGTGTGAAAAAATCACTTAAAGTCGATTTAATAGGATCTGTTTCCTAATGTCACATGGTTTATTATTAGGCAACAAGTTTAATCAACTATTCAACTCCTGCAATTCCACCTTAGGCTTAATGCTTAAGGTGGCACCAATAGAAGCACAAATAATAGCCGCTAGCCCAAACCACTGAACCCCTGTTAAATACTCATTTAAAAAAACCACACCAGAAAGCGCCCCAAAAGCCGGCTCTAAACTCATCAGTGTTCCAAACGTTCTTGCAGGCAGGCGCGTTAAAGCCACCATCTCTAATGAAAAAGGCACGACACTAGAAAGAATCGCAATCGCTATCCCAAAAGGCAACACCTCAGATGAGCATAAAGCCATTCCATTATCAATGATACCAATGGGACAAAATAAACAGGCGGCTATCAATGAACCCACTGAAACCGCGCCAGGGCCATGATGCACCCCCGTTTTTTGACCAAAAATGATATATAATGCCCAACAAGCGCCAGCCGCCAAAGCACAGGCCGCAGAAAATAAATCCACCCCCCCTGTTTTTTGATGTAATGGCAGCAAAAGCCATAACCCTAGAATGGCAAAGCCAAGCCACACAAAATCCACAATACGACGAGAAGAAAACATCACAACCGCCAAAGGCCCGGTAAACTCAAGTGCAACCGCAACCCCCAGGGGTAATTTTTTTAATGAAAAATAAAAGAGAAAATTCATTCCACCCAATGCAAAAGCATATAAAAATAACGCCATGCGATCCCCGCGGGGGAAGCGTATGCGCCAAGGCTTAAAGATGAACAATAAAATGAAAGCGCCTATGCCGAGCCGAAGAGAGGTCACCCCTGGAGCGCCAACAAGAGGGAAAAGCCCCTTTGCCAAAGAAGCGCCGCTTTGCAGCGAAATCATGGCAATCAATAAAGCGCCAATAGGCAACACAAATTTGGAAACGCGCAATTGAGTGATCCTTTTGATGTGATTTAAAATTGCCTCCACTTCTTTTTGCAACAGATTTATCTCATCGTGACGAATTCTTCAGCAACTGTGGGATGTATCGCAATCGTTTGATCGAAATCTTTTTTAGTGGCCCCCATTTTCATCGCCACTGCAAATCCTTGCAATATTTCATCTACAGCAAAGCCGATGCCATGAATGCCCACAATCTTTTCTTCTGATCCCAAACAAACCAGTTTCATGCGACAAGGTTGCCGGTGGCTTCCCATGGCACTGTACATCGGCGTAAAAGATGAAGTGTAGACCTTAATTGCTTGCGCATTATATTTTTCTTTTGCTTGTTCTTCTGTTAGGCCCAGCATCGCGATGGGAGGATGACTGAAAACGACCGTGGGCACCTGAGTATAATCCAGGTGTTCATCAGGTTTATGGTTAAAAAGCCGTTCAGATAGCCGCCGACCAGCCGCAACGGCAACAGGCGTTAATGCGGCTGCCCCTGTGTTATCGCCGACCGCGTAAACACCAGGCTGAGTGGTATTTTGAAATTTATCGACCGCAATATAGCCTTGATCGTTCATGCGAATGCCGGCCGCCGATAAATTGAGTTGATCGATTTGCGGGTCACGCCCAATCGCCCAAATGATCTCATCTACTGTCAGTGCATCCTCTGTTTTTAATCGTAAGGTTAAACTGCTATCTGGATTTTTGATCACCTGCGCTACTTGAGTTTTAGTGTGCAGTTTTAAGGTCGAATTGTGTATGATTTCAAGCAATGTGCTGACAATTAAACCATCAAAATGACGCAAAGGGGCCTCATGACGTACCAGCAAATGGGTTTCAACTCCTAAGGCATTGAGAACCCCCGCAATTTCAAGTGCAATATATCCGCCCCCCACCACAGCCACCCGTTTTGGCGGCTCTTTTAAAGCAAAAAAACCATCGGAGTCAATCCCGTATGCTGCACCGGGAATATCAGGATGTTTGGGCCGTCCCCCTGTGGCAATTAAAATATGATCTGCGGTCACTATTTTTTTAGCTGGATGGTCTTTTTCAGTGGCAATTTCAACGGTATGAGCATCGATAAAACGCGCCTTCCCTTTAACGACATCCACTTTATTTTTGGCTAAACCCCGTTGATAAGATTGATGGATTCTTTCAATATAAGCAGTTCTATTTTTGATTAAAGTTTGCCAACTAAAGGCATTTAAAGTGGTATCAAAACCATAATCCGGCCCATATGAATGGATCATCTCGGCAATTTGTGCGGCATGCCACATGATTTTTTTAGGGACGCACCCGACATTCACACAGGTGCCCCCAAGCGCTTTGGCTTCCACCAACAGACATTTTTGACCATATAACGCCGCTCGATTGACAGAAGCGATACCTCCACTACCTCCTCCAATCACGAGATAATCATAATGTTCGTTCATCAATATTTTCCTGAAATGTTATAGAGCACCTGTTATATCAGATGTGCCGTGTCATACGGCCAACCACCGTTTCTTACATGAATAAACAACGAGCTTAGCGATGGCTTTTGAATCGATTTGTCCGTGTTTTCCGCGAAATGAGACATCGTGCTGACACACCTTACATAGCATCAGTTGAATGATTTTTAAATTCATTCCTTCCCAACACACCTCAGATTACAGCCTCAAAATTTCCTTCACAAAAGGGATGGTGAGTTTGCGTTGTGCACGAATGGATGCCTTATCAAGCCTATCTAGCGCCATAAATAATGACGGCATTTCTCTATCAAGGCGTTTTAACATAAAGCGTCCCACCTCTTCTGGCAACTCAAACCCTCGTAATTTTGCCCGAAGTTGCAAAGAAAGCACTTTATCATCATCTGATAAAGGCTGTAATTTGTAAATTTGCCCCCAATCCAATCGAGAAGCCAAATCAGGTAAATGAAGATGTAACTGACGGGGCGGGCGATCACCTGTCATCAGAAGGCAGGTGTGATCTTTTTCCAAAATGCGATTGTAAAGATGAAATATCCCCATTTCCCATTCAATATCACCGACAATATGTTCAATATTATCGATGCAAATCAAGGCAAGCTGCTCCATTCCTTCAAGGACTTCTACGGTGAAATAGGCGCGTTTGTCTAATGGCACATAACCCACCGCTTTTCCTTGTTTTGAGAGTGTCGAGCAGGCGGCATGTAGTAAATGGCTACGTCCTGAACCTTGTTTAGACCAAAAATAAATATAGCGACCATGAGAATCACAAAGGGCGGATTCAATCGCGGCCAATAACGCGGAATTGTCGCCAGGATAAAACCCCGAAAAGGTGGCATCATCTGGAAGGAAAAGGGGAAGTGGGAGCTGTGTAGGGTTATTCAAAAACACCTCACGAAAGCAGACCGTTGCAAAACCACACAAAGAGCGGGGCTTTCACCGCTCCGAATATGCAACACAGTTATCAGTCGATTTTGCAACAGATGAAATGAAAAACAGAATTTTTACCTGACACCCAGAAACAAAAGTATTTTAACATAGATAAATTTGACATTGTGTGAGATACAATCAGGCTCAACATCTCATCGTTTCTCTCGAAAAAATTTTTCATCAATTGCTCATTTTATAATCTGTTCGGTGCTCAAGAATGACCTATATTTGTTTGGCCGCAACCTGCTTGGTGCACTCACCAATCTCAAAATCACTATTAAAAAGCTCTTTGCCTGTGTCTGTTAGATCATTTTTTTCCGTTATTTTTTGTATTGTGCTTACTGTTGAAGATGCATCATACATCCAATAATTTCCATCTTTACGCTTACAAAGCGTAACAAGATGCCCAGAAGTATTTCATTTTCTCAATAAAAACAATCGAGAGTCGAATTTGTCTAACTTAGCTTTGAATGAAAAAGTTTCTAGATCAAGTCGATTAGGCGGTTTTTCATATAAAAGAACATTAAACGCATTCGGCGACGAACTTTTATGTGTAATGAAAGGCCCCTGCACCGTTTTCGTGTAGTCGGAGTCATTAATAAAATAATCCCGTATAAGACTACAGTAATCTGACTGTAGGTTGCCTTCTGTAAGATGACTCGCTTTTAGGCCTCCCGTGAATTCGGGATCTAGGCCAGTCAGTACCTTATTACAAAACGTCGCTAGACCTTCAGAACAATTTTGGTTGTATACCTTGAGATAGTTTTTTACCCCTTGATCAACATCACTTCCTGTCAATTCTTGTGTACGTTCTCCGATTAAAATTTGTTCATTTTCTTCAGGATCGTATTTAATAGATAATTCACGTAATTTATTCTGTTTTTCTTCCTACGCTTTTTTACGAGAGTTGTCTATTCACTCAGTGGATTTTTGTCAGCGGAATTTTTTGACTGAATTGAAACTATCTTGACAGAATCATTGCTTGCCTCTCTAAATTGAAGCTGAAATATTTTCTGAGAAGACGATTCGACTACTTTTCCATTTTGATTAAATTTGATTAATGCATATTCACCAGATGCATTTCCAGGCAAAAGGATTTCATCCTTATTAAGGTGTATCATAGGATAATGACTCGCTTTTGATATATGAGTCATAAAAAACTTCCATTAAAACAAAAAAATAATATCTATAAAATAGATTTTTTGAATAAATGATAAAAAATGCGCAGTGAAATCTGTTATTTGAATGTGGCCTGCAACTTCTGTGTTACTGATTTTTTGTCATCTCTTTTATATCAATCAGCGCACTCGGGTTTTTCATGTATTTTGTATCTAATGATTCAGACTGGTCATGAATTTATTTATCCTGGAAGATTAATAGATATATTATATCTATTTTTCATATCAAAATAGAAAATATTTACATACATTTACGATGAAAGATCTTTACTCTTAAAAAAATGAAATAAAAACTCAAAATTTGCGATCCATCTCTCAGATTCAGGATCTGAAAACATGGTTATTAAAAATGTATGTCATGATGAGAGGAAATAGAATTGAGATGTGATTAAAAAACAGGAAAGAACAAGGATGAAAATATGGCCAGGTCAATTGCCGCCCAGAGAAAAATTATTGAAATTTGGTGCAAGTGCACTAACAGACTCAGAATTGCTCTCTATTTTTCTGAGGACAGGAACACCAGGTCTGCATGTCAGTGAAATGGCAGAAAAACTGATTGTAGAATTTGGTTCGCTCTACCATCTCATGTCGGCTGACTATGAAACTCTCTCGGCACAGAAAGGAATGGGTAAATCTAAATTTACACAAATTCAGGCTATATTAGAGTTAGCAAATCGTTGTTTTTATTCTAATTTATTACATGAAAATGTGATGCTCAATTCAAAAATCACCCAAAAATTTTTGCAAAATCTTCTTTCTCATCGGGACAGAGAAGTTTTTTTAGTTTTGTTTTTAAACAACAAAAACAGAGTGATTAGTTATGAGGAACTTTTCAGTGGCACGATTGATACTGTTGAAGTGCATCCAAGAGAAGTATTACGAAAGGCATTAACGGTGAATGCTGCCGCCATTATTTTAGCCCACAATCATCCATCAGGAGAACCTGAACCCAGTCAGGCTGATCGTCTGATCACCACTCAAATCATAGAAGCCTCTGCATTATTGGATATTCGGGTTTTAGACCATATCGTGATTGGTCATGGAAAATGTGTTTCTTTTGCGGAACGAGGGTGGATATAAAAATATTTTTACTATTTCGCATAATTATTTTTGGGTATTGAGACTATCATCTTCAGCGCGTATAATGCCGCGTTTTGATCATTTTAACGAAAGCACAAGTCAGTTTATTAAGGAACTGAAGCTGGTTTGATTTTTTGGAGATAAATATGTCCCGAGTTTGTCAGGTGACGAAAAAACGCCCAGTGACCGGTAATAGGCGTTCTCATGCTATGAATGCAACCAAACGCCGTTTTTTACCGAACTTGCATCGTCACCGTTTTTGGATTGAAAGTGAAAAACGTTTTATCACCCTGCGGTTATCTGCCAAAGGTATTCGTATTATTGATAAAAAAGGTATCGAGGCTGTTTTAGAAGAAATCAAAGCCCGTGGTGAAAAGTATTGAGGAGCTAACATATGGCTAAAAGTGTTCGTGAAAAAATAAAATTGGTTTCCTCTGCTGGTACAGGTCATTTTTATACCACCAGCAAGAATAAACGTACTCAAACAACAAAATTAGAGTTTAAAAAATATGATCCCGTTGTTCGTCAGCATGTGATCTATAAAGAAGCAAAAATCAAGTAACTGTTTTGAATTGAAGCGTAAAGCCCACTGAGTCAAGTCAGGCTTCCGTTTGAATACAATAAAATCCCCGCTCATTATTGCAAATAAAATATCAAAGATACTATCCTGTTGTTTCTGCAGCAGGATTTTTTTTATTCAGGTGCAGGTGTCTAACAATCAAAAACTCATATTCTATTAAGCTTGTTGTAAAACCCTGGAAAAGACAGAGCTTATTGTCACTTGTCTCTTATTTTGTTAAACATAGGCTCACACATGAATCATACTTATTTCACCTTTCCTAAGTTCGATCCCATTATTTTTTCTATAGGCCCGATTGCTCTGCATTGGTATGGGTTGATGTATTTACTCGGTTTTATTTTTGCACTTTGGTTGGCGATAAGACGTGCTAATAAACCTAATAGTCATTGGAATAGAATCGAAGTTGAAAATTTATTATATGCATGTTTTATGGGTGTTTTTATTGGTGGCCGCTTAGGTTATGTCTTGTTTTACAATTTTTCCGCTTTTTGGGATAACCCTCTTTATTTATTTAAAGTCTGGGAAGGTGGGATGTCATTTCATGGCGGATTAATAGGCGTCATCTGTGTGATGCTTTTCTTCGCCCGTCGCACTCAACGGCATTTTTTTCAAGTTTCTGATTTTGTTGCACCTTTGATCCCATTTGGTCTAGCGGCAGGTCGTTTAGGTAATTTTATTAATGGAGAGTTATGGGGGCGCGTCGCAATCAATACACCTTGGGCCGTATTATTCCCTGGTTCACGTAGTGAGGATATCTCTTTTGCTGCCGGTGATCCTGAATTACAGAATTTATTGAATCAGTATGGTGTTTTGCCTCGTCATCCTTCGCAAATTTATGAAATGATCCTTGAAGGCATCGTGCTATTTATGATTCTCAACCTTTTTATTCGCCGATCCCGTCCCATTGGGAGTGTTTCTGCATTATTCCTGATAGGCTATGGTATTTTTCGGGTGATCGTTGAATTTTTTAGGCAACCAGATCAACAAATTGGTTTATTCGACGGTGTTATCAGCATGGGGCAAATTCTTTCGATTCCTATGATTTTATTTGGCTTTATAATGCTCATTTGGGCATATCGCCGTTAGTATATTTGAAATAGTTTTTATGAGGCAGTATGAAACAATATCTCCATTTGATGAAAAAGGTTTTAAACGAAGGTACTGAAAAGGAAGATCGCACGGGGACAGGGACCGTATCGATATTTGGGCATCAAATGAGGTTTAATTTAAAAGAAGGGTTTCCTCTGGTCACCACTAAAAAGTGTCATCTGCGATCTATTATTCATGAATTATTATGGTTTCTCAAAGGTGACACCAACATCGCGTATTTACGTGAAAATCAAGTTTCCATTTGGGAGGAATGGGCTGATAAAACAGGCTCTCTGGGACCCATATATGGCAAGCAATGGAGAGCTTGGGGCACGCCCGATGGCCACCAAGTGGATCAGTTATCTCAAACTCTGGAACTATTAAAAAATAACCCTGATTCGCGACGTATGATTGTGTCTGCATGGAATGTAGGCGAATTAGATAAAATGGCCTTGGCGCCCTGCCATGCTTTTTTTCAGTTTTATGTGGTAAAAAAGACTTTGTCCTGTCAATTGTATCAGCGTTCATGTGATGTTTTTTTGGGTTTGCCTTTCAATATTGCAAGCTATTCGTTATTAATGCATATGATTGCCCAGCAATGTGATTTTTTTTTAGGTGATTTTGTTTGGACAGGCGGCGACATCCATTTATATTCTAACCACCTTGATCAGGCGCATCTTCAACTGACGAGAGAACCAAGATCATTACCTCATTTATTGATCAACAGAAAACCAGATTCTCTCTTCGATTATCATTTTGAAGATTTTTCATTAGAAAAATACAACCCTTATCCTGCCATTAAAGCGCCTGTGGCCATTTAAAAATGGAACATAACAATATATTGATTTTTGAACATCGTCGTATTGAGACAGATGCACAAGGTTATCTCAAAAATACTGACCATTGGTCTGAAGCTTTAGCTCTATTTTTAGCAGAGCAAGAAGGCATTGTATTAACACCAGAACATTGGGAAATGTTGTATTTTATTCGCCATTTTTATAAAAAATTTAATACATCACCTGCGATTCGTCTTTTAGTCAAAGCGCTGCATGAAAAATATGGTCCAGACAAAGGAAATAGCCGTTATCTTTATCAATTATTTCCAAAAGGCCCTGCGACACAAGCCAGTAAAATCGGGGGGTTACCTAAGCCTGTAAAATGTATTTGATGAATATGTAGATATCATTGATATTATTACTAAAACTGATAAAATTACCGGCCGCATCTGAGGTAGATTTAAAAAATATCACTTCTAATCAGTCCCTGTAGTTAAACGGATATAACAAGCCCCTCCTAAGGGCTAGTTACTGGTTCGATTCCAGTCTGGGACACCACATGTTCACCGTATCTTTCTTGCTGATTTGCGTACTGAATCAGTAAATGAATCAAGGTTTGTTTTTCTGGATTATCTTCATATTCTAAAAGCATCTCTTTTAATTTGAGAAGATACTCTTTGATGATTCCAGGGCTGAGCACCGTGTTGAAATGCGCTTTCCAGCGCTGTTGATCTTTTTCACTCAAAGTTTCAGGATAATTTCTGGCACGAAATCGAAAAAACAGGGTTTCCAAACGAGGATCCTGAAATACTATTTTCAAGGTCGGCAAATTCTCTGGTAACGTTTTTTGAATGGTGCTTATCTCGGCCCGATCGAAATCATTAAAAAAACCGTCGTATAATTGTGCGTCTACATTATTCACTTTTGGAAAAGGTTTTTGACCGTCAAAAATGGCCACCATCTTTTCTCTGATGTCTGGATAACGCCGCAGTAGTTCTAGATTTTTTAAACAATGTTGTTGATCAATACCTAACCTCTGTGCATTTTCCCTTGACAGGGTTTTGGCCGGCGCCAATATGGGGCATTTATTGATATGGACCAATTTTAAAGGGACTTGAGCACATTCACTGCCTAATTGATCTCTGGGTGTATACAATCGTTCCCGAAGCATATCCGCCTTTAATGATAATAAAGGCGTGATATCCCCCGCTAAATCACAGACAATCACCGCATTTTGATTGTCTGGATGCCAGGCAATAGGCAATATCCAACTCGTATGGCCTTTTTCTGGGCTAAACATGCCTGAAACATGGACCAAAGGGGCCATATCCCCAATATGAATCAATGTGTTGATTTTATGTTTGCTGCGATGTGCATAAAAATAATGAAATAAACGAGGTTGAGCTGATTTTAATAATTTTGCTAATGCCATGGTCGCATAAACATCAGAAAGTGCATCATGAGCTTGAGTATGTTTTATCGAGTTTGCCTTCGTTAAATGCTCCAATTTAAAGGAAGGCAAGCCTTGTTCATTTTTAGGCCAAATGATGCCCTCTGGACGCAAAGCGTAACAAGCGCGCGTCAGATCAAGCAAATCCCAACGCGAATTACCGTTTTTCCAACTGTACGCATAGGGATCATAAAAATTACGATAAAAAATATGTCTGCTGAATTCGTCATCAAAACGAATGTTGTTATAACCAAGAATACAAGTATTGGGTTGACTCAAAACACGATGAATCTGATGTGCAAACCGTGCTTCATTAACGCCTTCTGATAAAGCTTTTTGCGGTGTGATCCCTGTTATCATGACGGCTTCAGGATCAGGGAGATAATCTTGAGCCGGTGAGCAATACAGTACCAAAGGATCTTCAACCGGATGAAACTCTAGATCGGTACGAATACCGGCAAATTGGGCGGGGCGATCTAATCCGGGGTGTTGACCGAAAGTTTCATAATCATAAATATAGAAAGTCAGGTTTTGAGACATCTTTAACGCCTTACAAAATTGATGTAAACAATATCATTCTGGGTTAATCATTCCCCTAAAAGAGCGCAGACACTAAAAAGAAATTATAAAAAAAGTTCAATCAAAGAATTAAGAAACCACTTCCCTTTCTCAGTCACCTGCCAATATTGAGTATCCTCTTTTAAATAGCCCAAATTTAATGCTTGATCCAAGGCTGAACGAATATGGCTTTCTTTCACCCCTGTTAAATTTAAAAAATCCGCTCTGGGGGTAGGTTCTAACAGACGAAAACGATTCATAAAAAATTCAAAAGGACGCTCTGCCAAGTCGACATCATATTGTTGATATTGATATTGACCCTGCATAAAACCACGAGGATGCTTTGTCTTCACCGTTCGTATCATCCGCCCATCATCAAAAGTCAATTTACCATGCGCACCACACCCAATCCCCAGATAATCGCCAAATCGCCAATAATTTAAATTATGCTGGCATTGATGTTCTTTTTTTGCATACGCCGATATTTCATATTGTTCATATCCCGCTTTTTGAAGACATTGATGACCTTTTTGAACAATGTCCCAACTGCTGTCTTCATCTGGTAAAGGCGGCGGACGCGAGCTGAACGCCGTGTGCGGCTCAATCGTGAGTTGATACCAGGAAAGATGAGGCGGAGATAATATCATCGCTTGCTCTAAGTCTTTCAGTGCGTCTTCTAAGGTTTGATCGGGCAGGCTGTGCATCAGATCTAAATTAAAGCTGCTCAAAGAAAGCGTTTGTGCCAAATGAGCGGCTTTTTTACCTTGCTCAGCATCGTGTATTCTGCCCAGCGCCAAGAGTTTTTGATTGTCAAAACTCTGTATGCCGATGGAAATACGGTTGATACCCGCTTGCTGATAGTCAACGAAACGTTTCGCTTCAATGGCGCCAGGATTGGCTTCCATTGTGATTTCCGCGTCTTTTCTAATATCGATACGCGCCTTAACACCATGAAGCAGTTGTTGCATTGCCTGCGCGCTGAGCAGACTGGGTGTTCCCCCTCCAATAAAAATAGTCTCAATAGCCCTGCCGCTTGTCAGAGGAATATCTGCTTCTAGATCGGCCAATAAATGCGCCACATATTCTTCATGAGGCAGCTCGCCTTTCAAGGCATGCGAATTAAAATCGCAATAAGGACATTTTTTGATACACCAGGGGATATGAATATAGAGGCTTAAAGGAGGGAGTTTAGACATTTCTCATCACATCCAGGAATTGTCGTAATGCCTCGCCGCGATGAGACATCGCCGATTTTTCTTCAATACTCAATTCAGCCGCTGTTCTTTTTAATTCGGGAAGATAAAAAACAGGATCATAACCAAATCCTTCGGCTTTTTTGGACTCTTGACAAGAAGAAGCGATCATGCCTGACCATTTGCCATGAAATATCCCTGGGCTGGCGTCAGCCGGGTGTTTTAAATAGACAAACACACAATGAAACTGTGCGCCACGTTCCGCATTGGGGACCTCTTTCATTTCGTGCAGTAATTTTTTGATATTCTCGCTATCGCTGGCGTTTAATCCGGCATAACGTGCAGAATAAATGCCGGGCGCGCCATTTAAGGCATCGACCGTTAATCCTGAATCGTCTGCAATGGCAGGCAATCCTGTCATCTGTGCGGCATAACGCGCTTTTAAAAGCGCATTTTCGATAAAAGTCAGTCCTGTTTCTTCTATAGAGGCAAGATCATATTCCATTTGAGGAATAATCTTTAATCCAGATCCCTTGAACAAATCTTTAAACTCAAGCACCTTTCCTTGATTCGTGGTGGCCAAAACGATTTTTTGCATCAAATTATATCCTGAATAAAAGTATTTATAATATCAGCCAAAGCTCGCCTAGCAGATCCATTCCCAAATAATTCATCAAATACAAAATCAAAATCAGCAGCATCCCTGAAAAATCAATGCTCCCCATGGCAGGAAGGAAACGCCGAATCGGTGACATCAAAGGCTCAGTCAATTCATAAAGCAAATCATCCATAGGGCTGCTGCCCTGACTTATCCAACTTGTGATGGCTCTGATAATGATGATCCAAAAAACAAGATGTCCGATGGCTTTGAGCAAAGAAACAAAACCAAACAGCAAATTATACTGATTTAACACGATGCCACCCCCTTGAATAAAGAGCAAAAGGGGATATTTGAGTGCCATTAAAAAAAAAGCGATCAATAACGCGGCAGTGTCAATTTTTTTTGCAGAAGGGAGAATACTTTGTATCGGGTTGACAATTGGGTGTGTCATTTTAACGATAAATTGTGAAAATGGATTATAAAAATCACATTTTACCCAGCGCATCCAAATACGTAATAACAGTATCATGACATAAACATCAATGAGGGTTTTAGCAAAAAAAATCAGTGTTAGCATGAGTTACTTTATCCTTAATTATTTTCAAACACTTTTTATGACCACTTTACAAGAATCAGTGTATTATCCACATCCTCTATTTAAAGAGGTTGATTAAAAAATCATACTCTTGGGTAATATATTGAGCAACAGCAAACCGCATGGCACGGTCTTTTGAGCAAATAGCCCATCATAAAGTACTGGAGAGAAATACCCAGGCTCTGTATAATTCCCCGCACAATTTTTGGTCATTTTTTTATCTCGGTACACCTCTCATGCAACGTCTTAAAAAAGAAGCCCTAACATATGATGATGTCCTTCTTGTGCCGGCACACTCCACTGTTTTGCCTCATACTGCAGATTTAAGCACAAGGTTGACTTCCACTATTGATCTCAGTATCCCTTTATTATCATCTGCGATGGATACAGTGACTGAACACGCCTTGGCCATTGCATTAGCCCAGGAAGGAGGAATGGCATTCATTCATAAAAACATGTCGATCGAAAAACAGGCCAACGAAGTACAGAAGGTCAAAAAGTATGAAAGCGGCGTAGTGAATGAGCCTCATACCATTAGACCAACGACCACTTTGCGTGAAGTGAAAGCACTGACTCTTCGTAATGGTTTTGCGGGTTATCCAGTGGTCAATGACCATTATGAATTACTCGGTATTGTGACCGGCCGTGATGTGCGTTTTGTGATTGATCTCGATCAGCCCGTCACTGCAGTGATGACGCCTAAAGAACGCCTGGTGACCGTCAAGGAAGGCGAAGCTCGTGAAATTGTTCTTCAAAAAATGCATGAAAAACGGGTAGAAAAAGTCTTGGTCGTGGACGATACCTTTCATCTCCGTGGCATGATCACGGTTAAAGACTTTAAAAAAGCCCAAAGTAAACCCAATGCTTGCAAAGATTCACTGGGTCGTCTTCGTGTTGGTGCCGCTGTTGGAGCGGCGCCTGATAACAAAAAACGGATTGATGCTTTAGTGAAGGCAGGTATTGATGTGTTACTGATCGATTCTTCTCATGGTCATTCTGAAGGCGTGTTACAGCGCATTCGTGACACACGCAAAAAATATCCTGAACTTCAGATTGTTGGGGGGAATGTGGCGACAGCAGAGGGCGCGCTTGCTTTAGTTGACGCAGGTGTCAATGCAGTTAAAGTCGGGATTGGTCCAGGATCCATTTGCACCACTCGTATTGTAACAGGAGTGGGAGTGCCGCAGATTACCGCTATTTCAGATGCGGTGACAGCCCTCGAAGGCACTGGCATTCCTGTCATTGCAGATGGGGGAATTCGATTTTCCGGCGATATCGCTAAAGCGATTGCCGCGGGGGCTTCTTGTGTCATGGTGGGCTCGATGTTTGCGGGTACTGAAGAATCACCAGGGGAGATTGAACTCTATCAAGGCCGTTCCTTTAAATCTTACCGTGGGATGGGATCACTCGGAGCCATGTCTAAAGGCTCATCTGATCGCTATTTTCAATTAGATAATGCCGCTGATAAATTAGTACCTGAAGGTGTCGAAGGACGGGTTCCCTATAAAGGTTTGTTGAAAGACGTTGTGTATCGTGAAATGGGGGGGTTACGCTCCTGCATGGGATTAACCGGTTGTGCCAGCATTGATGAACTTCGCACTAAACCTGAATTTGTACGTATTACCAGTGCAGGCATGCGAGAAAGTCATGTTCATGATGTGACCATTACCAAAGAATAACAGGCCTGTCTAAAACTAACTGACTGTATCTGTTTTAGACATTTTCTTACACCTCTGAATGCTTAAATTGCCTGTATTTGCGACGACTTTTAACAGGTTTTATTCATGCCAACTCTCACTTATTTTTTTGGAACAAATCCCCCATGATAAAAAATATTGATCGTCATCGTATTTTAATTTTAGATTTTGGCTCGCAATACACTCAACTACTGGCCCGGCGCATCCGTGAAATGGGTGTTTATTCTGAATTATGGCCTTGGGATGTAGCAGCTGAGAGAATTCAAGCATTTCATCCTCAAGGCATTATCCTCTCTGGAGGACCAGAAAGCGCCACTGAAAATGACACTCCTAGAGCACCAGACATCATCTTTACTTTAGGGGTGCCTGTTTTAGGGATCTGTTATGGTATGCAAACTATGGCGATTCAATTAGGCGGAACCGTTTCGAATACACATCAAGGCGAATTTGGTTATGCCCCGCTGGCTCTGAAAAACAAGAATGCCTTAATAGATGGTCTTGAAGATTTTGTGAACGCCAACAACGAACCCTGTTTAAAAGTCTGGATGAGCCATGCGGATAAAGTCACAAAGCTTCCAGAACATTTCACCTGTATAGCCAGCACAGAAACTTGCCCTATTGCGATCATGGCGCATCCCGAAAAACATTTTTATGGTGTTCAGTTTCACCCAGAAGTGACCCATACCCTTCAAGGGCAATCTCTATTAAAACGTTTTGTGCTACAAATTTGCCAATGCGAACCCCTATGGACGCCTCGGAATATTATCGATCAAACGCTTTCAGAGTTAAAAGATCAAATCGGTGACGATCAAGTGATTCTTGGTTTATCTGGCGGGGTGGATTCTGCTGTCACGGCAATACTTTTGCATCGTGCGATTGGAAAAAGTTTAACCTGTGTTTTTGTGGATAATGGTTTATTACGTTTAAATGAATCACAGCAGGTATTAAATATCTTTCAAGATCAATTTGGCCTCAATATCATTCATGTGTCGGCGGCCAATCGTTTTATGAATGCATTAAAGGGTATCCAGGATCCTGAAAAAAAACGTAAAGTCATTGGCCGTGTTTTTGTAGACATTTTTGATGAACAAGCCGCAAAACAAAAGGGGGTGAAATGGTTGGCTCAGGGCACGATTTATACCGATTTGGTTGAATCTGCGGCTTCTGGTACTGCGAAATCACACTTGATCAAATCTCATCATAACGTAGCGGGTTTACCCAAAGAAATGAAACTCGGTTTGATCGAACCACTGAAAGAACTATTTAAAGACGAAGTACGTCAATTGGGCTTAGAACTGGGTCTTCCTAATGCAATGTTACACCGACATCCTTTCCCGGGGCCTGGTTTGGGTGTTCGTGTTTTAGGCGAAGTGAAACAGGAATACTGTGATTTATTACGTCAGGCGGATGCGATTTTTATTCAAGAGCTTCAAAAAGCGGAGCTATATCAAAAAGTCAGCCAGGCTTTTGCGGTTTTTTTACCGATACGCTCTGTTGGCGTCATGGGGGATGGTCGTAAATATGAATGGGTGATTGCGTTACGAGCGATAGAAACCGTAGATTTTATGACAGCACATTGGGCTGAACTTCCTTATGATTTGTTGGGGCGTGTCTCAAACCGAATTATTAATGAGGTTAAAGGCATTTCTCGGGTGGTATATGACATCAGTGGAAAACCCCCTGCCACCATCGAATGGGAGTAAAAATTCTCACGCATACCCGCCCAAACTCGCTGATGGTTTCGCAATGATCAGTTTGGGAGCCTCAACTATCCAGACGGATCGTACAGAACCTATGGCCAATTTGGCTTTATCAAGGTTTATGATGCCTTAGCCTCACTTTTACAAAAATCGGTGGAATAAAAAAAGCATCATAGCGGCAAAAAAACCGGCAATGACGTCATCAAGCATAATGCCAAGGCCGCCTCGTATATGACGATCAATCACACGAATAGGAAAGGGTTTCCAAATATCAAAAAGCCGGAAGAGAAGAAAACCCACCGTGATCCATAACGGAGTGTGCGCCTCTTTCGGTAAGAGGCTGAGTGTGATCCATAAACCCACGAATTCATCCCAAACGATACAACTAGGGTCATCAACGCCCATCTCTTTGGCGGTTCGGCCACACAGATAAATCCCAAAGCCAAAGCTGAGGATGAGACAGATGATATAAAAAGGGTTGGGCAGAGCTATCAATACAAACCAAAATGGGATGGCCGCGAGCGATCCCATGGTTCCTGGGGCAAAAGAAGAAAGACCGCTTCCAAAGCCGGTTGCGAGTAAATGGACAGGATTGCTCATACGCAAATTTTTTTCTTTAAACACGGCTATTCTCTGCGGTAAGTATCAAAATGATCGTAACCTGTGATATTGGAGATCTTCATTGAAACCGGCTCTCCATCACGAAAAAATGTGATTTTTCCAGAAAAGTCCGACACAACTTCACCCACCTTTGTATAAAACACTTCAGGGCCTCTGCATCGCTGAAACAGGTTTTCTAAAATGTGTGAGTATTGAGGTGAGAGAGTAAAACAAAGCTCGTAATCCTCGCCACCACTCAAAGCCCAACGCAGGGCTTGTTCATGATTTGAATATGTTTTTAAAGCAGGCGAATAAGGCAATTGAGATAATTCAATATGAGCCCCGCATTGACTGGCATTTAAAATATGTTGTAAATCAGAGATAAATCCATCTGAGATGTCAATTGCTGAATGGGCTAAACCGTTCAACGCCTTTCCTTGAAATATCCTCGCTTGTGGGCGTAAATGGCGCTTAATCAAAAAACGCTTGTCAGCCTCATCGCTGATAGTCACGGTATTTTTTAAGATGGCTAAACCGGCGGCGCTGTCACCTAAAGTGCCTGTGACATAAATTCCATCGCCTTTTTTTGCTCCGCTGCGGGTTAATCCTCCCTTTTCAATCAATAGGCCCTGAATGGTTAAAGTAAGGCTTAAAGGCCCACGGGTGGTATCTCCGCCAATTAACTGCATGCGATACGCTTCAAGTTGTTCAAAAAGCATATCGCTAAATGTTTGTAACCAGGGTTCGTCGATACGCGGCAAAGTTAACGCCAAAGACAACCAGGCAGGCTCAGCCCCCATGGCCGCCAAATCACTTAAATTGATCATAAAGGCTTTATAAGCCAAATCAGCGGGATCAATATCTGGTAAAAAATGCACCCCGGAAACCAATGTGTCCGTACTGACCGCGATTCGCCTTTTTTTTTCAGTAGAAAGTAAAGCGCAATCATCTCCTATGCCGAGCTCGACATCCTCACGAATAAAACTTTTTCGATTAAAATAGCGAGAAATCAGGTCAAATTCACTGCGAGGCATCTGTACTCCAAAAATTTCAAAAAGATCATCTCTCTTTAAATACAACCTCAACAAACTGATTGATAAGGCCCATTTTGTGATCTAATTTGCATTCTTTTTCGAATAATGGGCGCCGCTTTATCCAGGACACCATTAATAAATTTATGACTGTCGTCAGCACCAAAGGTTTTCCCCAATTCAATCGCCTCATTAATGGTGACTTTATAGGGCACATCATCACGCTTATTCAATTCAAACATCGCCAAGCGCAAAATGGCTTTTTCTATTTGACCTAATTCCTGAAATTGACGAGAAAGATAAGGGGTCATCAAGGTATCCAGAGCTTCCACATCAGAGGCAACACCCAATAATACATGACGAAAATAAGCGATATCTGCTCCTTGCGTTTCTTGATCGGCCAAGAAGGATAACTCAACTTCTGCTATATCATTTTGAGATACTTGCCAGGCATAGAGGGCTTGTACGACACATTCGCGTGCACGGCGACGAGCAGAAGGGTTCACAACGTTCTCCTTTAAATGTTTGTTGAATGATTAAGATTGATGGTTTGAATGAGATTGATCATTTCGAGGGCGGCTATAGCGGCATCTGCGCCTTTATTACCGGCTTTCGTGCCGGCACGTTCAATGGCTTGCTCAATATTCTCTGTTGTCAGCACACCGAAAGCCACAGGGGTATCGGTACTGATTGCAATCTGAGATAAACCGGCGCTGCATTCACCCGCCACATAATTAAAATGAGTGGTACTACCACGGATCACGGTGCCTAATGCCACGACGGCCTGGTAATTTTTTGTTTGTATTAATGTTTTTACGATGAGAGGCAACTCATAAGCGCCAGGAACCCAAACGACGGTGATATTTTCTTCGGGAATCTGCCCGATACGTTGCAAAGCATCGAGTGCTCCGCTGAGCAGGCTATCATTAATAAAACGATTAAAACGCGCGATAGCGATGGCGATTTTGGCATTTGGAGCCACCAAAGTGCCTTTGATGATTTTGATTTTATTCATGAAAATAGACCTTTTTTATTTTAATAGGCACATTATACCTGTGTTTTATATATATATGCACTTAATTCATAGAGCCTCTGATAAATTGATGATGGCCAAACGATTTCAATTGAGTTAAGAATCCGAATGAGTTTACTATGAGTTATTCACTTGATTTTATTGAAAAAAATTCGCCGTATTCGAGAGCACGAAAAACTGATTCTCATAAAGACTGACAAGCGGTTTGAAATAGGGACAGATACTCTGACCTGCTGGTTATGGAAACAAGGGATGAGGCGTTAAAATGACATTACCGGTATCACTGTCTGTAAAATGTGCTCTCTATCCACATGGAATACTTGCTCTGCCTCTGAAAATTCAGGCGTGATTTGCCTCAATTGGCTTAAGATATGATCCCCATTTTTCGTGCTCATATGAGGGAACAAGTGATCTTGAACGAAGTCGGGTTCATGTTTAGCATTGACGCTCACTGTGTGCACACGCCCTCCCTTATCTATGATGGAAAGATGTCTATAGCTTTCCTCTATCATAAAATTCATCAGACGTAGATTGACATGTTCTGCAGGGGCATAGAAATGACTTAAAATCACATCGTCGTCATCTTGTGTGATCCGAATATCCTTCAGTAAAAAAGGCAACAGTATAATATCTTGCTCCGGCGACCCCGTTTTAGGCGCATCATAATTATGAATGCGCACTTCTTCCGTGGGTCGGTCTGTCTTCGATGATGTACACATCTCTGCCTCCTTTGCCTTCCAGGATATCTTCGCCTGTTTTGCTGTGTAAGATGTTGCTGAGCTCATTTCCCTGTAAATCATCATCAAAACCCGTTTCTTGAGCGACCAATCTCAAAAAATCCGGCAATATTTTTTTTTCGCCACTGATATCGATCATCCCTGTTTGTTTCTGCCCGGACATTTTTTGAATGATGAAGGGTTTTTTTAGGCTGTCGGTTTTAGGCAGAGACAATTTTTGATCAAAGTTTGGTGCATATGTTGCCATTAAAATGAGAGTCTCAGGTTCATCTTTATTGGGATCAAATGCGATTTCAGCAGGTAAGCCCGAGAAGATCACGCCATCCTTGGTATAAAAAATATATTGGCTGGTTAACCTTCGTTTTTTTGGCTCAAACGCGGAATAAAGATGAAATAACGTTAAAGTGGTGATACTTTGATTGTCATTGTTTAGTTCAATGAACAGATGCTGCTTGATTCTCTTTATACTGATGATTTGGGTCACGGAATAATCCAAAAAAACATGACTCAATGTGTCTGGATCGTCATCTTCTTCAATGATTAATAACGCCGCCTCGCCGTCGGTATTTTGTAAAACACGATAAGAATCTGTGCCTTTTCCTCCATCTAATTTGCCGGCCTGCGCCACTAAAATATCATTCCCATCGAACCCCATCAATTTATCTTTCCCCCCCTTCCCATTCAGGATATTGGATTGAGCGTTACCCAAAATCACATCGTCCGTTTCTGCGCAGGTCTCTATATGATCGATATTTTTCAATACGGCGATTTTTTGATGTTCATGGGTAAAATAAAAAGCGTTTTCCTGCAGATTGACATAGTATAGCTAAGCGATTTAATTTTAGTTACAATATAAAGAACTAATTAGCATGAGGTCACTATGAGTTATTCAGTGGATTTTCGTCAAAAAGTCCTGAGTATTCGAGAGAAAGAAGGACTGAGCATCAGAGCAACGGCGAAGCGTTTTCACGTAGGTACAGATACTCTCAGGCGTTGGCTCAAGCGAATAGAACCGAAACCCTCGGGTCCGCGTCGAGGCAAGATGGATAAAGAGGCGTTTATCAAAGATGTGGCAGAGTATCCAGATAGCTATCAACGGGAACGGGCGGCCCGTTTCGGGGTGTGCCCCAAAGCCATCTGGCAAGCATTGAAAAGATGGGGTCTGACCTATAAAAAAAACTCTGCGTCATCCCAAGGCAAACGAAGAGGCACGACAGGGGTTCCAGGAAAAAATCGCGGGGTATCAAAAGCAGGGTAAATCTCTGGTTTATCTCGATGAGAGCGGCTTTGCTCACGATATGCCCCGCCTCTACGGATACGCTACACGAGGTCAACGCTGTTTTGGGACTCACGATTGGCAGGCTAAGGGCCGCACTAACGTCATTGGTGCCTTATTAGGGGTCACTCTCATCGCGGTGGGCCTCTTTAACTGCTCCATTAACAGCGATGTTTTTTATGCCTGGGTCACTCAGCTGCTCCTACCCGCTCTTCCTCATCCGTGCGTGATGATGATGGATAACGCTTCTTTCCACAAGCGAAAAGATATTCAACACGCCATTCTCAACGCCGGTCATTCTATTGAATATTTGCCTCCTTATTCGCCCGAGTTCAACCCTATTGAGCACACATGGGCTCAAGCTAAAAGAAAAAGAAGAGAACTTCAATGCGACATCAATACCTTGTTTTCAGAACATATTATGTAACTATTCTTATGTCGTTTAGCTATATCCGCCTTGGGATGGCTTTTTGTTCGCTATCAGAGCATCAGTCCCTTTTACTCCATCGAATACGCTGGGTTGAGAAAGGGCCTTAGTGCCATTAAAAATAAACGTATCTGATTGATGTCCCCCCTTAAAATTTTTGACCCCATCACCGATGTCAAAGACATTACTTTTTTCTGGGTGGCCTGTCACCCCATCGTTTCCGGCTCCTAAAAAAAAATAAATTTTAGCGAGATTTTTAAAATCAGAGGTATCGGATTTTACAACAGAAGCAGAGAGCGATGACGAACTGGAAGGTTCGACCGGTCTTTTTAAAGATAAAATGCTCTCTGAATGTGCATCAGTGTCAAGGGATATCTGATCATCAGTCGGTAAAAGTCCTTCGATATCGTAAAATTTGTACTCACTGTCTTCTAAACGCAGATCAGCATAGACAGCTCGATGCCCCAATTTTTGGGTTTGATAGTCTGATAATATGGTTTGAGCCTGTGAGGGCAGTATTTTATCTTTAATGCTGTCGATGAATAAATATTGATTCAGGGGTATGGATGGGCTGCTCAACATAGTCCATTTTTTCCCCGTTAACTTTTGATAGGGATGTTCACTTAACATGATTTCTCCCATGCTGTAATACACCGCCTCTATTTGCTTATCTGAATCCAGTAATGCTTGAAAATTTTTTTTGAATTGGTCATGAACATTTTTTTTAGCTTGTTCTTTTGCCTGTCCTTTCGTAACCTGATTAGTGACCTCGACGTCAATGTCTGCGCCCCAAAAACTCAACCAACCCGTCCGTAATTTTTGTAACCCCGTCAAGTTGGTGTAGCGCTCGATTTGTTGAATTTGACGAACTGAGAGATACATTCCCCCGACGACAGCCGTCAAAACGCCTAAGGCGATACCGACCGCGCCACTCACTAACGCCATTTTTCCAGCTAAGGCGAGTAATGCCAGACCGCTGGCGATAGTGATCGAAGCACTTAAAGAAGAAACGGCGAGACTGACCTGTAAATCTTGTCGAACATCCGGATCAGTGACCGTTTTCAGCTCAGTGCCTGCTTTGTGGGCTTGATAAATATCGAAAGCGGCACCCAGCATATTTAAGCAGGCGCCTCCATATCGAACCAGATTCATTCCAGCTGCATACTGAAAACGCTGCATTCTAGATGCAAGCACTCGAAAAGACTGAGAAGAGAATTTTTCAATCAGGTGATGCCCCAGTTTTTTCGAACTTAATTCTAAACATACACTCCCCACATCGTACACAATGCTCGCTATGGCCAGTTGAGCTTCCAGCTCCAATACGTGTTTTTGAGAGTGATTGAGTTGTTCGGAAGAACGACGACTCCAGTAATGAGACAAAAGTGTTAAAGATCGGATCCAGGAGATCCCTTTATTGACCTGACCCAACATACCGACTGTACGAAATAGCTTTGAAAACTCAAGGCTGTTCTTGTTTGTCTGCGTTTTAACCGGCTTAAGGGGCGATAAAAACATGGACTCTCTATCCTCTTTGCTGATAAATTGCTTCAATTTTTTAACAGAAGGAGATGTCAAAATCTGAGCAAAATTTAACTGATAAACATCCAGTAAAAAAGCACCATTTCTTGCAGAGAAGCTCCTTAAACACGCAAAATAGTCATTTAACATCGATTTAAGAATGTGACTTGTGTTTTGAGCATGATCATCAGTGAAAACGATTTCGCCAAAATTCGCATCATAGAGATACCAGTGGGTTTTTTGATCTGTGCCCTGACGTTTGGCTATCGTTAAAATATGTTCTCCCATGTGAAGCTGATAATACCCTGCCGTTTCATTAGCCAGTGTGTTAAAAAATTCAGCGGGTTTCTGCAACCCTTTTTTAATAAAGGCCCCCCTTTCTTCCAGCTCATGGATCAGACGCCCAAAAGTATTGATATCTTGATCAGTGCTATCAAAAAATATTTTTTGGGCGTGGATTTCAGCATGAGTTTGAAATGCCTTCAGTAATTTTACGCGTAAATCTTTATCGCCCAGTCTGAGCATGCTTAAATAAGCTAAACTCACTTTTTGCGCTTTTTGTTGTGCCACATCACTGCCGTCACCCATATAAATCCCTTGCATAACCGGATAAATTGCAGGATGACTCGCTATCCTGGGAGTGTAGATTTTTATCAGGCTGTTCCAATGCATCATATTGTCGAAGACAAAATTTTGCCACTCAGAGAGGCGTTTTAAGGCAGTTTGGCCTGTTAAGCCTCTGAATTGACCATGAGTGTCACTCAATTCCATTAAACATTGAATTTGACCGATAAACTGAGAATAAAACAGGGGGTGCGACACTGTCTGGTTTAATCTTTTCCAGTCGAGTCTTCTTGAGGGAATGTGAAAAAACTCCGTTAATAGTTTGAGATCATGAGGACCAAATGAGATGTGATTGTTAGAGGCAATACCATTGATCAAGATCCAAATTCGCTGTAATTTTTCAGTTAAAAAAGAACCAGAAAAACTGATATTTTTTTGATCAGGGGTCATCTCTACGAGATCTATCGGTCTATTTTGATTGATTTTTGGGGTGATATTACTTTGAGCACTTTTATCTGAATCCGCTTCCCGACGTATTTTGATGATCTTTAATTCAATGTCTAATTCTTGAGTCATCTCTCGAGCAGCTTCACGTAATAATGTGAAACTCCTGGACCCCTCTTTATTTTTAGGGTCATCAGAATCTATAAAAAACAGGCCGGTGATTTTAATGTTTTTTGTCACAGGATAATGGGGATAAATATTGACATCCGGTCGTCCCGTGACAAGCACGGTATTTCGCGTGAGGGTTTGATGAATAATATCGTCAGGCGTACTGACTCGTTGTGGATAGGAAAATAATTGATTCGATAATAAACCATGACGGACCAATGCAGAGAGGGACCTGTTCTTTGTGTGCGATAATCGGTCTTCAATGGCATTAATCATCTGATTGGTTTTTTGTAGCCCCTTTTTTTTGATGAAACGAATTCGTGCGCCTGATGATTGAAACATACTTTCTAAATTTGGCTTAAAAATGCTTTCATGAGGGGCCGCGGCCAAAATATTTTGTTCGGGGACCTCCAATATCACGCCTAACTTATGATCTCCAAGGGTCTGATTTGAAAGAATACTGGCTGAAATGAAATCAGATTGGCTGAGTTTTTCTTTAATATTTTTTGAAAAAACGCCTTTTCGATCCATTAAATCTCTGATTGAAGAAGGATAAATGAGATACTTAAACTGCTTATTTTGTATTTTAGGATCGGTAAAATGCCGGGGAGCCCAGGCATCTAATACGGGAGATAGCAACCGAAAAGCACTGCTGTGCTTTTTATATATCAGTGCGCCAGTTTTGTCCCAGCCTAGCAGTAAGGTATCCCCTGCCGTCTGAGCCCTATTAACTAATTGCGTTTCACGGGTAAATTTTTTACCAAAACCGTCATGAGGAACAGACACTAATCCTTTTCTGGCCGATATGTCTGCCTGAATGCCCCTACTTTTCATCGCATGAGCAAATTGAGTGGCAAAATTTTTGCCGTTGTGATCGATCAGCCGACATCCGACTAAACTGATTCGGTTTGGCGTACTGTCGATAGTATATTTTTTACTAAAATGTTGGTTAAACTTGATTAAAAGTGTAGCTAAATCATCCGGTTTAATGCCAGAAATGGCCCGAATAGCATCCAATTTTCCATCTGCATAAACTTCACTGCCGTGTCCTACGACTTGCCAGCGCAATTTTCCTTGAAGCGTTTTGGGAGAGCCCGATAACACGCGATAATGATTTTGTTGATCGAGTTGAACCAAGACTGAGCCTGGGTGTTTTCCCGCCAGTCTCAAGGCCGCATTGAGCACAGTCGGATTGTTTTCCAGCTGAATAATCACTTGCCCCACATACCGAGTCGAACCGCCATCAGACCTTGTTATGACAGATTGAACCTCCCATTGATCAACAGGTACAAAACCCGTAGGCGTTCGTTTAATACGGTGAGTATGAGCATCGGATCGAAGTTCAGAAATCAAAAAAGAGGGGGATTGTTCTTGGGTCATGGTGATTTTTCATCCTTAAAAAATAGAAAAGTCCTGAGGGGGGGCATTTTTATATTGTATGAATATGTGCGACGTGAAAGTTGCACCACAGAAGTCCCTTGAAAAAGGGTAAGGTTGATCCGAAACCTTATTGCCACTTACTCGGTGCAAGAGGAGTAATTCTCTTGTGCTAAGCGAGAATGAAAGCCTAACTAAAGTATTAAGCTGAATAAGAAATAGGGGCAAGGCAAAACTGAAATGGGTTGAATAAAGTGAATCTCCGTTATTAAAATGTCGTAAGCAAGTAAAACACGAAATCAGATGTGACGTGTTATGGGGAAGTTTAACGACAGTTAGAAACGGGTAAAGAAGAGTGTTCGTTCTTTACGACGGATCCCGTTCCCCGGCATAGAGGAGGCAGCCCACTCAATGTATCTTCATGGTGTGAAACACGGTAACCCCATTAATCTTTTAGTGTTGATGTAAATACTAAGAGACAGTGGGCATAAGACGTTCCAAAAAGCGAAGGCAATCAGCCGAAAGGCAACTGGAAATCATAACAGGATTGATAGAGGTAATTACTTTACTCTGAAAAGAGGCTGACGTGGAACGGGTGACTTACCCATATAATCCTTTACCAAGGTTATGAATTGATTTAGAAGAGTTAGATGCCTATGGCAAACGTAATAAATCAAAACTATGAACAACAACTGGAATGGCATGCTATTAACTGGCGTGTTGTGACAGCCATGATTAATAATCTAAGGCAAAGAATATATAGGGCTTCAGCAACAGGTGACTTAAAGAAAGTCAGAAATCTGCAAAAACTCATGATGAAATCAAGAGCTAACCATCTTCTGGCTATCAGGAAAGTCACTCAGGTCAATCGGGGAAAACACACGGCTGGAGTAGATAATCAGGTAATTAATGACCATAAAGGACGAGAACATCTTTATAAGTTATTAAGCCAAACAACTTCAGAAAAGGTTTATCCAGTAAAACGAGTTTACATAGCAAAAAAGAATGGAAAAAAACGCCCTCTTGGGATCCCAACCATTCTCGACCGCTGTAGACAAGCGATAGTTAAATCGGCGCTGGAACCTTATTGGGAAGCAAAATTTGAACCAGTCAGCTACGGATTTAGACCGGGGCGAAGTGCCCATGACGCAATACAAAAAATTTTCTGTATTGCCAGAGCACGAGGGACACGGCACTGGGTACTAGATGCAGATATTAAAGGCGCATTTGACAACATTGACCATAATTTTCTCATAAAAAAAATCGGGGGATTCCCCGAAAGAAACATGATTAAACAATGGTTACAAGCCGGTGTGCTGGAACATGGCAACTATATACCCAATGTTGCAGGTACTCCGCAAGGCGGGATTATCAGTCCACTACTGGCCAATATTGCACTCCACGGAATGGAGACCTTACTGGGTATTCAATACTGGAAAAACGGCACGCCAAAACAAGGGCAACCTTATGCAGTAGTTCGTTATGCGGATGATTTTGTCGTATTCGGTAAATCCCGTGAAGAGTGCGAAACTGCCAAAATAAAGTTGCAAATTTGGTTAGCTCAGAGAGGGTTAGCTCTTTCTGAAGAAAAAACCAGTATCAAACACTTGAAGGAAGGATTCGACTTCCTGGGATTTAATATACGACATTATGACAATCGCCACAGAAAACGGGGATATATATTGTTAACGAAGCCCTCAAAGGAGTCGATGAAAAGGTACAAACAGCAAATGAGAATGACCTGGAAAGGTATTATCGGTATGCCGACACAAGAAGGAATAAGACAACTGAATGCCAAGATAATAGGATGGTGTAATTACTATCGTATTGGTGCTTCAAAAAGAACATTCAGTGCATTAGACCAATGGATGTGGATCCGCCAACGTAGATATTTGTATCGACGTCATCCCAATAAACACTGGTGGTGGCGAAGAAAACACTACTTAGGCAAGATACCAGGTAGAGAAGACTATTCAGTATTTATGGATAAATCAACCGGTGGATTTCTTTGGAAGCATGCATGGACAAAAATACAGCGTCATTGGCTAGTTCCAAAAAATGCTTCCCCCGACAATCCGGAATTGCGTGACTATTGGCGTAATAGGCAGGCACGTAAACAGCCTTTTATTTACGGTGTCAAAGTTAACCTCTATAAGCGACAGAAAGGTTATTGTCCTCTCTGTGATCAAGAGTTGGACAATGGTGAACAATTGCATGTTCATCATATTCAGCCTAAAGCTGAAGGGGGTGACAACAAGCTGGCTAATCTAAGATTGTTACATGCTAATTGCCACAGACAATTACATAGCAAAAAAAGGAAAAATGTTGAAGTGAGTAAGTTGCGTGAGCCGTATGCGGGGTAACTCGCACGTACGGTTCTTGAGGGAGTGGGCACTTGCGGCCTGCTTACCTAATCAATCACTACAATATTCAGAAAACGATTTACGACTGATTTTTATCAAATTTTCACGGCTAATTTTTTCATCATTATTTTTATCAGATTTTTCAAAAATATCATTTACCATATCAATTATCTGATTTTTATCTAAATACTGACTACAGTCCTCCTTCTAATATTTTTGTGAATTCTTTTTAACCACCACATATGAAATGCTGATAAGCGTGCTGTGTCGCTATTCTGCCGCGAGGTGTGCGCTGAATAAACCCTTGCTGGATTAAATAAGGCTCTAGGACATCTTCAATGGTCTCGCGTTCTTCACCAATGGCCGCAGCCAAATTATCTAATCCGACCGGTCCTCCCTGAAATTTTTCAATAATCGCCAACAGTAATTTACTGTCCATATAATCTAATCCTTCTTTGTCAACATTCAACATCTCTAAGGCTTTGATCGCAATCTCAGTGTTAATTTTGCCTTCGCCTTTCACTTCAGCAAAATCCCGCACCCGTCTTAAAAGGCGATTAATAATTCGAGGAGTGCCTCTTGAACGTAGTGCCAATTGATGAGCGCCATTTTTAGTGAGGGGTAATTGCAAACAGCGTGCACTCCGAGAGACGATATGTTCTAAATCTGGGACAGAATAAAATTCCAGGCGTTGTACAATGCCAAATCGATCTCTCAAGGGAGAGGTCAAAGATCCCGCGCGTGTGGTGGCGCCAATCAATGTGAAGGGGGGTAAATCCAGTTTAATAGAACGCGCGCCGGGGCCTTCTCCTATCATGATGTCAAGTTGGTAATCTTCCATCGCCGGGTACAAAATTTCTTCCACTACAGGAGATAAACGATGAATTTCATCGATAAAGAGCGCATCTCTGGGTTCAAGATGCGTTAATAATGCCGCCAAATCTCCCGCTTTTTCTAAAACAGGCCCAGAGGTGGTGCGCAAATTCACTCCCATTTCATGGGCCACAATATTGGCCAGTGTCGTTTTACCCAACCCTGGAGGGCCAAAGATGAGTAAGTGATCTAATGCATCCCCACGTTGTTTTGCTGCCTGAATGAATATTTGCATTTGATCACGAACATGGGATTGCCCTACGTATTCATCGAGCCGTTTTGGGCGAATAGCGCGATCTACCAAAGCTTCATTTTCATTTAAAACATCGGTTGAAACCAACCTGTCTATTTCAATCATGGGGCGCCTTTTTTGCCTTTAAGCAAGAAAATATTATAAGGTGGAGCGTAAAGCATGCTTTATTAAAGCTTGGGAATCTAAATCTGGCTGAGCGATATTTTTGATCAATTGAGCCGCTTCCTGCGGTTTATAACCTAGTGAGATCAACGCCGATATGGCTTCTGCTTCGGCCGATTTTGCTGAAAGATCAGTAGAAACTGATGACAACATATGATCGGCTGTGCTTTTAAATAAATTTTTATTTAAATTTTTGATACGATCTTTCATTTCCACCAGCAATCGCTCTGCCGTTTTTTTTCCAACTCCAGGTAATTTGATTAAATTTGAAATATCTTCTTTTTCCAGCGCACAGATAAACTCTTCTGAAGACATGCCAGATAAAATCGCCAACCCAAGTTTTGGCCCAACACCATTCACTTTAATCAGTTCACTGAACATCGCCCGCTCTTTAGGATGATGAAACCCATATAATAATTGCGCATCCTCTCGCACCACAAAATGCGTAAAAATAATCGCTTCTTGCCCCAATTCTGGAAGCTGATAAAAACAGGTCATAGGAAGTTGGATGTCATATCCCATTCCTTGAATATCTAACAATATCCAGGGCGGCTGTTTTTCCAAAATAATGCCTTTCATTCTGCTTATCACTGCTTGAGATCCCCCCGGTTTTTATGCTTAAGGTCTTACGGATATGGTGCATGAGGATTGAGTAATAATGCCAGTAAAGCCTCTCGAATAAACATCCCATTCGCCGCCTGCTGAAAATAATAGGCATAAGGTGTTGTGTCTACCTCTGGTGCTATTTCATCGACTCGTGGTAAAGGATGTAAAATTTTTAAATTCGTTTTTACCTGACCAGGAAGAAGATGCTTACCCTCTAAAATGAAAGCGGTTTTAAGATGACGATGCTCTGGTTTCAGGCGTTCTTGTTGAATACGGGTCATGTAAAGAATGTCAAGCTGAGGCAGCACTTCTTCAATTGTGTGATGCACGCTGTGATTAAGTTCCTTCACAAGGGGACAAGGCATTGACAACTCTGGAGGCGAAATTAAAAAAAATTCATTATTTGGAAATGTTGATAGTGCTTTTGTGAGCGAATGAACCGTTCGACCATATTTTAAATCTCCGGCGAGACCGATTTTGAGATGGCTTAAGCGCCCCTGTGTTTCTTGAATACTGAATAAATCCAGCAAGGTTTGTGTGGGGTGTTCATTCGTACCATCCCCCGCATTGATGATGGGGACTGGGCAAAAACCGGCAGCATATTGAGGAGCCCCTTCTTTGGGGTGCCGGATGATAATCGCATCTACATAGCTGCTGATCACGCGTAAGGTGTCAGACAGGCTTTCACCCTTACTGACGGATGTAAACTGGTCGTCTGAAAAACCCACCACAGAAGCCCCAAGACGATGAATGGCTGCTTCAAAAGATAATCGAGTGCGGGTAGAGGCTTCAAAAAAACAACTGGCGATAACGGTATGTTTTAAAAGATTCACGGGCGGTGTGTTTTTAAAATACGCCGCCGTATCCATAATGTGCCTTAACTCCAGCTGACTCAGATCAGAAATTGAAATAATATTTTTACGATATAAAGAGTGGGTCAATGAAGCCTCCTGATGAAAACGAAACGTTTAAGTCACACATCTCAATTGTAACGATTGGTTTTGTCGTCATTCTTTTCTTTTTTCCAATGTACGGTGGCGTAATTGAACGTTTTTCCCACGGGAACGAAAATAATCGGCTAATTGCTCAGCAATATAGACCGAACGGTGTTTGCCTCCTGTGCAGCCAATCGCAATGGTGAGATAGCTCCTATCATTATTTTCCAGCATGGGAAGCCACTGATTTAAATAATGAAGGGTTTGATAAATAAAATGATGCACTTCAGAGTGCCGTTTTAAAAAATCCACAACAGGTTTATCCAAACCTGTCATGGATCGTAATTTGGGATCCCAATGAGGATTGGGTAAAAAACGAACATCAAAAACGTAGTCTGCATAAATAGGAAGGCCATATTTAAATCCAAAAGATTCAAATACCATACTTAATTTTCGCTCTTTTGTTCCCAATGACCGAACACGGAGCATTTCAGACAGCTGATGCACTGACATTTCGGAGGTGTTGATGATCAAATCAGCGCGAGAGCGTAACGGTTCTAACAAGATATTTTCTTCGTCGATGGCTTTTTCTAATGACAGGTGATTACCAGAAAGCGGGTGTAGGCGTCGTGTCTCACTGTAACGCTGGATCAATGTATTGTGGTTAGCATCTAGAAAAATTAATCGCGTTGAAAATTTTTTGTTTAATTTTGTGAGCACCTTTTCAAATATTTCAGAAGATCCTGGCATGTTTCGGACATCTATGCTGATGGCCGCAGGGGTGTTTCTGGGCATCAGGCTACTGGCCAGATTCGGTAATAAAATAATGGGTAAATTATCAACACAATAAAACCCCATATCTTCAAGAGCCCGTAAGGCTACAGATTTTCCAGAACCAGAACGGCCACTGACAATCATCAGAACCATAGGGTGGCTCTCTTGTTAATGTAAAAGGCTATGTCGATATCCTCACTGATTCGACAGGATATAACAGTTGTACAATATGTCGTTCAAGTGTTAATGATCAAACTATCGTTGACTCAGTGATGATTTCATAAAGCTCTCGATCGTTTTCTGCAGCACGTAAACGACGACAAATGGCTTTATCCGCTAATTTGTCTGCCACTAAAGATAAAATCTTTAAATGCATTTTATCCTGGTCCAAAGGGGCCAACAAAGCAAATACCAGATCGACAGGTTGATGATCAACCGCGTCAAGCGCAATCGGTTGAACCAGGCGAATCAACACCCCCACTACGTGGGTGTCTTTTTCTAATTTACCGTGAGGTATCGCAATCCCATTGCCAATACATGTGCTACCCAAACGTTCTCGTGTTAAGAGCGCATCAAAAATGATCTGTGAGGAAATATGAAGCTGTTGAGCTGCTAACTCACTGATAATTTCTAAAACCCTTTTTTTACTGGTGCAATTGGCAATTTTTGTGCAATCCATGCTTAATATTGGACTCAGTTGTATTGAATCATCATTGGACATTTTATTTTCACTGTTTTGTCTTTACTTTTGTCAGATTACCGCTAATTTTAGCTGTCATTTGATGGCTTTCTTCATGTTTATTAAAGGCGAAACTCCTCCCCTAAATAAACCTGTTTGACCTGTTGATTGTCTAAAATATCATTTGGTGCACCATGTGCAATTAAATTGCCCTGATTCATAATATAAGCCCGTTCACAAACATTGAGCGTTTCCCTGACGTTGTGATCCGTAATTAGTACGCCTAACCCTCTATCTCGTAAATGTTTGATGATTTTTTTTATTTCAATGACAGAGATAGGATCAACCCCAGAAAAAGGCTCATCAAGTAAAATAAATTTGGGATCTGCTGCCAGTGCGCGTGCAATTTCGACTCTTCGAGATTCTCCTCCTGAAAGCGAGCGGCCTAAATTCGATTTCAAATGACTGACCTGAAACTCTTCCATCAGATCCGCCGCCCGTATTTTACGGCGTTCAAAAGAAAGGCTTTTGTTTATTTCTAGAATAGACATCAAATTATCGTAAACGCTAAGACCACGAAAAATAGACTTTTCTTGTGGTAAATAGCCGATACCCCGGCGTGCACGTTCATGTAAAGACAATAAACTGATGTCTTGGTCATCGATGATGATACTTCCTCCATCTAGAGGAATGATGCCGACCACCATATAAAAAGTCGTGGTTTTGCCTGCTCCATTAGGGCCTAATAAACCCACGATTTCACCTGAATTCACCTGCAAACTAATATCTTCAACGACCTTACGACCTTGATATGCCTTCGCTAAATTTTTTGCGATTAATCTGGACATTATGGTGAGTCCTTTTGAGCCGAATTCTTAGGCGCTTGATTTGTTAATTGAGAGGGTAAAATTACAGAGTAAACCGGTTTTCCCTTAGAACTGAAGGCGTGCATTTTTTTTTGTGGGATAAGATAAGTAATACGATCTGCTTTAATGTGACTGTCTAACTGATCTAAATAAGCGTTACCCGTTAATACCAACAATTTATCCGAGAAGGTATAGCGTAATTTTTCACTGTGACCTTTGAGGGGTTTTCCGTTATCTTGCATTTGATAGAAGGTGATGGGGTCACCAAAACCATCCACCACGGTTTTTTGAGGATCTCCGTTAGGGCGAATCACCACTACTTTACTTGCAGTGATCTTGATAGAGCCCTGTTTAATCATCACGTTGTCTATATAAGTATTCGTATGATTGAGAATGTCTAAAGATTGCTTATCAGATGTAATAATGACAGGCTGATCGGTATCATCGGTTAACCCAAAAGCAGGGAATTTTAAAGTGAGCAATATACCTATCAAAAATAGCTTATGGATTTTCTTTTTGTATTTCATAGTTTGTTTTTACCTTTTCAACCAAATTCGCTTTTTTGCTTCGTAAATTTCCTCGCATTTTCATACCGCTAGAAAAAAAATCAACACCGTAAAGGTTGACTGAGTCATTCGAAGAAATATCCTGTGTAACCAGGTTAATTTTGGCACTTTCTGTGGTGATTTTTTTTAAATATGAGCTCTGTATTAAATGGTTTAATTCAACATCAACATATAAATAAAGCATTTTATTATCATCAGTCAATTTTGCTTTATCCGCTTTCAGAGACCAATCAGGCTGCAAAATATCATCAAATAAAACCATAACAGGCTTTGTAAACCAAGTGATATTTTCAGGCCCATTAGAGTCGCCTGCTTGTTTTTTATGAACATAACGCGCGGCATTTTGAGCGGTGATGGTATAGCTGAGAAAACCTTCGAGGTTATAAATATCAGTGCGTATCTCTTGAGCTTGATAGATAGGATCATTCGGGCCAAGAGTGATTGTACTGTCTTTTAAATCTGGATCAAAATAATCCAGCAGATTCCAACTTAAAAAAATGATAACAATCACGGATAAAAAAAGAAAAGCCGCTCCTTTTATTTTTTGGCTCATTTCATTTTGTCATTCATATAAATGCCTCTTTAGCGCTCGTGAGCTTTTTTTGAGCCAACAAAATTAAATCACAGAGTTCACGGACTGCACCATGGCCACCCAAGGTATAGGTGACGTAATGTGCTTTTTTTAAAAGCCAGGGATAGGCATTTGAAACGGCCACAGATAGCCCCACTTTTTGCATCACGGGCCAGTCGATTAAATCATCTCCAATATAGGCCACTTGTTGATCGTTGAGAGACAGGAGAGATAGGAGCTCCCGATAGGGTATCAGTTTTTCTATGGCGCCTTGATAAAGGTGATCAATGCCCAAGGTAAGCGCCCTATCTTTGACAATTTGAGAGGAACGACCTGTGATCAGTGCGACTTCAATCCCGGCATTTTTTAAACACCGAATGCCGTGGCCATCATGTATATGAAAGGATTTGAGTTCCTCGCCCTGGTTCCCCATATAAATTCGACCGTCGGAAAGCACGCCATCGACATCACAAATTAACAGCCGAATCTGTGTCGCTCGCTGAACCACTTCTTTTTTAACGATTCCGTAATGCGTTTCTAGCATATGATTCATCCATTATCTCGTTCATTAGATTACTCCGGATCTCAGCATGTCATGCATATGCACCACCCCCACCAAACGGCTTTTTTTAGACACCAACAAAGCGGTAATATGATGTAATTGCATTAAGTTAAGGGCCTCCACAGCCAATAAACCAGGTTTAACCTGTACCGGATTGGAAGTCATCAGGTGATTAATGTGCGCCTTGTTCAAATCTATTTGTTTATCAAACACTCGGCGTAAATCCCCATCAGTAAAAATCCCTTCAATTTTCATATTGTGATCACAAATCGCGGTTAAACCCAGCTTTTTTTGGGTCATTTCCAACAAAGTATCACGCAAAGAAGCATTTGAATAAACGAAAGGAATGTCGCTTCCAGTGTGCATCATATCACTGACCCGAAGCAGCAACTTACGGCCTAACCTTCCCCCAGGATGAGAGCGTGCGAAGTCTTTTTCAGTAAATCCTCGAGCTTGCAAAAGGGCCACCGCAAGCGCATCCCCCATCACCAAAGTAGCCGTCGTGCTGGTGGTGGGCGCTAATCCCAACGGGCAAGCTTCTTGAGGAACTTTAATACACAGGTGAATATCTGCCGCTTCTCCCATCGTGCTGTTGGGATCTGCTGTCATACAAATCAAAAAAATATGTTGGCGCTTTAACAAAGGGATCAAGGACAAAATTTCATTCGCTTCACCGGAATTTGAAATCGCTAACACAATGTCACCCTGACTTATCATGCCAAGATCGCCATGGTTTGCTTCACTCGGATGAACAAAAAAAGCCGGTGTTCCGGTGCTGGCAAAGGTAGCGGCTATTTTACAACCTATATGCCCAGATTTACCCATTCCCATGATCACTAACTTGCCCTGACAAGAAAAAATGTGGGCGCAAGCCTTTTCAAAATCTTCATTGATGTACTGCTCTAATTGAGCCAAACCGGCACATTCAATTTTTAATACTGCTTTGGCAATTTGTTGATAATTTACCTGATTGAGTAATATCATACTTATAAAGTACTCATGGATGCATCTGATAGTAAGGCGAAAAATTTTATACTAAACTGCTTGCGAAACCTACCATGTAACATCGATTAACCGCATCAGCACCTCACGCTCTGAGTTTCTCGAGGATTTTTAAAGAATTTTAATAATTGAAGAGCTGAACATAAAAAAACAAAAGCAACAAGATCAACCAAAATAAGTTATAAATCTCATTGAATCCAAACTGAAGGCTATTATACATTTCACACTCGGCGATAAAGATAATATTTTCTGATATCAGTATCACTTTCCCTCGTGAAAAAGTGACCTCCATTATGCGCGCCCTTCTGGCACAGGTAAAACAACTTTACTACGTTTGATAGGTGGGCAGCTTTTGCCTGACAAAGGAGCAAGATCAACCAAAATGAGTGATAAATCTAATTTAATCGAAATGAAGGGTGTACATTTCACACGCGGCGATAAGGTGATCTTTTCTGATATCAGTATCACTTTTCCCCGTGGAAAAATAACTGCCATTATGGGCCCTTCTGGCACAGGTAAAACCACTTTACTACGTTTGATAGGTGGGCAGCTTTTGCCTGATAAAGGAGATATTTTATTCGATGGAGAAAATATTCCTCACTTATCTCGCCAAGATCTCTATCGTGTTCGTAAAAAAATGAGTATGTTGTTTCAATCTGGCGCGTTATTTACTGATCTGAATGTATTCGAAAATGTGGCATTTCCTCTACGTGAGCACAGAGCTTTATCCGAAGAATTGCTGCGGAGCACAGTGATGATGAAGTTAGAAGCCGTGGGTCTCAAGGAGGCCGCTTGTTTGATGCCTTCAGAGCTGTCTGGTGGCATGGCCAGACGAGCGGCATTAGCGCGTGCTATTGCGCTGGATCCCCAGCTCATCATGTTCGATGAACCCTTTGTTGGACAAGATCCCATGAATTTAGGCATATTGGTGAAATTAATCAGAGAACTCAATCATACATTAGACATGACCTGTATCCTGGTGTCACATAATGTGACAGAAGTTTTGAGTATTGCCGATTACGCTTATATCTTGGCAGATCAGCACGTTATTGCAGAGGGTTCACCAGAACAACTGAAAAACAATCCCAATCCCCGTATTCGAGAATTTTTGTACGGTATTTCAGAGACTTGTATACCTTAAAATACCCTTAAACTTGATGGAATCTTCATGTCAATCATAGAAAGTGTATCATCTTTAGGGCGTAAAGGGATTGACGCCTGCTCTACCCTTGGACGAGCAGGATGCATGTTGTTGAATATTGTTTTCGGCAAGCCGGAACCTCGTAAAAATCTCCCTATTTTAATCAAACAGCTATATCGTGTTGGCGTACAATCTATTTTGATTATTGTCATTTCGGGTTTATTCATCGGGATGGTGCTGGGTTTGCAAGGATATTTAACGTTAACGACCTACGGTGCAGAAGGCAGCTTAGGTATGTTGGTCGCTTTATCGTTGTTCCGTGAACTGGGCCCAGTAGTTTCGGCTTTATTGTTCGCAGGGCGGGCAGGATCCGCGCTGACGGCTGAGATTGGCTTAATGAAGGCCACGGAGCAACTTTCCAGTTTAGAAATGATGGCGATTGATCCCTTAAGACGGGTTATCGCTCCGCGCTTTTGGGCCGGTGTCATCAGTTTACCATTACTGGCCGCTCTCTTTATCAGCGTCGGTATCTTTGGGAGTAGCATGGTAGCGATTGACTGGAAGGGTATCGATGCTGGGTTTTTCTGGTCAGCAATGCACGATTCCGTGATGCCTTCTGATGTCATCAATTGTTTTTTTAAAAGTGTGTCATTTGCAGTGATCATCACCTGGATCTCGGTATTCAATGGCTACGATGCCACACCCACCTCTGAAGGGATCAGCCTGGCAACGACCAGGACCGTCGTAAATTCATCATTGGCTGTACTGGCTGTTGATTTCTTGCTCACTGTATTGATGTTTGGGAACTCATGATAATGCATACAAAAAAATATGAAGTCTGGGTTGGTTTATTGATGTTATCAGGAATCAGCGCGATCCTGTTTCTTTGCTTGAAGATCGCGAATATTCACTTAATAACACCACAATCTACCTATGAAATATATGCTAATTTTGACAATATTGGCGGCCTGAAAATGCATTCTCCTGTTAAAATTGGTGGCGTGGTCATAGGCAAAGTCTCTGACATTTCGTTGAAGGGGCCAAATTATACGCCTCGCGTCACCATCGATATTGACTCACAGTATCATCACATTCCAGACACCAGTTCATTAGCCATTCGTACTGCGGGCTTATTAGGGGAACAATTTCTGGCATTGAACCTGGGTTTTGAAGATGCAGAAATGGGAACGACTATATTAAAATCAGGAGATACCATTAAAAACACCTCCTCCGCTTTGGTGCTTGAAGATCTCATAGGTCAATTTTTATATAAAAGTGGTGAAAAAAGCAGCATACATAAAACCTCCAATATGTCACATCATTGAAATAGAGAATCCCCCATGTTAAAAAAATATTTTTTTATCGTTTTATTGATGCTGGTGCCTTCATTAGTTCAGGCATTAGATAAAACAAATCCGTATACACTGATGGCAGATGCAGCGAAAAAACCCTTCACGCGACTCAAAAACGAGCAATCCAGGATTAAAGCCGACCCCAATTATTTACGGACCATCGTTCAAGAGGAGTTATTCCCTTTTATACAAATTAAATATGCAGGGGCTTTGGTATTAGGCACCTATTACAAAGGCGTAAAACCTGAACAACTTAAAAACTATTATTCCGCTTTTAGTCAATATTTGGAACAAGCTTACGGCCAGGCTTTAACCATGTATTATGGCCAAACGTATCGTATTGCACCTCCTCAGGAGGTGGGATCGGCCACCATGATCCCTATTAGAGTGACAATCATTGATCCTGATGGCCGCCCTCCTGTCAGATTAGATTTTCAATGGAGAAAAAACACCCAAACCGATCATTGGCAGGCATTTGATATGCAGGTCGAAGGGGTCAGTATTATTACTACGAAACAAAATGAATGGGCTAATATCTTGCGTGAAACAGGAATAGATGGGTTAACAAAACATTTAACCCTGCTTGCTCAGCAGCCGATTACTTTAAAATAACTGATCATCACTATGCAAAAAAAAATCAAAGACAGCTTGCTCGATGCTTTGTCTCTTGAAGCGCTTTTTATCACCGAACAGGGTAACCATTTTGAGGTCATTGCTGTGGGTGATTTATTTTCAGGAATGAGCAGTCTCAAAAGACAGCAGACTATTTATGCCCCCCTAATGAAATACATCACCAATAAAAGTATTCATGCGGTCAGCATCAAAACTTATACAGTGCAAGAATGGAAAGAGTTTAAAAAAACCTCTGTTTGATCGAAAAATTTTAAATGTAAAGAGAATCAGCATAATGAAAAAATTTCGCATTCAGGGGCCTTGCTCTCTCTCGGGAGAGGTGATGATTTCGGGATCAAAAAATGCCGCCCTGCCTATATTGTTTTCTACCCTATTGTCAGAAGAACCCATTGAGTTAAAAAATATCCCAGAACTCAAAGATATCGACACCACGCTAAATTTACTGAAACAGCTGGGGGTCAAAGCAAAATATCAACCCCCTGATTCCATTATGATTGATGCGAAAGCGGTTAATCATTTTTGTGCGCCCTATGAATTGGTCAAAACCATGCGCGCCTCTATTTGGGCATTGGGGCCTTTGGTTGCTAGGTTCGGTCGAGGGCAGGTCTCTTTACCTGGGGGATGCGCTATAGGTGCAAGACCAGTGGATTTACATATTTTTGGATTAAAACAGCTCGGTGCAAAAATACAAATAGAAGAAGGGTATATTAAGGCGTCTGTTGAAGGTCGTTTAAAAGGGGCTCATATTGTCATGGATAAGGTCAGTGTTGGGGCCACCCTCACCGTCATGAGTGCCGCTACATTGGCTGAAGGCACCAGCATTATTGAAAACGTTGCCCGAGAACCTGAGATTGTTGATACAGCCAATTTCCTCAATATTTTAGGGGCCAACATTCAAGGTGCTGGAACTGACAAGATCGTCGTGGAAGGAGTCAAGCGATTAAGAGGAGGTGCTTACAGTATTATGCCTGATCGGATTGAAACAGGGACCTTTCTTGTCGCAGGCGCAGTTTCAAGAGGTAAAGTTGTCTGTCGTCACACTCAGCCCGCTACCTTAGAGGCCGTATTGGCTAAATTGCACGAAGCTGGCGCACAAATCGAAGTCGGCAAGGACTGGATCAGCCTGGATATGAAAGGGAAGCGTCCAAAGGCGGTGAATGTGCGTACAACACCTTACCCCGGTTTCCCAACCGACATGCAGGCCCAATTCACTTTGCTCAATATCGTTGCAACAGGCACAGGTGTTATTACTGAAACCATTTTTGAAAATCGTTTTATGCATGTCCCTGAATTAATCCGTATGGGCGCCCAGGTAAAAATTGAAAGCAACACCGTCATTTGCCATGGTGTGGAGCGCCTTTCTGGAGCAGGAGTCATGGCGACCGATTTACGTGCTTCGGCCAGTTTGGTGCTAGCCGGTTGTATTGCTCAAGGAATAACGACAGTGGAGCGAATTTATCATATCGATCGGGGTTATGAGTGTATCGAAAATAAGCTAAGAAAACTGGGTGCTTATATTGAGCGGATCCAAGGCGCTCAGTAGCCAGAAATATCACCTGTTTTGGCTCGTCATATTAAGGAGCACCTTATTTATAAAAGGTGATCAGACAATTAAATGAAAGACATAAAAAAACTGATTGAAAATAATAAAATTTGGTCAGATTCGATGAGTCAAAAAGATCCTGATTTTTTTCAACGTTTATCTCAGGTGCAAAAGCCGAATTTTCTTTGGATTGGTTGCTCAGATAGCCGTGTCCCCGCCGAACAGTTAACCAGTTTGGAACCAGGCGAACTTTTTGTACATCGTAATGTGGCTAACCTGATTATTCATACTGATCTCAATTGTCTGTCTGTAGTGCAATACGCTGTAGAAGTATTAAAAGTGGCGCATATCATTATTTGTGGTCATTACGGTTGTGGAGGCGTCCAGGCAGCAATAGAAGATAAAGAATTAGGCTTAATAGATAACTGGTTATTACATATTCGTGATCTCTGGTATAAGCATCGTTTGATATTAGGGGAATTACCACTCAAAGATCGGAATAATCTGCTCTGTGAGCTCAACGTGGTGGAGCAGGTTTACAACCTTGGGCATTCTACTATTGTGCAATCTGCATGGAGACGGGGTCAAAAAGTCATGTTACACGGTTGGATTTATGGTATGCACGAAGGCCGTGTGAGAGATTTAGGCGTATCTGCCAATAGCAGAGAAAGTGTCGAAATGGCTTATAGCAACGCCATGTCCGTCAATAAATCTCGAGATGCTTTAATTTGAAAGAGAAATGACCCATTTGATGATTGAACAAAATGATTCCCGTTTATTTTAAATACCATTGAAGCCAGGTATTTCTACACTGTGAAGCAATTGACTGTTGTCATAAATCGGTAGAGCCACTTGTTCGTATTTGTCCGTGTTTTGGCATTTTTGTAACCGCCTTTTTTGCCATTTTCAACCCCACCCCACCTTTATCATGACTGTCATTGTCAAATTAACCCTTGTAAGACTTAACGAGATATTTTATCGAAATCTTCAGGGGCAAAACCCTACAGCAGTTTTATATTAAAAATTAATTTATTCACTATAATTGATAATCAACAACAATTTCATCAAAATAAAATTTTATCCCTAAAAAAATCTGAAACGAAAGCGCTCACTCATTTCTCGGAGCGCTGTCATCGAATGCAACATAAAAAACCCTGAGTTTTTACAATCAAAATTCATTAGAGGTCCCTACGCTTCCATATTGATTGGTTACGGTTACTTGGAGTTGATAATCGGCTTCCTCCCATTTTTTTTCTTCAGGAAAAAATTTCCATTCTTTTTGTTGATTGTGATAAGAAAAATCCTTGTTTGAGTCTGTATTATTAAAGGATTCAGAGGTAGTTTTTGCTCCCATTTTTTTTGTCAATTTGACTGTAATCAAATCTTTTTCGTGTAATTCTATGTTTCCTTTTGCATTTTTTATCACGAATTTTTTACTGTCGTTGTCTATGATTTTTTTATTGTCTATTTGATATAAATCAGTACCCTCGGCAAATGTGATAGAGGGGTCAGGTTTGGTATCATTAAAATAAAATACCTCGTTTTTCGTCGAAGAATTGCCCGCTTTATCCAACAGTTTCGCGATGACTGTGTATTCACCATGACTCCAATCAGTCTGAGGCGTCACTGTATAGGTCGCATTACTCAGCTGTGTGACCTCGCTGTTTTCAACGGAGCCCTTGCTATTTTTTATCTCGTACTCTACTTTCCATGCCCTGGATGCATCTTTTGGATCAATTTTCACCAACAATGTCGGTTTGGAGTTTTTCGTATACTTAGGGTCACGACCTTGGTCACTCCTACCGAGTTCAATCGTTTGGATAGTAGGTTGAGTGTTGTAAAAATGGATTGTTTCACTGCTTGGACTCCCTGGGTTGTCCCCTTTATAAGCCTTTGCGGTAACCGTATATTCCCCCTCTATTTTTAATTTTTGTTTCGGGGTCCAACTTCTAGATAAGGATTCTTTTTCCAGTGTGCCTTTTTGAATGCTCCCATCACTACTGCTTTTGAGCTCAATCTCTATTTTCGTGATGTTTTTTCCGGTCGGCTTGAAAAGCAATTTGGGTGATTCCTTGTCAGTAAAGTTTGATGCTTTATCCCCTGTTTTATCCTCTAAGGTAATTTCTACGGCCCCCACCTCAACCGTATCCACCTCAAAGTTAAATTCTTGTCTTTCTGTACTATTGCCCCTTTTATCGGTGGCAACTACCTCGATTTTATAGTCTCCATCATCCGTAAAGGTGGATTCAGGTATTGTCAAATAATAGGCTTGCTTGCCATCTGCCACTTCTTCTTCTGACTGTCTTATATATAACGGCTGTGTGTTGCCTGGTAAATAAAGTTGAATCTTGGCGTCAGGCTCTGTGGTGATTTTGAATGTCGGTGTTTTCGTATTGGCAACACGGTCACTAATAAGAAAATCCTGTGTAATTTCAATTTTCTCTATTGTTGGAGGAATAGAATCCAGATTAATGGTTTTTTTGGCAGCAGCGATGTTTTTGGCCTTATCTTCTGCAACGACGCTAATAGTGTTATCCCCTTGCGCAAGTTGAGGGTCTTTAAAGGTATAGCTCCATTCTCCGACTGAATTGACTTGAACTGTGTCTAGTCGTGTTTCTTTATCATCGGTTATTTTTTTATTGTAGATGCTGACTTGCGTGTTGGCTTCCGCCTTCCCGTGAATGGTCGGCGTCACATTTTTAATCAAAAAAATGTCAGAGCGCTCCTCTTGCGTGAGTGCAATGTCTTCTGAATTCATCTCAAAAGTAGGGGGTTGAGTGCTCGATTTAATCACGAGAGATAATTTTGCCTGGGCTTTATTCCCTTTATATTCTCCCAGTGCCATAAATTCATGGGGGCCATCTGTTAAATCAGTGGGAGTAAAGGTAAAATTACCTTGACCATCCGATTTGGTGCTCCCTAATGTTGTGCTGCCTTTTTGAATCGTCACCTCAGTGCCCGGCATGGTGGTGCCCACTAATTTAGGTGCATTCACGTTGGTTAAATTATCTTTTTGCCCGCTGCTATTACTCTTGTCGTCAAGCGCCAAACTGATTTTTAAATCGATTTTAGGGTTCGGGGCCGGGTTGTTTAAACCACTGCTTCGGTTTGCGTTTTTGTTGACCTGGGCAACTTCTACCGTTGCACTCGATTCTTTATGTAAAGAAGAGGCAGAATCCAGAGAGATGTCTCTTTCATCTGGGGTGATTTGTGCCAAGGCCGCTTTGGTGTTCGCTTGCGTTAAAAATTCATTGAGCGCTTCTTCAATTTGTTGAGAGGATTTTTGTGCTTCCTGCGCTTCTAACGCGGCTTTCTCGGCTTCTGCTTTCTCTTTCTCAGCTTTTTCTCTTGCTTTTTTTTCTTCTGCTTTCTCTTTCTCGGCTTTTTCTCTTGCTTTTTCTGCCTCTTCTTTGTCTTTTTCGGCCTGTCTCATTTTTTGTTTCAGCGCTTCCTGTTCTTCTTGAAGCGCTTTATTTTGAACCTGATCGACTAAAAAAGAATCGGCGCTTTTAAAGTCGATATTCTCAAGGTTGACCTGACTGAGTAAGTCTTTCCCCTTTAAAGCACCATCCTGAAACTGAAAAGACAGTTGGCTGTCTTTTAAGCTGGAATAAATCGCCCCATTCACAATGGTCACACTGCCTTGCGGTGAGGTTAATTTCAGATCGGGCCCTGATATCGCCACTTGAACCTGATTTTTATTCCCTAGTGAAGACAAATCAATCCTGGAATTATGTTGTGCAAATATTTTTTGAGTCGCCATCAGTTTTTCCTTGAAAACAGAGATTAATTCTGTGTTATTTTTATTAAATAATTTAATTTATATTAGTGCATATATCAATTTTTGATATATTATTTTTTTATCTCATCTGAATCTGTTTTTGTTATTTTTGCTAAAATTTGATCAACATCATCCATATTTTTAATGGAGTTCAAATGGAAGAAGAAAGTAATCCTTGGCCAAGTTTTGTGGATACCTTTTCGAGCATGTTATGTATTTTTATTTTTATCATGTTGATATTTTTACTCAATAACATGTTGGTCGTTTATGAAAGTGCGATAGGTGGGGAGGGAAAAGTGATTTATCAAAAACAGGCCGATTTAATAGAATCGAAACAAGAAAATTCACTCAACGCACTAAATAAAACTCAAGTCAAAGATTCAATTCAAAAAATTCAGCCCGGTATTGAGAACGGTCATGTAAATACTGCCCAAGATAAAGTGCTCGTCAATAAAAAGAATACACAGAATGAGCTCTCTCAAATTCAAATCGAAAATGAAAATATAGTTAAAGGAGTGCCAAAACAGGTTAAAAACAGAAATAATGATATTGCCCATAATAAAGATAAAACACGGGTGACTATAACTGGAAATACATTAACGATTGAATATGAAGGTGAGGTCAACACTTATCTTAAAGAAGATATTACAAAAATGATGGATTGGATTAAAAGTACAAAACACAAAATTTTTGAGATCGAGATTTTTATTCCAAAATCCAAAATTTCATTTTCAGATTCATTACGATTGGCTTATGACAGGGGGCTGATTTTAATGCGAGAAATCAAATCTGTTGATCCAAGCGTAATATTGAGCCTTAACGTCAATACCACTTCAGACAACTTAGAAAATAAAGTGGTTATCGTCCCTAAGAATTAAGAAGGGTTTTTTAATGAAAAAGTTATTTTTTTATCGTTCTTTAATTTTATGTTTGATATTAGCTGTCTTACCGATCTTTTGCTTGTTAATCCCTGGTATCAAAAATTATGTGATTGACAATTTTATGGTTTCAGCAGCTTATAATTCTGTCATTATTTTTATTTATGTTTTAGGGAGTATTTCGGCTTTATTTTCTATATGGCAATCCTTGTATAGTAAAAATATTATTAGATATAAAAACAGTATGAGTCACAGTAGTTTGCTGGCAAATTTTAACAAAAAACTATTTTCTGAAAAAAACAAAACGTCTTCGCGGGCGTTATTAAAAGAAATCTCTACCGAAGTGAGCGCTACCCGCGCTCAACGTGTTTTGTAGTAATGTTTCTACGTTGATAGGTCTTTTAGGAACTTTTGCTGGATTGTCGATCACCATCAGTGGTATCGGCAGTATGCTTTCTGAAACCTCTCATCACAGTTCAGATAGTTCTACGGATGACACTCTGGATATGATCATCCATATTATCTCTGCTCTTTCTGAACCTCTTCGTGGTATGAATACCGCATTTGTCTCTTCTATTTACGGGGTCATGTGTGCCATTTTACTCATCGCACAAAGCGTGTTTGTGCGAAGCGCATTTTCACAATTATTGGCAGAATTAAAACGCCTGGCCTTTGAACACCTGGAAACTGAGACGACACCAAATCAGGTAAGAACCGTTCGAATCGAGTCGCCTGAAGTGTCAGAGTTCAAAAAAAGCTTTGAAGATTTTTGTCAGTACTTCATTAAAAATGAAGAAAACAGAAATAAGGAAACGTTACAGTACCACCAAAAGCTGATGGAAGCCCTCTCGGGTCTAAACAATCATTCGTTTTCTGAACAAAGTGCTTTACTTGAAACAATAGAGGTCAATCAAAAAACTCTAATGACTCAGAATGAAGAAAACGGAGAATCTCTTGCAGACATCAAAAAAGAAATCTCAAATCAGCATGATGTTTTGATTGACAAAACGCAGGAAATTCAAGCTGAAGTTGAAAGTTATAAAGAGAGCTTTATTCCCTTGTTGGAAAAAATCACCTCGATGTATCAAAAAATCGTTAAAAAAACCTTGTTAAGAAAAAGGGATGAGGATGAGAATGAAAAATAAAATAATGGCTTTCATTTTATGCTCCCAATCTTATATTTCTGCTGCGGCGGTAAACCAACCTCATTCCCATTCTTTAACAAGGCTGATCAAAGCGGCCATGCAACATCAACCTTCCGTCAAAATTGCTTACTATGAAACAGAACGTAAAAAAGGAGATTTACAAACAGCAAAATCCGCGCTTTATCCTACTTTAGATTACAGTGCTGCCGGCACCGGAATAAAGAAACAATCGTCGGATAGTGAAAAAAATATTGAAAATAAAGTGTCTGTGGCTTATCGAGTCACCGATTTTGGGGTGAGATCAGCGACGATTAGAAGAGCAGAATACGAAAAAGAGGGCTCGCATTTCGATTATGCCAAATCTCAAAACTCTGTCGCTCAAGAAGTCAGCGACTCTTACTTAAATATTAATAAATACAAAGAAATATTAGAGGGGATTGTTAAAGAAAAAGCCTTTTATAAAAAGATGCTGGATAATTTTTCTTTACTGGTTTCATCGGGGGTGGCTCTCGAGTCTGATTTGAGAAAAGTACAGGTCTCAATTGATTCACTCAATAGCCGCGAAATTATGTATCAATCGATGCTAGATTCAGAAATGTTTAAACTTAAAAATATGACGGGCCTAAGGAGCCTCTCTTCTGAACAGGTAGGTCAGCCTCATATCTTGCTTGAACGGTATGCTTTCATCAGTGATCGAGCCAAAATGATGCAAAAAATAAAGCTGTTTAACCACGATTATCATATTTTGCTTCAATCACAAAATGCGGCACTGGAAGAAATGAACGGGGCGCATTCTTCTTACTTTCCCGCCGTCGATCTGAGCGCAGAATATGTGGATAACCATCCGCTTGGCAATACAGATCGTAATACTTATAAAAATGAAGGCCGAGTGAAACTTAATGTCAGCCTCAATCTTTTTAATGGATTTAAAAATAGCGCACAAGATTTAAAAGTTTCCTCGGCTTATACTCAATCTAAATTACGCATCGAAGAGTTTTTACTCAAAGCGCAATTTGAAATCAATAATATGATTTCTCAATACGCCGCTGCAAAAGAAACTTATGTCGTGAATCAACGTTCTTATGAAAATGCGCTTCAACTGTCGACTCTTTATGAAAAAGAGTTTGATCTGGGTCAAAAAACCTTGTTAGACCTGATTTCTAGCAGAGGGGAATATTTTCAGTCTTTTATCAACATGATTGAGAGTGAATACTCTCAGCGACAGGCGAAATCAAGACAATTAGGGTTGATGTCTCAATTAACGAATTACTTAGGGGTGAGCCAAACTCCTCAAGCGGAAAAATAGATAAATGAACAGGAAACAAACTGACACCCTGATGATGATGATGATAATGAGCCTGATCATTATCATCGCCGCTTCTATTATCAAAGTAAATTCGGTGATTCATGGCCAAGGCATGATAACGAACCGTGATAACACTCAATTTATTTCCTTATCAAAAGGCGGCGTGATTGAGAAAATCTATGTTTCAGAAGGGGAAAGCGTTAAAAGGGGCGCTCTCCTTGCTAAAGTGATCAACCTCGATTTAAGAAAGGAATATGAACGATTAAAAGCCCAGAAAGCATTTTTAGTGAAAGACATTGAGGAGCTGACGTCGCTTTTAAATAAGAATGCGGTAGAAGATTTTTCTGCGTGGCAAGACATCAGCTTAATAAAAAATAAAGAGTTGTCAGCGAATATTGAATTAGTGAAAAGTCAAATTCATACGAAAACGCTCAAGCTGGGTTCGCTTGAATCTGAAATTACGGGGATGAAAATGCAACTGAAAGGGAAAAAAGAACAGGTTGCACTTCTGGGTGAAGAGGTGGATATATTGCACCCTTTGGTAAAAAAAGGGATCACGTCGTATACGAATTATCTGAATAAAAAGCAGGCATTTATTAAGTTAAAATCAGAGATGGACGAGACGGAAAATAACATTATTTTAAAAAAAAATGACAGTCATTTAGTGAAAAATGAAATTCGAGCCCTGGATAACGAATTACGGCTGTCATTATCCCGTCAACTGTCAAAAGATCAGCAAGAGCTGAATTTGATGAGCACGCCGTTAAAAATTTTTGAGCAACAAATAGAGGAAGAAAATGTTCGAGCTCCGGTCAATGGGGTGATTTATAAAATTAATAAAAGCGCTTCAACTCAAGGGGGGGTTATCCAGGCGGCAGATCTGTTATTCGAGATCAAACCTTCGGTCAATACCATGCAAGCAGAGATAAAAGTGAATCCTAAATATCGTGATCAACTCTATGTAGGTGAACAGGCGCTGGTGGATATCTTGTCTCTGGTGAAAGCCAAGGGGAAATTTTATCAAGCCAGCATTGAAAAAATCAGCCCGGATTCTTACGAGGAGAACACAAATGGGAGTGTGCAGCGTTATTACAAAGTCATCATTAGTTTTAATGTCAAAAATGAAGACATGGATTGGTTAAAACCTGGTATGGCGGTTGATGCCAGAGTGGTGACAGGAAAACACTCGATTATGTCCTATCTTATTTCACCTTTAACAAAAGGAATCAGTCATGTTTTCTCAGAACCGGTACATTTAACGCAATATAACAAACCTTAAGTTTTTTAGAGAAAACAAGCGCGCTCTTAAAAATCTCGACTCTACAATCAATTAACCCCACACAACACTTTTATCCTGTTCAATTTAGTACAAACTCTTTTTTATTTTCTCAGCCACTTCTTCAGCTAATGTTTTTATGAAATGCTCCTCTTGATCAGCTTCAATCATTACGCGGATCACAGGCTCAGTGCCTGATGTACGTAATAAGATTCGGCCCCTTCCTGCCAAGGTAGATTCCACTTTTTTGACCAAAGAGGCTATTGCATCAGATTGCAAAACATTTTTGTTGCCAGAAAAAGAAAAATTAACCAATACTTGTGGCAATAACTTTATTTCACTACAAAGCTCATGCAAGGTCATTTGATTTTGAATGATCACTTTAAACACTTGCAAAGCCGCTATCATACCGTCTCCTGTGGTGGTTTTATCCAATAAAATGATATGGCCTGAATTTTCAGCTCCAATACGATAACCGTGTTTTTGCATTTTTTCTAAAACGTAGCGATCACCGACCTTGGCTCTGATGAAAGGAATTTTCAATCTTTGAAGAGCAAGTTCTAACCCCATGTTACTCATGAGCGTTCCAACAACACCCCCTTTTAATTGCTGCTGACGACAGGCTTCTTTAGCAATAAGATAAACTATTTGATCACCATCCACTTTGTTACCCAGGTGATCCACCATGATCAGCCGATCACCGTCTCCATCTAGTGCTATTCCTAGATCAGCCTGTTCTGCTAGCACGCTTTTTTGTAACATGCCGATATTGGTGGCACCACATTCTTTGTTAATATTTAACCCATTTGGTTCACAAGCAATAGAAATCACCGTTGCACCTAGCTCTTTAAGCACACTCGGCGCAATGTGATAAGTAGCCCCATTTGAACAATCGACCACTATTTTAAAATTTTTTAAATTGAATTCGCTTGGAAAAGTGCCTTTACAAAATTCAATGTAACGGCCTGCCGCGTCGACAATTCGGCGGGCTTTGCCTAATTGAGCAGATTCAACACAGGTGAGGGGCTTTTCTAGTTGTGCTTCAATGGCTTCTTCCAGGCTATCAGAGAGCTTGCTGCCATTAATATCAAAAAATTTAATCCCATTATCATAGAAAGGATTATGAGAGGCTGAAATGACAATGCCTGCCTCCGCTCGAAAAGTGCGAGTCAAGTAAGCAATGGCAGGTGTGGGCATCGGGCCTGTTAATAGAGCAGAAAACCCCGCGGCGGCTAACCCTGCTTCTAAAGCAGATTCCAACATGTAACCAGAAATACGTGTGTCCTTGCCGATGATAATTTTACGCGAATCTTGACGGGCTAAAATTTTGCCTGCTGCCCAACCTAATTTTAAGAAAAAATCAGGGGTGATCGGCATATCTCCTACCTTTCCCCGAATGCCATCCGTACCAAAATATTTGCGATGATGCATTATTTTTTACTCGTTTTTTATTATTTGAGTTTTCGTTCGATTCACAATATGTAGGGCTTCAACTGTTTCTTTAACATCATGTACCCTAATGATATGTGCTCCTTTCATCGCTGCAATGACGGCACAAGCAATGCTGCCAATCACTTTTTCTTTTGGAAGAATACCAGGCCGTCCGTCAATCATGGATTTTCTTGACATCCCAACCAGCATCGGTAAATGAAAATGCTGAAATTTTTCTAAATTTGCAAGTAATTGATAATTATGAGTTAAACTTTTACCAAAGCCAAAACCTGGGTCGATCAACAATTTATTTTTTGGGATGCCCACCGAAAGACAGCGTTCAATATTCTCTTCAAAAAAAGCATTGACCTCAGATAGCACATCCTCATAACGAGGGGATTGTTGCATATTTTCGGGATGACCTTGCATGTGCATGAGACAAATAGGTAACTCTGTTTCTGCTGCGGCTTCTAAAGCACCTGGCTTTCTGAGTGCAAAAACATCGTTGATCATATGAGCCCCCGCTTTTTTAGCTTCAAGCATCACAGCGGGTTTTGATGTATCTACGGAAAGCAGGGTGTTAAAGCGTTTTGCTAAATATTCTAAAAAAGGTATCACTCTATCAAGCTCTTCTTGCTCAGTGACTGGAATTGCCCCAGGTCGGGTTGACTCTCCTCCTATATCAATGATATCTGCCCCTGCAGATATCATTTTTTCTGCATGTTGTGAGGCTTGTTCAAAACTATAATAAGATCCGCCATCCGAAAATGAATCAGGCGTAATATTTAAAATCCCCATCACTTTTGGGCATAACAGATCCAATCTGTGTTTTCCAATAGAAAAATCCATATTTTTAAACCTTTAAATGAATATGTCATTTGATCGGCAAAAGGGAATAACGACGAAATGCAAAGCTATTTTGGTTAGGTCAGAGCAAAGTGTCATCTCCCACATCGCAAGAGGCTTTGGATGAAAATGATACTCGTCCATTAAAGAACGAGTTTTTACGACAACATGGGATATAAAATATAAGATGAATTGAATGTTTAAGATCATGACATATTTCGTGGAAAAATTTCTTTGTTTTAGCCCACATTAGACCCGTCTGTATTCTTTTTATCTGAAAAGAGAGGGGGATCTGGTTTTTCTTCAGATTTTGAAGAATCGTCATTTTCAGAAGAGGTGTCAATATTATCGTCCCAACCTGCAGGTATACGTACCGTCGTACGATTCATAAGATCGTCAATTTGTGGAGCATCAATGGTTTCATATTTCATCAAAGCATCTTTCATAGAATGCAATATATCCAGATTTGCCATCAATAATTCACGAGCACGATTATAGTTACGTTCAATGAGTGATTTGATTTCTTCGTCAATAATACAGGCCGTTTTATCGGAAATATGCTTACTTTTTCCTACTGAGCGCCCGATGAAGACTTCTCCATCTTCTTCTGAATATAGTAAAGGTCCTAACTTTTCCGAAAAACCCCACTGAGTGACCATGTTCCGTGCAATGGAAGTGGCAACTTTAATGTCATTAGAAGCACCGGTGGATACCTGCTCTGTACCATAGATAATTTCTTCAGCGAGACGGCCACCGTAAAGGGTGGAAATTTGACTTTCCAGTTTCTGACGACTTGCACTGATGGCATCGCCTTCTGGAAGAAAAAATGTCACGCCTAATGCTCTACCCCGAGGAATAATGGTGACTTTATGAACCGGATCATGCTCTGGAACCAAGCGGCCTATGATCGCATGTCCTGCCTCATGATAAGCCGTCGCTTCTTTTTGTTCTTCCGTCATGACCATAGAACGACGCTCAGCACCCATCATAATTTTGTCTTTGGCTTTTTCAAACTCGCTCATACAAACCACACGTTTTTTAAAACGTGCCGCAAATAAGGCCGCTTCATTCACTAAATTGGCTAAGTCCGCGCCAGAAAAACCAGGCGTTCCTCGTGCAATAACAGAGGCATTCACATCAATATCAAGAGGGACACGCCGCATATGAACTTTTAAAATTTGCTCACGTCCACGAACATCTGGTAAACCAACCACCACCTGTCTATCAAAACGACCTGGACGTAACAAAGCGGGATCAAGCACATCGGGTCTATTGGTTGCAGCAATCACGATGACGCCTTCGTTACCTTCGAAGCCATCCATTTCGACTAACATTTGATTTAAGGTTTGTTCACGTTCATCATGCCCACCACCTAAGCCGGCACCACGCTGACGACCCACAGCATCAATTTCATCAATAAAAATGATACAGGGTGAGGCTTTCTTCGCTTTCTCAAACATGTCACGAACACGAGACGCCCCAACACCTACAAACATTTCGACGAAATCAGATCCTGAAATACTGAAAAAAGGAACATTTGCTTCCCCTGCGATGGCTTTTGCCAGCAGAGTTTTACCTGTTCCCGGAGGGCCTACCAACAAAATACCGGTTGGAATTTTTCCGCCCAATTTTTGGAAACGCCCAGGCTCACGTAAGTATTGAACCAATTCGCTGACTTCTTCTTTGGCTTCATCACAACCTGCCACATCTGCAAAAGAGGTCTTAACCTGATCTTCACTCAGCATTCTGGCTTTACTTTTACCAAAAGACATCGCCCCTTTTCCTCCCCCACCCTGCATTTGGCGCATGAAAAATATCCAAACACCAATCAGCAATAACATCGGAAACCAAGAAATAAAAATAGAAGTCAGTAAACTGGTTTCTTCGGGCGGTTGAGCAATGACCTTGACGTTTTTAGTCAGCAAAGTATCTAAAAGTTTAGGATCATTAATCGGGATAAAGGTAATATATTTCGTGTTATCTTTTTTATTAACGTCAATTTCTCGACCATTAATACGGACACCAAGAACCTGATCATGAGTCAGATCAGATATAAAAGTGGAATAATCAACTGTTGGGGATTTTGATTCACCGGGACCAAAACTTTGGAATATTGACATTAAAATAACTGCAATCACTAACCAAAGAACCAAATTTTTTGCCATATCACTCAAGGAATTAACCTCATATTTACAATCTATCAACAAGAAGCGCCAGGTTATGATCATTTTAGACCTGTCGCTACAATGTAAACTTCACGTGATCTTATTCGTGAAGCATCTGGTTTACGTACTTTAACTTTTTTAAAGAGAGAACGCATTTCCCTTAAATATTGTTCAAACCCCTCTCCCTGAAACACTTTGACCAAAAAACTCCCGCCGGGTATGAGTATATCACGAGATATGTCGAAGGCTAACTCGGCGAGATGCATCGATTTTGGTATATCTACTGAGGATATTCCTGTCATATTGGGGGCCATATCAGAGATAACAACATCTATTTTTTTATCTCCAATACAATTTAAAAGGCGTTTTAATATAGATTTCTCTCGAAAATCACCCTGCAAAAACTCTACTCCCAAGATTGAATCCATGGGGAGTAAATCAAGGGCAATCACTTTGCCTTTAAGACCCACTTTATTGACCACATATTGTGACCAGCCTCCAGGTGCAGCGCCTAAATCGAGAACAAACATACCTCTTTTGAAAATTTTATCGGTATTGTCAATTTCATCAAGTTTAAACCAAGCGCGTGATCGTAATTTTTTTTTCTGAGCCTCAATCACATATTTATCATTAAAATGTTCTTGTAACCAGCGGCGGGAACTGGCTGAACGCTTTTTACTGGACATTTTTTCTCTAAACATTCATTTCATTTAAATCGATTATCAGTGCTTCCATGAGTCAAAATAGTAATATAAAAAATATTCATGGACTGTGCTCTATTGGCGCTATTTATCAAAAAGGGGATTTGAGGGTTTTAAAATCGTTAATGCATGCATACTAACAATATTTAACATCAAGAATTTCGTATTCGACCTCACCGCCCGGGGTGTGAATCACCGCAACATCACTGATTTTTTTAGCAATTAAACCTCGCGCGATGGGGGAGTTAACAGAAATAAGATCTTTTTTGAAATTCGCTTCATCATCACCCACAATTTGATAGATTTTTTTTTCTTCTGAATGAGTATTCAATACGGTCACTGTTGCGCCGAAAATAACGATACCTTTGTTGGCTATTTTAGTAACATCAATAATTTGAGCGTGAGATAATTTTGATTCAATTTCCTGAATACGGCCCTCACAAAATCCTTGTTGCTCACGAGCTGCATGGTATTCCGCATTCTCTTTTAAATCACCATGCTCACGAGCCTCTGCGATAGCTGCGATGATCTGAGGGCGAAGGACACTCTTTAGATGCTGAAGTTCTTCGCGTAATTTCTCTGCGCCACGTAGCGTCATAGGGATCTGTGTCATTCATCAATACCTCATATTGTTTTTTTAAAGAGTCATTATTCTAATTTATATGCACTGTAAAACAGACGCGCATTTTATGTTTTGTGCCGCTCACAGTACGATTATATTTAAAAAATCGCCAAAAATTCTGGAGCGATTGAGTTCTTTTATCTATCACTGATTTTAACTCAAAGTTGTTTTAGGATCACCGTTTACTTTTTTGTTTCTATCTTGCTCTATTTGGTACTAATTTGAATTCATGATAGTCTGTAACGCGCTTTAAAAGCCTTATATGCCACATTAAAAAATATTACTGCTTATTTTTTTCCATTAAACGCTATTATTAGGATCACCCCCTTTCTTTAAGTTTATGAGTCATCTTTTTGACTAATACAATAGTGTGTTTTGAATAAGCGAAAAATGAATTGAGGAGCATATGCTGTATTGGGGAAAATGGTTTGGGGCTTTGTTGGGATTTTTATCTGGCCTTGGTTTCTGGGGTGTATTATTAGGTTTTTTTATTGGAAATATTGTAGATCTCAGGTTAAGAACCAGAAATCAACATTTTTTTTCTGATCAAAAAAATCGACAATCTCTATTTTTTTGCACCACTTTCCAAGTCATGGGGCATATCACAAAATCCAAAGGACGCGTCACTGAAACCGATATTCAGCTCGCGACAACATTGATGGATAGAATGCAATTACATGGTGAAGCACGGGCCGCCGCTCAGGCTGCATTTCGTGAAGGCAAAGAAAATGATTTTCCTTTAAGAAAAAAATTACAGCAATTACGGGGCATCTGCTTAGGGCGGGTCGATTTAATTAAAATGTTTTTGGAAATTCAATTTCAAGCCGCTTTTTCTGATGGCATTCTCCACCCTAATGAGCGTCAAGTGCTGTATGTTATTTCCGAGGAGCTGGGCATTTCTCAAAGACAGTTTCATCAATTTCTCAATATGATGGAAAGTGGCAGCCAATTTGGGCACAAAAACTGGTATCAGCATGCAACCTATTCTTCTTCTGGGCGCAGCTCACAAAACGGGCAAGCACCGACATTATCCGATGCCTGTAAAGTGCTTGGTGTGAACGTCAATGACAACAGTGCTACTATTAAACGCGCCTACCGAAAACTGATGAGTGAAAATCATCCTGATAAATTGATAGCAAAAGGGCTACCTCCTGAGATGATGGAAATAGCCAAAGAAAAAACGCAAAAAATTCAAGCTGCCTATAATTTTATTAAACGTGAAAAAGGCTTTAAGTGAAACTTATCACCAGGCCTAATCTCGAAAATTATTAAATTGAAAAGGTTGACCCAGATCTCCAGTGCGAATTAAAGCCATTACCGCTTGCAGATCGTTGCGCGATTTACCTGTCACCCTTACCTGTTCACCCTGAATTTGAGCTTGCACTTTTAATTTACTGTCTTTAATGAGCTTCACTAATTTTTTGGCTTTTAAAGACTCAATCCCTTGTTTCAATTTGGCATCCAGGCTATAGGTTTTTCCACTGTGCAAAATCTCTGCGGAAATATCCAAAGCCCCGCCTTCAATCCCTCTTTTTGCGAGTTTTTCAGAGATGATTTCAAGCATCTGTTTCACTTGAAAATCAGATTCACTGGTCACTTTGATGCTTTTTTGTTTTTCATCAAATTCAAAACGAGCGGTGACATGACGAAAATCCCAACGAGTGGACAGATCACGGGTAGCGTTTTCAACCGCATTACGAACTTCTTGTGTATCAATTTCAGACACAATATCAAAAGAAGGCATGTGATTATTTTCCTGAATTTAGAGTGGCGTTAAAACATCAATGTTATTAAAATGATATGACTATAAAATTCAAATTTCTATTTTTTGTAAAGAATTTAATGGTTTAATATTTCCGGACACTTTAGATAGAGTCGTCAGGTAATGAAAGAAAACAGGTTATCATTGAGGGGATAAAAATGGCATTTGAGAGAATTTAATAATGAACTTAGCCCATCGCCGAGACGATATGGCTAAATAATTTTATTTTGATTAAATTTAAATTATATCAATAATTTTATTGATTATAATCATTTTTAAGTGATTTAGCTCTATATTCTTATTTTATGTTTTCTTTAATTAGATAAAAAAACTTTTTTAGCGGCTGTAAAATATGAAGCAGGTATGTTTGTTACATCTTCTTCCCAAAGTGGATTTAATGGCACATGATAGCCCTCATCTTTTAACAGCTGCACCATATCTTTTAACTCATTTTGGTCTTTTATAACACAGATTTCATCAAACCTCCCCATACTTTTAGGTAGTGCAAATGTAGCAGGGAAATTTGCTGTTGGATCACTTACAGGGTTACCTGTATCGCTGCTATGGTGCACAACCTTCTCACCTCTTGCACCAACCAGACACATATTAATTTCATCGATCATCTCACTCATACGTGGCGTAGCATTACCAATGTCTTTGTCTTCTCTTGCATTGAAGCTATTAAAATCAGGCTTAAGCTTACTAAATAATTTATTGATTGTACTATTGACAGTTTCTTTAATCTTATCCGGATGACGTTTTTTGATTTTTATTGGATTAGTCGAATCTAAATACTTCTCTAGTGAAGAAGTTTCCGTCTTATTTGTTTTTTTATTATTGTAAATCGCCATTCTGTGATCAACAATTGTTCTTGCAACATCCGGCACAGCTAAATTATCCTTAGAACCGAAATCCTCTATTGAAGGGGCAATCATCAAAATATCATAATCAGCTGTCAGTGGTTTTTCATTGTTCCCCACTGAACTCAGTACTTTAACCGGTGCTCCATTGTAATTGACCAAGTATAATTCAGACCCTTCATCGCAAGGATTTAGTGTAAATTCATGCTCTACGTTTTCTGATGTTTTGGCTTTTAATTTAGTAATAGCCCCCGAATCATTTTTTTCTACTTCGTAGACAATGCCTTCTTTTTCAAGTAATTCAATCCGATTTTTTGTTATCTTTAAATCTACTTCCTTAGCATTTTTTTGATCTAAACACTCTTGTACCGCCGTATTAAATTTATTGAGCGTCTTTTGTGGCTGATCTGCCAGCTTACTTAATGCTTGATTGACACAAATAAAAGCTGTTTGTGGCCCCCAGTTTGCGCTTTTCCCTTTTATCTTAAACCCTTTAGTCGGATGACCATCCCTTATCAGATCTGTTGCCATCAAATCAACAGGACGAATAGAGATAATACAATTTTTCTTTTGCGCCAAAATTTGCAATTCTATGAGATGCTCTGGCACAATACCGACCTTTTGTTCTTGGCATAATTTTGTGATTTTATCAATATTCAATTTTTTGCCGTCATCTATGTGAGCTTCATCCTTTAGTGAAACATTCAATTCACTATTTAGTACATTTTTTGACAAATTTTCAGGCGAGTTTGATACAGACATAGGTTTAAGCAGGCTTGAATTTAATTGAATTTTATTAGATTTTAGTGAATTTTTATTATTAATAATATCCAACATATTATTAGTTTTAGCTATTGCCATAATTTTTTACCTTAGATTATTTTGAATTCAGAATATTTTATTCATTTGAATTAAAATAAACGTCAAATAAGGTTTATTTGTGCAATTTTTTGTAATTGGTTTTTATGTTAAAAATAGATAATAAAAGACACTAAAACTGAACAAAATACGATATTTTTAGTGTAATTTAACAATAATTTAATTTTTATTATGACCTGTGATTTTGCTTAAAATAGAGCTCGTATCCTTTCCTTTTGATTGCTTTTTTTATCCTTCATTTTTTGGCTCCCTGCCAGCATAACAAGCTAGCTAGGGTTTTCCGAATATTTCAAGTGTTGGAAAGGCTTCTATAGTGGAGTCTCTATGTAGTTCATGACCTGGCAGCCGAATTGACATAACCTGATTTCCAGGCCAGTTCAAACAGAAATTGCCGTGAAAACTAGTTTTAAATCAATTTTTTATAGATTTAGGGGCTGATTTATTATTATTAGGAAAACTTCCTGTACTAATAAACGTTGTCTGACCAGAATCATGGTTTTGAAGCTCGAAATTATCGAACGAATCGCGAGGTAAGGCTGACTTAATTGAGCCAGAGGAATTTTCTATATGTATTCCAACACCAAGAGTGCTTGTATGCAAACCCACAAGCGTTGCTGATGTACGGTCCTGTGTTTGAGTTTCAGGCACTCTAGACCCAAAAGTGGGAGGGGCGTCATTTTTATAAAAAACGGTCTTTGTCTGTCCCATAGACACATCAAGACTCAAAGTGGCATTATCATTCGTATCGTTGTTTTTATGAGGTATTTTAACATCTAGTTCAAGATGAAGATTATCATCTTCTCCCTTAGTCACCTTAGCCTGCCGCAATAAATTCCTAATCTCATCATTAGATGACAATGGCTTTATACTGCTGTTTTGTTCTAATGAAGCTTCTAAGTGATTTCCGTGAGCGCCATTTAATAGGCTGTTTTTGCCAGGTTCATCCTGTGAACTTGACGAATTTCTGTTAGAATCTTTTAACTCTGGGTGACTTTTGTCCCTGTTATTTGATTTCTGCTCATCTTCTGAGCGCTTTTTAGAAGCCTGCTCTAAGGCTAACTTATCTTTATGAGACTGATGCTCATTTTGAATGGCATTGTGCACCATTCTTGACTCAATTGTTTTGCTTCCTGCTCCCGTTTTTCATGATATTTCGTGCTCTCTATTTTTTTTCTTGTTGCGTCTGAAAATCTTGCTGAATTTTCGTTTCCTGAGATTGTAGCCTTCTTATGTGATTATCTTGAGAAAACGCCAGAAGGTTTTGTTGAGATTCAATCTCTCGTTCGATTTGCCTTTTCTTCATTTCTGTATCATGTTTTTGTTCTGCCTTTCTTTGAGCATCTAATATCTTCTGAGATGCTTTATCCCGTGTTTTAACTTCTCCCAAAGTTTGTATTGCTTCCTGTATTTTATTTTTCAAACCAATAACCATATTTTCAACTTGAGAAGACTCGGCACCCTGAGATATTTCTGATGGAAGTTTCAGTATTTTCGCTTTATCGCCCATAGCCAAACTAGATTTGTCCCAAAAATACCGACACTGTTTGACAACAGCTGGTTCAGAAAAAATACGTTTGAATTCTTCAGGGGCAACAGTGTCGAGCATTTTTTTTGTCATTTCCAAAAAATCACCAATATCTTTGGTTTTGACTAACTGATCTAAAATAAAAGGACGTATATCTTTAGCATTAGCACCAAGTGCTGATTTTTGCTCTGAAAAAATTTGATTAGGAGGGGCTATTCTGAAAAGAGGTAAAAGTACTCTCTGTATTGTTATGTGAGAATGAGGCAGAATAAGCTGTCGTGGCACTTTCGCTTTTTTTTTGTAACATATAAGTCCTATTCCATCTGTCTTGGACAAGCTTTTGGTATTCAGGACTCTTTAACTTTTTTTCTAACTCATTTTCTTTTGGGAAAATTGCTCCAGCTTTGGCAATAGAACGCTTAATTTTTACTACGCCTTTTTTATCAATAACTTGAGTTTCGTTAAAAAATTGAGATTCTTTTTTATACAAGTTGCTAAAAGTATAATAGGAATCCATAATAGATTTTAAGGAAGTTTTTAATTTTTTTCAGGATCACCATAGATTATTACCGTTCTATTTAACGTATTTGCAATCTCCTGAGCGATACTGTCTTTCATTTAACACGCTATAAGGTGTAGTGGTTTCTTATCTGTTTCAATTTCCTTCATCAAATTGGGGTACTCATTTCTCATAAACTCAAAAAAATCGTTAACATTAAGAGGTATCCCTTTTTCTTCTATAGAGAATAGAGCATTTAAATGATGAATCAGAAGAGCTGGTTCACCTGTATTTTGCAAATTATTGATATATCCTGTTTCCTGTACCCAAATTTTTTCGGAAGTATTCTTATGGTTCGTTTGCTTAATCTTAAAAACGTCACATCGTCTGTAATCTACCTTTTTAATTTTTTCAAGATCACAATTCAAGTTCGTAGAATGAGAAGATGATAGAGCCTCGTTTTCTTGTCGCTTAGAAGAAAACATTCTATTAGTATTAGTCTCTTTAGGAGAATTTAAAACTACTTTATTGGGCTTAGAGCTGGATTCTTCGTTTATTGGATAAATCTCAACATTCGTTTTAGTTGTTTTCGGAAGAGTGATAATAAAAGGGTGACCATCGCCGGGCCTTAGATGTGATGACGTATCAGGATAGACTTAACAGCCTTGATCGATTAGTGTTTTTAGAGGGCATACTACCCAAGAATGGGCGTTTGTGTGTGCATATCTCTTTTGCAAGTTTAAAGGATTTGAGCGCTCTTCATTAAAAGCCTGTTTTGTCATAATCATTACATTTAAAGCATATCTAGCTTCCTCTTTTGCAATTAAACAAGCAGATTTCTCAGTTCCTCTAAAAATGCCTTTCAAAAAAGGCTTTCGATGATAACAGTCTGACACTTTTGCCTGAACTTCCTGATGCCCTTGAATTTGTTTTTTTTCAAAATCAGTATAAATGTCATCCTGTACTCTGACAGCTACAAAATTTTCATAATCATGAATTCCATGATCTTAAAGAACCTGAGCTGTGACATAACTTTCATCGCACTGATCTGCATCACGTTTTTTTAACAGTATTATTTTTTTATCTGTTGTATTGCTGACTTTATATGGAAGGACATCACAATTAGCCCGATCTTTTTTTAATAAATTGCATGAATCAGATTTGTTAAATAAAAAATTTATAATTTTTAACATTATAATTCCCTAGTAAATTTATAGTATGTTACTGCTGCTACTAGCTCTGAGTTTTTTAAGTTCAATAAGATGCTGAGTCGCTTTAATGAACAATTTGGCTTAGTACAAAGTAATTGAGCTTGTGTTTTATTTTCAAATACAACGGGTATGAGATACCCCGTCAGAATAATACAACGCATTGAGCAAATTCACCGTTGTGTAATGTTGTCTCCCTTGAGTTAGAGATAAATATCAAAAACTGTTGATTTTTTATTTCACCAGAATAAAGGCCATAAAAACATCAGGTGATAACCCGAATAGCTGTCTTAAAGAGTTAAGATAGGGGGAGGGAGAGTTTAAATATGGGCATTGAGCTTTGACTGAGCGTTTGAAGGGCACTCAACTTCATCGATATCAAAAAACCGTGAGCCCTTATGTTCATAGAGGCGGTTATTAAATTTCGGCTCATTCATCCCTAAATAAGCGGCGGCCACCGATTTGCCTCCTTGAATGTGTTTCAGCATTTGGTTAATTAATTCCCGTTTTTCCATCATCATCAATGTGTCCTTTGGGTTACTTTTTGCTCTGCATTGTGAAAAAATCATGTTAATAAATAGATATTTTTCAAAATCTTTATTCAATTCATGGGGCTTGATTTCTCCACCACTGGATTCAACAATCGACTTCAGATAACGAAAAGTTATTCCTCCACCATGAAGCCATCGCCATACTGTGGGTTGTTTGACTCCACATAAATCTGCGAGTTTTTTTTGACCGCGTACAATTTTTATTGCTTTTTTAATAGCCTTATTCATCAGGATTATCGTAATAGTATTGAACGGTGACTAACAATAATAATTAGTATTGATATATGCAATAGCAAAACAAATTTGACGAGTAATACTCTTGGCTATGAATTATCTTTCATGAAAAGTACACTTGCCCAGTGTCTGAATTTTGCCATGCAATCCAGAAACTTCAGTCAGGGTACCCTCGCCAAGGCATCAAGAGTTTCTCAGTCTACTATTTTTAAATTAACTAAAGGCACCTCAAAAGGTTCTAAAAAAATTGTAGACATTGCTCATGCGTTAAAAGTGAATCCTGATTGGCTTGCGCGGGGTGTAGGGGAAATGGAAGGAGAAAGTATTTCCTCTTTTATTTCTCCTTCTGATTCATCTAACGAAGTACGTGTTTGGAATAAAGAAGGGGAAACAGAAAATATCGTGAACCTTCCTGAAGGAAAGTCGGTTTCTACCTGGCGTGCTTATATTCTTGATCGTAATAGTGGTTGCAAAGAAGCTCCGGTTGGTTCCATAGTAATTGTGGATACGGCGGTTAAGCCAAGAGCAAGCGACCTGGTGGTCGCTATGATTTCGGATATGATTTCCGTTTATCGATTTTTACCCAGTAACGGGCCTGGATTATTATCTGTTGATGACAAAAAAGTTCCTTTGTTTGATTTGTCTGAATCGGTGAACTTATTGGGGTTGCTGTTTTTCTTTTTCGTGATTTAAGACGATAGTCCTTAATCTTCTGTGCAGGAATGGTGTATTCGTTATAAACACCTTCTTTGACCCTACGCCAAACACAAATCATGTTGCGCTCCTAAAATTGAAAATAAAGAGTCATTATTTTCTCCATTGCATCACGTTAGTTTTGATTTGAAATTTTTGATTTTAAAAAATCAACATCATAAAAATTAATAGTTTTATTAGGCCATTTATAAAACTTCATGTTTTATAAAAAATCATTACAAATACTTTATAGCTTTTAGTATTACGCTTTAGCAAATCCTATTTGCTATTATTTTTAAACCAAAAACAACACTGCGAAACAGACAGGGAAAATCTACGGAGTCTCTGTCCGACGATTATGAAGTCCGGAATGCTTCGTAGAAAGCTTGACCCCGCAAGGCGAACGCTCTTTAAAAACTCAACGGTATGCCGAGAAGGTGTACACCCTCACTCAGTGAATTTCGGGATGAGATGACGACCATATGGCAACATTAGTGAAGACCCCCTCATCACCCAAACTCATTGACAGGAGAATGCGTATGAATGCAAAAAAAAGATGCAAACTCAGACGGACCCGTCCGGCGTCGAGAAGAAAGGCAGAGATTGGAAGCACAGTGGAGGGAAGAGCGAAAAAGGGGGCCTGTTTTAAGCGTACCTAAAGTGCTTTTACATCGCCCCACACGCGAATACAGCTCAGATAACCGAATGCTCTACAGGGTGTGGTTGTTTCGGGCGAAAAGTCATCGTTAAAGACTTAACGAAGATACTTCAACATCAGGCCGATAGACACCACTAAAAAGCCTATCATTCCGCCCATTTTGATCGTTAAACTTAAACCCAGTTTCTCTAGTTTGTTATCCATATCTTTACGGATATCGGCAAACTGAACATCGACTTTCTCAAACCGGGTATCCATATCTTTACGAATATCAGCAAATTGAGCATCGACTTTCTCAAATCGGGTATCCATATCTTTACGGACATCGGCGATATCACGCTTTACGTCCGCAATATCGGCCTTGGTGGCCACATCAGCCACTTCATGAGACCTACGCACAATGAGCGATATTGCCCGCGCATGTTCTCTCGACATACCGACCGTTTCCAGATCTTCTGTTGCCTGTAATGTATCAAACGCCACCTGAGCCATAGGGGAACCTCCTTTATTAAGACCAGTGTAACCCATCTACGGCTCAATCTGCAAAATTTAACATTTCGTTTCATTTTCCCCCTTTCATCAGGCGGGCTTCTCTCGCCTTTTATTTACAGGAGCATCCTATGAAAAAACATCAACATCGGCCTGGACAGAAGAAAAAGCCCCCTTATCACCCCTTGATTGCCTGGTTTCTTCACTTATTGCATATCCTAAAACAAAAGGGGACACCATGAAATTTTGCATTTTAGGCCCCTTTCTGTTGATTGATTTGGCGGAACAACGGCACTGTTTCCCCAACACCGAATCAGGCTATCGGGAGATGGCGCGGGCTTTTTGTGACAGCAAAAGCATTGACTTCACCTCACCCTCATCCTCTCACAGGAGACCCTCATGGGCACGGTCAGCTTGATTTTAGGAGAATCCGGGACTGGGAAAACAGCCAGTCTGCGACACCTCAATCCCAAAACCTGTTTATTGATTCAGTCTATTCAAAAACCGCTGCCCTTTCCGGCGAAAGCCTGGAGACCCTGGGAGGTCAAAGACCCTCACAGCAGTATTTATGTCAGTGACCTCTGGCAGCCGGTGAAGATGGCGTTGGCCAGAGCCTATTCCTACGGAAAACGCATCGCCGTCGTCGATGATTTTCAATACATCATGGCCAACGAGTTTATGCGGCGGGGAGAGGAAAAATCGTACGAGAAATTCACCGAGATTGCGCATCATACCTGGGACATCCTTCACCACACGATACATCACACGCCCCCTGACCTGCGCGTGTATTTTTTATCTCACACGGAAGAAACGGGTTCCGGCAAAATCAAGATGAAAACTGTGGGGAAATTACTGGATGAAAAAATCACGCTCGAGGGGATGTTCACCACCGTGCTGCGGACCTGTGTCAAAGACGGTCGATACCTTTTGAGTACCCAGAATAACGGCTGTGATACCGTCAAATCCCCCATGGGTCTGTTTGACCGCGCAGAGATTGACAACGACTTGTCCTTCGTCGATGCCGCTTTATGTGATTATTACCAGCTCACCCCTTCCCAACACACCACAGGAGCTCTTGCATGACCTTGAATCCCTTTATTTACAATCCCCAACAGGCGTTAGCGGCGGGCCAAAGCGGTTTTATCACCGACTCAGGGTCGTATGTGGTGACGATAACAGACGCCCGGTTCCGTGTGCAGCCCAGCGGGGCTAAATCGATAGAACTGTCGATTGAAACGGAGGAGGGGCGTAAAGCGCAATATCTTCATTTGTACCATGAAAAAAAAGACGGGACGGCCAATCCTTATGGCCTTCATCTCATTCATGCCCTGATGGGATGTATGGGGATGAGGCAACTCCATCCTCCCACGCATCCAGGCGGCCCGGTGTCTGAGTTCATCGGCAAAAAAGTGGGCCTGATGTTGCAGAAAACCCTGAAAACCAGGGCAGATGGCAAAGAGACCTACCGCCTGGAAATTGTCCTGCCCTTTTTCGCCCAGACCCGTCAAACCCTCAGGGAAAAACTCGACGGGCAAACGGCTCGTGATGTCGATAACCGATTGGCGTCCCTGAAAGACAAAGATGAGAGAACCTTACTCCCCCTCCATACGCCTTCTTTTAACGACGCCATCCCTTTTTAACCACGGAGGTAGAGATGATGCAACAAAGAACCCCTGACTGGTTCCAGGCGCGATGTGGCAAAGTCACGGCCAGCCGGTTAGGAGACTTGATGGCCAAAACCAGAGCGGGGGTTGCCGCCTCGCGGGCACGATATCAGGCCGAGCTGATTTGCGAACGTCTGACCGGGCAACGGGAAGAGGGGTTTGTCACGGCGGCCATGAGAAGAGGCACGGAGTTAGAGCCTGAGGCCCGAGACCTGTACCGCCTGTATTCCGGGAACGAAGTGAAAGAAGTGGGACTGATACCCCATCCGACCCTCCCTGATTTTGCCGCCAGTCCGGACGGGCTGGTCAATCCAGAGGGATTGCTGGAAATCAAATGCCCGAATGCTTGGGCACACCTGGAACTCCTTGACCCTCGCTTCCCGCCTGAGCTCGCCTACTTTCAAGTCCGAGTTCATGTTGACCCCGTGTTGAACGAAGAAATTGAACAGGCCGTGCCCGCATTTCTCAATGAAATAGAGAAAGAAATTGAGTGTATATGACTACTTTAATATTTCGCAATACCGCTCTAAAAACCCTCTCTCACAAGGACCAAATCTGGTTGACGTCTGCCGAGCTTGCTAACGCTTAACAGTACTTCAGTTCTACATCTGTCAGTAACCTTTATGGCACTGTTAACAAAGTTAATGTTAAGATATTCTCTGTTTTTTAGGGGGATAAAGAAATGAAAAACAGGCACTATCCGCTCAAAGAGTGTGATTTTATAAAAATAATCGAACCTCATATTATAAAATATGATAAACGTCCAGGTAGACCTGCAAGCATCAGTCATTATCAGTTTTTTTCAGCTGTTTTGTACGTATTGAGAACGGGTATCCCTTGGCGTGATGTACCTGATTTATACGGTCATTGGCATACGATTTATATGCGCTTTAAAAGATGGAGTGAAAATGGCTTGTTCTGGAACTTGCTTTATCGTTTACAACAAAAAAAGAAAATCAAAATGGACTGTACATGGGTAGACAGTACGACGGTCGCCATCCACCGACACGGCTCAGGAAGCCTTAAAAAAAGGGACCTCAATCGATAGGGCGCGGCCGAAAAGGCGTGAGCACTCAAATTCACGTGGGTCTTTCAGGCCGCTTTCTCCGGAGTGCCTGTCTATCTGAAGGACAGCGCTCCGATATGAAAGCCTTTACTGAGCTGTGGATAAAGGGAAATGGGAGGAAGGTGAGCTACATCATCGCTGATAAGGGAGTTGACTTTTTTGATGTCAGAAAATTAATCCGGGATAGTGGAAAGAGCCCTGTGATACCCCGACGAAAAGGGGCTGTTTGCACCGGCATTCAACCTAATGATAAAGAAAAATACAAAACACGCTCTGCGATTGAACGTTTCTTCTTCAGCATAAAAGAACAAAAAAGACTCGCTTTACGCTTTGATAAACTCGATATCACCTTCTTTTCTTTCTTCGCTATCGCTTGTCTTAAGGTCTTTAATTTACTTTGTTAACACTGCCATAGCTTGCGAGGTGTGACACCCATACCATCTAAGTTCTATCAACGAGATCATTATTATGTTTAGATATGTTGCTTTTACATCATTGATTGTTAATGATTTTATGCGCGCTGAAAAATTTTATACCAATTTAGGCTTAATCAGAGAAGCAAATGGATATAGATATCACTTACCGGAAGGGGGTTGTATATTAATGTCTAACAAGACACAAGAATTGCCTGAAAATGTTTTAGGTAGTTTAGCAATAGAAGTAGATAACCTTAAAGCAACGTTGCACGAACTTCAAAAAAAAGAGATTAAATGTATTTCTAGCATAGAAACCCCGGCATTTTATTTAGCTTTAATTAAAGATTCTGAAGACAATGATATTGTATTACATGAGTCAAAAACCATAAAAAAAGAGGTCATTACTTTCAATAAAGCAGGTCAATTAAAAAAAATAGCATATACCTCCTATCGTGTTAAAAATTTTGCGCGGGCGCGCGAATTTTATAGAAAACTCGGTTTTATAGAATACGCAGTTCATGAAGAATATGGCTATGCTGAATATAATTTTCCAGAGGGAGGATGTTTAGCTATTTCAACGAATCCTGTAATGACAGCTAATTACCCACATAGCACCGTTGTTTTTGAAGTTCAAAATTTAGATAAACTCATATCAAAATTCACTCATACTCAAGTTGTTAAATCCGTTTTTGATATGCACGTTTGTAGGATGTTTGTTATTAAAGACAGTGAAGGAAATGCAATTGCTTTGCACCAATTGAAAAATCCAAAGCATGATAATAAATAAACTAAAAACCATTTTTTAAAGTTATTTGAGTGGCTCAAAAACCTCTTTTTATATAGGTCGTAGCTATCCCATGTCAACGTCTGGGTTATAAAAACCGATTCCAATAAAATTGTCCCTATCTTTATACTTCTAATAAAGTAAAGGCTTTTTATACTACTATAAATTTTCACCTATTTATTTAGAAGCGAGCTATCTGCCAACCTCATTTCTGTAGTAAGTTATACTTAATTAACTTGAAAATGCAGAATTTAGGATCTGAAAATGTTCGTTCATTCGAACTGTTAAATTTGCAGCAATCGTAGGTAAATCATTTTCTGTTCCTGTTGTGCTTGTAATATCGATACCATCCATCAGAATGTAGCCAACAAAGTGGCCTATGATAATCATCAAAACATTTCATTTGTAATAAAATCGATTTTTGCGCGAGGCTCTGATAACCCGCCATTTTTTGTTTTACCTTGTCATCCAATAAATGTAGCAAGGTTTTTTTTTGATTCGCCAGAGAAACCCCTTCTAATTGATGTTGCTTATCATCATATTTCACTTTATTTAAAGCATGATTGATAGAAGTATTTTTGTCTAAAAGGTCACTATCACATTAGTTAATTCTCTTTCTTTTATATCAGAAAACTCTTTTTCAGTATTTCCGTAGACAAACGTATCCTCATTTATAGCACATAGCATCTTGAATCAAAAAAGAAAAAGCCTATGTTCCGTTTTTTCTGGGTGTCACAAACGCTTTAAAGTTTCCTGATAAACAGGATGCGTCATTTGCTTGAGTGGATAAAAAGCCATCTCTTTTTTTACTGCTGATTCAGTGTGAGTTAAGTTCATCATTCATAATGGTGATGCGTTAACTCATGGACTTTTTCGAGAACTTGAGTTTTCCTGGTTCGACAAAAAAAGCCTTTAATGGTTTCCCATATGCCCATATCGGACGTGTTTTTTTTTAACAGATTTTTAATTGGGTGTTCAATATTTTTCTCGTGAAGCGCTTTCTGGTATAAGCCATTATTTTGACCTTGAATAGACAGTGACATGATATTTCTCCTTAACGCAGTGCTTGAAGGGGGACTTGTTTTTTAACTATAGCAAAAAAAGAGTAAAAAATACTTATTTATGATTTTTGATTAAAGAATTCATCCAATGAATCCTTCTTTTTTAATTTAAGCGTGGCATGGAAAGGATGACTGTTGCAGAACAACTCGAAGCTAAAGGGATCAGGCATTCAGAAAGGTAAAGCAAGAAGGCATTAATGAAGGTTTGCAGCAAGGCCTGGAACAAGGCCGAGAAAGAAGAGTCCCCCAGAGAAACCGCTAAACCGCTAAACCGCTAAACCCCTTCTTGCTGATGGGGTAGAGTCTGCTAATATTAAAGTTCATACAGTTCTATCAGATGAAGAACCCGGTACGATAACCCCATCAAATTCTTGGCTGGAGAAAAGAGAATGAACGAACATCAAAACCCTGAATCAAAAAAATTAACGAGGGATTTTCTTGGAAAAATATCGATGGTAGCCATGATGGAGCATTCAAAGATGCCTTGGGGGATAAGAGATAATCAATCTAGAATGGTTTATATTAATCAAGCGTCGATGGATTTTTTAAATATTCCGCGGGGTTTTGATTTTGAAGGTCGCTCAGACGAAGAATTCCCTTGCCCCTGGTCTGAATTGGCAGATGAGTTTAGGGCGCATGACAGGAAAGCAGAAGCTAATGAGGGTGCAGAGGTCATTTGCACATCATATTATGGTCGAGAGGCCAAACTTGAACCCTATTATGCCCCGAAATTTCCAATATATGATGATGAAGGACGGGTTTTAGGGACTTTTTTTTATGCTAAAAAGTTCAGTTTCATCTCTATCAATGATTTTTTTAGTCATTTAAAGCCCTCCGTTCTTACATTGGATCCTCCTGTCGATATTTTTACAGAAAAAGAACTGGATATCATATTTTACGCTTTTCAAAAGCTTTCCCTCAAAGACATCGCGACAAAATTGTGCTTATCTCATAGAACTGTCGAGAACAGATTACAAGGAATTTATGACAAAATTAAAGTCAATTCACTGGAGGGGTTGATAGAATACTGCCACGCAACCGGACTCGATCGGCATGTTCCGAAAAAGTGGCTAAGAGAGGGGGTGGAATTTTTTTGGTAAAATCCTCATTGGAAAAACGTTTATTTTAGTGATTTTTTGACAACTCCTGTATCTTCGGCAACAGGGTAAAACAATAGAGCGCACATATGCCGACAATGACATAAATGATGCGTGAAAACACAGATTCGTGCCCAAAGAGAGCCGCAACAATATCAAAACGAAATAATCCCACCAGAAGCCAGTTAATGCCCCCTATAATCAGTAAAATTAATGGCGTTGTTTTTAATGCTTTCATAAAAAAATTGTCCATCGTATCAATCCTCACTGTAGATAAAAGTGTCATGCTGGCTTTTTGATGCGCTATGAAATAGAGACATAAATCATCGATACTTAACCATTAAAAAACACCAATTTCAACTTTCAACGAGTAAAAAATGTTAAATTCAAACGACAATACACACTCTACGCTTAATTTCACTTAATAAAAAATATTATGTCACTTTTATTTCAAATAAGAGTTTTTAACCCTGAACGGGTTGCGGATTTTTTAAATAGCCGAATTTGTCATTTAAGCCCATGACAGCAATGATGTGCATGAAAATGACCCATGTGAGTCAAAATCCAAATGGATGACTCAATCAATTAAGAGTTTAATCAATAGATTCGTTACACTCTGGATTCAAGCAACAAAGATGGGACTCTATGATGAAAAACGATCAACCGTTAAAACAATGTGGATGATAATATTCAGTGCACAAAACCATGATCGACAATTTTTTGATAAAATTAACCGGCAGCAGTTTACAACACAGGGCTTCATGCTGATTTATTGCAAAGCCTCTTTAACAAAAACGTCAGTCAATTTAGCTCAGGGAAGCGACGCTGCCTGCATTTTCGTCAATGATCAACTGGATGGATCGATATTAAAGCAACTGTCGGAATCAGGTGTTCGTGCAGTCTTACTCCGCTGTGCGGGTTTCGATAATATCGATTTACAGGCGGCTAAAAAATTGGGCCTGTTTGTCGCCCGTGTCCCAGAATATTCACCGGGATCTGTGGCAGAGCACACAATCGCCCTCATCATGACATTGACGAGGCATATCCATCGTACTGACCGTCGCGTGCGTGAAGGCAATTTCGCCCTTGACGGTTTGCTGGGTAAAACGGTGCAGGGTAAAACCGTGGGCATTATCGGTACTGGAAAAATTGGTCTGATGACGGCGCGTATTCTAAAAGGTTTTGGCTGCCATCTGCTGGGGTATGATCCTGCCCCAACTTCTGCATTCCGAGAGACAGGTCATTATGTCGAACTTGATACGCTGCTCAGTCAAGCCGACATTGTTTCCTTGCACTGTCCGTTAATAAAGTCTACACATCATCTCATCAACGAAAAAACACTCGCTCATATGAAACGAGGCGCGATGCTGCTGAACACATCCCGGGGGAGAGATAGTCGATACCTCTGCTATCATCACGGCTTTGAAATCACAGCAGCGCGGGGGATTGGCTATTGATGTCCATGAACGAGAAGCCCCTTTATTCTTCCGGGATCATTCGTCGGAAATCATCGATGATGATGTGTTTCAGTGTTTCAAATTAATCCTGTTTTAAGATTTAAAAAAAGAGAATTTAAAATAAATAACTCCCTTTTTTTACTGAAAAAATAGTTTGAACGAGCTCATTGATCCCAAAAGTAAAAAAGAAGTTATTTTTATCTGACTTTAAAGAACCGAGCAGTTTTTATATAAAATATTATCATGCCATTATTGAGCCATAAAACTGCCGAAAATTCATCACGACAGCCGACCCGATGAGTCACCTAACACCGCCCCAGAGATAATCACTAAAACTCGATACGTTCACCCTGCCAATCAAATAAATCCCCGCTCATGGCGGGCGTCGTTTTTTGAATCTGAATCAATAAGTCACCGGCGGCTTTTTCAGGTGAAAATAATTTTTCAGGGTTAACCTTCTTTTTAAAGGGTTCGCTTAAGGGTGTCTCAACGGTACCAGGATGATAGCCACAAATGGCGGTTTTAGGAAAACGCCAAGACCATTCAATACTGATATTTTTAATGAACATATTGAGCGCGCACTTGCTGGCGCGATAGCTATACCAACCCCCCAAGTGATTATCTGAAAGGCTGGACACTCGCGCAGAGAGGATGATAAAAATGAATTCATTGTGTTTGCTGAGTTTTTTTGACAGGCACTGAGCCATCCAGATGACCGGCAACGCATTCACACGCAAGCTTTCATAAAACCAGTCGGCTTTAAAAGCCGCCAGGGATTTTTCAGGGGTATGCTCAGCATCATGGAGCATGCCAATGGTATTGACGATAACCGAAGGTAACTGATTGACTGAATCAAAAAACCGCTCCACTTCTTCTTTTTGCGTCATATCATAATCAGGTTGTGAAATCAGCTTAACCCCCATCTTCGCTTGTCGACCTTTTTTGGCCAGAGCAGAGCCCATTTTACCCGCGCCAATCACCCACATGCCTTGTTCAAAATTCATAGTCACACTCTCATAGTGAAATCATTCAAAGATGATGATATTGAATAATAAATAAATCATTGATTTTAATCATATTTAATCTGTAGTCACAAGTAAAAGGGTTCACTCTAGACTATTTTTATGAGTTCTGTAGTGTTTTCATATATCATAACTATGATTTAAAAAAAATGATTCAAAATGCGAATGAAAAAGATATAATTCTTGGGCAAATTAAATGGGGATAGGCTTTTTTTGCCATTGAGGGTGTGGGACATGATAGTGAAAGAGATGGATAAAATTTTTGAGCATTTTATCTGCCTTTATTGCTGCGATCATACCGAGTGCCTGTGATGCTTTTTTGATGGAGACCCAACGAATGATAAGGATTGAGAAAACTTTAGGAGACCTCAAAAAATGTTCATATTGACCTTCCTGGGTGTGGTGTTAATTGCCAAGGCCACTTATTGCCTAAACTGGACTCATTACAAAAAAACTGGATTTCTGGTTTGGACGATCCCTATCAGGATTGACCCCATGCCCTCTGATTCGGTGATGAATTTCTTAAACCCATGAGGCTCTGCCTCAGTGGAGGATTAAAAAATGCTCGGGAAACTCACCTTTGACGCGATCCCTATCCATGAACCTATCATCATGGTGACCTTGGCCGTCATTATGGTGTTGGGTCTGTCGCTGTTGTCGGCGATAACGTATTTTGGTCGATGGACATGGTTATGGAGGGAATGGCTGACTTCTGTGGATCATAAAAAAATTGGCATCATGTATATTATCGTCGCCATGGTCATGTTGTTACGGGGATTCGCCGATGCCATTCTGATGCGTAGCCAGCAGGCACTCTCTTCTGCAGGCGAAGCGGGTTTTCTGACCGCTCATCATTATGATCAGATTTTTACTGCTCATGGCGTGATCATGATTTTTTTTGTGGCGATGCCTTTAGTGATTGGTTTAATGAATCTGGTGGTGCCCTTACAGATCGGCGCCCGAGACATGGCTTTCCCCTTCCTCAATTCTCTAAGTTTTTGGCTTTTTGTGGCGGGAGTGGTTTTAATTAACCTGTCTTTAGGCATCGGCGAGTTTGCTCAAACAGGCTGGCTGGCTTATCCGCCTTTATCCGGTAAAGAATACAGCCCTGACGTGGGGGTAGACTATTGGATATGGAGCTTGCAGATTTCTGGGATGGGGACTTTGCTTACGGGCATTAATCTTTTTACGACCATCCTGAAAATGCGCGCGCCTGGCATGTCAATGATGAAAATGCCTGTCTTTACCTGGACTTCATTCTGCTCAAACATCTTGATCATTATTGCCTTCCCTATTTTAACTGTCACCATCGCCTTACTGACACTAGATCGCTACCTGGGCACCCATTTCTTTACAAATGAACTGGGCGGTAACATGATGATGTACATCAATTTAGTCTGGGCCTGGGGTCACCCTGAAGTGTATATCCTCGTGCTGCCTGTGTTTGGTATTTTTTCTGAAGTCACGGCCACCTTTTCAAGGAAACGGTTATTCGAGTATACCTCCCTGGTGTGGGCAACGATTGTCATTACTTTTTTAGCCTTTATTGTTTGGCTCCACCATTTTTTTACCATGGGCTCTGGGGCGAATGTCAACGCCTTCTTCGGGATTGCGACCATGATTATTTCTATCCCTACCGGGGTGAAAATTTTCAATTGGCTCTTTACTATGTACCAAGGACGTATTCATTTTAACTCAGCGATGTTATGGACCCTGGGTTTTATCGTCACTTTTTCTGTGGGCGGAATGACTGGGGTATTACTGGCGGTGCCGGCAGCGAATTTTGTGTTGCACAATAGCCTCTTTTTGATTGCGCACTTTCATAATGTGATTATTGGAGGCGTCGTGTTTGGCTGTTTTGCCGGCCTCACGTATTGGTTTCCCAAGGCGTTTGGATTTACCTTAAATGAAAAATGGGGCATCAGGGCATTTTGGTTTTGGCTGATCGGTTTCTTCGTCGCCTTTATGCCCCTATACGTGTTGGGCTTGATGGGGATGACCCGTCGTCTGAGCCAAAATATTAATCCCCAATTTCATCCTCTGTTGATGGTAGCCGCAGGAGGTGCTGTTCTGATTGCCTTTGGTATTCTCTGCCAGTTGATCCAAATTGTCGTCAGTATCCGTGATCGTGAAAAAAATCGGGATTTAACAGGAGATCCGTGGGGAGGGCGTACCCTGGAATGGGCGACCTCCTCTCCTTCGGCTTTTTACAATTTTGCGGTGGTGCCAGAAATCAAAAGTCGTGATGCGTTTTTTGACATGAAAGAGAAGGGAGAAGCTTATCCACGTCCAGAAAAATATGCAGAAATACATATGTCTAAAAATAGTGCAACAGGGATCATTATTGCCGCTTTTAGTGTCATTTTTGGTTTTGCCATGATTTGGCATATCTGGTGGCTGGCGATAGTGGGGGTGATAGGGATGGGTGCCACCTGGATTGCAAAAAGTTTCGACCAAGATGTGGATTATTACGTGCCCGTTTCAGACATTGAGCGTATTGAAAATGAACATCATGAATATCTGAGTAAAGCGGGTCTGAATCAGGTCAACTGAATCTCTTATTACCAATAACGTCAGCCAAATTTTGGGGGTCATCAGGGTGAATTTTTTTAATACGATAGAACTATGGTAGTTGACTGATCCGTGCCAGATGCTCAACTCACTGGTTTAAAGTCGAAAGGGGTCAATTTTTGTCGATCGCTCACCAGCGCTGTCAAAATACCCACCACGTCCGGTCCTCACCTAGGGTAATGAGTTATTTTAATAGATGCTTAAACTTGAATGTTTAAAAATCCGGCACAAAGTCAATGATGTTGCATTTAAGTACAAATCTGTAGCTGTAGATTAAGGTCATTCAGCCCGCTTTGACTGAACTTCAACATCTTAGGACTGCGCCGCATCGGTTATGGATGTAACACAGTATCCCACGAGGAGAATGCCCCATGCCCCATGCACAAAACACATCCGAATCGACATTAGCCATCTCTGGAAAGGACCCACAGACAAGTATCAGTCGAGATATTTCAACAGACACCCATGACGACAATGAGAGTAAAAGATTACCCCTTAAAAAGAGGAGGAAGTTAAAGAATCTCGCGGACGAAGAAACCCCTTCACTGAGCAGAGAGCGGGTGAGCTCACCAGCAGAAACAGAGAAGGGCCGCGCATTAACCCATAAAGAAATTGAAAAGGAGGGTGAGTCCTCTTTACGCTTACATCAGCCGCCCTCAACTTCGCCAGAGGCGGATTTAGCCGCCTCTATGATTTTTCGCCCAAGCCGGTGCCACAGACCCTGCCCAGCAGGGGGATATCGTCTCCATCACAGTCTTATCCTTCCTGGCGTCCCAAGGGCGCCGCCCGGCAACATCCAAAAATAGAACACCTGAACCTATGGCTAAAGATGACGGAGCTTGATCGCCAGAGAATGAAACCCATCCATTTTTCAGATCAACATCGTCTGGAGACCATCAGTACCGGAAAACTGCTCTCCGTTTATCGCATGCGGATAAATTCGCTGGAAAGGGAAAAAAGCCAATATGGAGATCGGCGAAACATCTGTCATCATCACGCGAACCGCAAAACCGAAGCGGAAAGACAAGAACACGGGCCGGCGAGTGAAAGTACAGCCAGGCGTAGCTCTGACGCTCAGACTGGTTGCGGTTCGCCTTACCGATACTGACGGTAATTTTATCGGACGCTGGACGCTGCTCACAAACGTAAGCCGCGAGAGCATCAGCGCAGAAGTCGCTCGCTGGTATTACTGGCGCTGGAGTATCGACTCCTTTTTGAAGCTGCTCAAAGGGGCTGGACATGACGTAGAAAAATGGCGTCAGCTTAGTGCTGGAGCTGTGCTACGCAGGTTATTGATAGCCAGTATGGCATGTGTACTGGTATGGAGACGACAACGCTCTGAAGACGACGACAATGTAGCCGCCCGTCAGTTAATTTGTCGATTATCCGGACGACAACAAAAACGAGGACGAATAGAAAGCGCTCCAGCTCTGCTCGCAGGACTATCCATCTTACTCAATACCTTGACTTTATTAGCAGAATAGACCCCTGAAGAACTTGCTCATTTCGCGATGGCGGTTCTTAACCCTACATGATCTGTAGATAACTATGATTTAGGGAAGGGCGATGATACTTTTGTTGACCTCAGTTCTGGTGGGTATGAGATCATAGGGGGAAAGGAAACGATGCGATTTCTCTCGCATCAGGCGATAACAGCGTGACAGGGGGCCCAAGCCAAGACAGGCTGGTGGAATTAGGCCGGGGCGATTACGTATTATTTTGCACAAGGAGACGGCGCCGACACAGTGAGGGACCAAGGCGGGGGAATTTCACCCGCCATCGGGGCAGTTTCCTCCTACACAAAAAAGAAAATGAAAGACCTCTATTATACCCAAATAACCACATTATCTCTCTTCAAAATGTTCGGAACAACATTGAGTATACTCACTTCCTCTGCTAAAACCTCAATATCATCCAGTTGACTTCTGTTGATAGTCCTGTTTGAACAGGCACAGCCCTGTGCGCGGTTTGTTGCTGATGCTTGAGCGCGGTGGTTATAGAGACGCCCAATAAATCCGCCTCTTTCGCCGGCTCTGAGAGCCCCAGCTTTGTTCTTACCTCTGCTGCCGAGACTTTCAAGACCTAATGGTAGCAGCTTTTCTAAATTTGTCGCTAATGCGGTCACATCTTCCTTTTCAAGGATGAGGATACGGATAGGGTTAGCCGGTGGCGTTTTATAACGATGGACTCACGTCTTTTTAATCATGCCACCTTCAGCAGGGACCGGTTCTTGTTGGTATTGACCCGAGAAACCACAGGAAGCCGCCTAAAGCGACCCACTCATTAATGGTTAATCACGCCATGGTGGTCACAGCAGACGCAGTATAAGTCGCTGCCACGGTGGCTTTTTCAATCATGACCTAGATAGTGTCGTCACGTAATAAAAAATCAGTTATGATTAAGGGAATAAAAATCCTTGTTGAGAGAATGTGTGCGACGTGAAAGTTGCACCACAGAAGTCCCTTGAAAAAGGGTAAGGTTGATCCGAAACCTTATTGCCACTTACTCGGTGCAAGAGGAGTAATTCTCTTGTGCTAAGCGAGAATGAAAGCCTAACTAAAGTATTAAGCTGAATAAGAAATAGGGGCAAGGCAAAACTGAAATGGGTTGAATAAAGTGAATCTCCGTTATTAAAATGTCGTAAGCAAGTAAAACACGAAATCAGATGTGACGTGTTATGGGGAAGTTTAACGACAGTTAGAAACGGGTAAAGAAGAGTGTTCGTTCTTTACGACGGATCCCGTTCCCCGGCATAGAGGAGGCAGCCCACTCAATGTATCTTCATGGTGTGAAACACGGTAACCCCATTAATCTTTTAGTGTTGATGTAAATACTAAGAGACAGTGGGCATAAGACGTTCCAAAAAGCGAAGGCAATCAGCCGAAAGGCAACTGGAAATCATAACAGGATTGATAGAGGTAATTACTTTACTCTGAAAAGAGGCTGACGTGGAACGGGTGACTTACCCATATAATCCTTTACCAAGGTTATGAATTGATTTAGAAGAGTTAGATGCCTATGGCAAACGTAATAAATCAAAACTATGAACAACAACTGGAATGGCATGCTATTAACTGGCGTGTTGTGACAGCCATGATTAATAATCTAAGGCAAAGAATATATAGGGCTTCAGCAACAGGTGACTTAAAGAAAGTCAGAAATCTGCAAAAACTCATGATGAAATCAAGAGCTAACCATCTTCTGGCTATCAGGAAAGTCACTCAGGTCAATCGGGGAAAACACACGGCTGGAGTAGATAATCAGGTAATTAATGACCATAAAGGACGAGAACATCTTTATAAGTTATTAAGCCAAACAACTTCAGAAAAGGTTTATCCAGTAAAACGAGTTTACATAGCAAAAAAGAATGGAAAAAAACGCCCTCTTGGGATCCCAACCATTCTCGACCGCTGTAGACAAGCGATAGTTAAATCGGCGCTGGAACCTTATTGGGAAGCAAAATTTGAACCAGTCAGCTACGGATTTAGACCGGGGCGAAGTGCCCATGACGCAATACAAAAAATTTTCTGTATTGCCAGAGCACGAGGGACACGGCACTGGGTACTAGATGCAGATATTAAAGGCGCATTTGACAACATTGACCATAATTTTCTCATAAAAAAAATCGGGGGATTCCCCGAAAGAAACATGATTAAACAATGGTTACAAGCCGGTGTGCTGGAACATGGCAACTATATACCCAATGTTGCAGGTACTCCGCAAGGCGGGATTATCAGTCCACTACTGGCCAATATTGCACTCCACGGAATGGAGACCTTACTGGGTATTCAATACTGGAAAAACGGCACGCCAAAACAAGGGCAACCTTATGCAGTAGTTCGTTATGCGGATGATTTTGTCGTATTCGGTAAATCCCGTGAAGAGTGCGAAACTGCCAAAATAAAGTTGCAAATTTGGTTAGCTCAGAGAGGGTTAGCTCTTTCTGAAGAAAAAACCAGTATCAAACACTTGAAGGAAGGATTCGACTTCCTGGGATTTAATATACGACATTATGACAATCGCCACAGAAAACGGGGATATATATTGTTAACGAAGCCCTCAAAGGAGTCGATGAAAAGGTACAAACAGCAAATGAGAATGACCTGGAAAGGTATTATCGGTATGCCGACACAAGAAGGAATAAGACAACTGAATGCCAAGATAATAGGATGGTGTAATTACTATCGTATTGATTAGGTAAGCAGGCCGCAAGTGCCCACTCCCTCAAGAACCGTACGTGCGAGTTACCCCGCATACGGCTCACGCAACTTACTCACTTCAACATTTTTCCTTTTTTGCTATGTAATTGTCTGTGGCAATTAGCATGTAACAATCTTAGATTAGCCAGCTTGTTGTCACCCCCTTCAGCTTTAGGCTGAATATGATGAACATGCAATTGTTCACCATTGTCCAACTCTTGATCACAGAGAGGACAATAACCTTTCTGTCGCTTATAGAGGTTAACTTTGACACCGTAAATAAAAGGCTGTTTACGTGCCTGCCTATTACGCCAATAGTCACGCAATTCCGGATTGTCGGGGGAAGCATTTTTTGGAACTAGCCAATGACGCTGTATTTTTGTCCATGCATGCTTCCAAAGAAATCCACCGGTTGATTTATCCATAAATACTGAATAGTCTTCTCTACCTGGTATCTTGCCTAAGTAGTGTTTTCTTCGCCACCACCAGTGTTTATTGGGATGACGTCGATACAAATATCTACGTTGGCGGATCCACATCCATTGGTCTAATGCACTGAATGTTCTTTTTGAAGCACCAATACGATAGTAATTACACCATCCTATTATCTTGGCATTCAGTTGTCTTATTCCTTCTTGTGTCGGCATACCGATAATACCTTTCCAGGTCATTCTCATTTGCTGTTTGTACCTTTTCATCGACTCCTTTGAGGGCTTCGTTAACAATATATATCCCCGTTTTCTGTGGCGATTGTCATAATGTCGTATATTAAATCCCAGGAAGTCGAATCCTTCCTTCAAGTGTTTGATACTGGTTTTTTCTTCAGAAAGAGCTAACCCTCTCTGAGCTAACCAAATTTGCAACTTTATTTTGGCAGTTTCGCACTCTTCACGGGATTTACCGAATACGACAAAATCATCCGCATAACGAACTACTGCATAAGGTTGCCCTTGTTTTGGCGTGCCGTTTTTCCAGTATTGAATACCCAGTAAGGTCTCCATTCCGTGGAGTGCAATATTGGCCAGTAGTGGACTGATAATCCCGCCTTGCGGAGTACCTGCAACATTGGGTATATAGTTGCCATGTTCCAGCACACCGGCTTGTAACCATTGTTTAATCATGTTTCTTTCGGGGAATCCCCCGATTTTTTTTATGAGAAAATTATGGTCAATGTTGTCAAATGCGCCTTTAATATCTGCATCTAGTACCCAGTGCCGTGTCCCTCGTGCTCTGGCAATACAGAAAATTTTTTGTATTGCGTCATGGGCACTTCGCCCCGGTCTAAATCCGTAGCTGACTGGTTCAAATTTTGCTTCCCAATAAGGTTCCAGCGCCGATTTAACTATCGCTTGTCTACAGCGGTCGAGAATGGTTGGGATCCCAAGAGGGCGTTTTTTTCCATTCTTTTTTGCTATGTAAACTCGTTTTACTGGATAAACCTTTTCTGAAGTTGTTTGGCTTAATAACTTATAAAGATGTTCTCGTCCTTTATGGTCATTAATTACCTGATTATCTACTCCAGCCGTGTGTTTTCCCCGATTGACCTGAGTGACTTTCCTGATAGCCAGAAGATGGTTAGCTCTTGATTTCATCATGAGTTTTTGCAGATTTCTGACTTTCTTTAAGTCACCTGTTGCTGAAGCCCTATATATTCTTTGCCTTAGATTATTAATCATGGCTGTCACAACACGCCAGTTAATAGCATGCCATTCCAGTTGTTGTTCATAGTTTTGATTTATTACGTTTGCCATAGGCATCTAACTCTTCTAAATCAATTCATAACCTTGGTAAAGGATTATATGGGTAAGTCACCCGTTCCACGTCAGCCTCTTTTCAGAGTAAAGTAATTACCTCTATCAATCCTGTTATGATTTCCAGTTGCCTTTCGGCTGATTGCCTTCGCTTTTTGGAACGTCTTATGCCCACTGTCTCTTAGTATTTACATCAACACTAAAAGATTAATGGGGTTACCGTGTTTCACACCATGAAGATACATTGAGTGGGCTGCCTCCTCTATGCCGGGGAACGGGATCCGTCGTAAAGAACGAACACTCTTCTTTACCCGTTTCTAACTGTCGTTAAACTTCCCCATAACACGTCACATCTGATTTCGTGTTTTACTTGCTTACGACATTTTAATAACGGAGATTCACTTTATTCAACCCATTTCAGTTTTGCCTTGCCCCTATTTCTTATTCAGCTTAATACTTTAGTTAGGCTTTCATTCTCGCTTAGCACAAGAGAATTACTCCTCTTGCACCGAGTAAGTGGCAATAAGGTTTCGGATCAACCTTACCCTTTTTCAAGGGACTTCTGTGGTGCAACTTTCACGTCGCACGTGCTTCAAAAAGAACATTCAGTGCATTAGACCAATGGATGTGGATCCGCCAACGTAGATATTTGTATCGACGTCATCCCAATAAACACTGGTGGTGGCGAAGAAAACACTACTTAGGCAAGATACCAGGTAGAGAAGACTATTCAGTATTTATGGATAAATCAACCGGTGGATTTCTTTGGAAGCATGCATGGACAAAAATACAGCGTCATTGGCTAGTTCCAAAAAATGCTTCCCCCGACAATCCGGAATTGCGTGACTATTGGCGTAATAGGCAGGCACGTAAACAGCCTTTTATTTACGGTGTCAAAGTTAACCTCTATAAGCGACAGAAAGGTTATTGTCCTCTCTGTGATCAAGAGTTGGACAATGGTGAACAATTGCATGTTCATCATATTCAGCCTAAAGCTGAAGGGGGTGACAACAAGCTGGCTAATCTAAGATTGTTACATGCTAATTGCCACAGACAATTACATAGCAAAAAAGGAAAAATGTTGAAGTGAGTAAGTTGCGTGAGCCGTATGCGGGGTAACTCGCACGTACGGTTCTTGAGGGAGTGGGCACTTGCGGCCTGCTTACCTAATCAAAATGAATCTAGCCCATCGCCGTCACGATATATCGGATCATGTTTGGAGTCTGCTGGAGCCTCATCTACCAGGAAGAAAAGGGTCTTGGGGAGGAATAGCCCGAGATAACCGGCAGTTTATTAATGCTGTTTTCTGGATATTGAGAACTGGTGCCCCTTGGCGTGATTGACCGCCGGATTACGATGGTTGGAAAAATACGCATCGCCGGTTTTGCCGCTGGCGTGACAAAGGGCTATGGGAGTCTCTCTTGGAAGCACTGATTGTGGAGCCGGATTTTGAATGGCTGATGATCGACGTCACGCACAGTCAAGTTCACCCTCACGCGTCAGGGGCAAAAGGAGGTCATCAGAATATGGGGAGCACAAAAGGGGGCTCAACAGCAAGAACCATTTGGCCGTGGATGCGCATGGTATGCCGGTCAGAGTTTTTATTACATCAGGTACCACAGCAGATTGTATACAGGCTGAAAACTTGATTGAAGGCATCAAAGCAGAAAATTTGCTGGCTGATAAGGGCTATGATAGCAATCAAATTCTCAGACAGGCTACAGAGGCTCATATGCAAGGGGTGATTCCCCCTAAAAAGAATCGGAAAATTCAACGTGAATATGATAAAGCCCTCTACAAACATCGACATCTCGTGGAGAATTCTTTTCTGCATCTCAAGCGCTGGCGGGGGATTGCTACTCGTTATGCAAAGAATACCGCCTCTTTTCTCGCTGCAGTACAAATACGCTGCCTTGCCCTATGGCTCAATATTTCATGACGACACTATCTAGTCCTTACGCATGAGTTCAGTGACTTTAGGAATGACTTTTTCAGCACTACGACCCACGACATACCCTCCCAAGCCAATTTGAAGTAATGTCTATGCTTCCTGTGCCAATCTGAATTGAGTCAAACCGAACGTATCAGCCACCAACAGACCCAGGAAAGTCAACATGCTGAGGGGGCGCCAATTGCGCTGTATCCAGCTTACCCCATCTGCTTCGGCAGTGATGGGCAAGGGCGTCAGGGTAGAGGCAGAAAACAACCCGCAAGCCCTGCTCTATGCCTTAGGTGCCCTGAATGAATATGAATTCATCTTCGATCACATCACCACCTTCAAGCTGGCGATGGTTCAGCCTCGTTTAGATCACATCAGCGAACACGAGATAAGCCGTGATGAGCTGCTGGTTTTTGGTGAACAAGCCAAAAAACGGGCGGCACTGGCATTAGCACCCCATGCGGATTTCAGGCCAGACCCGAAAGCGTGCAAATTCTGTCGTGCAAAGGCGCGTTGCCGGGCACTGGCAGCGCGCAGCTTGCAAGTGGCGGCTCAAGAATTCCAGAACGTTGTCACCCCCATCGCTCTCAAAGATATCACTCTGTTAAATAACAGAGACATTGCCGCGCTCCTGCCTCAATTGAACATGATGGCTGACTGGATCAAGTCAGTAGAAGCCACGGCATTGCAGGAACTTGAGCAGGGGCGAGATATCCCTGGCTACAAATTGGTGACAGGCCGAAGTATTCGAAAGTGGCGTGATGAGGCACAGGCAGAACAAAGCTTACGCAAGACCCACCTGAAAGTGGCCGAAATATTCACCCAAAAGTTAGTCAGCCCTGCCCAGGCAGAAAAATTACTGGGCAAAAAGCACCCGCTACTGGATGAACTGGCCATCCATCCACAAGGTAAGCCAATTCTGGCACCGGAATCAGATAAGCGACCTGCACTGAGGTCCTCTGTTGAAGAGGAGTTCAAAAAGGTGGCTTAACCGAATGGCGCAATGAAGAAATCACCCAGATAACCCATCGCCATCTCACTAATGTCAGCCAACGCCATCGATTGATGGACTACATTAGCCACGATCTGGGCTACCCCTTGATGCAGTTTGATAAGGCGATCCTGGGGGAAGTACTGAAAGATGACACACTCCCCGATACCGACAGACGTTTGATTGAGATACGCCAACAACTGGGCAAAACCAGCACAGCCAAATATGCAGCCCTAAAAGCACTGGTCATGAACGATCACAGGGCACATGGCCTGTTAATGTACCACGGAGCCTCCACAGGGAGATGGAGTGGTCGCCATTTCCAGCCACAAAACCTCCCCAGGCCCTCATTCAAAAATACGGACGTGTGCATTGAGTTGTTTCAATATCAAAATGCTCAATTATTGGAAATGATTTACAACGATTCTATGGAGGCATTGAGTTCTTGCTTACGCGCAAGGTAAGCGGTTGATGGTGTCTGATTACTCAGCGATTGAAGCTCGGGTTTTGGCATGGCTGGCAGGTCAGCAAGCTGTAAAACGGCAAAAGTATGACGCCCTGAATGAAAAGTGATGTGTTTAGTAATACCTGCACGAAGCGACCACTGTAACAACGCTGTATTATGCCAAGCCGAATACCTTAGCCCTTTAAAAACTTTTTGGCTTCGCTCTTGCGGTTTACCCATAAGTTCATAGGCTCTATTGCTAATATCAAGGTACTGACCCAAAGTAATAGACCGGCCTAAATGATTATTTTTACTTCCCAATACAAAAGCTGGAAAAAATTATTCCTAATAAATCGTTAGAACTGACCTGACCTGTTATTTCACTCAGAACCTGTTGTGCCAAACGCAATTCTTCGGCTAAGAGTTCGCTCAAAAAATTTCCCGATGACCATTTTTGTCTAGCGGATAAAAGATACTGTGCCGCATTTTCTAGTGCCTCTAAGTGCCTCCGGCGCGCTAAAAATCCTCCCTCCATATTGCCTGAAAAACCCATTGTTTGTTGCAGATGTTCCCGCAAAAGATCAATCCCTTCGCCTGTTCGAGCAGAAAGAGAGATGAATGTGCCTTCCTCGGTTTCAGTCAATGCAACATCTTCACCTGTGATATCCGACTTATTGCGTATCAGAGTGATAGGCAAACGAGATCTGGATAAACGTGCCTCCCATTCTGGCCAAAGTGGATAGATTGTTTTTTCTGAGCTTGTGCTTCCGTCAACAATGAATAATATTCTGTCTGCTTGCTCAATTTCATTCCAGGCTCGTTCAATACCTATTTTTTCAACTGGATCTTCCGTTTCTCTAAGCCCCGCTGTATCAATGATATGCAAAGGCATGCCATTAATCTGAATCTGTTCTCGCAATACATCACGGGTTGTGCCTGGTATCTGAGTCACGATAGCCGTTTCCCTGCCTGTGAGCGCATTCAATAAACTGGATTTACCTACGTTTGGACGGCCCGCTATCACTATTTTCATTCCCTCACGTAACAGCTGACCTTGGCGAGCTTCCGAGCGCACTTTATCTAAATCATGAATCACCCTATCTAATTGAGTTTCAATCTTGCCATCAGATAAAAAATCAATTTCTTCATCAGAAAAATCCATTGAAGCTTCAATATAGACTCTTAAATAAGTGAGCGATTCTATCAATTGATTAATACGTAAAGAAAAAGTGCCTTTGAGAGAATGTAGAGCGCAACGGGCAGCTTGCTCGGTACTGGCATCAATGAGATCCGCAACAGCTTCCGCTTGAACCAAGTCTAATTTATCATTCAAAAAGGCCCTTTCAGAGAACTCCCCCGGACGAGCAATACGAACACAAACATCAGGCAGATTTAAAATCGCTTTGAGTAATAAGTCCAGAATAATAGGGCCCCCATGCCCTTGTAGCTCTAAAACATCTTCACCTGTAAATGAATGGGGCGCAGGGAAATATAACGCAATACCTTGATCTAAAATATTCCCTTCGGGATCCTTAAATGCAAGATACTCGGCGTAACGCGCACGAGGCAATTTACCCAGTATCTCTTTCGCGACTGTTTTTGTGGCACACCCTGAAATACGCAAAATCCCTATACCACCACGTCCGATAGGGGTGGCTTGGGCTACGATGGTGTCAGTGTGACTCATGCGAACCTCGGTTTAGAATCTCTTGTGTATCATTGATACATCAAAAGCAGATTGAGCTTGTTCTAAAAAATAAGGTTGTCTATTGGACCGCTCAATAAAGTATTTATTTTAAATTATTTCTTTTTATCACGGTTATGTAAGCCTCGACTTTCCAAACCACGATAAATTAATTGCTGCTGTATAATGGTAACCAGATTACTCACGATATAGTAAAGCACTAATCCTGAAGGGAACCATAAAAAGAACACAGTGAAGATCACGGGCATAAAGTTCATGATCTTTTTTTGCATGGGATCTGTGATGGTACTTGGGGACATTTTTTGAATAAAATACATGGTCAGCCCCATCAGTATTGGTAAAATATAGTAGGGATCCTGAGCAGATAAATCGTGAATCCATAGGATAAAGGGCGCGTGACGGAGCTCAACAGAACCCATCAACATGTAATACAGCGCCAAAAAGATCGGCATTTGAATGATCAAAGGCAAACACCCACCGAGTGGATTCACCTTTTCAGATTTATACAATGCCATCATCTCTTGACTCATGCGTTGTCTGTCATCCCCTATGCGTTCGCGCATCTCTGTCAGCTTAGGCTGTAACATCCGCATCTTGGCCATGGAAGTATATTGTGCTTTGGTTAAGGGATACATGATCCCTCTGACAATAAAGGTAATCAGGATGATAGAAAGCCCCCAATTACCGACAAAACCATGGATAAATTTCAATAATTTAAACAACGGCTGTGAGATAAACCAGAGCCAGCCATAATCTACAGTCAAGTCAAGATGAGGTGCAATCACCGCCATCTTATCCTGTAGCTCGGGGCCCACCCATAAGGTCGCTGATAATTCCTTTTGCTCGCCAGGATTGACCAGGACAGGAAGGCTTTTAAAACCCGAGGCGACCAAACCATGGCCTAGGTGACGAGAATAAAAATCATGAGTTTCACCGGCGTTAGGGATCCAGGCTGTCGCAAAGTATTGCTGTAGCATGGCAACCCATCCCCCCTGAGTCGTGATATTTAAATTTGCATCTTCAATATCACTAAAGCTGTACTTTTTATATTTATCTTCTTTAGAAGAGTAAGCGGCGCCTCGATACGTATGTAAAGCAAAATTACTGCTAGCGGTATCACGATGTTTAGGAAGCTGAGTACTTTGTTTTAATTGACCAAAAAAATTGAACTCCAAGGGAGTACTGGAAGCATTGTTTATCCGATAAAGCACACGAATCGCATAATCATTACGTTTGAGGATAAAAGTTTTGGTCAATACCAAGCCGTTTTTATCCGTAAAAGTCAGAGGGATCTGCAATTCATTTTGACCTTCAGGCAATACAAAATGAGGCTGTTTTACGGAATAAACAGGGCGATGGCCATTGAGAGGATTATCTGGGCCATTTTTCCCAGTGAGTCCACTTTGAGCTTCATAAACAAAATCTGGTGTACTTTCGAGCAACTGAAAGCTTTTCTTTGAGCCTAAAGTATCTGGATATGCAAGAAGGTTTGCTTGTTGAATATCTCCCCCTTGTGTATCGATGGTCAATGACAACACATCTGTTGTGACAGTGATTTTTTGCCCTTGAGTATTGGAGAGCGGCACCAGGGTTGAAGTCTCTGTTCCATTATTATTAGTCACAAGGGCAGTACCATTTTCAACCGCTTTCAGCGGATTATGATCGACTTGCCAGGTTTGCCAGATCATAAAAGAGACGAAAAAAAAAGCGATAAGTAGAAGATTACGTTGTGAATCCATCTTTAATATTCTCTGTGATCGTGATGTTTCGGTGGCACAGGGTCGTTTCCTGCTGAATGTAGAGGGTGACATCTTATGATACGTTTGGCAGTAAGCCAGCTGCCTTTTATCACTCCAAATCGGCGCAGCGACTCAATGGCGTAATCAGAGCAGGAAGGATAAAAGCGACAAGAAGGAGGTAAAAAAAAGCGGGAGATCAATTGATAAGCTTTTATCAAATACAGCATCAACTTAATTAAAATTTTTGAACTTAATGAGAGTAACGACGCCATAATCTTTCCAAAACTGCATTCAAAACCTGGTTATCGAGCTTATCCACTCCTTTTTTAGCCAAAATGATAAAATCCATGGGCAACAAAAAATGCTGATGTAAACGAAAACTTTCTCGAGTCAGCCGTTTAATCCTATTTCGGTGATGTGCGTGTTTCACGTTTTTTTTTGAAATAGCGAAGCCAATACGTGGATGCTTTAGATCATTGATACGAGCAAGCACTGTGATTTGTTCAGTACTGGCTCGCTGAGGTTTTTCAAAGACAAAACCAAAAGAATGAGGAGTTAATAAACGTAACTCTCTTGGAAAACTAAACTGAACAACCAATGCTGTATGTATAATCAGTGAGAAACGGTGAGACGAGTACGGCCTTTTGCGCGACGACGAGCCAAAACTTGACGACCATTTTTATTGGCCATCCGAGCACGAAAACCATGACTACGATTGCGTTTTAAAACAGAGGGTTGGAAGGTGCGTTTCATGAAAATATTTACCTGAGCTTAAAATAATGACAGATGAAGCACGAAAAAATTGATACACTGAGGGCGGCGATTGTAATGATTACATCTTTTGGAGTCAATTTTAGATAGCAAATTTATTCTGTAAAAAAGTACAACCCTTTACTTTTTTTGAGGCGATTGTTCAAAACTCATTCAATTTTTCAGATTTTGTCATTTTTTAATTTAAGGCGATCTACAGAAGCGGTTATTTTATTATGAATAATTTTTAATATATTTCATTTTTAATGAATAAAAAACAAGTTTTTATATTTATTATTAAAAAATGATTTTTATACTATATTAATGTGCTTTATTAACTGATTTTATAAATCATAAATATAATCATTATGACTAGTCATATTTATTAAAAAAAGAATATCAGGATAACTTATATTACAAGGACAGAACTCATGGATAGATTAAAAAAGATTTTCAAAAAAAACTTTATTAAAAAAAGCGCTTCTCAGCCAGAATCCTTCCGAATTGAAGGGATGACATCAAAATTCAATGAAAAAATCGAAAACTCTATTGAATCGTTTGCCAGGTTTCCAGAAAAAATATGGGATAAATCCGAACTTTATCGATTTCTGATGGAAAGAGGATCAAAAATAAACGAAATCACCAGATCTTTTGATTTTTCTATTTGGAATAACTGGGATCAGGAAATCGAGAAAGATGCCCACGCGCTGATGAATATACGAGAAGTCCAAAAGGAATATTTTTCTAATTATACAGAAGGCGGGCGAAGTATTGGCATCATCTTCAAAGATTTGATTTTTTCTCAAATCAACGAACAGGATATCAACAAAATTGCCCAACAAATGAAGCAATATCCTCAAATTGATTTTAAAGAAAAACTTAAACTTATTTTACGGAACATGTTTTGGGAAATATTAAAAGAAGATCGGCCTGTTCAAATTTTTAAACCCCGGCTTTATGAAAAAGGCGCCATTCAACTTCATCAATTAAGCGATATGTATTCACGACGAAACGTTATAGGTCAAGCTGGAAAAATAACGTGGAAAAAGGTGAGCCGATGTTTTTTTGATTTTGATGTGAATAAAATGATTGAATTACCATTGCCTGACGGCAAAAAAATATTTGCACGCGTCAAAAAGATAAAAAAAACTCAAGAAAATAAAGTGAATCCATTTATTTTTGAATTAGAAATTTCAGGAATAAAAAAAACAGATATTGTTATTCCAAATTTTGTGATATCCAAAAATACGCCATTTTCTATTTTTGTAAAAAATCATGAGTATCCCGTTTTATTTAAAGAAGAATCGAGTCATATTTCTATTTTAGAAACACAAAAATCAGACGGAACCACCAGAAAAGAAGTTAAAGAAGTTAAAGAAGTTAAAGAAGTTAAAGAAGTTAAAGAAGTTAAAGAAGTTAAAGAAGTTAAAGAAGTTAAAGAAGTTAAAGAAGTTAAAGAAGTTAAAGAAGTTAAAGAAGTTAAAGAAGTTAAGGTTAAAAAAAAAGGAATATTTAAAGAATCTTTTATTGAATCTTTCTCTATTGAAGAAGAAACAAATCCTATCGTCAGATTTAAAATAAAAAAACAATTTGATTATAATAAAAAAGACAACTTACAAACATTGATCCCAATCACTACAAAAGAGGGAGAAAAAATAATTGGCCGTGCAATATATGAATTTAATGATGGTACTACATTAAATTTTTGGGAACCCCATCGACCTGATAATCATTTAATTAATATGATACATAAAGATTTAAAACTCACACCAGATAACGAGTTAAAAATATTCAAAACATATTTTAGAGCAAAAATTGTTAATATTTTATTTAATCATAAAAATTACGATCAACAGACATTACACTTTTTTTTAAAAACGATTTTTGAAAATTCCAAATTAAATTCTTTAACTCAATTAGCGTTTAAAAGTTTGATAAAAAAAATAATATTTCTATAAATCAACTCATCAGTCAAGAATTTTTAGATAAAATGTTTTTTTTTAAAAAACAGATTTTTTCAAGTATTCAAAATAATTTAAATGAATTTATTTCTCCTTATATTGATGCGATTACTACAAAAGATATTTCAACAGCGGATCTAACCTCTTTTATTGACGAAAAAAGCATTGAAATTGTCCATGATGTATTCAATAAAATGCTCAATACCCCGCCTTGTGAATTAAAAATAGTGGGTCTGAAAGAACCTGGCCAAAAATCTTTGATAATAAACAGGCCATTAAATATGGATGATATTGGTAGAAAAGTGCCTGTTATTTTAAGGAATATGAGGAGCTATGCGCGAGTTGATCCTATTTATGATGAGAGTAACTATCAATCTACTGATCGTAAAATGATTGGATTTCAACTTAAGATCTCAGGTCTTAATCCCCGAGAAATGCAAATATTAGACCGGTATGGTTTTGGTGACAGTAAATTTAAGTTACCGGGTTTCGATAACGAAATCATTTATCAGGTTTTTTATAAAAAAAATCTTTTTATTCCTCATGATCATCTACAGCAGACCAGCGCCGATATTGCTCCATTGGCTCTTGGGGCAAATTTTAAAATTAATTTTACCGATAAAATCATCATTTCTCCACTTGAAGCGAGGCTAGATAATTTAGAGACGAAGACCATCGATGATGGTAGGCAAGAAATAGAAGCCACAGTTAAAATTCTCACAAAACTGACTTCTGAGCAAATTCGGCATTTAAAATCACACTCCATTTTACAAAGTAATGTTTTAGTATCGCATGCTCAAATGCCCAAACGGGCGACATATGCGAAAGTGGTGTATCGTGTCACTCATCAAGAAAAAGCAGGTACAGAAAAAGAAGAAACCATTGGTTACTTTCAAAAGCCTCCCACAGAACCTCAGAGTACCTCAAAATTTAAAAAAACAATCGCTGACCAACTTTGGTCAACCGTAAATATCGACACCCTTATTCAAGAAATGGAAATGAATATTCTTGCAGGGCGGGCACCCCATTTCAGGCCAGGTCCAGAGACAGCTGAGAATGCTCTTGTAGGGCATGTGATTTTAAAATTGGATTATCAATGGAAATCCACTGAAATCGCGCAAAAAATCGCCAATGAATGCACAGGAAATCTACTTCTTATTAATCTCACAAGAGAAGGAGAATACGAAGCGTTTGGTGATAAAACCATTTTAAACCGATCATTAAACTGGTGGATAGTGGGAGAAAGAAAAGGCCAATTTGTCGGCGGATATTCCGCCACAAATTTAGCAGAAGTCATCACCGCTCTGACTTCAAGTCTACAAGAAGAGTTACAGCTTAATCATCAACCTAATCCTGCAAACATCAGCGTTGTCAGTGACAATATAGACAATACAGAAGAATTTAACAGTGTATTGATTTTGTCGCTCCGTGAACAGGGTATTTCTGCCCGCATCCCTAATGAAGTCACTGAGCCATTGATAGAAAAAGGCCTTCGCGTTTTTGCACTGTTAGAAGCACTGAAGTCAAAGCAACTGAGTTTTAATCATCTCAATGCCAATCAATGGAAAGATTTGACCAGTTTCTTTCAGAGCATGAAAGGCACTTTAGACACCAAAAAATTACTTTTACATATCACTGATCCTGAAATTTTAAACCGCTTTGGCGCTCATATTTTGAGCTTAGAGGGAATAGATTTCCCCTTTTCTTTTAAAGGTTCTCAGGCATTGGATGCTCTGGAACGCAGGTTTGAAGTGCAACGGAATGTCAGCCTGGCGTTACGAGAATGGAGTGCGATATATGGCGGTTCATTCAAAATGCTTCCACAAAATTTTTATATTCCAGAAATTCCAGGTGCACAATTAAACGCAAGAGCACTGATATGGGCTTATTATCATGCGAGCCAAATGGGTGAAAACGCGCGGTTAAAATTTTTTACTCTTTTAAAGGCCAGGGCGGCACTTCAACAGCAAAGACATAGAGGCCTGATTGACTCATCTGGCCTGAGAGGCTTAGAGGAGTTTGATCTTCGTTTCCATCACTTAAAGTTAACACAGGCAAATGTGAACCGCCCTGCTTTAGATTATTCTTTTACATCCTTAATAGAGCCAGGTGATTACCTCTTATATTCAAAAACAGGCGGCTCATTAATGGTGAGTGTTAAAGATTCAGTAAAGCAATGGCATTACACCCTGTATGACCCCAACATCGGTGAATTAAAAATCAGTGTGAATAAAAACCCGGCGGCCTCTCGAATACTCGGACAGGTTTTAGAAAAGTATTTCAATCAAAAAATCAACCCGTTAAATCAGAATGCTCCAACCATCGGTGAATATTATGGCTTTAGAAAAGAAAATAATCGCTATCATATTTCAATATTACCACTCCAGCCCGCATTGACAGAGGTCTCTGATACCGCGTCTGAATTACAAATCGCGCTCAGAGCGTTTCACGCACTTTCATTATCATCCGATCCTCAACAAGTCGTTGATAAACCAAAGAGTCTTCCTATTACCGTTTCAGCAGAAATCAAGCATCCGCTTTCCTCTTCAGTCAATCCAGAACCAACCACCAGCAAACCTGAGACAACAGGCTCTCCCGTAAAAAAGACAAAGCCCAACACGGTATCCAGGAATGCGTCGCAAAAAATAAAACAAGAGAAGCTCAGACAAATTGATCAGCGTATGGGCACGACTTTCAAAGTCATGAAAATAGGCTCAACAATAGACTTTATGATCGACTATATAAAATATTTTGTTCTTTTCGGCAAAAAGAAGGAGAAGAGCCAAGAAGAATCTCAACTGACCAAATATCAAAATATGCAAGCCATCAATCTGACGGTTAATTTCGTGGTGGATGGGATGCAATACACTTTTTATCATCGAATGAAGGAGATGCAAAAAGGCTCGAATATTTCCAGAACGTTAATGAGTGCAGCCACAAAAATAAAATTACAGGGGAATGCTGTCCCAAAAGGCATTCAAATGTCGGCCCAAGCCTCAAAAATGAGAGGGTTGATTGTAGGCGCTTTTGCGGTAAATACCTTAAATTTTATTGGCGTGGTATTTGATATTTATTTCACCTATGACTGTTTTAATCAGGCTTCTACTGAAAAAAATGCGGATAAAAAAACGGACTTGATGGTACAGGGAGGATTTCAGTCTATTCAGTTGGCCAGCGGTGTAGTCGTAGCCATCAGCACTTTGGGCGCTGTTTTTATGCCAAAAATGAGTGTTGCAGGCATGCTGTTAAGCGCGTGGACATTAGGATTGTCCATCTCAATGGCTCTGGCAGCCAAGGTGTATTCTTCTATCAGTATGGTGAATCTGATCTCAAAAGAAATCAGGTTAAGCACTGCCGAAAAAGTAAGAGAGGGTCTTTATATCTCTTTAATGAATCATCCAACACCTGAAACACAAAACAGGCTCACTGAAAAGAAAACGAGAGAAATATTAAAAGAAAAATTTGATATACAAGTAGCTGAAAAGGCCCATAAAACATTCAATTTACTGCAAAATATCCATGCCAGTGACTATTTTTATGTGACATCGGATTTCATTTTACAAGAGAAGCATTATATAGAGCTCACCTACTTCACGAACAACCACACCAAAGGAAGGGTGCCTCCTTCTTTTGAAAGTTTTTTTAACGGAAAGCAAAATATTTATGACCATTCTAATCTACCGGGTTATTTTCATCCTGAAGAAGTAGAAGAAAGAAAACATATTTATACAAAAATGATCAATGAAATGAAGCCAAATCCAGGGAAGGGCACTCTCGTCACGCATTACCAGGAAAATGAGAGCCCCTATTGTTATTACGATTTCGTTCGATTCACTGAGTCAGATGATGTGGTTAATGCCAATGAATTATCAGAAAATTCTTCTCTTGTTGAGCAGCTCGAAAGAGCGTCTTTCCCGAATTGGCCATTGATCACTGAACCTGCTCATTCTAATGACCTTAATGGTTCAGATCAAAATGATGTGTTAATTCTTCCTAAAAATCAGCTGGGGAGTATCAGTGCACACGCAGGCGATGACATTTTAACGCTACAGAACGGCCTTGCGATGGGAGGAATTGGAACGGATACGTATTGTATTGTTCGCAGCGTCCTTAAAAGACCGTATATCAATCCGGACGTAGTCGATAGATTTACGGTGGATATCATCGATCAACCCGGAGAGTTCAGTTACATAATGCTGAATTACGATTTCAACGAGCTCAAAAAAATGGAATTATTACGAGAGGGGGATTCGTTTTATCTTGTGCTTTCAATGGATAATCAAAATAACAGCGAAACTGTTATAAAAATAAAAGATGTCTACCGTTTAGATACCAAAAACGAAGCGTTACTTGTTTTGAGCAACAGGTTTACCCTCATTACAGACGACGGGTTATTATTGGCACCTCGTTTTCCTGCTTTTATAAAGACCCCTCTGGAGCAGGGAAACATACCATTTCACCTGAAATTTGATGCGATATATAGCGTTGATTATGATCAAGCCTCTCATCAGCCGGCCTTGATTGACCCAGTCAATAAAACTTTAACAAAAACCATAAAAAACAGGACCAAGGTGATTCAGCTATCTGATGATATCCATTTTATTAAAGACCAGCCTATCGGTAGATCAGAATTATGTGCTTCTCGGTAGATCAGAATTATGTGCTTCGTTCTCGGCGTTTTTAAAGCCGAAAGAAGACAGTAGCGCCGTCTTTGATTTGGGTGGAGGAAATGATAAGGCAACAGGATATCTCAATAAAAAAAATCATTTTTTCCCGGGGACAGGAAACAAGCAATATCAAGGCGGTCATTTTGCAGATATTTTTAATTTAGAATCTGGTCAGGCGACAGGATCTAAAGGACGAGACACCTTTAACATTTTAAATCATTCTCAACCAAAAGATGCGAAAGTGATCATAGTAGAAGAAAGCAATGAATGTAGTGATATTTATCTGCATTATACATTGCGAGATATCGAATCGATCCGTCTTGATGAAAGAGGAAACGAGTACGATCTGAACATACTGCTTAAAAATGCCAACACCACTTACACCACGTTAATCCTGAGATCGTTATATCGCTAGGACTCTCAAGAGTCTGCGGCGCTCATTTTAGATAAAAATGCGATTTTTTATACTCAGGATGGCGCGTTGATGACCCCACAGTGGCCTGATAAACTGGAACAAAAAGAAGAATTTGAAGGGATATTTAATGTGCAATATCACTATTTACATGATCTCAATCATCAAGACTATTTTGAAAAAACACCGCCTGATCAAGTCAATATCCTTTTTAAGACTGGTTCAGGCCAAAGCCCAGATATCATCAAAGTAGGAGAGAACGAAATTGTCCTCACCAAGGAACAAAATCTGATTCTGAGTGACACACCTTTTAACGATAAAATGGAAGGTAATGAAGAAGCGAATATTTTTTTCAGTTACAGAGGAGCAGACTTTTTAATAGGAAACCCGGGACAAGACGTGTATGAAATAGGCCTCGATGATCGAAAAATACCCAGAACAGTAGTGATCGACAATCAAGACGATCAATCAAAGCCAGAAATAGATGAAATCATTCTTCCCATGAACATTGATCAGATGACTCAACCCATTCGAAAAGGCGATGACATTATTCTACGCTCCAGGCTGGAGTACGATTCACAGAAAGCGTTAGAGATTGTTTTGATCGATTTTATGAAGGGAGAAAAGTATCGCCACATCAAAATCAGAGATGCCTCAAATGGCGTGTACGATATAGATGTTGATGATTTTGATGAGCCTTATATCGGGCAACCTAAAGCAAAAGTCATCCCCTCAGAAAGTAGTGATGTGATCCTTATCACAGATGCAGAAAATTTACCGCACCTGTTTTTTGCTCAGGCAGGAGATGACGTAGTCGTGGATAAAAGCAGGGCAGCAAGACACATCAAAGGCGGTTTAGGCGATGACGCTCTGATCAATCACAGCCTTACCGGTAAAACCCTGGATGGAGAGCAGGGCAAGAATGAACTCCACGGACATGATGGTGATGACATGTTTCAATTAGGTCGTGGTATCGATCACGCAAATGGAGGGAAAGGGGATGATTTTTATGATTACACCTATCGCGATGGTGACGCGGAATTCCCTGCTGACGATCAGGTGAAAGCCATCATTCAGGATAAAGAAGGAGAGAATACATTAACATTAAATCAGGTGACGTTAGAGAACATCCAGTATCAATGGAAAAACGAGGGAAAAGATCTTCATCTGTTCATATCGAAAAAAGCCAACCGTGAAAAGCAAGATGAAATTATTCTGCAAGACGTGAGTGAGTCCATTGCGAAAGTCATGCTCGGTGAACATAGTATGAACATTGAGCAACTTATTCAGAGTATTTCCGCTGTCATTCCTCAAGACCCTGAGGCTCAAGGCACTGATCGTTTTGTTCCTGATTTTGCCTCTGAAAATCCGATGCTTTCTGGGCAATGGGTTCATTTTTAATGGGTATTATGGTGCTTTGATCAGATTCAGACGGGATACACAGGCCCTGGAGTTACACTCCAGGTCGTTTTTGAAAGAGCTCTAAGCATGAGGTGCTACAAAAGATAACGCTCTGTCAATCACAGAAACATCTGCTCCTGATTGATAAGCATTTTCGCTGAGATAACGACGCCATTGTCGGGCACCTGCACAGCCTTGAAATAAGCCTAACATAGGTCGAATCAGATGTTTCAGAAAAGTGCCACGAGATAATTCTTGTTCAATATAGGGATAAAATGCTTTGATTGAAGCGGTAATATCGATTAGAGGGTCTTGTGCATTAAAAAGCTCAGAGTCAACCTGAGTTAAAAGGGTTGGGTTTTGATAAGCGGCTCGGCCAATCATCACACCTTCTACATATTGCAGATGTTGTTTCGCTTCTTCTAGTGTAGAGATCCCCCCATTGATCACAATATTTAACTTTGGAAAATCTTTTTTTAACTGATAAACCCGAGGATAGTCTAATGGAGGTATTTCTCGATTTTCTTTTGGACTCAATCCAGAAAGCCAGGCTTTTCGAGCATGAATAATCACAGTATCAATTTCACGGGAAATCTTTTCTATAAATTGAGACAAAAATTCATAGCTATCCTGCTCATCTACACCAATACGGATTTTGATGGTCACGGGAATTGAAACCACGTCACACATCGCTTTCAAACAAACACAAACTTGTTCAATATCTTGCATCAAAGCGGCTCCGAAGGCGCCTTTTTTGACCCGAGGAGAGGGGCATCCCAAATTTAAATTAATTTCCTGATAACCTCTTTGTTCGCCTAATTGTGCGCACTGAGCTAATTCAAACGGATTATGCCCCCCCAGCTGTAATGCAACAGGTTGTTCTTCTTCACTATAGTCAAGGTAGTCTGCTTGACCATAAATGAGTGCGCCTGTAGTCACCATTTCTGTATATAGAAAGGCGTTTTTTGTTAATAAACGATGAAAATACCGGCAATGTCGATCGGTCCAATCGAGCATGGGCGCAACGCAAAATCGGTGGGAGAAATATTTTGGAGCTATGCCACTGTTTTCGCTGTTCTGTCGCGGGTTATGGGATTCTTTATTTTCGTGCATTTTTTATGTCGTATTTTTGCTTTATCAGTACACCATAGGGTACACCAGATCAATGGTGTACCGGGATAGGGGATACGGGATACAGGAATTGGCAGAAGTATGGCTTACTATAACATGGTAAAACGTCCGCGTGCTGACGGTACTCTAAGGTACCGCTGAACTGCTGGCGTGAAAGAAGGTGGCAAACATCTACACCGCGAAACGCGAACCTTTGGCAAATTGGCTCAAGCCAAAACCTGGGGTGCAAAACGCGTAGCCGAACTGGAAGAAAATGGTGTACCCAATAGCAACGACATAGGCAAAATGACTGTTGGTAACCTGTTAAAACGTTATATCAACGATCCAAATCCTGGCGGCAAAGCTGGCCGCACAAAGCGTTATGTGCTCAATATGCTGCTGGATTGCGATATAGCTGATACTTTACTGACAGACCTTTCAACCAGCCATGTTATCGAGCATTGCCGCCAGAGAAACGGTGCTGGTGCCGGTCCATCCACAGCTAACCACGATGTGAGTTACCTATCTTCTGTTTTAGCTTCTGCCAAACCTGTCTACGGTATCGACTACATAACCCACCCCGCAACCGATGCAAGGCCACTCCTGCTCCAGATGGGGCTGACAGGAAAATCCAAACGCCGTAGCCGCCGCCCGGTAAGTGACGAATTGGATAGATTGCTGGAAAGACTGGAAGCACGAAGCGCTCACGTTGCCGCTAAAATCCCCTTCGTTGATATTCTGAACTTCTCAATACTAAGTTGCATGCGGGTGGGTGAGGTGCGCAAAATCAGGTGGGAGGATGTGGACGAGAAACAAAAAGCGGTACTGGTGAGAGACAGAAAAGACCCGAGCAAAAAATCGGGTAATCACATGCTGGTACCACTGCTCGGAGAAGCCTGGGCTATAGTGCAGCGCCAGCCCAAAACCAGCGAATTGATTTTTCCCTATCATCCCCGCTCTGTCACCGCTGGTTTTCAGCGTGTGCGTAACGCTTTAGGAATAGAAGACTTGCGTTATCATGACCTGCGGCGTAAAATACGATATTTTAAATGTGATTTAACAATGAGTTAAATTTTATTATGACTTGTGATTTTGCTCAAAATCAGGAAATTCAGTGCTTTTTTCAATCTTTGATTTTCTCCCTCCTCCCCCTTTTTTACACTCTCTTCCAGCATGATGCTGTACCCAGGGTTCACCCAAGATGGGGGCGACTATTTTGATGGTTTAGACCCCATTTACCTTCTCCTTAAATCCCTATAAATTTCATGCTTTTTCCTCCATGACGGATAAGTCAGTAACAGTAAAAAGGCATATATAAAAAAGTGCACTTAAGATTTGAAGTAATTTATTTACAAAAAATTGATTAAAGAAAGATTACTTGACCTTTTTTTTATTAAAAGAAATACAATATCTGAATTTATTAACTTTAAATTCTTTCTATTTGAAGATCAGATTTGATTGATGTTAAATCAAATTACAAAATTTATTTCAATCAAAGTAAGAGTGCATTATGCCTAGAATAAATAAAATGTTTTCCAATACTGAAAAACTCACAACTCAAGAAGAATTAAAAATTCACTATAAATTTCTAAAAACCCAGAAATCTAATATTGCAAATAAAATAATTAATGCCAATAACATCAGCGACTTAAAATTTAATTTTTTACTTAAGAAGTTTAATGTAGTTCAACAAAAACAGATTCGCTTGATTGATAATCGTATTAAACTTTTACAAAAAGATCTGGCTGATCTTAAAAATCCATTAAAAACTACAACAAGCGAAACCGAAATCAAAAATACAGAATCGATAATAAATATATTAGAAAAAAAAAGAAAAAAAATATTAGATGAAAAAACATTAAAATTAAAGCGAGCGGCGGATATAAAAAGGGAGAATCTGGAAGCACGACATCCCGGTAAAATATACTATGATGAACCGATTACGCCGTTTATCCCTATGAGTACGGGTGACGCTTTAATAATATTAGATGAAAATACATGGATAAATAGAAATCACCAAAAAACGCAGAGCACAGAAACGAAGGAAAAGATGAAGTCGGCCTTTGATTAGGTAAGCAGGCCGCAAGTGCCCACTCCCTCAAGAACCGTACGTGCGAGTTACCCCGCATACGGCTCACGCAACTTACTCACTTCAACATTTTTCCTTTTTTTGCTATGTAATTGTCTGTGGCAATTAGCATGTAACAATCTTAGATTAGCCAGCTTGTTGTCACCCCCTTCAGCTTTAGGCTGAATATGATGAACATGCAATTGTTCACCATTGTCCAACTCTTGATCACAGAGAGGACAATAACCTTTCTGTCGCTTATAGAGGTTAACTTTGACACCGTAAATAAAAGGCTGTTTACGTGCCTGCCTATTACGCCAATAGTCACGCAATTCCGGATTGTCGGGGGAAGCATTTTTTGGAACTAGCCAATGACGCTGTATTTTTGTCCATGCATGCTTCCAAAGAAATCCACCGGTTGATTTATCCATAAATACTGAATAGTCTTCTCTACCTGGTATCTTGCCTAAGTAGTGTTTTCTTCGCCACCACCAGTGTTTATTGGGATGACGTCGATACAAATATCTACGTTGGCGGATCCACATCCATTGGTCTAATGCACTGAATGTTCTTTTTGAAGCACGTGCGACGTGAAAGTTGCACCACAGAAGTCCCTTGAAAAAGGGTAAGGTTGATCCGAAACCTTATTGCCACTTACTCGGTGCAAGAGGAGTAATTCTCTTGTGCTAAGCGAGAATGAAAGCCTAACTAAAGTATTAAGCTGAATAAGAAATAGGGGCAAGGCAAAACTGAAATGGGTTGAATAAAGTGAATCTCCGTTATTAAAATGTCGTAAGCAAGTAAAACACGAAATCAGATGTGACGTGTTATGGGGAAGTTTAACGACAGTTAGAAACGGGTAAAGAAGAGTGTTCGTTCTTTACGACGGATCCCGTTCCCCGGCATAGAGGAGGCAGCCCACTCAATGTATCTTCATGGTGTGAAACACGGTAACCCCATTAATCTTTTAGTGTTGATGTAAATACTAAGAGACAGTGGGCATAAGACGTTCCAAAAAGCGAAGGCAATCAGCCGAAAGGCAACTGGAAATCATAACAGGATTGATAGAGGTAATTACTTTACTCTGAAAAGAGGCTGACGTGGAACGGGTGACTTACCCATATAATCCTTTACCAAGGTTATGAATTGATTTAGAAGAGTTAGATGCCTATGGCAAACGTAATAAATCAAAACTATGAACAACAACTGGAATGGCATGCTATTAACTGGCGTGTTGTGACAGCCATGATTAATAATCTAAGGCAAAGAATATATAGGGCTTCAGCAACAGGTGACTTAAAGAAAGTCAGAAATCTGCAAAAACTCATGATGAAATCAAGAGCTAACCATCTTCTGGCTATCAGGAAAGTCACTCAGGTCAATCGGGGAAAACACACGGCTGGAGTAGATAATCAGGTAATTAATGACCATAAAGGACGAGAACATCTTTATAAGTTATTAAGCCAAACAACTTCAGAAAAGGTTTATCCAGTAAAACGAGTTTACATAGCAAAAAAGAATGGAAAAAAACGCCCTCTTGGGATCCCAACCATTCTCGACCGCTGTAGACAAGCGATAGTTAAATCGGCGCTGGAACCTTATTGGGAAGCAAAATTTGAACCAGTCAGCTACGGATTTAGACCGGGGCGAAGTGCCCATGACGCAATACAAAAAATTTTCTGTATTGCCAGAGCACGAGGGACACGGCACTGGGTACTAGATGCAGATATTAAAGGCGCATTTGACAACATTGACCATAATTTTCTCATAAAAAAAATCGGGGGATTCCCCGAAAGAAACATGATTAAACAATGGTTACAAGCCGGTGTGCTGGAACATGGCAACTATATACCCAATGTTGCAGGTACTCCGCAAGGCGGGATTATCAGTCCACTACTGGCCAATATTGCACTCCACGGAATGGAGACCTTACTGGGTATTCAATACTGGAAAAACGGCACGCCAAAACAAGGGCAACCTTATGCAGTAGTTCGTTATGCGGATGATTTTGTCGTATTCGGTAAATCCCGTGAAGAGTGCGAAACTGCCAAAATAAAGTTGCAAATTTGGTTAGCTCAGAGAGGGTTAGCTCTTTCTGAAGAAAAAACCAGTATCAAACACTTGAAGGAAGGATTCGACTTCCTGGGATTTAATATACGACATTATGACAATCGCCACAGAAAACGGGGATATATATTGTTAACGAAGCCCTCAAAGGAGTCGATGAAAAGGTACAAACAGCAAATGAGAATGACCTGGAAAGGTATTATCGGTATGCCGACACAAGAAGGAATAAGACAACTGAATGCCAAGATAATAGGATGGTGTAATTACTATCGTATTGGTGCTTCAAAAAGAACATTCAGTGCATTAGACCAATGGATGTGGATCCGCCAACGTAGATATTTGTATCGACGTCATCCCAATAAACACTGGTGGTGGCGAAGAAAACACTACTTAGGCAAGATACCAGGTAGAGAAGACTATTCAGTATTTATGGATAAATCAACCGGTGGATTTCTTTGGAAGCATGCATGGACAAAAATACAGCGTCATTGGCTAGTTCCAAAAAATGCTTCCCCCGACAATCCGGAATTGCGTGACTATTGGCGTAATAGGCAGGCACGTAAACAGCCTTTTATTTACGGTGTCAAAGTTAACCTCTATAAGCGACAGAAAGGTTATTGTCCTCTCTGTGATCAAGAGTTGGACAATGGTGAACAATTGCATGTTCATCATATTCAGCCTAAAGCTGAAGGGGGTGACAACAAGCTGGCTAATCTAAGATTGTTACATGCTAATTGCCACAGACAATTACATAGCAAAAAAGGAAAAATGTTGAAGTGAGTAAGTTGCGTGAGCCGTATGCGGGGTAACTCGCACGTACGGTTCTTGAGGGAGTGGGCACTTGCGGCCTGCTTACCTAATCAATACGATAGTAATTACACCATCCTATTATCTTGGCATTCAGTTGTCTTATTCCTTCTTGTGTCGGCATACCGATAATACCTTTCCAGGTCATTCTCATTTGCTGTTTGTACCTTTTCATCGACTCCTTTGAGGGCTTCGTTAACAATATATATCCCCGTTTTCTGTGGCGATTGTCATAATGTCGTATATTAAATCCCAGGAAGTCGAATCCTTCCTTCAAGTGTTTGATACTGGTTTTTTCTTCAGAAAGAGCTAACCCTCTCTGAGCTAACCAAATTTGCAACTTTATTTTGGCAGTTTCGCACTCTTCACGGGATTTACCGAATACGACAAAATCATCCGCATAACGAACTACTGCATAAGGTTGCCCTTGTTTTGGCGTGCCGTTTTTCCAGTATTGAATACCCAGTAAGGTCTCCATTCCGTGGAGTGCAATATTGGCCAGTAGTGGACTGATAATCCCGCCTTGCGGAGTACCTGCAACATTGGGTATATAGTTGCCATGTTCCAGCACACCGGCTTGTAACCATTGTTTAATCATGTTTCTTTCGGGGAATCCCCCGATTTTTTTTATGAGAAAATTATGGTCAATGTTGTCAAATGCGCCTTTAATATCTGCATCTAGTACCCAGTGCCGTGTCCCTCGTGCTCTGGCAATACAGAAAATTTTTTGTATTGCGTCATGGGCACTTCGCCCCGGTCTAAATCCGTAGCTGACTGGTTCAAATTTTGCTTCCCAATAAGGTTCCAGCGCCGATTTAACTATCGCTTGTCTACAGCGGTCGAGAATGGTTGGGATCCCAAGAGGGCGTTTTTTTCCATTCTTTTTTGCTATGTAAACTCGTTTTACTGGATAAACCTTTTCTGAAGTTGTTTGGCTTAATAACTTATAAAGATGTTCTCGTCCTTTATGGTCATTAATTACCTGATTATCTACTCCAGCCGTGTGTTTTCCCCGATTGACCTGAGTGACTTTCCTGATAGCCAGAAGATGGTTAGCTCTTGATTTCATCATGAGTTTTTGCAGATTTCTGACTTTCTTTAAGTCACCTGTTGCTGAAGCCCTATATATTCTTTGCCTTAGATTATTAATCATGGCTGTCACAACACGCCAGTTAATAGCATGCCATTCCAGTTGTTGTTCATAGTTTTGATTTATTACGTTTGCCATAGGCATCTAACTCTTCTAAATCAATTCATAACCTTGGTAAAGGATTATATGGGTAAGTCACCCGTTCCACGTCAGCCTCTTTTCAGAGTAAAGTAATTACCTCTATCAATCCTGTTATGATTTCCAGTTGCCTTTCGGCTGATTGCCTTCGCTTTTTGGAACGTCTTATGCCCACTGTCTCTTAGTATTTACATCAACACTAAAAGATTAATGGGGTTACCGTGTTTCACACCATGAAGATACATTGAGTGGGCTGCCTCCTCTATGCCGGGGAACGGGATCCGTCGTAAAGAACGAACACTCTTCTTTACCCGTTTCTAACTGTCGTTAAATTTCCCCTTAACACGTCACATCTGATTTCGTGTTTTCGTTGCTGACGACATTTTAATCACGGAGATTCACTTTATTCAGCCCATTTCAATTTTGCCTAGCCCCTATTTCTTATTCAGCTTAATACTTTAGTTAGGCTTTCATTCTCGCTTAGCACAAGAGAATTGCTCCTCTTGCACCGAGTAAGTGGCAATAAGGTTTCGGATCAACCTTACCCTTTTTCAAGGGACTTCTGTGGTGCAACTTTCACGTCGCACGGACTCAATCCATGATAAAAACTCCGTACTATCAATAGCTCCAACGAATTTGACTCTTGATCAGTTTGAACAATTTATCTTGCCGTACATGAGTACAGGTCGCCGTTGGCCTGTATTAAAACTGAGCTTATAGTAAGATATTCCACTATATTCTTAAAGTACTTTTTAAAAAAGATAATGGGGAGAAAAGGGGATTTTGGTTGTTCACTCGCCTGAGCATCGTTGAGTTCTGAGAATAATGCCTTTAATTAAGCAAGGGAACCGAAATAATAGTTATTTTCTGTGGGCTTAAAAAAATAATAATACTTTCGTTTTATCTTTTCTTCTTAATGCGGCAAAAAAAAACAAATTTTGAGCTTTTTATGACAGTTTATTTATTCATTTAAAATTAAAATAAATTTTTACAATTTTAAATCAATTGTGATTTAAAAAATCACTTTTGTATCAAAAAATATTACGATACTAAATTTAAAGCAAACTTTTTAAAATAAATTAAGGTTTAAAAATGAAATTTAATGATATTAGTAATTATTACTCAAAAGTTAATACTTATAAAAGCGATGTTTCAGATTTTGTCAGTAAAAATGTGTTGAGGGTTAGAAATTTGGTTGATAATAAAATTTTACAAAAAAAGACATCATCGAACGAGAAAATAGATCCTAACACAGAAACAGAAAATAAAAAAAAGGAAAAGGATACTCCGGTATTATATCGTAGACTCCCCCGGGAAAAATTACACAGACCAAAAAAATGTAACAAAAACTCTTCTCAAACAAGGGTATTACAAATAAAAAAAGAAGTACCACAAAAACAAGAGGTATCACTAATATTAAAATTTGACCTATTGTTGAGTGCCTCACTTCAAAAACAACCATGGTTTATTCCAATGAGTCAAATGCTTTTTGAATTAGTATTTAAAAATACAGAAAAATCAGAAGTACCATCAACATCAGAAACGCAATCAAATTTAAAACAGATCACAATATCAGGAAACCAAAAAGCCATAAAATCGCCAGAAGCAGAAAAAACAGAAATAGAGCCATTAACAGAAGCAGTAATAGAACCATCAACAGAACTAACAACAAAAACAAAAACAAAAACAACACCAGAAAAAAATAAATTTTACGGATGGCAAGGTATAAAGAATCGAGTTGTTTCTTTATTTCAGCGACTTTTTTCTTTAACAAAAATAGAGAATAAAAATAAAGGAACATTCGATTTTGATCAAATTTTGAAATCCCAAAATTTACAAAATATAAAGTTATTTCTTAAAGAATATAAAAAAGAAAACAGCAGTAAAACGATAAATATGGATAATAATCAAATTAACAGTCTTTGGAATATGGCTAAAAACGAGAACGATAAACAAATGTTAAAATCGCTTTTTCCTTTAGTTTTGCATGCTGTTCTAGAACAAAGAAAAAACGAAGCGAATACAAATTCTACAAATCTAGATGACTGGTTGCTTGAGGGGTGTGAACAGCAGTTTGATTTGAACCCAAAAAATCGATCTGGAGAGTCTGCTGTTTATGTTGCCGTAAAAAACGGTGATGAGAAAGCTGTAAAAATTTTCTTTCTTTACAAAGAAGTAGATGATCATTTCAAAAAAAATACAAACGATTTTGAGAAGCTCATTAAAGCAGCTGAAAAAAATAAAATAAAAAATTTTCTTAATGATAGAAAGACGTAAATTGAATTCTGAAAATCAAACCCTTGAGATTATAGGGGTTTTCGTTTATTTTTTTATTTTAGATGCTTTATTGATGCGTTTGATGAGACGAGATAATCGCCAAGCATTTTTGACACTATAACCATATACAAAAAACATGCATAAAAATAATGCAAACATAATCCATTCAGGTATAAAAAACTCACCTATGATCCCAATCAGTGCGCATAGAGCAGCAAAAAAAATGATTAGTGTTAAGGTTTGTTGAGAGGTGAAACCAGAGCGCATCATCAAATGATGTAAATGTTGGCGATCAGGGAAAAGAGGGTTCATTCCTTTGCGTAAACGGCGATACGTAATCGCAATCATGTCTATTAAAGGAACGGCAGTGGTCCATAATACCGTGACAGGACGAATTGGATGCCCACTCCCCTGAGTCGTCTGTAAAAGCAACCATATTATGGTAAATCCAATCAAGGTACTTCCAGCATCCCCCATAAAAATTTTGTATTTTTCACCCAGTAACCCTAAATTTAATAAAACATAAGGGGTGATAGCTACAATTATGGAAAAACACCATAGTGCTAATGCCATTTCACTTTTTTGATACAGCAAAAATCCTATTGCTAAAAAAGAAACACAGGATAATCCACCTAATAAACCATCTATTCCATCTATCATATTAAAAGCGTTGATCGCAGCACATACAGAAAGCAAGGTAATGATATAACTAAAGGGACCTAATCCTAATTCTCTAAAACCGAAGATAAATCCCAAGTTATTTAAATGAAGCCCTGCAAAACACATGATAAAAACGCTGACTAAAAATTGTATGAACAATCTTATTTTGACACTAATATTAAAGCGATCATCTAATACCCCAACAAATACTAGCAAACCAGCGCAAGCTAAATAAACTCCCGCATGAGGGATAAATTGATCGGCAGTAAGTAAGGCAAAACAAATACCAGCATAAACGGAGATTCCCCCTACCAATGGGATCGCGCCTTGATGATGTTTACGATGATCCGGCTCATCCACAAGCCCGATATATTTAGCCACTTTTCGAGCAGCTAACAGGCAAACTAAAGAAAAAAAGAAGATGCTGAGAAGATGTGCACTGAACACAAATAAATTCACTTTTACCGCTCTCTATAAGAAATAAGCTGATTTTTTACTTTGTGACTTTAATGAATTTTTGAAAAAAATTTAAATGTTATGAACGTCTCATCATATCAAAAAATTCGTCATTAGTTTTTGTCATCGCCAGCTTATTAATCAGAAACTCCATAGCATCTATCTCACCCATAGGATGGATAATTTTACGTAAAATCCACATTTTTTGTAGTTCTTCAGAAGTCGTTAGCAGCTCTTCTTTTCGCGTACCAGATCGGTTGTAATCAATCGCAGGGAAGACCCGTTTTTCAGAAATTTTACGAGAAAGATGTAGTTCCATATTCCCGGTACCTTTAAATTCTTCATAGATCACTTCATCCATCTTAGAACCGGTCTCAACTAATGCCGTAGCAATAATGGTAAGACTGCCTCCTTCTTCCACATTCCGAGCTGCTCCAAAGAATCGTTTTGGACGATGTAAAGCGTTGGCATCCACACCCCCTGTTAATACCTTTCCAGAAGAAGGTACGACCGTGTTATATGCACGAGCCAAACGCGTAATCGAGTCAAGTAAAATGATCACATCTTTTTTATGTTCAACTAAACGTTTCGCTTTTTCTATCATCATTTCAGCAACTTGCACATGACGCGCCGCAGGTTCGTCAAAAGTAGAGGCGATGACCTCCCCTTTGACCAGGCGTTGCATTTCTGTCACCTCTTCTGGACGCTCATCAATCAACAGCACCATCAACACACAATCAGGATGATTATACGCAATACTGCTTGCAATATTTTGAAGCAACATAGTTTTTCCCGCTTTGGGAGGGGCAACAATGAGACCTCGTTGACCACAGCCAATAGGCGCGGCGAGATCCAAAACTCGAGCAGTCAAGTCTTCTGTTGAACCGTTACCTCTCCCCATAAGTAAACGAGAATTTGCGTGTAGAGGCGTTAGGTTCTCAAATAAAATTTTATTGCGGGCATTTTCAGGTTTGTCGTAATTGACTTTATTCACTTTCAATAAAGCAAAATAACGCTCCCCTTCTTTAGGAGGGCGAATTTTCCCTGAAACCGTATCCCCAGTCCGCAAATTAAAACGGCGTATTTGGCTGGGCGAAACATAGATGTCATCAGGGCCTGCAAGGTAAGAACTATCGGAAGAACGGAGAAAACCAAAGCCGTCTTGTAATATTTCTAAAACCCCATCTCCAAAAATATCTTCCCCACTTTTTGCGTGTTGCTTCAAAATGGAAAAAATCATGTCTTGCTTACGAATACGAGCTAAGTTTTCTAGTCCCATATTTTCGCCTAGCGTGATCAGCTCAGAAACGGGTGTATTCTTTAATTCAGTAAGATTCATAGTGATGGGTTCTTAATAGCGTGAAGTCATTTTTGAAGTATGTTCATGAATGGTATAGCAGCGTGAACCGCCTGTTCGAAATGTGATATGTAACAAACGGGTCACATTTTAGTCACTAGACTTGCTTTTAAAACCTAATATAAAGAATGCGATTTTTCTGTGTGGCCAGTATTTTATGGGAAGCGCGCTGGTCGTTTTTATATACTCTATGTGCACTTACGTTAGCTGGGCGTAGAGAGACTTAAACACACAATCCTCGCTAGGGTTTTGAAAGGAAGTGCTGATGTTAAGAAAAAAACAGGCCGATAATAATATCCAAATAAAAATGTAACTCTAGTTATACATTTCATCTGATGCTGTTAACATTAATATCATTTAGGGGCTAATAAATGATTTTTATAACATAAATCGCTCAGATTTTTATAGATATGATGGAACCGCAGCTGGTGGAATCTAACATGCTTCTTATTGTTCGTCTAGAGACAAATAAATTTCAAAAAATTCATCTGGCGATAGACATTTTAATTGTTTATTAATCACTGATGTTACGTAGAGCTCTTAAGGATAAGATAATACTGAACATGATTCTTCAGTCACGAAAATGAATGGAGAAAGTTGCAGGAATCAAACCTAAAGCATTTGAATTTTACACTGATTTTTTGATAGAAAGCAACGGCGACAGGGATTTTCTAAGGCCTTGTGGAACGCGATTGAAAATTAGTGAAATGTCATGGTCGAGAGGCTTTTTATAGCTGCCTTGAGAAAGAGATGAGAACAAATTTGATTCAGCCAATTCTTGGATCTTTTTGAGCCCTGTATTGCCACTGATAGGGCGAGCCCCTTTTTGCACGAGTTTCATCCCATTATAATCAATGGAATTGTGGCTGGCATTGACTTCAATACCACTCTCGATACCAAGAGAAAAGATGGCAAATAGACTTCTTCTGTACCAGAAACACCAATATCGAGTACATTGCCCCCCTTCTTATAAACCGCGAGAGAGGGCTCACTTCAGGCTTTCGCTGCTTAAATGCACATCACCACCCACGACGACGGTTTTGGCTTGGGTTAATTCGGCATAAGCCCGACCAATCCGATAGGCGATCTGCTGATTGAGTTTTTGACCTAAGCGCCCACGAATATCATAGGGTTTAAAACAGGATAATTTAGGCATAAATTTGCATTGTCATTTTCTAGCTTGGGGAGATATGTGCTCAATGTTATTGAGGTCAGATGAGTAAGTCGGAAGATATTTCAAGTATTTTTTGGATGTTTTTAATTGTATGAAAAACAGGAGCCTCAATGGCAATCAGGGGTAAAAGGTGTTGTAAACAGTTGAAGAGGTGAGATGAAATTTGAACTTTTATATTAAGCATGGCAGGGGTGGGGAGATTTGAACTCCCAACACCCGGTTTTGGAGACCGGTGCTCTACCAATTGAACTACACCCCTAAAAATGTCTTTTCAGTAAGTATGTCGTCAACAGAAAGGCCGGCTTTAAATGTTTTGGCTGCTTATGTAAGGAGCCTGGCGGTGTCCTAGTCTCACATGGGGAAACCCCACACTACCCTCGGCGCAACGGCGTTTCACTTCTGAGTTCGGGATGGTTTCAGGTGGGTCCACCGCACTTTGGCCGCCAAGCCATATTTTTTTTCTTCAGAATAAGCAAGTCATGCGCTCTAAAACAGTTTCGGTGTTGTAAGGTTAAGCCTCTCGGGTCATTAGTACTGGTCCGCTGAATACATCGCTGCACTTACACTCCCAGCCTATCTACGTCATCGTCTCTAACGTCCCTTACCACAATCTCTTGCGGGGAAGACTCATCTTGGGGCAAGTTTCCCGCTTAGATGCTTTCAGCGGTTATCTCTCCCGCATTTAGCTACCGGGCAATGCCATTGGCATGACAACCCGTACACCAGTGATGCGTCCACTCCGGTCCTCTCGTACTAGGAGCAGCCCCCCTCAATCTTCCTACGCCCACGGCAGATAGGAACCGAACTGTCTCACGACGTTCTAAACCCAGCTCGCGTACCACTTTAAATGGCGAACAGCCATACCCTTGGGACCTACTTCAGCCCCAGGATGTGATGAGCCGACATCGAGGTGCCAAACACCGCCGTCGATATGAACTCTTGGGCGGTATCAGCCTGTTATCCCCGGAGTACCTTTTATCCGTTGAGCGATGGCCCTTCCATTCAGAACCACCGGATCACTAAGACCTACTTTCGTACCTGCTCGAGCCGTCACTCTCGCAGTCAAGCCAGCTTATGCCTTTGCACTCACCTCACGATGTCCGACCGTGATGAGCTGACCTTCGTACTCCTCCGTTACTCTTTAGGAGGAGACCGCCCCAGTCAAACTACCCACCAGACACTGTCCTCACCCCGGATAACGGGACCAAGTTAGAATATCAAACATCAAAGGGTGGTATTTCAACAGCAGCTCCACATAGACTGGCGTCTACACTTCTTCGCTTCCCACCTATCCTACACATTAAGGTTTCATATTCAGTGTCAAGCTATAGTAAAGGTTCACGGGGTCTTTCCGTCTTGCCGCGGGAACACTGCATCTTCACAGCAAGTTCAATTTCACTGAGTCTCGGGTGGAGACAGCCTAGCCATCATTACGCCATTCGTGCAGGTCGGAACTTACCCGACAAGGAATTTCGCTACCTTAGGACCGTTATAGTTACGGCCGCCGTTTACCGGGGCTTCTATCAAGTGCTTTGTTTTGACACTCACACCATCAATTAACCTTCCGGCACCGGGCAGGCGTCACACCGTATACGTCCACTTACGTGTTGGCACAGTGCTGTGTTTTTAATAAACAGTTGCAGCTAGCTGGTCTCTGCGGCTGGCCTCAGCTCCAGAAGCATGTCCTTTCACCTAACGCCAGCGTGCCTTCTCCCGAAGTTACGGCACCATTTTGCCTAGTTCCTTCACCCGAGTTCTCTCAAGCGCCTTAGTATTCTCTACCTGACTGCCTGTGTCGGTTTTCGGTACGATTGACTATTACCTGTTGCTTAGAGGCTTTTCCTGGAAGTTCGGCATCAGCAACTTCTTACCCCATAAGGGCAATCCTCATCACGCCTCAGAGTCAAGATGCGCCGGATTTGCCTGGCTCATCCTCCTACACGCTTGAACCGGGACCACCGGCCCCCGGATTGCCTAGCCCTCTTCGTCCCCCCTTCGCAGTAATACTCAGTACAGGAATCTTAACCTGTTGCCCATCGACTACGCTTTTCAGCCTCGCCTTAGGGGTCGACTTACCCTGCCCCGATGAACGTTGGACAGGAAACCTCAGTCTTTCGGCGAGCGGGCTTTTCACCCGCTTTATCGTTACTCATGTCAGCATTCGCACTTCTGATACCTCCAAAACTCTTCTCAGAGCGTCTTCTTCGGCTTACAGAACGCTCCCCTACCATGCGTTTGCACGCATCCGCAGCTTCGGTGCATGGTTTAGCCCCGTTACATCTTCCGCGCAGGCCGACTCGACCAGTGAGCTATTACGCTTTCTTTCAATGATGGCTGCTTCTAAGCCAACATCCTGGCTGTCTAAGCCTTCCCACATCGTTTCCCACTTAACCATGACTTTGGGACCTTAGCTGGCGGTCTGGGTTGTTTCCCTCTCCACGACGGACGTTAGCACCCGCCGTGTGTCTCCCGTGGTCATATTCTTCGGTATTCACAGTTTGCATTGGGTTGGTAAGCCGGGATGGCCCCCTAGCCAAAACAGCGCTCTACCCCCGAAGATAAACCCACGAGGCGCTACCTAAATAGCTTTCGGGGAGAACCAGCTATCTCCTAGTTTGATTGGCCTTTCACCCCCAGCCACATGTCATCCGCTCATTTTTCAACATAAGTCGGTTCGGTCCTCCAATGTGGATTAACACATCTTCAACCTGCACATGGCTAGATCACTAGGTTTCGGGTCTATACCTTGCAACTCATCGCCCAGTTAAGACTCGGTTTCCCTTCGGCTCCCCTATTCGGTTAACCTTGCTACAAAATATAAGTCGCTGACCCATTATACAAAAGGTACGCAGTCACTTCTCATTGCTTCGAAGCTCCCACTGCTTGTACGTACAGGGTTTCAGGGTCTATTTCACTCCCCTCCCGGGGTTCTTTTCGCCTTTCCCTCACGGTACTGGTTCACTATCGGTCAGTCAGGAGTATTTAGCCTTGGAGGATGGTCCCCCCATCTTCAAACAGGATATCACGTGTCCCGTCCTACTCTTCGAGCTCACTCTGCTGCAATTTTCAGGTACGGGGCCATCACCCTCTATGGCTCGTCTTCCCAAACGATTCCCCTAATTGCGCAAAGATGGTGACTCCGGGCTCCTCCCCTTTCGCTCGCCGCTACTTAGGGAATCTCGGTTGATTTCTTTTCCTCAGGGTACTGAGATGTTTCAATTCCCCTGGTTTGCCTCGCAATACTATTTATTCATATTACGATAGTGCATATTCTGCACTGGGTTGCCCCATTCGGGTATCAACGGCTAACACGCTTTTTATCAGCTTACCGTCGCTTTTCGCAGATTAACACGCCCTTCTTCGCCTCTGACTGCCTAGGCATCCTCCCTGTACGCTTCATTACTTAACCTTACAACCCGAAATTGTTTCTGACTTACAATCTCTTGCTTATCCCTTATTTTTAAAGAGCAATTTCTTGAAAACACTGAAGCTGTTTTTAAGATAGTTTTGAACACATCTCTGTGGCGTCCCCTAGGGGGTTCGAACCCCTGTTACCGCCGTGAAAGGGCGGTGTCCTAGGCCTCTAGACGAAGGGGACAGCGTCTTTTTTCATGATTTATCAGATAATGTGAGTGGACACTGATAGTGAGAGTTTATAGTTAAGGAGGTGATCCAACCGCAGGTTCCCCTACGGTTACCTTGTTACGACTTCACCCCAGTCATGAATCACAAAGTGGTAAGCGCCCTCCTTGCGGTTAAGCTACCTACTTCTTTTGCAACCCACTCCCATGGTGTGACGGGCGGTGTGTACAAGGCCCGGGAACGTATTCACCGTAGCATTCTGATCTACGATTACTAGCGATTCCGACTTCATGGAGTCGAGTTGCAGACTCCAATCCGGACTACGACGTACTTTCTGAGTTCCGCTTTCCCTCGCAGGTTCGCATCCCTTTGTATACGCCATTGTAGCACGTGTGTAGCCCTACTCGTAAGGGCCATGATGACTTGACGTCGTCCCCACCTTCCTACGGTTTATCACCGGCAGTCTCCTTTGAGTTCCCGCCTCTACGCGCTGGCAACAAAGGACGAGGGTTGCGCTCGTTGCGGGACTTAACCCAACATTTCACAACACGAGCTGACGACAGCCATGCAGCACCTGTCTCACGGTTCCCGAAGGCACTTGCGCATCTCTGCACAATTCCGTGGATGTCAAGAGTAGGTAAGGTTCTTCGCGTTGCATCGAATTAAACCACATGCTCCACCGCTTGTGCGGGCCCCCGTCAATTCATTTGAGTTTTAACCTTGCGGCCGTACTCCCCAGGCGGTCGATTTAACGCGTTAGCTCCGGACGCCACAGTTCAAGACCGCAACCTCCAAATCGACATCGTTTACAGCGTGGACTACCAGGGTATCTAATCCTGTTTGCTCCCCACGCTTTCGCACCTCAGCGTCAGTCTTTCTCCAGGGGGCCGCCTTCGCCACCGGTATTCCTCCAGATATCTACGCATTTCACCGCTACACCTGGAATTCTACCCCCCTCTAGAAAACTCTAGCGACCCAGTTTCAAATGCCATTCCCAAGTTGAGCTCGGGGATTTCACATCTGACTTAACTCACCGCCTACATGCCCTTTACGCCCAGTTATTCCGATTAACGCTCGCACCCTCCGTATTACCGCGGCTGCTGGCACGGAGTTAGCCGGTGCTTCTTCTGCGAGTAACGTCAAAAATAAATGGTATTCGCATTTATCGCTTCCTCCTCGCTGAAAGTGCTTTACAACCCGAAGGCCTTCTTCACACACGTGGCATGGCTGCATCAGGCTTTCGCCCATTGTGCAATATTCCCCACTGCTGCCTCCCGTAGGAGTCTGGACCGTGTCTCAGTTCCAGTGTGGCGGGCTATCCTCTCAGACCCGCTAGAGATCGTCGCCTAGGTAAGCCTTTACCTTACCTACCAGCTAATCTCATCTGGGCTCATCCGAAGGCGTGAGGCCCGAAGGTCCCCCGCTTTGGTCTCGCGACTTCATGCGGTATTAGCTGCCGTTTCCAGCAGTTATCCCCCTCCTTCGGCCAGATTCCCAGACTTTACTCACCCGTCCGCCGCTCGCCGACATGAACTCAGTAAACTGCGATCACTCGATGCCGCTCGACTTGCATGTGTTAGGCCTGCCACCAGCGTTCAATCTGAGCCATGATCAAACTCTTCAATTCTTACTTCTTATTCTCTTCGTCTCACAAACATCTCTGTTTGCTCAACATCATAACGTTAATATCATTCCCTCTCACTTCAGTGCACACACACATTATCTGATAAATTTTTAAAGAGCTGCTTCCTAATCACAACATGACCGCGCATTCTACTCACTTATTCTCTCCCGTCAACTCCTTTACATCCCTTTCTTCCATTACAATACACATCTATCATGCTAATTAATTTAATAAAAAGATTAGAGCCCCCTTTTTTTTTAATTCGGTATATCATTTTGTGAACAAATTTTAGTGATACGCTCAAGGAATAAAATTCATGTCTTTAAATTCTTTAATACAACGCCCAATTTGCCGCGCGCTAATCAGTGTGTCTGATAAAACGGGTATCGTTGATTTTGCCACAGCATTGTCTGCGCTTGGAATACAATTGATTTCTACTGGAGGCACTGCAGAATTGCTTTCTAAAAAAGATATCAAAATTCAACGCGTTTCTAGTTATACCGGGTTTCCAGAAATAATGGGAGGGCGTCTTAAAACGCTGCATCCCAAAATACATGGAGGGATTTTGGCTCGACGTGGCCAAGATGAGTCTATTCTAGAAGAGCATGGGATTGAGCCTATTGATATGGTCGTTGTCAATTTATATCCCTTTTCCCAAGCTATTGCTGAAACTGATTGCTCCTTAGAACATGCGATTGAGAATATTGATATTGGCGGACCAACAATGATTCGCTCCGCTGCAAAAAATCATCAAGATGTAGCGGTGATTGTTCATTTCTCTGATTACTCATCGATCATAGATGAATTAAATAAAAATAAAAAAACGTTAAGTCATTCAACTCGTTTTTCTTTAGCGACTAAAGCATTTCAACATACCGCTTCCTATGACAGTATGATAAGCCATTATTTTGATTCATTAAATTCCTCTCAACCCTTTTTTCAAAACCAAAAACATTTTTCTTTTCCAGATAATCTCCATCTTCAATACATTAAGAAACAAGACATGCGTTATGGTGAAAATAATCACCAAAAAGCTGCTTTTTATGTAGAAAAAAAATCAATAAAAAGGGGTATCTCAAATGCGCAGCAATTACAGGGGAAACCTCTTTCATACAACAATATCAATGATGCTGATACGGCGCTTGAATGTGTGAAAGAATTTACTAAACCTGCTTGTGTTATCGTAAAACACGCCAATCCTTGTGCCGTTGCCATAGACGATGATTCTATTTTTTTAGCTTATGAAAAAGCCTATGCCAGTGATTCCCTTTCAGCGTTTGGCGGTATTATCGCTTTTAATCGAACTTTAGATCTCAATACCGTTGATGCCATTATTCATCGCCAATTTGTCGAAGTCATTATTGCACCGGCCATAGAAGAGGCGAAATTTGCATTAGCAAAAAAACCTAACGTTCGTGTTCTGATTGCTGAAATCCAAGATAAACCCCTTCCCAGTTTACATTTTAAAAGCGTTCAGGGTGGGCTACTGGTACAAGAAAATGATTTAGGTATGATTGCGCCGTCTGATTTAAAAATTGTTTCAACACGTCAACCCACAAAAAAAGAGCAAGAAGATGCTCTATTTGCTTGGAAAGTAGTCAAATATGTCAAATCAAATGCCATCGTTTACGCAACAAAAAATAGAACGATTGGGATTGGCGCCGGACAAATGAGCCGTGTTTATTCGGCTAAAATTGCAGGTATGAAGGCAGTGGATGCAGGGTTAACCCTAGAGGGCTCTTCTATGGCCTCTGATGCTTTTTTACCTTTTCCTGACAGTGTTGATGAAGCTGCAGCTTTAGGCGTCACCTGTATCATCCAACCTGGTGGTTCCATCAACGATGCTCACGTTATCGCCCGTGCTGATCAAAAAAATCTGGCGATGATTTTGACAAATATGCGCCATTTTCGCCATTAACTTGATTGAATACATAAAAAGCATCTGAGCCTTATTCTAAAAAGCAACCCATAACACTCAAAAATATTCACGGAATTTTGTATGAAGAAAATAAACGTCTTAATTGTCGGCAATGGGGGCAGAGAACATGCGCTCAGTTGGAAAGCGGCTCAGTCTCCTTTAGTGAATAAAGTTTACGTCGCTCCTGGCAATGCCGGCACTTTTTTAGAGCCCATGTTAGAAAATGTGCTGATTGATACCTGTGATATTTCAGAATTATTAAATTTTGCTCAAACTCAACACATCGGCTTAACCATCGTAGGGCCAGAGGCTCCTTTAGTGATCGGTATTGTTGACGCTTTTCGTTCGGCGGGCCAAGTGATTTTTGGCCCTACTCAAGCCGCCGCTCAATTGGAAGGGTCAAAGATTTTTACTAAAAATTTTTTAAACCGACACAACATTCCGACGGCAGAACATCAAGCTTTTACGGATCAAGAAGCAGCATTACATTATGTTCAAGCCAAAGGCACCCCTATTGTCATTAAAGCGGATGGATTAGCGGCGGGAAAAGGCGTTGTGGTGGCGATGTCTCAGAAAGAAGCGGAAAGTACCATCAAAGATATGCTATCTGGTCATGCTTTTGGAGATGCCGGGCATCGGATTGTGATTGAAGAATTTCTTGAAGGTGAAGAAGCCAGCTTTATCGTCATGGTTGACGGAGAAAATGTGTTGCCCATGGCAACCAGTCAGGATCACAAAAAAGCTTATGACGGCGATCAAGGCCCCAATACAGGTGGCATGGGCGCTTATTCGCCAGCACCCGTTATCACTGATGAAATGTATGAAAAAGTCATGCAAAAAATTATTCTCCCCACCGTAAAAGGTATGGCGGCTGAGGGGCATGAATATACTGGTTTTCTTTATGCCGGATTAATGGTTTGTAAAAATAAGGAACCTAAAGTCATTGAATTTAATTGCCGTTTTGGAGATCCAGAAACGCAACCCATTATGTTGCGTATGCGCTCGGATTTAGTAGAACTTTGTTTAGCCGCGACAAAAAAGCAACTGAACGGAAAAAATGTCATTTGGGATGAACGCTGCGCATTAGGTGTCGTGTTGGCCTCGCAGGGTTACCCTGGAGAATACCAACAAGGTCATATGATTTCGGGGTTGCCTTATAAAGAAAGATCAGATGAAAAAATATTTCATTCAGGCACTCGATTCAATGAAAACCATCATATCGTCACCTCTGGTGGAAGAGTGCTTTGTTTAACAGCATTAGGTAATGATATTTCTAAGGCAAGAGAAAGGGCATATCAACTTACAAAAAAGCTTCAATGGGAAGGGTGTTTTTTTCGAAAAGACATTGGATATAGGGCCATTGAACGAAAAAATTAAGTCAGTATTGATTTTATGCCCCTCTCAAAAGTTCAAATACCTCAATCCGCTTTTAAAATAAGGAAAGCTGCTGGAATGCATTTTCGTGCGATAACCCGCATTGTTGGGTTGCTGGTCATTTTATTTTCTGGAACCATGTTTATTCCCGGTCTGGTCGCTTTGTTTTATCGTGATGGAGCAGGGAAAGCCTTCACTCAAACTTTTTTTGTCGCCCTCACCATCGGTTTTTTTCTTTGGTTTCCAAACCGCAGGCACAAAAGTGAATTAAAAGCTCGTGAAGGTTTTTTGATTGTCGTGCTTTTTTGGACGGTGTTAGGCAGCGTGGGCGCATTACCTTTTTTATTTTCGGAACGCCCTAATCTTTCTGTGACAGATGCTTTTTTTGAATCCTTTTCTGGGTTAACGACAACAGGAGCGACTACTCTGGTTGGCTTAGATACCCTGCCAAAAGCGATATTGTTTTATCGACAAATGTTGCAATGGTTAGGTGGCATGGGGATTATCGTACTGGCGGTGGCCATTTTACCTATTTTAGGAGTAGGAGGCATGCAGCTATATCGTGCCGAAATGCCAGGGCCACTCAAAGAGAATAAAATGCGCCCTAGAATTGCTGAAACCGCTAAAACATTATGGTTGATCTACGTTGTATTAACCATGGCCTGTGCTTTTTGTCTTTGGGGTGCAGGGATGTCGATATTTGATGCGATTTGCCACAGCTTTTCTACGATTGCGATTGGAGGATTCTCTACGCATGATGCCAGCATTGGATATTTCGATAATCCTGTTATTAATACCATTATTGCTATTTTTCTTTTAATTTCTGCTTGTAATTTCGGCCTGCATTTTGGGCTATTGAGTGGTCGTAGTCTCAAAGTCTATTGCCATGATCCTGAATTTCGCACATTCATTTTTCTTCAATTTATACTCGTTATACTCTGCACCTTCGTACTATGGATTCATAATGTGTATCAAACGGGTTTAACCGCATTGAATCAGGCTTTTTTTCAAGTGATTTCGATGGCCACCACCGCTGGTTTTAGTACACATAGTATTGCTCAGTGGCCATTATTTTTACCCATGTTACTGTTATGTAGTTCTTTTATTGGTGGATGCGCGGGATCAACAGGTGGTGGATTAAAAGTGATTCGTATTTTGCTATTATATCTGCAGGGATCGCGCGAATTAAAAAAATTGGTTCACCCTAATGCTGTGTACACCATCAAATTGGGTAATAAGGTATTACCTGATAGGGTATTGGAAGGAGTATGGGGTTTTTTTTCTGCTTATGTGGCTGTTTTTATTTGTAGCATGTTGGCGATTATTGCGACCGGCGTTGATGAATTTTCTGCTTTTTCTGCAGTGACCGCGACTTTAAATAACTTAGGGCCTGGTTTGGGTGTCCTACGGGACAATTTTACAGGCATCAATGCTGAAGCTAAGTGGATATTAGTGCTCACCATGTTATTTGGACGCCTGGAGGTATTTACTTTGCTGGTTTTGTTTACTCCTACTTTTTGGCGTGAGTGATACGAGTTTTCAAGAAAAAGTGATACTAAAAAGTGCATAAATCTGACACCTCATCTTTCATTTTTATATTTAGGACAATACTGATTGATTATGCAAGATATTTATCGTCATCAAGATATTGAATCTCATGTTCAGCGGCATTGGGAACAAACACAGACTTTTACCGTTAAAGAAGATCCCAAAAAAGAAAAGTATTATTGTCTCGCGATGTGGCCTTATCCTTCTGGCCGGTTACACATGGGGCATGTACGAAACTATACCATTACAGATGTGATTGCGCGTTACCAAAGAATGCTGGGGAAAAATGTGCTGCAGCCCATGGGTTGGGACGCTTTTGGTTTACCCGCGGAGGGCGCCGCTATAAAAAATAAAACTTCGCCTATTGATTGGACGAAAGCCAATATTCAATATATGAAAAAACAGTTGCAATCTCTGGGTTTTGCGTACGATTGGAGCCGCGAACTCACGAGTTGCAAGCCCGAATATTATCGTTGGGAACAATGGTTTTTCACTCAACTTTATGAAAAAGGGTTGGTGTACAAAAAAACCTCTGATGTCAATTGGTGTCCACAAGATTTCACTGTGTTAGCGAATGAGCAAGTGATAGATGGGAGATGCTGGCGTTGTGACAGTAAAGTAGAGCGTAAATCAATACCGCAATGGTTTATTAAAATCACCGCCTATGCAGATCAACTATTAGATGATTTGGATGAATTAGAGCACTGGCCTGAGCAGGTCAAAACGATGCAACGCCATTGGATTGGGCGTTCAGAAGGTGTAGAGATTCGATTCCCACTCGATCATGATGAGAAAACAGATTTGACTGTTTATAGCACGCGTCCAGATACTTTGATGGGAGTGGCTTTCATCGCCATAGCACCAGATCATTTTTTCTCTGCTGAGATCGCCAAAAATGTTCCAGCTTTAGCCACGTTTATTGAGGAATGCCGTCACATTAAGATGGCAGAAGCAGAGACAGCGACCATAGAAAAAAAAGGCATTGATACTGGTTTTTTTGCCCTGCATCCATTAACGGGAAAAAAAATCCCTATTTGGGTGGCCAATTTTGTATTGATGGAATACGGAACTGGCGCAGTCATGGGAGTTCCAGGGCACGATCAGCGGGATTGGGAATTTGCCACTCAATATCATTTGCCGATAAAAGCGGTCATTTTGTTAGAAGATGGTACAGAACCGGACGTACAAAAAAAACCTTTAATAGAAAAAGGCCGGTTATGTCATTCAGGTGAATTTAACGGTCTTTCATACCAAGAGAGTTGTGATCGGATTATCGATAAATTAGTGGATTTAGGAACAGGTCAGAGAAAAGTCAATTATCGTTTGCGTGACTGGGGAGTGTCTCGACAGCGTTACTGGGGCGCGCCCATTCCCATGATCACACTCGAAGACGGGCGTATTATCGGAACACCCGAAGATCAGTTGCCAGTCATTCTGCCAGAGAAAACGTTAATAAAAGACATGATTAATCCACTCAAAGCGGATCAAGACTGGGCGAAAACGAGTGTCGCTGGCCAGCTTGGGATACGTGAAACAGATACCTTTGATACCTTTATCGAATCTTCCTGGTATTACGCGCGCTATGCTTGTCCAAAATACGATCAAGGCATGATCGAGAAAGCCGCCGCGAATTATTGGCTGCCGGTCGATCAGTATGTGGGTGGAATTGAACATGCGATCATGCATCTGCTTTATTTTCGATTTTTCCATAAATTAATGCGTGACCAAGGGTTGGTGGATTCGAAAGAACCTGCAAAACGTTTGTTGTGCCAAGGCATGGTTTTAGCTGACGCTTTTTATTACAACGCCCAGAATGGCGAACGTGTTTGGGTTTCTCCTACGGAGGTGACTGTAGAACGCGACAACAAAGGCCAATTTTTGAACGCGTTTGATGCACAGGGCCGTGATCTCATTCATGCCGGCATGAGTAAAATGTCTAAATCTAAAAATAACGGTATTGATCCTCAAGCCATCGTGGAGAAATACGGTGCTGACACTGTCCGTTTATTTATGATGTTTGCGTCTGCCCCTGAAATGACTTTGGAATGGCAAGAATCGGGCTTGGAAGGGGCTTATCGTTTTCTAAAACGTCTTTGGCGATTCGTTTTTGATCATGTTATTCAAGGCCCTACTCAGCCTCTTAAAAAAGAGAACTTAAATTCAACCCAAAAAAATTTGAGACGAAATTTGCATAAAACCATTGCAAAGGTAACCGATGATATTGGACGTCGTCAGACATTTAACACGGCCATTGCGGCCATTATGGAGCTGATGAATCAACTTTATCGAGCGCCCACAAATACAGAGCAAGATCGCGCTCTGATACAAGAAGCCTGCATTTCGGTGATAAAAATGCTGTACCCCTTTACACCGCACATTTCGTTTATTCTATGGCAACATCTTCATCAATCTCCTGATGAGACACATCCGCTCAATATTGACGACAGCTTATGGCCTGTGGTCGATCAAAACGCCTTGATAGAAGATGAAACGTTAGTCGTGATTCAGATAAATGGAAAAATGCGCGCTAAAATTACAGTTCCTATGAATTCAACGCAGCAAGAGGTTTATGAATCTGCATTGCAAGAGCCTACTGTCATAAAACATCTCAAGGGCATCACCCCGTGTCATGTCATTTACGTTCCCAATAAACTCTTAAATTTAGTGGTCAACAATGAATAAAAATAAAATTAAAAAGAAACACTCTTTGGTATCTCTTCTTTTTGCAGGGACGATAGGATTGATGATACTCACCACCATGGGCTGTGGTTTTCATTTGAGAGAAATCACTGAGGTACCCAAAGAATTCAAAACCATCATCCTGAATAGCAGTGATCCCTATGGCCCTTTGACCCAATTTATTCGTCAAGAATTACGCCTGAATCGGGTGATCATTTTGGATGATAGCCAACGCACTGATCTCCCTACTTTAAGGATCGCAGGCTCATCACAAAGAACAAATCCGGTGTCTGTTTTTCAAGATGGGGTTAAGGCTGAAAATCAGCTCTCACTGACCGTATCAGCTGAAATACTGATACCAGGTAGCGGTATTTATCCGATACAAGTGACGGTATTTCGCTCTTTTCTAGATAACCCTTTAATGACGTTACCTAAAGAAGCCGAGAATGAAATTCTGACTAAAGAAATGATGAAACAAGCGGCAAAAAAATTAATTCGACAATTCACTAAAGTTCATGAAGATCTTTTAAAAGATTCAAAAAAACCTCTGACAGATATTAAACCTAAAGTGACAGTGAAATGAAGTTGATTGATGCTGAGCAATTACAGGAACACCTAAAAATGAATTTGAGTGCCTGTTATTTGCTCTATGGTGATGAGCCCTTGCTGCTACAGGAAAGCCAGGATCATATTCGTGAAGCGGCCCTTCGGAGGAATTTTACAGAGCATTTTACCGTGACGATAGAAGGGGATACAGAATGGGAGAATATCTTTCGTATTTTTCAGGAATTGAGCCTTTTTTCTTCTCGGCAAACGCTTTTGGTGATTTTTCCACACAAACTGTTACCTGCTTCAATGAAAGACAGATTGGGGCAATTAGTTCAGTTGTTACATCAAAATATTTTACTGATGATGAGGTTTCATAAGCTGACCAAGGCACAAGAAAACAGCCCTTGGTATAAGGCGTTAGCGCCTTATGCGTGCAAAATCAATTGTGAAAAACCCAATCACCAAAGGCTGCCGGCCTGGATCAAAACGCGAAGTAAAAGTTTATGTTTTGATATAGATTTACCTTGTATTGAGCGGCTTTGTGAATGTTATGAAGGGAATATTCTGGCGCTTTCACAGCTGTTAACCCTTCTTTCGTTAGTCTATCCCAACGAGCAACTCAGCTTGCCGAAAATTGAGCCTCTGTTAAATAATTTTGCACATTTTACGCCATACCAGTGGTCAAATGCCCTGCTGGAGGGAAAGACGGAACGCGCCTTACTGATTTTAAAAAAATTGCAACAAGAAGAACATGAGCCTGTTATTTTACTGAGAATATTACAGCCCGATCTGTTGTTATTGGTGACTTTAAAACGTGCCATGGCAGAAGTGCCCCTAATAACCTTGTTTCAGCAGCATCAAGTTTGGCAAAGCCGTCGTACTTATTTTACTCAGGCGCTGCAACGTCTTTCACTGAACGTATTAAAACAAGGGGTGCATTTGTTTTATCAAATAGAGATATCTTTAAAGCAGGATTATGCACTTTCGATATGGTCCGAACTAGAGACCCTTTCTTTGTTGTTATGTGGGCAGCCTGTGCTTAGCCTCTATCCTCAGAGTTTTACTGAATGTTTTTTTGATGAGCCTTAAATCCAAAGATCAACATGGAAGTCCGCCTCTCTGTGCTTGGTTTGGCGGTACTTTTGATCCTATTCATTTAGGCCACTTAAACGCTGTCTCTGAATTAGCCAGACAAACTGGTTTAAAAAAAGTTTATTTATTGCCGAATCATATTCCCCCTCATCGATCACAGCCTATCGCGACCGTACAGCAACGCTGGGACATGTTAGCACTAGCCATACAAGATCAGCCCTTATTTAGCCTTGATGATCGTGAGTTGCGAAAAAACAGCCCTTCTTATACTTTGGATACAGCCAATCAAATACGTCAGGCATATGGTGATAGCACACCTTTGGCTTTTATCATGGGAGAAGATTCTTTTTTATCCTTACCGAGCTGGCATGATTGGGAATCTTTTTTTGAGCTTTTTCATATTTTGGTTTGCGCCCGCGCCTGTGAAGGAAACATAACGCATTTTCTTCAACAGAAACCCAGACTAAAAGCCCGTCAAATACAACAAAATCAGGTCACAAAAAAGTTACATCAACAACCCTATGGCTTTTTTTATTTGGCGAAAACTCCATTATGGCCTATTTCTTCAAGTGAAATCCGACGTCGTTGCCAGTCTGGGGAATCTTGTCAATCTCTTTTGCCCTCTTCAGTTTGGGAGTATATTCAATTAAAAAAGTTATACGTTATCTGAACAAATGTATCCATCCCTCGGGCCGTTAATTTCTTCCTTCTAAAATCAAAATATCATATCAAATGCAGGGTTATCTAATAATCTGGAATAGATGAAAAACGCTTTGGTATCTAATTAAGGCATATAATTAACTAAAATTACTTGATTAACAGTGCTATAGCTTAAGTTTTACTTACCCTGAGTTTTATTATGCTTTACTTTTTTTTGCTTTCGAATTAGGCAAATCGGTGATGCTGCCTTCATAAATTTCAGCTGCTAATCCCACAGATTCATATAAGGTTGGGTGAGCATGGATGGTTAACGCCATATCTTCCGCATCACATCCCATTTCGATGGCCAGCCCGATTTCTCCCAGTAATTCTCCGCCATTGCTGCCGACAATCGCACCGCCCATAATACGACCCGTCTTTTTATTAAAAATCAACTTAGTCATACCTTCTGAACAATCAGAAGCAATGGCTCGACCTGAAGCGGCCCAGGGGAAAATGGCGATTTCATACTCAATGCCTTTTTGTTTGGCTTCTTTCTCTGTTAATCCGACCCAAGCGACTTCAGGTTCAGTATAAGCAATAGAAGGAATGACCTTGGGATCAAAATAGTGTTTTAACCCCGAAATGACTTCCGCGGCCACATGGCCTTCGTGTACGCCTTTATGGGCCAACATCGGTTGGCTTACAATATCGCCCACCGCAAAAATATGGGGAATATTGGTGCGTAATTGTTTATCCACACAGATAAAACCACGTTCATCCACCGTCACGCCTGCTTTTTCAGCGTTGAGCGATTTTCCATTGGGTTTCCGCCCAATAGCCACCAAAACCGCATCATAACGGTGCTCTTCAGGATCTTGATTGCCTTCCATCGTCACAAAAATGCCGTCCTCTTGAGCTTTGACTTGAGTGACCTTGGTTTGAAGCATGATATTGAATTTTTTCTCGATCTTTTTGGTGAAAATTTTGATGACGTCTTTATCAGCCGCAGGGATCAGTTGATCTGACATTTCAACGACGTCGATCTCTGACCCCAGTGCTTGGTAAACGGTCGCCATTTCTAAACCGATAATCCCTCCGCCCATCACTAATAAACGTTTTGGAATGGTTTCTAGTTTCAATGCATCAGTCGAATTCCAAATGCGAGGATCTTCGTGCGGAATGAAAGGAAGTTCTATTGCGCTCGAACCCGCCGCAATAATCGCATTATCAAAGCGGATTTCAGTTTGTTCTGCATTCTGGGTTTTGACCAACAGAGTGTGAGATCCGCTAAATTGAGCTTCGCCTGTTATCACCTTGACCTGACGCATTTTCGCCATGCCCGATAATCCACCGGTAAGCTTTTGAATTACGTTGTTTTTCCATCCCACCATTTTCTTTAAATCAATTTTGGGTGCGCCAAAACTCACCCCATGTTCTTCTAGTGTTTTTGTGTCTGAGATCACTTTAGCAACATGGAGTAATGCTTTAGAAGGAATGCAACCCACGTTTAAGCACACTCCCCCTAAGGTGGCGTAACGTTCAACCAATAGTGTTTCTAACCCTAAATCTGCACAGCGAAATGCCGCGGAATATCCTGCAGGGCCTGCCCCAATCACGACGACTTGAGTTTTGACTTGAGTATTCTTCATTAAAACCTCATTAGTGTTACATAATCAGACGACGAATATCAGCCATGATAACGCTGATATGACTCACGAAACGAGCGCCTGCCGCGCCGTCAATCACCCTATGATCGAAAGACAGTGATAAAGGCAGCATTAAACGAGGAAGAAATTCTTTCCCGTTCCAAATGGGTTTGATGGCAGATTTTGACACGCCAAGAATGGCCACTTCAGGGGCATTCACAATCGGCGTGAATGCCGTTCCCCCAATCCCGCCTAAACTGGAAATGGTAAAGCAGCCCCCCTGCATATCCGAAGCGGTTAATTTACCTGAGCGTGCCTTTTGAGAAATCAACATCAGTTCTTTGGATAGCTCAATCACGCCTTTTTTGTTCACGTCACGAAAAACAGGCACGACCAGGCCATTCGGTGTATCGACCGCCACCCCAATGTTGATGTATTTTTTTAAAATCAGTTTTTTCCCATCCAACGACAGGGAACTGTTAAAGCGGGGGAAGGTTTTTAAGGCCTGCGCTACAGCTTTCATCATAAAGACGACAGGCGTGATTTTAACGTCGAGCTTCCTTTTTTCCGCTTCGATGTTTTGTTTTTTGCGAAAATCTTCAAGGTCCGTGATGTCTGTTTCATCAAATTGGGTGACATGAGGGATCATGACCCAGTTACGGCTGAGATTATCCCCAGACATTTTTTGAATTCGTGTTAATGCTATTTCTTCGGTCTCACCAAATTGATTAAAGTCGATCTTTGGCCAAGGCAAAAGGGGCGTTAGGTTTCCTTGGCCAGAAGATGCGGATTCTGCAGTCTGTACTGCATTTTTAACATAAGATTGGACATCTTCTTTCAAGATGCGCCCTTTGCGGCCGGTCCCTGCGACTTTTTCAAGATTAACGCCCAATTCACGCGCCAAACGGCGAATCACTGGCGTCGCATGCGTATAAGCTTCCTCTGTGAAGGAAGGAGTTGTTTTTTCTATGCTTGTTGTCGTGTTCGAAGGTGCGCTGGGCTTGGAAGGGGGGATTTCTGGTTTTTGCTCAGGCAGTGCATCTGCCGTTTTTTGAATTTTTTGATCGGGTGCCGGTGTGATTTTCTCTATTGTATTCATGATCATGATCATCGAACCGGTTTTGACTTTATCCCCTGTTTTTATTTGAATTTCTTTCACTGTGCCTGAAAAAGGGGCTGGCACTTCCATGGAAGCTTTATCCCCTTCTACGGTGATCAAAGATTGTTCTTCTGTTACCGAGTCCCCCACTTTGACTAAAATCTCTGTGACTTCTAATTCATCAGATCCCACATCCGGTAAAGACACTGTCTTTGTGTTTTCTTGAGCAGGTATGGCAGGGGCTGGTACTTGTGTCTTCCCTTTTTTTTCTGGGACAGCCTCTGTGCTGGATTCAAAAAGCATGATCAATTTGCCGGTTTCGACTTTATCTCCGACGGAAACTTTGATTTCCTTTATCGTGCCTTCTTGTGGAGAGGGAATGTCCATTGACGCTTTATCTCCTTCAACACAAAGCAGCGTTTGCTCTGGCACCACGACATCGCCGACCTTTACCATGATTTCGATGACTTCTGGGGTGTCTGTACCGATATCAGGCATTTTAATTTCAATCACCATTGATGAGTTACCTTTTGAAAATGATTTTATGCTAAACGGGGATTTGGTTTATTCGGATCGATATTAAACTTTATCATCGCTTCTTGAACTTCTTCAGGATTAAAAACCCCTATTTTGGTGAGCTCTGTCAATGCAGCAATGACCACATAAGCCGCATTGACCTCAAAGTGATGTCGTAAATTTTCACGGCTATCGGAACGCCCGTAACCGTCTGTTCCTAAAACACGAAAATGACGAGTGGGAATGAAAGGCCGAATTTGTTCAGCAAATAATTTCATGTAATCCGTGGAGGCAATCACCGGGGCTTGATGCAAAATTTGGGCAACATAAGGCACCTTCGGTGTTTCGGCTGGGTGCAACATGTTCCATCTCTCACAATCTTGACCATCACGTGCCAATTCAGTAAATGAAGTCACACTGTAGACATCAGAGGCAATGTCATACTGTTGAGATAAAATTTGAGCCGCCTCGCGAACGTGACGCAAAATAGCCCCTGATCCCATTAACTGAAGCCTGGATTTTTTACCAGGCAGACTTTCTAACAAATAAATGCCTTTGCCTATGCCTTCTTCTGCTCCCTTTGGCATCGCGGGCATGTGATAATTTTCATTTAAGGTGGTCAAATAATAGTAAACATTTTCTTGCGCTTCGCCATACATCCTTTCAAGGCCCTGATGCATAATGACAGCCACTTCATACGCATAAGCAGGATCGTAAGAAATACAATTTGGAATGGTTAACGATTGAATGTGACTATGACCGTCTTCATGCTGTAAACCTTCCCCATTGAGCGTGGTACGGCCCGAAGTGCCGCCTATCAAAAATCCACGTGCCTGTTGATCACCTGCTGCCCAGCACAGATCGCCAATCCGTTGAAACCCAAATATAGAATAATAGATATAAAAAGGAATCATCGGGAGATCGTTCGTGCTATAAGACGTGGCCGCGGCTAACCAGGAAGAAGCGGCGCCCAGCTCATTAATCCCTTCCTGTAAAATTTGCCCTTTGGCATCCTCTTTATAATAAGCGACTTGTTCACGATCCTGCGGGACATATTGCTGACCGCCGGGGTTGTAAATGCCAATTTGGCGAAACAACCCTTCCATGCCAAAGGTACGTGCTTCATCGGCGATGATAGGCACAATTCGATCTTTAATAAATTTATTTTTTAACATCACATTCAATACGCGCACAAAAGCGATGGTCGTAGAGATGTGTTTTGTTTGCTCTTGAAACAGAGCGCTGAAATCTTGCAGTGAGGGGAGCTCTAGTTTTTGCGTGAAATTTTTCAAACGAGAGGGTAAATATCCGCCTAAAGATTGACGTTGATGATGCAGATATTTCTCTTCTTCAGACTCCTTTTCAAAGGTGACGTAAGGCAATTTTTCAATGTCTTCGTCTTTGACAGCGATGTTAAAACGATCCCTCAAATAGCGTATCCCTTCCATATTGATCTTTTTAAGTTGATGAGCAATATTTTTTCCTTCACCCGCCTCACCCATCCCATAGCCTTTAATAGTATGAGCCAGAATCAGGGTTGGTTTTCCCTTGGTCTCCTGTGCTTTTTTTAAGGCCGCAAAAATTTTAACAGGATCATGGCCCCCTCTGTTGAGCGCCCATATCTCATCATCGCTCATATCTTTGACTAAAGCTGCCGTTTCAGGATATCGCCCAAAAAAGTGTTCGCGTACATAAGCGCCATTTTTAGATTTAAAGGTTTGGTAATCGCCATCTACAGTTTCATTCATCAATTGGACTAGCTTACCACTGGTATCTCTACTCAGTAGATCATCCCAGCGCCCTCCCCAAATTACCTTGATGACCTGCCAACCTGCGCCACTAAAAATGCCTTCGAGCTCATCAATAATTTTCCCATTGCCGGTTACGGGGCCATCAAGACGCTGTAAGTTGCAATTAATAATAAACACCAAATTATCAAGCTTTTCTCGAGCGGCGATGGTAATAGCGCCTTTGGATTCGGGTTCATCCATTTCTCCGTCTCCTAGAAAGGCGTATACCCGTTGCTTAGAGGTGTCTTTTAAGACTCTGTGTTCAAGATATTTTAAAAATTTGGCTTGATAGATGGCATTAAGAGGCCCTAAGCCCATAGAAACGGTCGGGAATTGCCAAAATTCCGGCATTAATTTAGGGTGAGGATAAGAAGAAAGACCTTTTCCTTCGACTTCTTGGCGAAAATGATCGAGTTGCTCTTCGGTTAAACGACCTTCTAAAAAAGCACGAGCGTAAATACCCGGGGAGATATGGCCTTGAAAGAAAACCAAATCTCCACCGTCGTGTTGATTAGGGGCACGAAAAAAATGATGAAAGCAGACTTCATAAAAGGTCGCAAAAGATTGAAAGGACGCAATATGCCCGCCCAAATCTAAATCTTTTTTCGACGCTTTTAGAACCATCATGATGGCATTCCAACGAATCGCCGCTCTAATACGGCGTTCTAGTTTTAAATCCCCTGGATAAGGGGGTTCTTCTTCTGTTGAGATAGAATTGATATAATTTTTTTGGAGAGATATTTGAGAAAGAGGGGCTCCCATTTTTTGAGCGGCACTTAAAACTTGATCTATCAGATACTGAGCACGCTCAGCACCTTCTTCACGGATCACCGATTCAATCGACTTTCGCCAGTCTTGTGTTTCGATGGGATCCACGTCATTGTTTGATAAAGGATCTGACATGCTGATTATTCCTTATACTTATTTTTTGAGTTAAACGACATTTATCTTTAGGTTTTTCAAGAAGTTTGATGGCATCCCCTATTCTCTAAACAGGATCTCTAAAGTGGTTCACTCATTTGCAGATTTCATCCCGTAACAGCCCTCAAGCCATGTTTACTCTACGCTTTTAGTTTTTACTTTTCTTCGCCTGATGGTCGATATAACACCTAAAAATCATCAGCTCAGATAAAAATGGGAAGCATTTTAACACTTAGGCCAACAATTGAGCAATCATCATTAAATAATGCAGCACGGCTGTTTCATAAAATATGCTTTGATAAAAGCATAATAGAGTAATTTTTATTTATTTTAAAAAATCAGGTGCTATAAAAAAGATATAACGAGAGAAGAGTTGGAAGAATGAGAAGTATTCTGGATCAAGCTATTTTGGACACAAACCAAGATGCTTTACGTTGTTAGACCGACAATAATAACTACTGTTAATTTTATTAATTTTGTTAATTTTGTTAATTTTGTTAATTTTGTTAATTTGCTTATGGTGCCGAAGGCCGGACTCAAACAATACTGCAACCCTCTGTTTTATATTAAAATAAAATGATAAATAACCAAGAATGCCCCCTTTTGTGCCCCCTGTTTATTTAATCAGTTTTCTAGGGGCAGATGGTCTCTAAGCTTGAAGAGTAGCCAGCTAGCAGATTCCCCGACCGATGATTTAGGCTCCGAAAGACGGAACCTAACCGCGCTAAGCCCTTTCTGGACGAGATAGCAGCGCTTGCATGGAGCTGAAAAGCCACCGTCCGGCTTTCGCTGATTCAACGAGCATATGAATGGTTAAGGGCTTCGGTTCAACGTCAGGGAGCTTTTGGGATTTAGGCCTTAAGAAGTTAGGCAGAAATCCTTTTTCATAAGGCCAGTATGCAAGAAAATCAAATTCGCTGTTATCAACGTTAAATCGTTCGAAGATAGTCATTCATTATTTCGTCACCAGTTTCTCTGGCACAAGGATATTTACCTGTCGATAGACTGGTTTCAAGCGTTAGCTCAGGCTTATCTTTTGAAAAAAGGGGCTTAGAATTATAATTCTTGTCATACCATTCCAACACAGCGCTTTCCATTGTGTCTTTTACCATAACTTTTCACCTTCCTTTGCAATCAGGTTATAGCTGTGGGTCGTTTCCCATGCAATTTGAGCCACGTCATTCATGATAAATCCTATACCCAATATGTAGTGGCATAGTTAATTTGGCCACCTGATAAAAACCAGGTGATAGACTTAAGTTATCAATACAGGTGTAAAAATGGATAAGAAACACAAACTCCCCTACAGCCCTGAATTTAAGCTAGAAGGGGCTCAATGAGTGACAAAACAAGGATATAGGGGGATAGAAGGAGCAAAAGCCATGGGCGTGAGTAAAAGCGCCATGAGTTCCTGGGTGAATCAGTGAAAAGGGGAATGAGAAGGGAAAAGCCCCTCGGGGTCTCCTATGACACAAGAACAGCAAAAGAGCCGCGAATGAGAAAAGAAAATGAGACGAATAGAAGAAGAGAACAGCCTGTTAAAAAAGGCTTCAGCTCTCTTAATGTCAGAGTTCCTGAACACTTCCCGTGAGTAGAGAAACTTAAGAAGAGCCATGCAGTGACACGCTGATGTCAAGTGTTTGGGATACATCGAAGCCGTTATCAATATTGGGTAAAGGGGGTTAATAGAATCAAGCCTGAACAGATAGAGTGACAAGCTCAGGTACGTCAGGAGCAAGAACGATGTCTGCCATGGTATCAGAACGGGGTATTCCGCCAAGTCGCTATCGGGCAACGAGAGTCATGCGTCAGTTGGAACCGGTCAGCCATCAGCCACCGACTCATCAATATAAAAAGGCGAGACAGGAACATCAGGCTATTCCTGACGTGTGAGCGCGTCAGTTTTCTGTGGCTGCCCCTCATCAGGTTGGGTGCGGCGATGTGACCTATATCGAGAATATGTGCTCTGGGCTGCATGGCACCAAGTTAAAGCCAATAAAGGAGTACCTGGGATAGACGGGAAAGCAATTGCGAATATTGTCAATCAAGGAGAAGAGGCAATGATTATCAGATTGCAGGAGCAGCTGCGCAAGCAGAGCTATCAATTTTCCCCAGTAAGGATAGTGGAGATACCTAAACCGAGAGGTGGGACAAGGCCACCAGGAATTGCTACGGTGGAAGATCGCATAGTGCAAACGGCAATGAAGATAGTTATAGAGCCAATCTTTGAAGCAAATTTTCATGATTGCGCCTATGGGTACAGACCCAAACGTAGCGCTAAACAAGCGAGTACAGCGATACGAGAAGATTTGTATCAGCAAGCCTGGGGTGTTGTTGAAGTTGATTTCAAAGCCTATTTCACAAGTATCCCACACAATAAGTTATTAATACTTTTTCAGTCGATATTCTTAAGATTTATTTTTTTAAAAAATATCAATAATTTAAAAGACAAAAAGTCACAATAAATCACAATTCACTCATAATGGTCTTATTCAGCTCTGTTTTTTTAGAGACTCAATTGAATCCCCAAAAATTAAAAAAGAAATTCAAATCGTCTCCCATTCACTGCCTCTGCTGTTTCGATATTGGTCTGTCATATTCGCCGATTTGTGGCCCAATAATTTCTGAGCAAACTCTTTATCTTTTTCATCACTGTGCAACCTGGCCGATATAGCTAAACGACATAAGAATAGTTACATAATATGTTCTGAAAACAAGGTATTGATGTCGCATTGAAGTTCTCTTCTTTTTCTTTTAGCTTGAGCCCATGTGTGCTCAATAGGGTTGAACTCGGGCGAATAAGGAGGCAAATATTCAATAGAATGACCGGCGTTGAGAATGGCGTGTTGAATATCTTTTCGCTTGTGGAAAGAAGCGTTATCCATCATCATCACGCACGGATGAGGAAGAGCGGGTAGGAGCAGCTGAGTGACCCAGGCATAAAAAACATCGCTGTTAATGGAGCAGTTAAAGAGGCCCACCGCGATGAGAGTGACCCCTAATAAGGCACCAATGACGTTAGTGCGGCCCTTAGCCTGCCAATCGTGAGTCCCAAAACAGCGTTGACCTCGTGTAGCGTATCCGTAGAGGCGGGGCATATCGTGAGCAAAGCCGCTCTCATCGAGATAAACCAGAGATTTACCCTGCTTTTGATACCCCGCGATTTTTTCCTGGAACCCCTGTCGTGCCTCTTCGTTTGCCTTGGGATGACGCAGAGTTTTTTTTATAGGTCAGACCCCATCTTTTCAATGCTTGCCAGATGGCTTTGGGGCACACCCCGAAACGGGCCGCCCGTTCCCGTTGATAGCTATCTGGATACTCTGCCACATCTTTGATAAACGCCTCTTTATCCATCTTGCCTCGACGCGGACCCGAGGGTTTCGGTTCTATTCGCTTGAGCCAACGCCTGAGAGTATCTGTACCTACGTGAAAACGCTTCGCCGTTGCTCTGATGCTCAGTCCTTCTTTCTCTCGAATACTCAGGACTTTTTGACGAAAATCCACTGAATAACTCATAGTGACCTCATGCTAATTAGTTCTTTATATTGTAACTAAAATTAAATCGCTTAGCTATAAGCTTCTGATTTCATGAAATGAAGGCGGTGTTTTTCCTTCCCATTTTAAATCTGATTTTTTTCTTAATTCTTTAAATCCGACCGATAAGCGAGCATATTCAGGGTTATTTTTCCCCTCTTTAATTAAAACATATTTTTCTCCTCCTATCTTTTTTCGACATTCGTTGAGAATGCCTTCAAACGTCTCTTGAATCGCTCCCAAACTTAACGTTAATGGTATCGCTAATTTCATGCCCGTTTTTTCTTGTTTCAGCCACCACTTCCCATCATGAATGTCTTGCCACTGCATTTGTTGGATATCTCCGAGTCTTTGTCCTGTCAGTAACGCTAAAGTCATGCCTAATTTGATACAAGTTGAGCGGGGATGGCTGCACTGCCTTATCAACAAAAATTCCTCTAAAGATAAACGCGTTCGCTGTACCTGTACCCGAGGCGCCTTTGTCGCCACCACGGGATTGGTTTCTAAATGTCCTTCTGCGATTGCTTCATTGAAAAGGTCAATCAATATTCCCCGTATTAATTTTGCCGTGGCGGTTTTTCCCTGCTCAGGGTAACTGTTCAAAAATTCTGCCATCTCTTTCGTGGTGACTTTTTTAATCTCTTTGTCACCAAAAGTATTGTTGATGGCTTTTAATCTTAAACGGTAATCTCTCAGTGTGTTGGGACGAAGCCCGCGTTGCTGTCATTTTTTTGTAAATTGTTCCATCCATTCTGTCATTGAGAGCGTCTTCACTTCGTTGATTCTGTCGTTCAGGCTCACAGGGGCGTCAAAAATCTGCCGATTGGCCGAGATGGCTTCATTGATGGCCATTCGCTTTTCCTTTCCTAATCCATATTCTTTCCCCGTCCTTGGGTCTCGGTAGCAGTAGTAGCCGTTGTTGCGAACGTACAGATGAGGAGGCAAGTCCCGATTAGCCGTTTTTCTTTTGCGGGCCATGTATTTTTTCCATGAGGGTTTGTCCAGTGTGATATTTGACGCTGAGGGGGTTGATTTTGATGGCATTGGCCTGAACGAGGTATTCCCTGCCATCGAGACGAGGAGCGGGGTAGATGATGCCCGCGCGGACCCATCGACGGACTTGTTCGATGCAACGGGGGCGAGGCTGTTTTTGATTCCACTCTTTAAGCGTGATTTCCATGGGGTGTTTCCTTTAAAATTGAGATAAAAAAACCCCATTCATTCGAATGAGGCGAGATTGAGGGCGAGAGCAATTCGCCAAAAAAGAACAAAGGTGTTAGGTCAGGACAGGATTTCGTTCAACCTGTTTTCAAGAGCGCGCACTTTTTCGGTGCATGTCAGCATCGTCATCTCTTTCGCTTTCTCCAGGGTGAGGACATAGTCTTTGAACGGGCGTCCGGCATGAGGTCCAGAATGGGTAAAAACGAGATAGTCTGTATTGTCGACCCATTCGTAGCGGTTGATGTGATTTTTCATCCAGGTTGAAAACGAGAGCCGCACTTCCAAAAAGTGATAAAGGTCACGGGCATTGACCGTTTGAACGGTTTTCCCATTGATGAGGTGCGCTTTGATGGCAATCAGGGGATGTGTTTGAGACATAGTCCAGTCCTTATCAGTCAATAGGCAAGGCCTACGGCCGATGAATGAGGCCGTATGAAGGGCGAAAAGAACCCGCCCGATAAAAGGTGAGAGTAAAAAGTCAAAAAAAGGCGATGTTTAAGTCGTCTGGCCTCGGTGAAGAAATTGCCTTAATTCACGCTGTTGCCACTTTTCCAGGGTCGATGACAAGGTGTGTTCGGTTTGATGTGCCGCCGCTTCCAGTAAAGCGTGCATTTCTGAAATGACGTTATCGGCGTCTTCCCGTTGTCGAATAACACGACGGATGACCTGTTTTTCTGTGTCTGCGACGACGTCTTTGAAGCGATTCGTCAGATGAAAAATCCGAACGCATTCTTCGGCAATAAGAGGAATGTGACGGGTTTGAAACGGTTTCGGAGAGGGAATCCCGGTGACCTGCCGCAGAGCAAACCAAATGCCGTGACTCCATGAATTTTCAAAACGAAATCCGTCACTCATCTCCCAGACTAGGCGAGCCAGGTTATTGAGGTCGTTGCCGTTAAACACTTCTGGGGATTCAGGTTGGTATTTTTCAGGAAGATATTGTCCTGTTTTACGAATTTGAGGGAGCACTTCATGAGTCACCCATTTTCTAAAACGATGAGGCAGGGTTCCTTTTTTTACAGCATCTCGACAACGAAGTACAAGAGTGTATAAGCCAGATTCAGAGATGATGTTAACTTGCCCCTGACGGCCTATGTTAAACATAGATCGCTCATCATCATCAAGTCTTTCAACTGCTTGAGTTACATTTTGAATTTGTAATGCACAACAAATATCTTGAGCAATGAACCAAGTTTCATTATTAATGATCACAACACGAATGACAAAAGATTCAAAACAGAAGGGCGTGAGTAATTGATTGGTCATAAGAACTCCGATGGTTACTTAATATTAATCACCACCTTTGAGGCTAATCTTGGGTGATGAACTGAACAGGGTTAGCCTTACCGGAGTAACCAACCAGCCAACCTTACGGTTGCCCTATCCAGTCCACCATAGAGATGAAGCATGAATGACGACATAAAAAAACACGCTCGCGGCGTGTCAATAAAGTCGCGGTCACTTCGGCGGGAGGCTAATCTCGACACCTGAATTGGCAGGTGCGTTATCAATATAGACCAGGAAACTTTCTTTCGTCAACGGATTAAACCAAAACATGGTTTTTGACCTCTTTTTCAGCCATCAGAATGCGCTTGAATTTCTTCACCGCCTTCTCGTTGTAGCGAAAGGATTCCACTTGTTTGCTGCTGTGGCGAGATGTGTCGAGATAATATTCTCCGTATTCATCGGTCTTCATGTGATTGTCGTTGGCGATACGGCCAATTTTGTTGGCTGAAACATGAAATATCTTCCCGACTTGCGTCGCACTATAGTGCTGTTCTTCAATCACAGGCAGAGGAATGACCTCATGCCCTGCGATAGGGTTAATCAGTCCTGCAATCACTGCCTGGCGGGCAATGTCGGAAAGCCCTGTTGCCCACTGAAATGTTTTTTCAGCAATTTCCATTTGAATCTGCATGGCTCTGGCCTTACGGAACTCAGGTAAGCCACTCCCTGCGTCACGATGGGTTTTATTCATGCTATAGCTCCCCTGCTGTCGCAAGGTAGGCAACACCTCTTCACAGACCCAGTCTTGAACCCGTTCCGCAGAGGGCAATTTGCTTTTGAGTATCAGGCGGTACAGGTCAGACTCTGGGGCAAGGATAATTCCCTTGGGTTTAAAACCTAAATTCAATTCTAGCGTCTGGCTAGAATTAAGTTTAATCAATAACTTACAGTTATCCTGTAAAGCTTCATGTGGGTTTTTATATCCCAGCGCCTTGGCCAATTCAACCGCAAAAAACACCGGCTTGCCTTGGTAAAGCATGCCTTGCAGTTGAATATTGGCCTCAGCAGATTGAAAAAGCATCAGGGGTGTTTTAAGGATATGAGACATCACACATTCTCCAGAGTGACAGGGTTGAGGTAAAAAAAGGACAAAGGATTGACTCGTCAAATTTTCGAGCAGGGCTGAGATTAAAAAAAGGGAATACATCGGGCATGCCCGTGATACCGATTATGGCATTGTTAAGAAAGTCATTTTGATTAATCTGGAGCGGTTTTTTATAAAACTTTATAATTATTTAAATTTTTTTAACAGTGCCATGATTGAGTGAAGCCCCCCATATTTCAGATTTTGGCCTACCTTCCGTTTCAGCGTAAAATTTTAACTGTGATAAACTCATCACTAAAAAACCACCAATTCCAACTGATTGTACTTGGCTCCATGTGCTTTTTTCTAATCTCAAATTACCACATAAAATTAAGCACGGTTCATCTGGCAAGAACTGAAACGAACAATTCTTATATGCAATAGGAAACACGTCTTCTATTCCGTGACATATGCGTTGGTGTAGTCTGGCTGGCTTTTTGATAGCCTCATGTACAAACCGATTACGGAAATTTTTAACAACGAAAGCTCTCGAAAATGCTTGAATAATTTGGATATCAATGTGAATCATTGTGAATAACCTGAGTTAAAAAAAATGAGTGTATAGCTTTAAGACTGATTGTGTGAGCTTATAGGATGTTTCCTTTGATTTCCGTGCCGAGATAAAAAAACGCCTTGCACTTAACGGCAGAGCTTTTCACAAGGACGGCCGTTTTGGTTTCTGTCCAACGCACTCAGCCCGCATTGCTTCAAATAAAAACGGGCTTCTTCACAGGAGGTCATTTGGGCGCATGTGCGTTTATCACCCCAGGTTCATGGTGCGGGTTCAGAGAGGAAAGGGGGATGTTTCCTTTGGGTCCACCTCGACTTTCTCCATTCCCAGGGCGGGACGCGTTGTGACTCTGGCAGGGCCCACAATCCCTTCTTCTCTTCCCGGGCCTGGGTTTCAAAGGCCAGCAAACGCGGGTCTCGACTGTGTTGTCGATACACCCAGGCATCGCCCTGTTTGACCATTTCCGCGTTAATCCACACCTCTCCCAGATACAGCTGAGCCAGGACTCGGCCATACCGGTCTTTTTGGTTTGAACGAGCGGTGAGGGTTTGATCGAAAACCAAATCAGCGAGCGCTTTTTTGGCTTGGTTTCCATAAGGCTGGCCGATTTCTGGCGTATCTATTTCTGCCAGTCGAATTTTAATCTGCTTTTGTTCAGGGGTGAGCAGAATGAGCGTATCGCCATCATGAACGCTGACCACGCGTCCCGTGATGTCGTCCGCCCACGAGAAAGCGCTCAGCAAACCCGTGATGAGCAGAATCAGGATGTTTTTCATCAGATATGTCCTTTTGGATAAATATATACTACAGTAGTAGTTCGTATAGAAATTAAAGCGAAAACAACATTGATAATTAGCGCCCTCAACCGAAAGGGAAAGGATTATTTTCTGTAGAAAAAATTTAGCTTCTGGCTGCTTAAAAAAATAAACACACCACTTTCCCCTATTACATCTTTTCCTTAATTGCCACACAACCTTTCTTACTTCTTAACTCATATTAACGCAGTTAAGTAAGCTATCGGGCCAGTTTTTTTATCAATTGAAATGAGCGTTTTTTTGAAGTTTTATTAAATAATATTGAATATATTATTGATAATAAAAAATTAATTTTTAATTATCGTTTTTGAGTGATTTAGCTATGAAACGCCATTTCAAGGCGAGGCGACGAAAATATATAAGGTCTAAAAGCATGTTCAGTATTCAAGCATCAATAAAAAATATTTCGTTAGCAAATGATCAGACAAGCATTACATCATACAGCAACAGGCCCCTATTATTGAGGTACCGAAATGTGAAGTGAGAAAGTTAGTAAAAAATTTCAAGTTAAGTATTAAACCGCTTGTAGAAAATTCATTAGAATTTGGAGAGTTTTTTGCAATAAGAGCGCACGAAGCTCTTACACACGCAGATCGTATAAGCGACAAAATCAAATCATCAACAAATAAAGTCTTTTCTTACCAGCTAGATAATAAAAGTGTTGGGTTAATAAGTGCTAATATTTTTCCTCAAGTAATCATCATAGAGCGCTTAGTAGGACACCCAGGTGTGCAGAATGCGGGTTATTTACTGATTGAGCACGTTTTAAATTGTTCTAAATTACAAAATCCAATAGTTAAACTCATTGCTGCTAATGAAGTAGCTGAATATGCTTATGCACGTATTGGGTTCAAATTTATGACTAACGAAGTTGGCATGTGCCTAGACTTAAATACACTTGATACACAAAAATTATGGAAAAAAATTGATAACAGATGGGTGTGTACTATGGCTGGAAATATTCCTAAATACTTGGCTAGTAAGCCATCCCGCTTAATTTGATACTCTCTTTGTTTTGTATGAATTGTTAAGACAGTTAAATCAGAGGATTTTCTATCTTTATTTTCGTTATCATTTCAGCCGCTTTTCCCTTGATAAACAGAATTTCTGATTCTATTTAGATTCGCATCTTAACGGTGGTGATTATCCTTCACTACAAAGGAAATCATTACGTATGAAAAGCAACCTGATATTCCGTAACACTGTTCTTAAAACTATCTTTCACAACAAACAAATCTGGTTTACGTCTGCCCAGCTTGCTAAAGCTTTACAGTACTCTAGTTCTAAATCTGTCAGCCCCAAAACCGACGAGCGGTACAACAATAGTACACCATTCAAACATAACCTATTGATTTTTATCTGTAGTAAATCCCATCTAGCATAGGCGCAATGCAAAATCGATGGGGGAATATTTAAATCGGGCTGAGTTGCGATTCTTTCTTTTATGTGAGATTTTTTTAATCTTTTGATTTTTAAATATTTTATTCTGTATATTGCCTTTTGAGAAAAATCAAAAAGCGTTTGTTAAGTGAAAAAAATGTGACATTAATCTAAATTATGCCTTTGGCTGAAATGATATAAATCTACCATATTGTTTAATTGCAACTTATACATCATACGACTTTTATAAGTACTCACTGTTTTATGACTGATCTTCATTTGTTCTGCAATGTCGAGTATTTTCATTCCTTTGCTTAAACAGGATAAAACCTGTAATTCTTTCGTAGACAACTGATTAATTCTATCTGTTTCATCTGAAAAAGGCTTGCTGTCAGAAAATTCTGCGCGTTGCAAAGGAAAAAAACTATAACCCGATTCTATAGAACGTAAGGCATTTTTGAGTTCAGACAAATTATTGCGTTTACTAATAAAACCGTCTGCACCCGCTTGTTTACAACGGGTGATATAGTGAGCGTTGTCCTTCCCTGTCAAAACAAGTATCCCGCCTTTATACTCTTGATGACGTAAGCGGAGCACCAGATCAATGCCATTGAGAGAAAGAATATCAATATCAACCAAAATTAAATCTGGATTGAATTGTTTTACCTGCTGTAACGCTTTAAAACCGTCATCTACTTCGCCGACCACAGTGTAGTTTTCTTTTTCTAATAACATTCTAATCGCTAACCGAGCGACAGGGTGATCATCGACTATCAATATACTTGCCATATTCGTTCCTTCATCAGTTAATCAAAAAACACACATAGTTTATAGAAGGTACACTTTAGGTTTACTGGGGCGTGTTTATAAAAAATCATTTAACATTACAAAATAATAGTACGATTGCCATAAACAAAAACTCGTTGGGCCAATACCAAAGATAAAGCCCTGCTTAATACATTTTTTTCTACATCTCGCCCCGCAAGCATCATATTTTCAGCTGTATAGGAATGATCTACATTAATCACATCTTGCATGATAATAGGACCTTCATCCAAACAGTGATTCACATAATGTGCCGTGGCGCCAATAATTTTGACCCCTCGTTCATATGCCTGATGGTAGGGACGGGCCCCGATAAATGCAGGTAAAAATGAATGGTGTATATTGATAATTCGATGAGGATAATGTGTGACAAAGGTAGGAGTGAGCACTCTCATATATTTTGCTAATACAATATAATCCGGATGATAGTGATCTATTTGAGTAATCAATTGCTGCTCATGTTGTTCACGATTCAACGCCTCGTGGCTAATAAAATGATAAGGCAGATCAAAACGCTCCGTTAAATTTCCAAGTTCATTGTGATTACTGATGACTGCCACAATTTCTGCATCCAGATCACCATAAGCAGTTTTGATTAAAAGATCACCTAAACAATGTGCTTCTTTTGTCACTAAAACCATAATACGTTGCCGACGGACAGTATGTAATTTTTGAAGCATGCCTATAGGTAATGTTTTTTCCAAATCAGCCAATAAAGCCACATTGTCGAAGATCCCTTCAAGCTCTGTCCTCATAAAAAAACGACCAGTGAGATGATCTACAAACTCACTGTTTTGAACAATATTGAGTTTATGTTCGTAACAAATATGCGTAATTTTGGCAATTAACCCTTTTGAATCAGGGCAAATGGTTTGTAATACTTTTGTTTCTCTTTTTTTTTTAACATGAATTATTTAGATCCTGAATTTGCTTGATATTAAAATTTATGGACTTATTTAGGAAAAAATTGAATGAAAATAAAAAAATCCCAACTTATATGATTAAATTATTTAAATATATTAATAAAATTTTTTTAAATTTCGCCTTAGAGAAAAATTCTCTTTTTAAGAAAATAAAAAATACCCTCTAGAAAAAAGAGAGTATTTTTGATAATGCCTCATCATTTTTTATGACTATAATGAATAAAATTCTTTATGATAAGCCGTCTTTTAATAAGAAGTCTTCTAATGATTTTTTCTTTTCTTCAAGCGCTTTTTTAATTAACGCAGGAGTACGACCTTGACCTGTCCAGGTCTTTTTTTCACCTTTTTCGTCAATATATTGATATTTCGCAGGGCGAATGGCGCGTTTTGTTTTAGCTGTTACTTTATTAGAAGTACTTATTTGCAATAACTCGTTAGGGTCAATACCCTCTTCAACTAAAATTGCCTTCATTTTTTCTAATTTACGTTTATATTCTTCTTTATCCTTTTTAGCCTTATTTTCTTCTTGTTTTCGGTCATTCACTACAGCCATCAATTTTTCAAGCATTTCTTCTAATGTTTCAAGACTACATTCACGGGCTTGAGCACGCAACGTACGTATATTATTCAGAATTTTTAAAGCTTCACTCATTGTTATAATCTCATATTTAAATAATATTAGAGGGTGTGTAAATAATAATAGAATGCTATTTTCTTTTCTGCAATAGCGAACTTTAAGTCAGTTCAAAAGTTTTACGCTTCTTAAAGCTAAAATTTTTTCAAATTCACTTTCAATTTAGATAAATTTTTACTTTTTGATAAAATGTTGTTTTATAAAAACATGATTTTATTATTAAATAATAAGTTTCCTTTATATTAATATCTTGCTTTAAAGTTAATTTTTCTTTTTTAATATGATTAAGAAAAAAATTGTCTCAAATTTGTTAAATTAAATTAACTTAACTAAAAATCTACTGTCGAGCTTTTTTAATAAAAGACAAACTTAATTTTTTTTAAGTAGTTAAATTAATCGCATAAATTAATATGACTCATAACAAAAATAAACAAGTGATTTTTTATAAATACTTTTGATCCTGATCAGCAGGTTGATTTTTTATGTATTTTATCAATCTTATTATTTTTATAACAAGGGGCTAAAAAAATAAAACAATCGCTCAATGATGCTCTGCCAGACAGATCGTTTTTCCCACTGATCTTTTTCTAAAAGAACAGAATTTTTCACATAATCATTTTGCAGACTGGCCAGATTTTCTCCAAAATCACGATCATCTATGGCAACAGTAATTTCAAAATTAAGCCATAAACTTCGCATATCGAGATTCACGGTTCCAATTAAGCTCAGCTGTTTATCTACCAAAACACTTTTACTGTGTAGCATTCCTCCTTGAAATTGATAAATTTTAACTTTGGCTTTTAATAAGTCAGCAAAAAAAGCACGGCTTGCCCAACTCACTATCATAGAATTGCTACGATAGGGAAGAATAATGATCACCTCTACTCCCCTTTGAGAGGCCGTACAAATGGCATGAAGCAAGTCTTCACTCGGGACAAAATAAGGCGTCGTCATAATCAGTTGTTCACGTGCAGAATACACTGCCGTTAACAGGGCTTGATGGATAATGTCTTCAGGAAATCCTGGCCCAGAGGCAATCACCTGAAGAGGGCCTGCTGTTTTATCATGCTCTTTAAGATCAATATTGTGACGGGAAAATTCAGGTAAAATGTGTTTACTGGTTTCCATTTGCCAGTCGCAAGCATAAACCATGCCGATGGCGGTCGCTATAGAACCCTCCATTCGAGCCATCAGATCAACCCATGGGCCCACCTTGTTTTTTTTCTTGGTATGATGAGAAGTATCGACCATATTCATACTGCCTGTGTACACAATGTAGTTATCAATCAGCACAATTTTGCGATGTTGTCTCAAATCCATACGACGAAAAAACATGCGTAATACATTCACTTTTAAAGCTTCGACAAGATGAATACCCGCATTCAACATCATTGCGGGATACTGGCTACGAAAAAAAGCTCGGCTTCCTGCAGAATCGAGCATGAGACGGCAGTTGACACCTCGACGTGCTGCCGCCATTAATGCTTCGGCAATGTCATCTACCCATCCCCCTACTTGCCAGATATAAAAAACCATCTTTATATCATGTCGAGCCTGTTGAATATCTCTTATCAATCTTTTTAACGTTTGCTCATTAGTAGTGAGGAGCTCTAATTGATGCGCCTTCATCGCGCCGATTCCTTGACGAAGTTCACAGAGCTGAAATAAAGGCGCTGCGACAGCACTATGTGGAGGAAAAAAGAGCTGTCTGGCGTCTTTTGATTGATTTAATGCGTTTGTTGTTAATGGCCATAAAGCTTTTGCTCTCAGCGCCCGAGCCTTACCTAAATTAAGTTCACCAAAAGAGAGATAAGCGATAATGCCGACTAAAGGAAAAATATAGATCACCAATAACCAAGCCATAGCAGAGGGAACGCCTCGTCGTTTAATTAAAATGCGTAATGTGATCCCTGCAATCAGTAGCCAATATCCAAATAACACAATCGAGCTGATAAAGGTGTAAAATGTGTTCATAAATAAATTACAATCCTTTTGTTTTGTGCATTTATCAAAATAAGTGAGTAAATTAATGACACAAATAATATTTTAAACATCATTGTCGGTATTTCATCTGCAAATGCTGAATTAGCATATGCTTTATCCGTCGGTTACGCTTCGAATTAATGTGGAATTAATGAAAAAGAGTTCAACCTTTAATTTAAGAAAAATATTAACTCTGAAGGGGTTAACGTTAAATATCGTTGTCGATTTTTTTATGAATAAACTAAAATGTTTAATGGCAATAAAAAAGGTGTGACGGCAATTTTTTAGGCATTCGTTTTTAATTAAGCCAATTTTTTATCATACTATCTATTCTATAAAGTTACCGGATTGAAAATTCTTGCGTAAAAAATCTTAAAACCAAAATTGCCAGATTTTTTTATTCAAAATAAGTTAATTTAAGAAAAAGAAAGTCAAATAAAACCTGAGATAAAAGTTTTGAAAATTTTATCATGTACAGCTATGCGATTTATCTTATATAATATCGAAGAGACAATCTTAACTCTGTTTTTTATTTTTGTCTTTTTATCTATCTTTAGCAATAAAAATATTTTTATACAAAATAAATAGGGTGTGCTATGAAAAAAACTTTAATATACAGTGTATTAGCAATGGGCTCAATGGTCGGCATTTCATCTGCAAATGCTGAATTAGAAAATTCTTTATCCGTAGGTTACGCTTGGAGTTCATTGGGGGTTATCGACGAGAAAAATAAGTTAAAAACAAATAAAGATGCTGGCCCTAAAGGGATTAACCTTAAATATCGTTATGAGATAGATAACCAGCTAGGGATCATCACTTCTTTCACTTATTTAAGAAAAAAAGACGACCTATTGGTGAAAATTGGGTCAACAGATATAAATTATTCATTAAATTTTAATTATTATTCTCTTTTAATAGGGCCAACTTATCGCTTTAATGAATGGGTGAGCGGCTATGCTGCATTAGGTTTCGTTCATTCAAAAGTAAAAGAAGCAGCTAAGTTCATAAATATTGATGAAAAAGCTGATAACAAGAAAAACGGCTTTGCAGGTATGATAGGTTTTCAGGTGAATCCAATGACAAATATTGTTATCGATGGTTCTTTTGAATATGCTAAATCTGTCTATGGAAAAAAAGCGAAGGTTTGGTCAATTGGCTTAGGCTATCGCTTTTAATTAAGCAAAACCATATTATTTATGAGCCACCGGAAGGTGGCTTTTTTTATCATTTGTTAAAAATTTTCCATAAAGAATGTTAAAACAAAATTTGTGGGCGCCTTTTTTAAAAGCTTGGCCTTTTTTATTTTCTTTAGGGTTGCATGTTTTTTTGATCTTTATGCTTTTGCATTTTTTTATTGAGATCCCACCCCCAAATTTAGCGTCTTCGTCTTTAAAAGTGCACATGAACTATCATGGAGCTTCTTTTTTAAAGCCCTCTTTTATCGAACAGCCCTCTCAAAAGTTTACAACACCAGCGGATCTTGTTGATTCTGCTGAACTGCGCTCATTACCGATTAAAAAAAATAAATATAGCCCGATAAAAAAAACAAAAAAACATCCCTCTAAAAAATCTGCCCCAAACAAAATGCCGGTGATAAAAAACGAAGCCTCTTCCGATCCCGATTTTTTGACTCAATCAATTCAAAAAAGAGAAGGTGATGTTGTTGAATCCAGCCAAACGGCTTCCTCTTCTACAGGAGCAGATACAGAGCCGGTATCGTTTAAAAAAGTGAAACCTGTTTATCCTGCACGAGCTTTGGCTCTCGGGATTGAGGGAAAAGTGAAGGTGCAATATGACATTGATGATCAAGGCAGGGTAAAAAATATACGTCTACTAGAATCTGATCCCCCTCATATTTTTGAACGTAGCGTCAAAACGGCGATGAAAAAGTGGAAATTTCAAGCGCATCCTTTTAAAAACCGTGTGACAGTGATTATTTTTAAGCTCGACAATAATCAAATGCCAGTCGAATAAAAGGGAAGATGTTCTAAAACTTTCAAACCAATTTTCAGTGGCTTTTTTCATGTCATTTTTTTTTATCAGTTTGATCGAGGTGCCGATAAATATAAACAACCGTCAACAAAGTGAATAAAAAAGTGGCCGCGGTCAAACCAAATACTTTGAAATTGACCCAAATTGATAGCGGAAACCAAAATGCAATATAAATATTAGTGATACCACAGATTAAAAAAAAGAGCGCCCAATACAAGTTCATTCTTGACCAAATGTGATCAGGTAAACTCAATTCTTTACCCAAAAGGCGTTGTATTAACGTTTTTTTAAATATCCACTGGCCGATAAGTAAAGCCGCAGAGAATAAAAAATAAATGATGGTCACTTTCCACTTAATAAAAATATCACTGTGAAAAATTAATGTCATGCTGCTCAATACCACGACAATAATTGTACTCACCAGCATCATGGTTTCTATTTTTCGATATTTTATCCAAACCAGAGCCAAAACGAAGAGACTGGAAACAATCAATGCACCGGAAGCAACAAAGATGTCATATTTTTTATAAAAAATAAAAAATATGATTAACGGGATCAAATCTAAAAGTGTTTTCATTTTATGCCCGCAATAACATGTATAAACGAAATAAATAAACCAGTAAGAATGCCAATAAAAAATAATTTAAGGCGTTAAATATCAGTATCATCATATTGTGAGAAGAAATATTAAGGTGATTGATTGAAAGCAACAGCAAAAGCAGGAGTTTGGCGCTCCACCAGAGCAACATAGCTGGAATAATGAGACGAGCATGAGTAAATGCCATTTTACTGCTGCGGCTTATGGCCGAAAAAATCCCTACTTTTTCATTGATAAAAATAATAGGAGAGAACGAAACGCTCAGTGCGATAATAATGCCAGGAATAATAAAAGCGGTTAGTCCAAGTTGGATCAATAGTGTACAAATAAAAACCAATAAAAATAACTTAGGCAGTACAGGTAAGAAAGTAGACAGAGTTTTCAAAAATCTGACAGGGCGATTGTTTGATATCTCTATCATGATACTTAACATCCCTCCTATTAAAAGAACATGACCCAATAGCATTGAAAAAGTCGCGCAAGCGGATATTTTCAGTATTGCCATTTGCTGCTCAGGGCTCATCTGAGAGATCATCTGTTTAATCCCTATATTTTGAGCGTCAATCTGGTTTTTTGTGGTTTCTAAAATGTTCAGTTGTTCCTGGGTGGGTAAAAATAAATGATTAATCATGACGGTTGTTAATGCAGCGAATAATGTCAGCAATACAATCGTGAATAATTCATTTCGCAAAAAATTAAAACTGTCACGGTATAAGCGATTTGCCGTGATAGACATAGAGGCTCCTAAAAATCAACATAAAAAACGACGCATTATACTCTCGTTAAAGTACCTTGTGCGCCTTAAAAGTTCATATCATACGAATATTTTTGGATTTTTAAACAGGGTATTCACAGCTATGAGTTTTTTCGTTTGTTTTGATTGATTAAAAAAATGAATATAAAGGACTGCAGAGTAAAACCCCGGTCAATCCTTAGGTAGCCAGTATGCCTCGTGTTTACAGATGGGGGTAGAAAGAGGGTAAATAAAATGCAGTCAAGGTAACGATAGGAAATAGCTTACAAACTTGACTGTACGTTTCATGATTTGAAAGCCAAGGGTATTTCGGATTACAAAGGGAGTATAATTGATAACTATGGCGGAGGAGGTGAGATTCGAACTCACGAACGGTTGCCCGTCGACGGTTTTCAAGACCGTTGCCTTCAGCCACTCAGCCACCCCTCCAAACGCGGATCGCACTATAAACACTGTCTACAGTGTTGTAAAGTAGTAGATAATTTTATTATTTTCAATTCTCTTCATCAGGAAAATTTTATGAAAAAAGTAGGTTTGATAGGTTGGCGCGGCATGGTTGGCTCGGTATTAATGCAACGTATGAAAGAAACCGATGATTTTAAACGCTTAGACCCGATTTTTTTTTCCACAACAGAATCTCAAAAAGGTCAAGCCAATCCTGATTTTTCTCCTACAATGGGCAAAATACAAGATGCTCATCATATCGAAACATTAAGATCATTAGATATCATTCTGACCTGCCAGGGAGGGGAATATACCAACAGAGTTTATCCGAAATTGCGTGCCACAGGTTGGCAGGGTTATTGGATTGATGCCGCCTCTGCATTGCGGATGGAAAAAGACAGTGTTATAGCGCTGGATCCTGTGAATTTGAGCCTGATCGAATGTGCTTTAAATAGAGGGATTAAAACCTTTGTCGGCGGCAATTGCACCGTGAGCTTAATGCTGATGTCTCTGGGAGGATTGTTTAATGCCTCTTTGATCGAATGGGTTTCGTTTGCAACTTATCAAGCCGCTTCAGGGGCCGGGGCACGTCATATGCGTGAATTATTAACTCAAATGGGGCTTTGCTATACAGAAGTAGCGTCACAGCTACAAGATCCCGCTGCAACGATTCTCGCAATAGAGCGCGAGATCATGGCATTGACACGGAGCGGCGATCTTCCAACGGACTGTTTCGAAGCCCCTTTAGCAACAAGTTTGATTCCGTGGATTGATATCGCTTCAGAAAATGGCCAGACTCGTGAAGAATGGAAAGCGGAGGTGGAAGCCAACAAAATTTTGAACAATAAAACGATGATCCCCATTGATGGCATATGCGTACGTATCGGCGCTTTGCGTTGCCATAGCCAGGCGATTACACTCAAACTAAAAAAAGATGTTCCTATCAAAGAGATAGAACAAATTCTGGGTTCTTATCATGAATGGGTCAAGGTGATTCCAAACAAAAAACAAACGACTTTAGACAGACTCACTCCGGCTGCGGTAAGCGGTACTCTTGATGTGCCCGTGGGTCGATTACGAAAACTAAGTATGGGACCCAAATATTTATCTGCTTTTACTGTTGGCGATCAACTATTGTGGGGTGCCGCTGAGCCTCTTCGGCGTATGTTGAATTTGCTATTGTGAAAGTTAAAAAAATAGAATTTAGTTGATTTTTAAAAAGCTCTAATATCGGTATGTTTTCAATCTTTAACAGGCCTACCGTATTCGTAAACCCTTTAGGATGAAAAATGAAAGACAGCGATATTGTCAAAAAAAGGCATATGTTAGATAAACAACATATCAAACTCACTTACATCACTCATTTTTACTGCAATCAAGCCAATATCAATTCTGTAGAGTCTTTATTGAGAGAGTATGAAAACTACCCTGATGATATTAAAGACCAGGTTGAATTTGTGATTGTGGATGATTGCTCTCCATTAAAATACAAAGTAAATCATTTTGATCTCAATATCACTTGGTTAAAAATCACTGAGGATATTGAATGGAATCAAGCCGGCGCAAGAAATTTAGGGGTTGTTTATGCAAAATCAGACAAAATTATTTTGATGGATCTCGATTGTAAACTGCCGGAAGACACCTTTAGATATCTGGTCAATGCAGGAAATCCTGAGCGATCTTTTTATCGGATTTATCGAACCGATCCTCAAACAAAAAAAGCATGTAGAGGGCATCCGAATGTCTTCTTTTTATCCAGAGCAAGATTTTTCAGGCTGTACGGATACGATGAGGAATTTGCGGGTCATTATGGCGCTGAAGATTATCGTTTTGTCAAATTTCATAAAGATCATGGCTCAAAACCAAAATATCTGGCTAAAAAATTCAGGTGTATCGATCGCAATATAGATAGAGAAAAAAGTTATCATTCTTTGAACAGAGATCTTTCTCATAACACCCCCATAGATTTAAGAAAAAAGCTTGAAATCGCTCGATTCGGTAAAGAATACGGTCATAGTCGAATCTTTCTGAACTTTACATGGTCTATTGATACTATTTATTCTCGAACAGCTCCGATTCCTGTTCAAAAAAGATGGTGGAGGCCATTATGGTGGTTCCGCTATTTGTTTAGATGTTTCTCTGTGTAAAATACATTCTTTAAATTTAGGATCCTCAATGATATTTTCCGCTCCATTTTTAAATTACTTTACACCTCAACACCGCTTCACTACATTTGCAACTGTGATCGCATTCTTGTTAGGTTTTTCTTTACCTACCTCTAATGTTTTAATGCATTTTTTGCTTGTATTGGCGTTACTCTGTGTTTTTTTGAGGCCTAATCGCCATTTCATAAAAATTTTAGCTAAAAATCCTCTTGTTTGGTTACCTGCTGTCTTGTTTTTATTGTTGCTTCTCTCACTCCTGACTCAGTACGATGTCTATGGAGTCAAGATGATCTATAAATACAAAAAACTATTATTTATTTTGCCCCTTTCTCTTTTTTTTTTAATGTCTCGATCGTTGTCCAAACAGTTTGTAAAAGGATTTTTATTAGCGAATGCCATTATTTTATTTACCAGTTTTCTCATCTGGGAATTTGATCTTCCGTTGGGCACAGCCTACCTGAGCAATCCCACTGTTTTTAAGATGCATATCACCCAAAATTTTTTTATGGCCTTGGCCGTGCTGATCTGGTTGCAACAAACTTTTCATCATAAAGGAATAAAATCTGGCGGGTATGCATTACTGACTTGCCTGGGGGTTTATAATATCTTTTTCATGGTGCAAGGTAGAACAGGGTATCTTGCTTTAGTAGTTGCTTTTTTTACCTGGATTTTTTTATCCTGCTCTAAAGTGCATCAATTGAGAATGATCATAGTTGCGCTTATTTTAGGCGCTGTTCTTGTCATTGTGCCGAATAAGGCAAACGTCCGTATGCATACTGCCATAAAAGAAATCCAAACCTGTTTGGCCGCATCACAGCCAAATTTACTTGAGGCCTGCGATACTTCAATGGGCTTACGCACAATATTTGCATTACGTTCCTGGCAACTCATAAAGGAAGCGCCGATTTTAGGCCACGGTGCAGGTGCATTTGAGCATGTTTCTAAGCAAGGCAATTTCATCATTCATAATCCGCATAATGAATATTTAATTCAGACCCTTCAATCAGGATTGCTCGGGCTGACTGTTTTTCTTGTGTGGATGTGGTGTTTTTTTCGCTCGGCCTGTCAACACCCGAGTGAAATCAAGAATATGTTTATCGCGGTACTGATGAGTTATATGGCTTGCCATTTCTTTAATTCATTTTTGCTAGATTCTTCTGAAGGACATTTATTTGTGATTCTTACTGCGATATTAGCCAGTCGCTCTGTCCACTTTAAAACACCACATCACAATCAAAAAAACGTGGATATCGGAATTCATTAACATGAATGATGTTACGTTCATTTTTATTCCCATGAAATCAATAGTGAATTGACGATGACTCAAGATGAAATGAAAAAAGCCGTCAGTTTGGTGGCTTTAAATTATGTAAAATCGGACATGATAGTCGGAATAGGAACAGGTTCAACGGTCACCCACTTTATTCATGCTCTAGGCTCCATCAAAGAACTCGTCAAAGGAGCCGTTTCCAGCTCTGAGGATTCCACCAGAAAACTCAACAATATCGGTATTCCTGTTCTAGATACCAATGAGGTAGATATTATTGATATCTACGTAGACAGTGCTGATGAAGTCAATCACCATAAGCAGATGATCAAAGGAGGAGGCGCGGCATTGACTCGTGAAAAAGTCATTTCGAGCATGGCGAAAAAATTTATTTGTATTGTGGACCATACAAAAAAAGTCAACATATTAGGTCAATTCCCCTTACCAATCGAAGTGATCCCAATGGCGCGCTCTTATGTCGCTCGTGAGCTAGTAAAACTAAGGGGATTACCCGAATATCGCCAAGGGGTAATCACCGATAATGCGAATATTATATTGGATGTCCGCCATTTAAATATGGCCCATCCCATCCATTTGGAAAATAAAATTAATGCAATTGCAGGGGTCGTCACCGTAGGGCTATTTGCACTTCGGCCAGCAGACCTTGTTTTAATTGCAACATCCAATACTGTCGAAATCATGGAGTGATATCTTTTGGCAACATTGTCACCTGAAAAAAGCGAAATTAAATTTTTATTACTAGAAGGGGTTCATCAAACTGCTGTCGATCATTTAAAAGCAGAAGGTTATTCTCATATTGAATATCATCAAGGGGTATTAGATAAGCTTTCATTGAAAGCGGCCATTCGTGATACTCATTTTATAGGCATTCGTTCACGAACGGAGCTCTGCGAAGATATTTTTGCCTCTGCAGAAAAACTTATCTCAGTGGGATGTTTTTGTATTGGTACTAACCATGTTGATCTGAATGCTGCAGCAAAAAAGGGGATTCCCATTTTTAATGCGCCTTTTTCAAATACTCGTTCAGTGGCAGAAATGGCATTAGGTGAATTATTCATCATTTTGAGAGGGATCCCGGCTGCCAATGCAAAAGCACATCGGGGTGAATGGTACAAGCAATCTTCAAGTTCTTATGAAGTACGAGGTAAAAAGTTAGGCATCATAGGCTATGGCCGTATCGGCATGCAATTAGGGATTTTGGCAGAAAGTGTCGGGTTGCAAGTTTTTTTCTATGATATAGAGCAAAAATTGCGGGTGGGCAATGCTCAACAAGTCGCTGATCTTCGCGATTTGTTAAACATCAGCGATGTGATCAGCTTGCATGTTCCAGAAACAGCCATGACTGAAAATATGATCTCAGATAAGGAATTGGCTCAAATGAAACGGGGAACACTCCTCATCAATACGTCACGTGGTAAGGTCGTTAATATTGATGCTCTATACAATGCTTTAAAAAATCAGCATCTGGCGGGAGCAGCCATAGACGTTTTTCCTGAAGAGCCTTCCAGTAGAGACGAACCTTTTCAGTCGAAGCTTCGTGAATTTGATAATGTGATCCTGACTCCTCATATCGCTGGATCAATAGAAGAAGCCCAAAAAAATATCGGCAATGAAGTAGCAGTGAAGCTGATGAAATATTACGATAATGGCTCTACACTTTCTTCTGTGAATTTTCCGCACGTCTCTTTGCCTTATCATCGCAAAAACACCCACCGCTTATTACATATTTATCAAAATCGTCCTGGTATTTTAAATCGCATCCATCAAATTTTTCTTGAGCAAAAAATAAGAATTTCAAATCAATATTTGCAAACAAATGCGCAAGTCGGCTATGTGATGATTGATGTTGAAACTCAGACATCCGATAAAATAAAAGAAACAGCGCGTTTAATGAAGGAGATCGACGGGACGATTAAATTGCGGTTATTATTTTAAAAAACAGGCTGAATTAAGATGGCCTCTGCCAGATTTTGCTCGGTGTCATAATCTCTGGCAGTGGAATATCCCACTTAGCGATAGGAAAATTATTCACCCGTTGACAATCATGTGCTAAACCAATTGGATATGGGCCTTTTGATACAGCCTTTTGAAGGGTTCGGTCATAAAATCCTCCTCCCATACCTAAACGCTGTCCATTTTTATCAAAAGCCACTAATGGCACAAACAGGATATTGAGCTTTTCAAAAGGTATTACCTGTGTCGGCTCTAATGGCGGTTCAAAAATATTCCATTTGTTCCTGATCAGAGGCGTGCTTTTATGATAGGGGACAAACAGCAAATGAGCTTCCAGAACAGGATCCACTACGGGTAAATACACTTTTTTGTTCTGTTGCCAAAGATATTCGATGAGAGGCTGTGTAGGAATTTCACCGTCAAAAGAAAGAAAAACACCGATATGTTGTGCGAGAGAGATTTTTTCATGTATCGATACATGTTGAATTACGGATTGTACCGCTGATCTTTGTTTTTCTTCACTCAATAAGCGTCGATGCTCACGCATTTGAGATCGAATTTTTTGTCTAAGAAGAAGATTCTCTTCTGTCAGAGGAAAATTTATCAATATGACCGAACACCTATACCCAGTAAACCTGCAAGTACTGATTTTTAAATTAATTAAATAATCAGTAATTTTTTATTAAAAATAATAATTTTAGACACGATTGGGGTATTTTATTTTTTCACCATTGTGAATGGCTATCACTATATAGCGTATCAATAAATTAAAAGGGGTCTCCAAGATGCCGCTGCGAGCTTTGGCCCTTGAACCCTTGGTTCAAGGTGAATATAGCGTCATAACCTTTAGGCTTCCTGGCGAACCAAGCATGCTCACGAGTTAAGAACACCATATTTTTTTATATTCAATATCGGCTCAGGGGACTGACCCGCTGGCAAACATCCTAGAGATATATTGTCGTACTGATTTAAAAATTAACTAAAAGACAAAAAAATTGTGCTGCAAGAAGCTCAAAACCATTATCTTTTATTTATTCAAACGGTGAAGCCGTTATTTTCGACACAGAAACCTGATCACACAAAGCGTCATCGATGGTTTTTTGAAGTAATCTCATACGTTCATCCATGCTGGATGCAAACGAACAGGCTTTCGTTTTTTCTTGATTCAATTCGTAACAAAGATTCAAGGCAATAACAAAAACCAGCTGCTCAGCTCCAATGGCCTTCGTACGCATTTTGAAATCTTGAAACCGTTGATTTAGCTCTTCTGCCGCTTCATGTAAATCTTTTTTTTGTTCTTCCGGACAATTCACTCGGATTAAACGACCAAAAACTTCAATATCCACGGGTTGTAGTTCTACAGACATACTTGCGTTTTTGCCTCGTTTTTCTATGAAGTCGCTCAGTTAAAGTGTCGGAAACATGTTTCAATCAATATCTGAATTTTTTCAATATGTATTATTCAGTATTCACTTAAGTAATCATATTTTATTTAAAACAATAATCAAGGATTTTCAATGCCGAGAAAGAAAGCGGGTTAAATATAGTATTGTTAGGCTCCTAATACTTGCGCTCCTTACCAAAAAAACTACCCGATCACCGCAACACCAATGACTCTATGAAGATTATCTGTCTTTAAAATTACGTCTTGTTCCGACAGAAATGCATCATATATAATTTTCCATCTGATACCATTAGATGCATCTTTAAATTGCACGCAATAATTATTCCCATCTTCATTTCGAAGAACAAAATTCGAGACAGGCCATTCATCTTTATCGATAAATTTTATAATTCTGCCTACCAAGATCATATCTTTGCCTTCAACAGAAGCGCATTCCAGGTCATTTGCTAGATTGGCAAACAATTTCAATGGTAAAATCATCATCATGATAAATTGAATATATCTCATGGGTTCCTTCCTTTTTTTAGAAAAAATACATCGTTCGTTAATGAAAAATTACTTTTTAAATAAAAAACAGTTTTTAGTAAAACGGCTCAATAATGCAGGAATAAGTGGCTAAGGATATCATATGATCTATCAATCTTTATTTTCTCACCAAGCTTCTTTACCTTCTGAGCAGTTACCATTCACTGTGATTTTGCTCAATGACTGGGGGTTGATCAGAGTCACAGGAAAAGATCGAGTGAAATATCTTCAAGGGCAAATCACTCTAGATGTTCCCCTATTGAAGGAAAATCAACATATCTTAGGGGCACATTGTGATCCTAAAGGAAAAATATTAAGCACGGTACGCTTGTTTCATTATTTAAAAGGCCTGGCTTTTATCACTCGGAAAAGCCTATTACATGATGAACTAATGGAACTTAGAAAGTATGCTGTCTTTTCTAAAGTGGAGATAGACATCGCTGAAAGCACCGTTTTATTAGGGATAGCAGGTGATCAAGCAAGAAAAGTATTGAAAAACTGCTTTGAAAAATTACCGACAGAAACGGAGCCTGTTGTGCACGAAGATGATTACAGTCTATTGCATTTCTCTTCACCCAGAGAACGCTTTTTGCTGGTATCACAAGCGTTCAAAGAGGGTGATTTTTTGATCCAGAAACTCCAAGATCAAGCCGTATTTAGAAGCAGTGAACAATGGCTAGCATTAGATATTGAATCGGGTTTCCCTATTATAGACGCGAAAAATAAAACGCAATTTATTCCTCAGGCTGCCAATTTGAAGGCTTTAGGGGGGATCAGCTTTACCAAAGGTTGTTATACAGGGCAGGAAGTCGTCGCAAGAACAGAATATAGGGGCGTGAATAAAAAAGCGCTTTATTGGCTGACAGGCAAAGCATGTCGGGTCCCTGATGTGGGTGAAGCTCTCGAAATTCAGATGGAAGAGGACTACCGAAGAACCGGTGTTGTGTTGGCAGCCGTAAAACTTCAAGATGGCAGTTTATGGGTGCAGGCGATATTAAATCATGATTTCCAGAAAGACTCCATATTGAGGGTTAAAGGTGATGAGAACGGGAGGCTAATGATATCTCATAGATCTTTTAAAAAATTTGAACCTTCATCTAATCCCATAGCGTGATGAAAAAATTTTGATTTAATGCTCGGACATTGATTGACCAGACTGATTCCCGTATTACGGATCCACTTTTTAATAGGCTTATCTCCTGAAAATAATACACCGAAACCCTGCATGGCAGCTAACATGAAAGCCGCGCTTTGCTTTCGCTGACGTTCATAACGACGTAAATAAGGATAATGCCCGATTTCTTTGCCTTGCGTTTTCAAGCGTTGTATTTCTGAAATTAACTCTGCGACATCCATAAAACCCAAATTAACACCTTGCCCTGCCAGAGGATGAATGGTATGAGCTGAATCACCGACCAATACCAGACGATGAGCTGCAAAGCTACGTGCATAACGAGCTTTTAATGGGAAAGTCTGTCTTTGCCCTTGAAGTTCGCAGAGCCCTAAACGCATATCAAAGGCGACCGCCAAAGATTGATTAAATTGTGCTTCAGGACATTGTAAGAAATGAGTCGATTGATTAAAAGGCAATGACCATACAATAGAACTTAAATGCGCCTCCTCTAAGGGTAAAAAAGCCAAAATTCCATCCTCATAAAAAATTTGGCGAGCCGTTTGCTGATGAGGTTGTTCAGTCCGAATCACAGCGACTAATGCATGTTGATGATAGTCCCAAAAAGTAACAGGGATCGCTGAATATTGACGCAACCATGAATGGGCCCCGTCCGCTGCAACAACGAGGCGAGCGCTCAACAAACGCCCATCCGCCAAGGTTACAAAAGCGGCATCTTCACTCCAGGCCACCTGTTGAAAATGGGCAGGGGCCAATAAAGTGATATGATCTGACTCAGTGGCCTTTTGCCAAAGTGCTTGCTCAATAGCCTGATTTTCAATGATGTAACCAAGATGATGACAACCCTGCTCCTGAGCGTGAAAAAAGATTTTCCCGAAGCTATCTTTATCCCAAACTTCCATACTGGTGTAAGCGCAGGCGCCCTGCACCAAAATTTGATCCCAAATGCCTATATACTTAAGCAATTGTTCGCTCGCTGCATGAATAGCAGATACGCGTAAAGCCTTATCCCTCGAAAAAAGAGTTTTTTTGTGCTCTAGTGAATCCTTTTCCAAAAGAGCAACACTCAAGCCTGTACCCTTTAGGCCACAAGCCAAAGCCAAACCCACCATGCCACCACCAGCAATAACAATATCAACAGATTGCATCTATTTTTTCTCCTTTGCCGATTTATTAAACCTCTTATAACAATAATGAAGTCTGTGAATTAAAAACGAACGCGTACAGAATCGAGCGTGTGAATAATTCAGTGGGATTGTAATCAATAGTTGAATTTTTATAGAATAAAACTTAAATAGTATTCAATTTGAATTCTTACCTCTATTTTTTTATAAAACGTGGCATTTTTTAAAAATGATGAAAAATCGATCTTTATTAACAAAACAGGAATCTATTCTTTTCAGAAAATCGATAAAGGGTACGAAAAAACTACATCAGGATACTGTTTTTCATTCTCATTTTGAACGATCCAAAATAAATGAAACAAAAGCAATACGCTTCCGACAAGAACAAATGAATACTATCTCTTATTTTTCTGATCAATGCCCGGTATTTTGGAAGGAGGGGGAACCAGTTGAATATATTCAGCCAGATATTGAGCTGAATGAAATTTCAAAACTGATGAAAGAAGATTACCTTCCCGATATATTGCTTGATTTGCACGGATTAACGCAAAGACAAGCCAAAGAAGCATTAGGCAGTTTAATCGCTTACAAACGCCAAAAAATAGAATGTGTCAATGTAATACACGGCTACGGGCGAAATATTTTAAAAAAAAATACTCCCTTATGGCTTATGCAGCATCCTAAGGTATTGGCTTTTCACCAAGCGCCAAGAAGGTGGGGTGGATCTGCCGCTTTATTGGTACTCATCAAATAGACAGCATCTTATAATTGATTAAAAATATCAATTAACTAAACCGCTTTGCTGACCTTACTTCGCCCCTCTTTTTGCTCATTGTTTTCATAAGTTCCAGAGCGTGTCGCCTTTAAACAGTTTACAAATTCAATTAACACCACAATTAAATCAGGTTAACATATATTTCTTTTGCTCTTAGCTGAGGTTTTTCCCGTGCCTGATATGAAACTTTTTTCTGGTAATGCCATTCCTAAACTGGCTCAACGTGTGGCTAATCGCTTATATACAAGTTTAGGCCAAGCGACGGTCGGTCGTTTTAGTGATGGAGAAGTGAGCGTACAAATTAACGAAAATGTGAGAGGCGATGATATTTTCATCATTCAATCTACTTGCACTCCTACTAACGATAATCTTATGGAATTGGTCGTTATGATCGATTCCTTACGTCGCGCTTCAGCGGGGCGTATTACAGCGGTAATTCCTTATTTTGGCTATGCTCGCCAGGATCGTCGTGTCCGTTCTGCTCGTGTCCCGATTACTGCAAAAGTGGTGGCGGATTTTTTATCCAGTGTGGGAGTCGATCGTGTATTGACAGTCGATCTACACGCAGAACAGATACAAGGTTTTTTTGACGTTCCTGTTGATAATGTATTTGGTAGCCCTGTTTTAATCGAAGACATGTTGCAACAAAATTTAGCAAACCCTATTGTGGTCTCTCCAGACATTGGGGGAGTTGTTCGTGCCCGTGCTATCGCAAAATTATTGAATGACACCGACATGGCCATTATCGATAAACGCCGGCCTAAAGCGAATGTCTCTCAGGTAATGCATATCATTGGAGATGTGGCAGCCAGGGATTGTATCTTGGTTGACGATATGATTGACACTGCGGGCACTTTGTGCAAAGCGGCTGAAGCTTTAAAGGAAAGGGGGGCAAAACGGGTTTTTGCTTACGCGACACATCCTGTTTTTTCTGGGGAGGCGGCGAAAAATATCAAAAATTCATTGGTAGATGAAGTGGTCGTTTGTGACACTATTCCCCTTTCCAAGGAAATCAAAGCTTTAAACAACGTTCGAACTTTAACTTTATCCGGTATGCTGTCAGAAGCGATTCGGCGAATCAGTAACGAGGAATCTATTTCAGCGATGTTTCAACATTAATCACTCCCAGATTTTTTCTCTTTTTTCAGGATGACAGATGAGCAATATTAAACTTATTGTTGGTTTGGCAAATCCAACGGCTGAATATTCCCAAACCCGCCATAATGCGGGGGCTTGGTATGTGAAACAGCTTTCAGAACGTCATAACCTATCATTAAAAAAATCACCAAAATTTTTTGGTTACACAGGGCGATTAAAAATCGCAAACCAAAACGTACTTTTGATGATCCCCGATGTTTTCATGAATTTGAGTGGTACCGCGGTCTTTGCCATAACAAAATTTTATCAAATTTTGCCAGAAGAGTTATTAGTGGCACACGATGAGTTAGATTTTTTACCAGGGCAAGCCAAATTTAAAACAGGCGGCGGAAATGCGGGACACAACGGCTTAAAAGATATTCAGAAAAAACTCGGCAACAACAGCGAATTTCATCGTTTACGAATTGGTATTGGTCATCCCGGTGACACCAGCAAGGTTGTAGGCTTTGTGCTTGGTAAGCCCCCTGTCAGTGAAAAAAAATTAATTGATCATGCGATTGATGAGTGCCTCACTTTCACTGAAATTTTATTTAAAGAAAATATGATAAAAGCGGTACATCACTTACATTCATCAAGCCTAAATAAAAAATAATCTTAATGCAGGCATAAAAATACATGTCTAAAACACTGACACAAAATTTTATCATTTCGTGTAGAACAATGGTAGAAAATGATCTTTTAATATCAAAAATTAATTCAATTTTTCAAAGTATTTCGCATAATTGAAATCTAAATGTTTACAAACGCATTTTTTGTTTGGAGACTCGGTGTTTATTAAGTATCTTTGCAACTTAATAATTAGCGTTACTTCATTAATTAATCAAAATACTCGTTAGATCTTCGGTTATAAGGAATATAAACAATATGAAGGATATATCAGAACAAAAAATTCAACAGGTGAAATCACGTTTCACTTTTCTTGGCTCCATCACTTATCGTTCACAGTTTGGTGGATATGCTTTGTTGGTTGATGGGATCATGTTTGCACTTGTTTCTGATGGAGAATTGTATTTGCGTGCGAATGATCAAATTGAGAATATTTTTCAAACAAGAAAAATGTCTAATTTAGTTTATGCAAAAAGAGGGATGCCGATTTTATTGCGTTATTACTTCGTTGATTCGACATTATGGGAAGATCAAAATTTGCTTTTTTATTTTGTTCAACTGGCATACGAAAGCTCAAAAGCTGAAATGTTGAATAAAAAATCTCAGCCAGTCAGGCTTAAAGATTTACCTAATTTGAGTATTACTATTGAGAAATTACTGTGGAAAGTGGGGATCAAAAGCGCTGAGGAGTTAAAAATTAAAGGGGCAAAATGTACTTACCTTAAATTAAAATCTTTAAATAAATCATTAGGTTTTAACGTTCTCTTAGCTTTAGCTGGAGCAATAAGTGGTTATCATTGTGCAGTATTACCTTCAGTTTTGCGTAATGAATTACTTGAGTGGTATGAAGAAATAAAAAATCCCGAAAAAGGCTAAAAATTGTTTTTACGTTTACAAAACCAGTCTGAATAGAAACCGAGAAAAACTTTTATAAAATCGGCCCCGGAGTTTGATTGACTTTATGAGGTTAATGAAAAACTCTTTGAGTAGGCTAAGTATTAATTTAAACAGGATTTTTTGTACCATGAATTTTGCAAGATCAACGATTATAAATAAAATTCAATATATTAAAAATAATATAAAAACCATTCCAGATTATCCAAAATCAGGAATACAATTTCGCGACATTACCAGCTTATTGATTAACCCAGAAGCTTATACTGCAAGTATTGAAATTTTGGTAGAACACTACCAAACCCTTGAAATAAATAAAATTGTAGCTATTGAAGCAAGGGGATTTCTATTTGGTGCTCCTCTTGCTCTTGCTTTAGGTCTGGGTTTTATTCCTGTACGTAAACCTGATAAATTGCCGGGAGAAACCATTAGTGAAAATTATCATTTAGAATATGGTTTTGACCAATTACAGGTACACAAAGACAGTATTAATCCCGGTGATAAAGTGTTGGTGATTGATGACATACTAGCCACTGGTGGCACTATTGAAGCAACACTAAAACTTATCCGCAGGCTTGATGGGCAAGTTGCCCATGCTGCTTTTATTATTGAGTTACCTGCATTAGGTGGAAAAAAACGTTTAATTTCTCAAGGTGTTGAGTGTTACAGCTTAGTTTCATTTCAATAAACCCCTCAACTCAATAAATTATTAATTGAATGATTAAAGATAAATGAGCTATCAAGTCTTTGCCCGAAAATGGCGGCCACAAACTTTTTCCGAAGTGGTCGGCCAAGAACATGTTTTAACTGCACTTGTTAATAGCCTTTCTCTGGGGCGTATTCATCATGCGTATCTTTTATCTGGTACGCGTGGAGTAGGAAAAACCTCTATTGCTCGTTTAATAGCAAAAGGGCTGAATTGTACCAGCGGTATTACTGCCACTCCTTGTGGTAAGTGTATTCATTGTCAGGGAATAGAACAGGGACATTTTATCGATTTAATTGAAATTGACGCGGCATCTCGTACTAAAGTAGAGGATACACGTGAACTATTAGATAACTTGCCGTATTCCCCTACCCAAGGCCGCTTTAAAGTTTATTTGATAGATGAAGTCCATATGCTTTCACGGCATAGTTTTAATGCATTGCTGAAGACTTTAGAAGAACCGCCCTCTCATGTGAAATTCTTACTGGCAACCACTGAACCAAAAAAATTACCCGTCACTATTATTTCACGTTGTTTACAATTTCATCTCAAAGCATTAAATGCACTGGTTATTCTGAATCAGCTGGAAAAAATATTAGCGGCTGAAAAAATTGATAGTGATACCGAAGCGTTAAAACTATTGGCGAAAGCGGCCTCTGGTAGTATGCGTGACGCTTTGAGTCTTACCGATCAAGCGGTTGCTATTGGATCTGGGAAAGTGACCACTCAAATTGTTCGTGAAATGCTAACGATACTTGATGATGGGCAATCATTATCTATTATTGAGGCTCTGGCTAAAGCTGATGCTGAAAAAATAATGTTCGAGATAGAACAAACCGCTGCTGTTGGAAAAGATTGGGAAAATTTACTGATAGAAATGTTAAATTTATTCCATCGTATTGCTATCAAACAATTATTACCAGAGACTTCTTATAAAGAATACAATGAAGTAGAGCCAGAACATATTGAGCTTGGTTTATCTAAACTGGCCAGGACTTTGGCTCCTGAAAAGATTCAATTTTATTACCAAACGTTATTGATTGGGCGTAAAGAGCTTCCTTATGCGCCTAATCACCGTATGGGAGTGGAAATGACGCTTCTAAGAGCGTTAGCGTTTCATCCCAAAAAATCTTTTCCAGATTCAAAGTCTGAATCTATAAAAAAAAACTTTTTTGATAGCACCGAAAATTTTTCTATGCCACATTTGTCTAAACAAACGACTGAAAATGTGGAAGCCCTCAATAACAAAGCTCCAGAGACTCCTATAGTAGAAGTATTAAATACAACTAAAATATTAAAAACACGAACAAAATTACTAGAATTACAGTATGCGCCTACGTCTAAAAAAAAAGAGAATCTAAAAAATGAGCTATCCGTTCCTTTAGAAGGATTAATCGTTCAATCAAATTCATTCATTGCTAAAGCTAAAAAAAAAGAAATCGACGATTCGAATACACGCAAGTTGTTCTCTGAAAAAGAATTATCATCGACACAGAAAGTTTTATCTCCAGTATTAGAATATGAAAAATCACCGGAGTTGCTCTCTAAATTGCTGGAGGAGGTCATAAAGCGTGATCCTTGGGCGGCGGAAGTGGAACAATTAGGTTTGCCAAAATTGGTGCATCAACTTGCTTTAAATTCCTTTAAAAAGCAAACGATAAATCACAAAATTTACTTGCATTTACGCTCTGCTCAACGTCATCTAAATTCAGATTCAGCACATAAAATTCTTACTGAGGCCTTAAGTCATTTTTATAATAATATGGTTGAAATTATTATTATTGAAGATGATGATGAGTTACAATTGACTCCATGGGAGTTAAGGAAACGGATTTATGAGGAAATGCTGACAAAGGCATGTCAGTCAATCATAGCGGACGATACTATTCATACTCTCTGTGGGCTCTTTGATGCAGAGCTAGATAAAAATAGCATTCGCCCTATTTAACTTTTATATGAATAATTTAATATTATGTTGAGAGGTTTATTATGCTTGATAATAAAGAAATCTTCAAAGAAGCACAAAAAATGCAAGATAAAATGCAGGAAATTCAGGCAGAAATTGATAAATTAAAAATCACTGGGAAAAGTGGCAATGGTTTAGTCGAAATAGTGATCAATGGCGCTTGCAATTGCATTGAGGTTAAAATTGATTCAAGCTTACTGGTAAAAGAAACTGATAAAAAAGTTGTTGAAGAACTGGTTGCTGCTGCATTCAACCACGGAGTGAAACAGCTTTCAGAACAAAAAACAAAAAAAATCCAATTACTCTCTAAAAACATCTCTTTAACCTCAGATTTAAAATTACCATTCTAGCTCATGCAAACCAGTTTGGTTATTGAAGCTTTGATGGAATCATTACGCCATTTGCCTGGGGTAGGCCCAAAGTCTGCCCAACGTATGGCTTTTTACTTGCTACAAAGTGATCGCAGTAAGGGTATACGTTTAGCAGAGTCTTTATTAAAAGCGATGTCGGAAATTGGCCACTGTGGTGTGTGTCGTACTTTCACTGAACAACCTTGCTGTGATATTTGTTCTAATGTTTATCGAGAAAAAATGGGTCAAATCTGTGTCGTAGAAAGTCCTTCCGACATTTGCGCCATTGAGCAAACAGGGCAATTTTCTGGCCGTTACTTTGTTTTGATGGGACGCTTGTCACCTTTAGATGGTATTGGCCCCGATGATATTGGTTTGCCTTTACTTGAGCATCGATTATCTACAGAACCCATCAAGGAAGTTATTTTAGCAATGAACCCCACAGTCGAAGGTGAAGCCACTTCGAACTATATTGCGCAAATGTGTGAGGAATACGGAATATCTACGACTAAAATTGCCCATGGTGTACCTATCGGGGGTGATCTTGAGATGGTCGATGAGACTACTTTATCTCATGCACTAGTGGGACGACGGCCCATGAATTTTAACTGAGTAAAGTCGTTTTTATAAATATACTTGAGTTTATTTGGACTGCTTCTTAAAAGATAAATTAAATCAACAGTGGCCCAAGGCCAAAAATTATTTTTTTGTGAAAATCGAGTTTTTTATCATCGACTTTAATAAATAAAATTTGTAATTGATTTTTATTGATTATAAGCAAGAAAATAACGCAGACATTGAAGTTGCCTTCATGCTACACGAATAAATATTAAGGGTATAGGGTCAAACTAGACCTAAGTTCAACTATAAATCTTTGATAAAAAAAGTATACTTGGTTTCATGAATTTGAGAGAAAGTAAAAAAAATAAAATAACACCACCAGGGTCAACCAGGGTAATTTAAATAACACTACGGCAAATTCAGGTAATTAAATTTTTCTATCTTAATTAGTTTTAGCAGTCAAGAAATTATTATAAAAATAAAAACACCAGGAATCCCCGCTTAGGCATTTTACTTAACGCGGGGATTTTTTATTTCAAATGAAAAAAACGTTTTAAGAATTAAAATAACACAGACATTGAAGTTGCCTTCATGTTATATGAATAAATATTAAGGGTATAGCGTCAAACTAGACCTAAGTTTAACTATTAACTTTTAATAAAAAAATTATAATGAATGAGGCTTGGAAGAAATAAAAAAACCTGACCATTAAATAAGATCAGGTGCCAATTGGCTAATACTAGGGAAAACACAATGCCGGTATTATCATTTAATTAAGCTGTACCAGTCAAGAAATACTTATAAAATTTAAAACACCAGGGATCACTATTTGAACCAAATTCAAATAGTGATTTTTTTTATAGCATATGAAAAAATTTAAATTACTCTATTTCTTTATTAAGAATAATGATGAAAGTTTATTATTTTTAATTTTCTGTTGCTTAAATCAACTGAATTTTAAAACTTCAAGCATCAATGCTTTATGGCGCAAAGCATGATCATTGTAAATCAATTTTAAGTATTACTTATTAAAAAAGTATGATTAAATTTAATCATATACTTAATGATATGTAAAAAATTTCTATCATTATTTTTAATATCCAGCACTTGAAACAATTCTTTATTAACCCCATCTCGTAGACACCCTTTTTTTAGTTTAGAAATCAATTGATAAAACATTTCTTTTTCTCTTTCATAGCAATAATTTAGATTGAGGTAACTTCATGAGTATGCAAGACCAGGAAACCCGTGGGTTTCAGTCTGAAGTAAAACAACTGCTTAGTTTAATGATCCACTCACTGTATTCCAATAAAGAAATTTTTTTACGTGAATTAATTTCCAATGCTTCTGATGCGGCGGATAAATTACGTTTTCGCGCGCTCTCCTCACCAGAATTGTACGAAGGAGAAGCCGAACTTCGTGTCCGCCTGTCTTTTGATAAAGATAAACGAACATTGACATTAAGCGATAATGGCATCGGCATGACCCGTGATGAAGTCATCGATAATCTCGGCACCATAGCAAAGTCTGGAACCAAAGCTTTTCTGGATTCACTCGGATCGGATCAATCGAAAGACAGTCAACTCATCGGTCAGTTCGGTGTTGGTTTTTATTCTGCCTTCATCGTTTCAGACACAGTCACAGTGCGCACTCGTGGTGCAGGCGTTGCATCTGAATTAGGTGTATTTTGGGAGTCAAAAGGAGAAGGGGATTACAACCTTGCCACCATCACAAAAGAAGATAGAGGCACAGAAATTACTCTGCATCTTAAAGAAGGAGAAGATGAATTTTTAAATGATTGGCGATTACGTTCTATCATCAGCAAATATTCTGACCATATTTCATTACCCGTTGAGCTTGAGTGTAAAAATAAAGACGAAAACCAGGAAGGCAGTGAAACAGAAAAAAATAATCTCCCTGACAAAACCCAAACTGTTGTTACATGGGAAAAAATTAATAAGGCCCAAGCCCTCTGGACTCGTCGTAAATCGGAAATCACAGACGATGAGTATAAAGCCTTTTACAAGCATATTACTCATGATTTTACCGACCCGCTCAATTGGAGTCACAATAAAGTAGAGGGTAAACAGGAGTATACAAGCCTACTCTATATACCCGCTCAAGCACCTTGGGATATGTGGAATCGTGATCACAAACACGGCTTAAAACTGTATGTGCAACGTGTGTTTATTATGGATGATGCCGAACAATTTATGCCAAATTATTTGCGTTTTATTCGCGGATTAATCGATTCCAATGATTTACCATTGAATATTTCTCGTGAAATTTTACAAGATAATGAAGTGACTCAAAATTTAAAAAGCGCATTGACAAAACGTACATTACAAATGCTGGAAAAACTGTCTACAGAAGACAGTGAAAAGTATCAGCAATTCTGGCAACAATTTGGTATGGCTTTAAAAGAAGGTCCCGCTGAAGATTTTGTTAATAAAGAAGCCGTCGCTAAATTATTACGATTTGCATCAACTTATACAGACAGCTCTCTTCAGAGTGTTTCTTTGGAAGATTATCTCGGTCGTATGAACGAGGGGCAGGAAAAAATTTACTTTATTACAGCAGACAGTTATGCCGCTGCAAAAAATAGCCCACATTTAGAATTATTCCGTAAAAAAGGGATTGAAGTTTTGCTGTTATCTGATCGTATTGATGAATGGATGATGAGTTATTTGACAGATTTTTCAGGTAAAAGCTTTCAATCTATTAGCAAATCAGATGAATCACTCAATAAGCTGGCTGATGAAGACCATCACGGTGAGCAGAAGGAAATAGAACAGGCGTTACAGCCTTTTATTGAGAGAGTCAAAACCTTGTTGGGTGAAAGGGTCAAAGAGGTTCGCTTTACCCATCGTTTAAGTGATACGCCGTCGATTGTGACAACAGATACTGATGAAATGAGCACTCAAATGGCAAAGCTGCTTGCTGCAGCGGGTCAAAAAGCGCCAGAGGTCAAATATATTTTTGAGTTAAACCCTAATCATTTATTAGTAAAACGGGCTTCAGAGGTCAGTGATGATACCCTGTTTGCTCAATGGATTAATTTATTATTGGATCAAGCTTTATTGACCGAGCGAGGTACGTTAGATGATCCCAATCAGTTTCTCCGAGCTGTGAACGAACTATTGATGGCTTAATCACTGCACACACTGTGCGAAGTGGCCGTTTATTTAAAACGGCCGCTATTTTTATTTATCACTTCACTTTCCTTTTTATTCATGCCCTTTTGTCAGATCCACAAGAAATGCTATAGTCGCGGACTTTAATTAATGACTCATCTAATAAACAGTGAAGGAGATTAATGCCATGCGTATTATTTTGCTGGGGGCTCCAGGCGCTGGCAAAGGGACTCAAGCCCAATTTATTATGAAAAAGTACGGGATTGTACAAATTTCTACTGGTGACATGTTACGTGCCGCGGTAAAAGCCGGTACAAAATTAGGTCAGCAGGTTCAAGGTATCATGGCAGCAGGAAAGCTTGTCACTGATGATTTAGTGATTGCCTTGGTCAAAGAACGTATTCGTCAAGAAGATTGCAAAGAAGGTTTTTTATTGGATGGTTTTCCTAGAACTATTCCCCAAGCGGATGCAATGGCAGAAGCCGATATTAAAATTGATTATGTACTTGAATTGGTGGTGCCTGATGAATTTATAGTTGAGCGCATTTCAGGCCGGCGTGTCCACATGCCCTCTGGGCGAATTTATCATTTAAAATTCAATCCCCCTAAAATTACAGACAAAGACGATATGACGGGTGAATCCTTAACACTACGCAAAGATGATCAAGAAACCACGGTTCGTGAACGATTGCTGGAATATCACCAGCAAACAATGGCGTTAGTCGATTATTATCGTCAGCGCGCAAAGAGAGGGGATACAAAATATTTCAAATTAGATGGTACTCGAACAGTGAATGAAGTCAGTCAACAGCTGTCGAGTATCCTTGGTGAAAGTTAGATAGATTAATGAAATTTGAATCACGAGTGGCTCGATATCCTACTATATTAACAACCATTGTCATTCAGTATGCGAATAGTCAAAGTCAAAATATTCACACTTTTAGCCGTTGTAAAAATACGCTGTATTTATTGCTTTATGGCTAAAATCTTAGAACGCCTTGCAACAAGCTAATCCAATCATGATCGATACCATTCCTATAAAGATTCCAATAGGAAAAATACCAGCTCCTAAAGAAAAAATAATCGCTGCTATTCCCCCCATGATCATGGGTACCCCTGGTATCTTGCCGCATCCAGAGATATCCGGGGCTCTCATGTCAACGTCAGAGTTTTCATAAGACTCCTGTTCATTTTGGTTTGTGTTGCGTAAGCCGGGCATTGTCTGATGTTTATTATTATTAACGCTAGTAACTGAAATTTTTGATGGCTCCAAGCTTGTTGAACGAGTATTTGTTGCAGCATTAATACATAGGGGAAGGGGACCTGTTGTGGCTACCATAATGACCTCTTTTAAATTTAAAAATAAAGTTTAAGTGACGCTTTTTTATAAAACGCCATTCATCGATATCAAAAACGTTTTCAACCATACAATAAGTCACAATTAAAAAACATTTTTGGGGTCAGTAATCGACAAAATTAAGAAAAAAAACAAAAGAAAGGAAAAATTTTTTATTTTTTCAAATCTAAACGCCCATGACATTGCTTATATTTTTTGCCAGACTGGCAGGGGCAAGGGTCGTTGCGGCCTATTTTTTCGCCATTGATTTTGTGTTTTGAGTCGCCTGCCAATTGTAATGTTTCTTCGTGATTTTGATGGCTCAATTCTTGTTGCTTCCCTGTCCGTTCTATTTCTTTCAAATATTGAAGTTCAAACGCTTTCACTTCTTCCGGCATACTGATCTGAATTTTACTGAGCAAGCTGATCACTTCATATTTTAATGATTCCAGCATAGAGGAAAACAGAGAGAAAGATTCCCGTTTATATTCCTGTTTGGGATCTTTTTGTGCATATCCCCGAAGGTGAATCCCTTGACGAAGATAATCCATCGCTGCTAAATGCTCTTTCCATGAAGAATCCAAGGTTTGCAACATGACGCTTTTTTCTAAACTGCGCATCATTTGAGCGCCTATCTTCTCTTCTTTTTGATGATGGCTTTCAATCACTTTCTGTAAAATACGGTCACGCAGGGTTTTCTCATGTAACTGAGGCTCTTCTTCTAACCATTGAGCCATAGGTAAATTCAGTTCAAAATCTTCTTTGAATCGTTGCTCCAAACCCTGAACATCCCACATTTCTTCTAAAGATTCAGGGGGAATATAACGATCAACCATCATCTGCAAGACATCTTCACGTATGTTGCTGATCGTTTCACTGATGTCGCTGGCGTCTAATAGCTCGTTACGTTGCCTGTAAATGGCTCGACGTTGATCGTTAGCAACATCATCGTATTCAAGCAGTTGTTTACGAATATCAAAGTTTCGGCTCTCTACTTTACGTTGCGCATTCTCAATCGCTTTGCTGACAAATGGATGTTCAATCGCTTCTCCAGGCGCCATCCCTAGTTTACGCATCATCCCGGACACACGTTCAGAGGCAAAAATGCGCATTAATGCATCTTCCATCGATAGATAAAAACGGGATGACCCTGCATCTCCCTGACGACCTGAACGGCCTCTCAGTTGATTATCAATACGGCGGGATTCATGACGTTCTGTACCAATAATGTGTAATCCTCCTGAGGCAAGTACCGCATCATGACGAATTTTCCAGGCTTCTTTAATCGCCATTATCTTTTTTTCAGAAGGATCAGTCAGAGCCGCTATTTCACTTTGCCAGCTGCCACCCAATACAATATCAGTGCCTCTCCCCGCCATGTTGGTGGCAATGGTGACCGCCCCAGGCTGGCCGGCCTGAGCAACAATTTCTGCTTCTTTTGCATGAAATTTTGCGTTTAAAACTTGATGTTGGATACCTGCTTTTTGTAGCTCAGAAGAGATAAGTTCTGATTTTTCAATGGAAATAGTGCCGACTAAAACCGGTTGCCCGTTGGCACTACGTGCGCGGATGTCTTTAATGATTGCCTCTATTTTTTCCTTTTCTGTCATATACACCAAATCCACTAAATCCTGGCGTATCATAGGCTGATTTGTAGGAATAACGATGGTGTCTAATTTATAAATAGATCTGAATTCAAACGCTTCCGTATCCGCAGTTCCTGTCATACCTGCTAATTTTTCATACAACCGGAAGTAATTCTGGAAGGTGATAGAGGCAAGGGTTTGATTTTCATTTTGAATGTGAACTCCTTCTTTGGCTTCAATTGCTTGATGCAAGCCATCAGACCAACGGCGACCTTCCATAGTGCGCCCCGTATGTTCATCCACAATCAGTATTTCATCTTTTTTAACAATATAATCCACGTTACGCATAAAAAGCACATGTGCCCGTAATGCCGCCGTGACATGGTGCATGAGAATAATATTGGCAGGGGAATAAAGTGATTCCCCTTCTTTCATTATGCTATTTTCTATTAACATTTTTTCGATTAAAACGAGGCCCCGTTCTGTTAAATGGACTTGACGGGATTTTTCGTCCACCGAAAAGTGCCCTTCACCTTTAAAGGTATCGGAATCTTCTTTTTCTTGTCGAATCAAGTGAGGTATCAGTGTATTGACCTGAATGTATCTATCAGAACTGTCATCAGTAGGACCAGAAATGATCAATGGTGTTCGAGCTTCATCAATCAAATTAGAATCGACTTCATCTACCAGTGCATAATATAGTTCCCGTTGGACACGCTCTTCTGGACTAAACACCATATTATCGCGCAGATAATCAAACCCATATTCGTTGTTAGTACCATAAGTGATATCAGCTTGATAAGCTTCACGTTTGCTATTTGAGTTCATGCCAGCGAGGTTAATACCTACAGTAAGCCCAAGAAATTCAAATAACGGACGATTATTTTCTGCATCTCGTTTGGCCAAATAATCATTGACCGTCACGATATGCACGCCTCGTCCGGTCAAAGCGTTTAAATAGGCCGGTAAAGTCGCTGTTAATGTTTTACCTTCACCTGTACGCATTTCTGCAATACAACGTTCATTGAGTACCATGCCTCCGAGGAGCTGAACATCAAAATGCCTCATATCAAAAACACGTTTACTGGTTTCTCGTACCACTGCAAAAGCTTTTGGTAGTAGACTCTGTAATGCCTCACCGGCCGCTAAACGTTCGCGAAATTGAGAAGTTTGAGCAGATAATTCTTCATCCGATAATTGTTCAATTTTTGATTCCATGCTGTTGATCAGATCAACGACTTTATGCATGCGACGCAAAGTACGCTCATTACGGCTGCCAAATACTTTAGTGAGTAATTTGATTAACATGATGATGAGTATCTCTAAAAGACAAAAGGTTCAAGAAAGAAGATGAATGTTGTACAGTATTTTGGTTGAAGCAAAACGATTTTATCATCAAACAGGTTTAAAACATGCCAAAACGTGAAAGCCGACCACAACGACTCAATATTTTGCTCCAAAAAGAAAGCCCGGAAGATAGGCTTGAATATCTTTTATCGCAACCCGATCAAACTAAAAACATAGAGCAACATGCCCTTGGATTGCTTAAGTTGAATGCGGTTGTAAAAAAATTATTGTCACCCCCTTTACAGCCATGGTGCCGTGTCGCCAATTATCGACAAAATATTTTAGTATTAGACATCGCTAATGGAAGCTGGATGATGCGTTTACGTTATGAACAGCTTAACCTTCTCTCAGCATTGAGAAAACAAATTTTACCATCATTGTGCTCAATCCACATCAGGATTAATCCGATCTTAATGTTAGAATTTCACAATACGAAACAAAAACTCGAAGGAATGAAAAAAAAAGAAACCGATGAATCAAACAGCCGCTGCCTGAGCTTGAAAACAGCCGAGTTATTAGTGAACCTGGCGAGCAGGAGTCCGAAAAAGCTCAGCGATGCCTTAAAACGTTTAGCGGGGTTAGTAAAAAACTCGACATCCCCGCCGCCGATCTAAATGAGGAAAATCTCAAGCAGTACCAGCAAACCTCTTCAGATGAGACGTGCTTAATAAGGGGACTGATGTATCTCCCCTACTGCACGACCAGAAGGATCGGCGCTATCTTTGAAAGACGCATCCCATTCCATTGCTTTCGCGGAAGAACAAGCCACCGAAGGCCCGCCTGGAACGCATTCTGCAGCCGATGGCAGCGGAAATAATTCCTGAAATATCTCACGATACAAATAGCCTTCTTTCGATGTTGGAGGGTTGTGAGGAAAACGAAGATGTGCTGTTTCAAGCTGTTGATCGCTGATTTGCTGATTTGCCTTTTCTTTTAAAGAGTCTATCCAACTGTAACCCACGCCGTCAGAAAATTGCTCTTTTTGACGCCAGGCCACTTTTGCAGGCAAGTCAGACTGAAAGCATTCGCGTAAAATATGTTTTTCTATTTTTCCATGACCACACATTTTGTCTTTTGGATTAATGCGCATCGCCACATCCAGAAAATGTTTATCCAAAAAAGGGACTCGAGCTTCCACACCCCATGCTGCCATCGCTTTATTCGCTCGAGCACAATCGTACATATGTAATGACAGTAATTTTCGTACTGTCTCTTCGTGAAATTCTTGCGCATTAGGCGCTTTATGAAAATAAAGATAGCCTCCAAAAATTTCATCCGATCCTTCACCAGAGAGCACCATTTTGATCCCCATGGCTTTAATTTTGCGAGCCATTAAATACATGGGCGTAGACGCACGAATAGTGGTGACATCATAGGTTTCAACGTGATAAATCACATCTCGTATCGCATCTATACCCTCTTGAACAGTGAAATGAATTTCATGATGAACTGTGCCGAGCGCTTTTGCCACTTCCTTTGCAGACGATAAATCAGGAGAGCCCTCCAGACCTACAGCGAATGAATGCAGTTGTGGCCACCAAGCCTCAGTATGCTGGTTGTTTTCCACTCTGCGTGCCGCGAATTTTTTGGTGATAGCGGAAATAATAGAAGAATCTAAACCGCCTGAAAGCAGTAATCCATAAGGGACATCCGTCATCAAATGACTTTTTACGGCATCTTCTAATGCCTGCGTCAGTTGTTTTGGATCTGTTGTATTCTCTTTGACTTGATGATAATCAAACCAGTCTCTCTGATAATAGGAGGTGATTTCTTTATTTTGGCTCCAAAAATAACTGCCTGGAGGAAACTCTTTTAATGTTTGACACACAGGCACCAGCGCTTTCATTTCAGAAGCCACAAATAGTGTGCCATTCTCGTCCTCTCCCATATATAAGGGAATAATCCCTAAGTGATCACGCCCGATTAAAAAGGTGCCTTTTTCTTCGTCATAAAGGATGAAGGTAAACATTCCCTGAAGCTCATCTAAAAACGGTTCTCCTTTTTCTTGATAAAGCGCCAAAATGACTTCACAGTCTGAATCCGTTTGGAATTCATATCGTTCTTTATATTTTCCCCGTAATGCTTGATGATTATAAATTTCACCATTGACTGCAAGAATATGGGTTTTTTTCGCGTTATAAAGAGGTTGAGCGCCTCTATTGGTGTCAACAATGGATAAACGTTCATGTACCAAAATAGCTTTATCAGAAGCATAAACACCGGACCAATCCGGGCCACGGTGTCGCATCAGTCGCGACATTTCCAACCCTTTTTTTCGTAATTCGGCTGGGTCTGTTTTTAAGTTCAACACTCCAAAAATAGAACACATAGTCATTTTCCTGTTAATCTGCAATAAAACGTTTTGTTTCAGTTAAAACCTGCAATAAAAGTGATAATTCTGACGTATCATTTTGGATCAAAATCCCATTTTGATCATAAGTATGGTAACTGCCATTGTCATCCAGAGCGATCGTTTTCCTGGGCGTCACTACGAGTAGTTCTTTATTTTTTTTTGTTAATATCCAGGGATATAGTCTTTCAGGTGTGAAAAGATTTTCACCTTGCGAATACTCCTTGACTGCCGTTTTAGTATGCAACAATTTTTGCATGATCGTCGCCATAATATCCTGATGGCTGGTTAATTTATGGATGATTTGAGTAGAGATCTTGGGCCAATAAACGATCAGAGGCACCTTAGAAGGAATTCTTTTATTTTGATTTTCTGCAGCTGCATATGCGCCTGTAATAATAATGACCGTTTTAGTGAACTGAGGATCTTTTTTCAGGACATCTATCATCTCTGAAATCTGTTGATCAATATTTTTTATACGCGTTTCATCAGGCTCTAGAGCGGTTGAGGCAGTGTTAAAATGAATATAAGAAAACCATGGGCGGGTATTTAATTTTTTACTAAACCATTCATACCATTCTTCAGTGGTTTTTCGGTTGCTCTGTAACATAGGCGAAGGCAAAGAAAAGTCTGTGAATAGAGCCTGTCTATACAGAGGGTTTTTAAAACCATCAGAGGAAAATAATCCAAATTGATAGCCTTGTGCCTCTAACGAGCGAATGAGTACAGAGGGTTTTCGAGTAAAGAAGATACTATCAAGATAAGTGGATGAAATGCCATAAAATAGCCCCAATAATCCAGTCTCTTCTTTACTACCTGAGCTGTAATGATTTTTAAATTGAAGATGAGCCTCAGCAAATGCGGCTGTTTTAGGCATTGCCTTTTCAAAATAAGGGGTATTGATGCCATTAATCCCAATCAACAATAAATTGTAGCCACTTCCTTTATCGTCAAAAGTCACTTTACTCAGGGGATATTCTATCGATGGCGCATTCAGTTTGTCATTTTCTATGAGCTGTTTTTCATATTTTTGTTGATTTAATAAACCATGTTTTTGCAAAAATTTTCGTGCCGTCATGGGATAAGACAAAGGAAGATTTGATCTTTGCATAGTAATAGGTCGGTAAAAATTCGCATCAGCCCAACTGTATAAAATATGAGAAGTGCAGAAAGCAGTAATAAACAACCCTATTAATAAATTAACAAATATTTTTTTTGTGAATTTTCTTAATTTTTGCCAACAAAAAATACTAAATAACATCTCAATCGAAAAGATAATCGGGATGACAATAAATAAATACTGCCAGTCACGGCTCAGTTGGGTTTGTTCAGGATTAATTAAAAACGCCCATATCATAGGCGTTATATGTAAATGAAAGCGAGTGAAAGTTTCACCATCAATAATCAGTAATGCCAGCCCTGATGTCGCAAGAATAACGGAAAAAAATCGAAGTAAGCGTTGAGAGAAAATAATGAAGGTTAACGGAAATAAGGTTAAAAGATAAACCACAAAAACAATAAAGCTAAAATGCCCAAGCCAACTGACCAGGGCATAAACACGCCCCAAAAGAGAAGTGGGCCAGTCAGATACAAATAAATATCGACTGCCCAATATTAAAGTTAAAAATATGTTAAAGAGAACAAACCAATGCCCCCAGCTGATCATCTGAGAGAGTTTTTCTCGATAATGCTGACGCTTCATGAGCAAAATGGTCAATGGCTTTATATGCAATTTTTTGCTCAATTTTTTATCCTTAACTTAATGAAACTATTTATTTTTTGATTAAAACATCTATGTCAATCAATGGCATCAGGCATTGCAGTACTTGATCAAAAATCTGGTCTCTGCTTTGACAAAAAATACGGATTTTCTGCTTTTTCAAGATGACATTTGAATCCGGATAAGATAATAGCGTTCGCTCTCGGATATAGATTTTTGATATTAATGATCACCCATTGCCGCAATACTAAAACCGCCATCTACATGTAATATCTCACCGGTAATGCCCGCTGCTAAATCAGAACACAAAAAAGCGGCTGAATTCCCAACATCTTCGATGGTCACTGTACGACGAATGGGGGCCGTTTTTTCAAATTGTGTCAGCATTTTTCGAAAATCCGAAATACCGGAGGCGGCTAATGTACGAATAGGACCAGCAGAAATACCATTGACTCTGATCTGTTTTGGACCTAAGTCATTGGCCATATAACGGACATTCGCTTCGAGAGAAGCTTTGGCTAAACCCATCACGTTGTAATTTGGGATCGCTCGCTCAGCACCTAAATAGGTTAAGGTCAGTAAAGCCGCGTTTTCGTTGAGCATATTTTGACAGGCTTTAGCCAAAGCAACGAAGCTATAGCTACTGATATCATGTGCAATTTGAAAGCCTTCACGAGTGACCGCTTTAATATACCCCCCTTCTAATTGATCTCTAGGAGCAAAACCAATCGAGTGCACAAAACCATCAAATTTAGGCCAATGTTGAGATAATTCCAGGAACAAACCCTCGATGCTTTTATCTTCGGCAACATCACAAGGAAAAACCAATGTTGACCCCAAATTTTGGGCAAATTCTTCTACTCGATATTTTAATTTTTCATTTTGATAAGTAAAGGCCAGTTCAGCCCCTTCACGTTTCATGGCTTGAGCTATTCCATAAGCAATAGAAAGCTTGCTGGCAATACCTGTGATGAGAATACGTTTTTCGGCAAGAAAACCCATAGTGATTATCCTTATTTGATGATTTTGACGGAATGAGGCTGCCAGAAAAACAGGCGAACCCTATATTTATTTTTAAAATCAATGCATTCGCATATTAAAAATCTTTATTGTCTTGACGCCAGGCCTCCGCCGTTAATGCTTGACCAAAATGGCTTGTGATTAAGCTTTGAGTAACATGATGTAAAGGCGAAGCCAAAACTTCAGCGGTGTGACCATGCTCTATAATTTCCCCCTCGCTCATGACTATCAGTTGATCACTGATGTGTTTGATGATGCCAAGATGTTGAGTGATATAAATATACGAAATACCCTGTTTTTCTTGTAATTCAAGCATCAAATTAATCATTTGAGCTTGCATCGGCATATCCAGTGAAATCAAAATTTCATCGGCAATGATCACTTTAGGTTGCAAAATAAGCGCATAGGCTAAGGCGATACGTTGTTTTTGACCTGAAGCGAGCATATGAGGGTAATCATTCGCATGTTCTACAGATAAACCGACCTGCCGTAAAATTTGATGTATTTGTTTTTTACGTTCGAAATCCGTTAAACAGGTGTGCAATTTAAGCGGGATATTCAATAATTCTCCCACTCTTTGACGTGGATTAAGTGATATATCCGGATTGGGTAAGATCATCCGTATTTGTTTGCTACGATAAGCATAATCACCATACTGAAGAGGATGGCCATTGAGTAATAACTCCCCTTCAGTCTGCTCGATCCTGCCTGATAATATTTTGGCGAGTGTGGATTTGCCCGAGCCGCTTTTGCCTATCACTGCCAAGGTTTTACCTTCTTTTAAAGTAAAACTGACAGATTTCAATGCTTCATCAGATTTTTGAAAAAACAACCCTGTACGATAGTAGAAAATTTTGCTGAGGTTACGCGCTTCAAGCAGACAGTCCGACATTATTGCTCTTCCATGTTTAACGGAAAATGACAGGCAAAAGCGTGATTTTTTATTTGTCTTAATTCAGGCGTTTTAATACAGATTTTTTGTGCATAAGGGCAACGAGGCCCCAAACGACAACCGATGGGTAAATGATCTAATGAAGGAATAACGCCAGGTAAAGTATTCAGACGGCTTTTATGTGGCAGGGAATGTCCGAAGTTAGGCATTGAGCGGATCAGCGCTTGAGTGTAAGGATGATGAGGCGTGTTTAATAATTCATGCCGACCCGCGCTTTCTACTGTTTGGCCGCAATATAATACATTAATTCGATCTGCCCAATGGCTTATCATGTGTAGATCGTGACTGATCAATAAAATAGTGGTGCCATTATTTTTATTTAAACGTGTTAAAAGACGAAAAATTTGTGCTTGGGTTGTTGACTCCATCGAGTTGGTGGGCTCATCTGCAATCAAAAGTCGGGGTTGATTCGCCAATGCAATGGCGATCATGACTTTCTGGCATTCTCCTTGTGTTAATTGATAAGAATAATTTTTCATCATTTTTTTCGGATCTTTAATACCAACCCGATGAAGTAATTCAAAGGCACGCCGCAAACGCCAGCGAAACACTTGCCGCCAACGGCCTTTGTAGGTTGAGCCTGGTATTGATTGAATCAATTGTGTGCCAATATTTTTTGCAGGGTTCAAGCAAGACTGGGGCTCTTGAAATATCATCGAAATATTTCGGCCTATCAATTTGTGCCGTGCACGAGGGGATAATTTTAATAAATCAATATCATTGAAACGAAAACGATCAGCCGTGATTCGCCAGCTTTCTTTGCTCACACCGCAAATGGCTTTGGCAATCAAACTTTTGCCAGAGCCAGATTCACCCACTACACCTCTTATTTCGCCCTCAGTTAATATCATACTGACCCTGTCAACCGCTTTTACAGGGCCACCTGTCGTCATAATGGTAATGGTCAGATTACGAATATCAAGTAGTGGCATCAGTGCACACTCTTATTTATGGCTCTGTATAAGCCATCGCCTACTATATTAACCAAAAGAATACTGATTGAAATCAATATACCAGGCAAAAAAACCGCCCAAGGGGCTACTCTCAGTAAATGTATCGAGCTGCCTAACATGGCTCCCCATTCTGATGAGGAAAAAGGGGCACCCAGATTTAAAAAACCAAGCGCCGAAATATCAAGGATCGCCATGGATAAAGATCGTGTTAATTCCATCACCAAAGTTGCAGAAATATTAGGCAAAATAATGCTGAACAAAATATATAATTTTGAGGCACCATCCAGACGAACCGTGATCACATATTCTTTATCCAGCTCATCACGGATCAGATGATAAACAGTGCGGGTCATTCTCGGTAAAATCGCCAAAAAAACCGCCAGGGTTGCGTTGAATAAAGAGGGAGCTGATAAGGCCACAATCAGGAGAGCTATCAATAAAGAAGGAAGAGCAAATAAAGTATCAAAAATATGTTTCATTATGAACGCCGTAAAACCTCGACTCATCCCCCCCAATGCGCCTGTCAGTAAGCTCAATAACGCGGCGATACAAGTAACCAGTAATGCTGATCCAAAGGTCATCGCTGCTCCTGACAATAAACGGCTCAAAATATCTCTTCCTCGATCATCCGTACCAAGAAAAAAAGACACGCTTCCATTATGTGACCAAGAAGGCGGCAATAAGATCTGATTTTCAAAAACCAGATCAGCAGAATAAGGGGCAATCAGGTGTCCAAAAATACAAAGTAGCACCAAACAGAGAACACCATAAAAACCAGTCATACTCAGTATATCTGTGTGAAAAATCTGCCAGATCGTCTTTAAAATACCGGGTGGTTTTTTTTCACTATAAACGTTTTCAATGCTATCGAAGGGCATACCATTCCTTTTTTTGTGGAGGGGCCATGAGGATGCCTAAAAGATCTGCAATCAGATGGATGATCAACACAGCCGAACCTATTGCAGTGACAGCGGCCGAGAGCACCGCATAATCTTTATCAGTCAGCGCGTTTATCAGCCAGGATCCCAATCCTGGGCAATCAAAAATGACTTCGATGATCATCGCCAAACTTAACATGGTTGAAAACTGCCAGCCTAGCTTGGTCATGATGGGAGGCAGTGCATTAGGTAAAATGTGATAAAAAACCATGGTCAAAAGAGATAATCCCCGTGTTGCCGCTGCTTTAATATAATTTTGATTCATCACATGACAGGTACTGATACGTAATAAGCGTATGACTTCAGTACAGGAGGGGATGGCCAATACAGTGACAGGCAGAATGAGATGTTTTAATGTATTCATCATATGCTCTTTTCTATTGGTTGTAGAAAACCAGCTGTCTATCAAAGACAGGCCCGTGACCTGTTGAATGTGATTTAAAGTTGAAAAATGTCCGAACGAAGGTAACCAATTCAAGTGCAGGGAAAAAAAAAGGATGAAAAGTAATGCCAATACAAATACAGGTATGGAAAATCCGATGAACGCTAAAAAACTGATCACGGTATCTGGCCACCTCCCTTTCGTTATACCTGCTGTTATGCCCAATGGAACGCCTAAAAACAAGGCCAGCAAAAACGCAAGAAAACATAATTCCATGGTAGCGGGGAAAATCACTGCGATTTGATCTTTGATCGATTGCCCGTTGGTCTTTGAAACACCAAAATCCCATTGTAATAGATCGTTAAAAAAATGATAAAAAGCTTGTTCCAGGGACATATGGTGCAGGGGCGCTAAAACAGGAAAAAATTTTAGGCTAAAACTGATGAGCAACAGTATCGGCAGAATCATAAAAAACAGTAAAACGCGATGTAAAGCCAAAATGATCATGATATCAGTACTTTTTGTTTTGATGATGCCCTCGTGCTTTCGCCAAAGCGAAAAAGCAGACATTCCCCTGGCATCATTTTGTTCCATGTTTCGTTGGTGGTGAGTCGCTCAGTCGCTATTACAGTCACCACATCATCAGAGTTGGTCTGTTGTTGAAAATCCACTTCTATATCTTGATCTAATAAAGTGGCTTTGCCAAAAGGCGCACGACGGGTAATCCAGAACAATTTGGTTGCGCAGAAGGCCATAAGATATTCTCCATCAGACAGTAACATATTAAAAATTCCTGATTTTGTTAATTGGGTTGATAACTCTTCAATAAAATAAAAAACAGATGACCAACACTTAGGAATAGAATGATAACGCTGTGATAATTGGCTGAGTATCCAACAGAACGCATATTCACTGTCTGTGTTCCCAATAGGTGTTATAGCGCCTGTATCCAGCTGTTCGTAATCTTTGAGTTGGCCATTATGAGCGTAAGTCCAGTATTAAAGCCCTGGTAAACGGATGTGTATTTTCTAATGAGACAGAGCCGGTGTTAGCTTGTCGAATATGTGAGATCACGGTGCGGGATTTAATAGGGTAATCTTGTATAAAACGAGCAATAGGCGAATGGAAGCAAGCCTGAGAATCTTTGAATGTGCGGTATCCGTAGCCTTCGTATAGAGTGATGCCCCAGCCGTCTTTATGAGGGCCTGTACCCCCACCACGTTGAATAAGCCCTGTAAAGCTAAAGCAAATATCTGTGGGTACATTGGCACTCATACCCAGCAATTCACACATGGCCTTCCTCCTTTAAAAAAGTGAGAGATTCGTTGTTGATGTCCATTTTTTGTTCAATCAGAAGAATCAATATATGTATTATTTTAATGTGAATTTCTTGAATACGATCAGCATACCCCTGATGAGGCACACAAATTTTGACATCAGCAAGGTTTGACATTGCACCACCCATCTGCCCCGTCAAAATAATGACTTTCATTTTTTTTTGTCGTGCTGACTGGATGGCCTTAATGATATTTTTAGAATTACCCGAGGTAGACAAAGCGAATAATACATCGCCTTCACAACCCACTGAGTCTACATAACGAGAAAAGACATGCTCATAACCAAAATCATTCCCGACACAGGAAATATGACTGACATCAGAAATAGCAATGGCCGGATACCCGGGGCGATTTTCGCGATAACGCCCCGTTAGTTCCTCAGCAAAATGCATCGCATCACAGTGAGAGCCCCCATTACCGCATGAAATGACTTTTTTACCTGCTTTAAAGGCATCAACCAGCAAAAAAGCCGCCTGTCTAACAGGATCAAGATTTTTATCATCGCTCATAAACTGATTTAAAATCTGCGCTGCTTGCTGTAATTCAAAACGAATTAAATCAATACACATGATCTTCTCTCTATTGATGTGGTAAGGGTGTTTAAGCCATCAGAACAAGCTCATTGGTTGATGCTTGAATCTTCTTTTTTCAATGTTACAATGCGGCCATTTATTTTATTGCATCCTGCGATTAAATTAACCCTTAATAGAAACTATCTCAAGAATGATTAGTATCACATACTAAAAATTGATGAGAGGAGGTTTACATGATGAAAGAAATGCCCACTCTGGCTTTAATGCCTCAGGGCAGCTTGGAAGCTTATCTTAGAGTATCGAATTCTTATGCGATGCTTACCGAAGAAGAAGAACGGGCTTTAGCGGAACGTCTTCATTCTCACGGCGATTTAAATGCCGCCAGGCAGCTTATTTTATCTCATTTACGTTTTGTCGCACACATCGCTCGTCATTACTCTGGCTACGGTCTTCCGCAAGCTGACTTGATTCAAGAAGGCAATATCGGCTTGATGAAAGCGGTTCGACGTTTTAACCCGAACATGGGTGTACGCCTGGTTTCTTTTGCGGTTCACTGGATCAAGGCAGAAATTCATGAATACGTTTTACGTAACTGGCGAATCGTTAAAGTGGCGACCACCAAAGCTCAACGCAAACTTTTCTTTAATTTGCGCAAAGCGAAGCAACGTTTGGGCTGGTTTAGTCAAAACGAAGTTGACATGGTGGCGAAAGAATTAGGCGTGACCAGTAAAGATGTTCGAGAAATGGAATCACGTATGTCAGCACAGGATATGGCATTTGAATTACCATTAGAAGATGAATCCCGAGAGGGTCAATCGCCAGCGCCTGTGATGTATCTAGAAGATAAAAATTCTGATTTTGCAGATAATATCGAAAAAAATAATTGGGGAGATCATGCGGCTGACAGTCTATGGGTTGCATTAAAAGGTTTGGACGAACGTAGCCAGGATATTATTCGCGCCCGTTGGCTGGATGATGACAACAAATCGACGTTACAGGAGTTAGCTGATCGCTATGGTGTATCTGCTGAACGGGTTCGTCAATTAGAAAAAAATGCGATGAAAAAATTACGTTTATCCATAGACATTTAATTTGTCAGCAAGGACAAAAATCAAAAATTGAGAGGTTGATTTTTCCTAAAAATTTTCAGAGGCTGTTTTAAGAAAACCAAAAGCATCCCCATAAATTCTGGCTGAATTTCCATTGCGCCTTTCACAAAATTGCTTTTGCGCAATTTGCGCCATTTCAAAACGACCCGCAATGTAAATCTCTTGTTCCGTGAGCAGCTCATAATCATCTAAAACAGCGTTTAATACCGTCCCTGTTTTCCCTTTCCAACCTGGCCGAGCTTGTTCGATAACGGGCACAAAAGTAAACCTTGAATGCTGGATACTCAGGGCCTGTAATGCTTCTAAATCATAAAGATGCTTTAACTCACGCCCCCCCCAATAAACGGATATTTCACGATGAGGTTGTTCCGATAACGCACTCAATAAGATAGAACGCACATAGGAAAAACCTGTTCCCCCGGCAATCAATAAAAGAGGGCGCCGGCTGCCTTGACGAAACCAGGCATGACCATGCGGGATATCAATATCAATTGCTCTATTTTGAAAAATACGATCCATCACGGCCATGCCATAGGTGTTGAAATCTGAAGTCCCAATATGTAACTCGATTTCTTTTTTTTCTAAAGGCGTGGATGCCATCGAAAATGGACGATGGTCACCTTCGCCCATGATGACCATCAAATACTGCCCAGCCTGAAATGAAAATTCGCCTAAAGGCGTTAATTTTACCCGATAGACTGTATCGTTAATGGCTTCTACTGAGTTCACTTTACAGTTTAGAGTGGCCATTTATTTTTTCTTGACCGATTGTTGATTGAAGATATTCAGTTCGTCCCAAATGGCATCAATGCGATCACAAACGCTTTTGTCCATCTTAATGGTCCGCCCCCAGACACGTTGAGTTTCTGCTGACCACTTATTGGTCGCATCCAAGCCCATTTTTGAGCCTAACCCTGCAACAGGGGAAGCAAAATCCAGATAATCAATCGGTGTATTTTCTATTAATAGGGTATCCCTTGCAGGATCCATTCGGGTCGTGATAGCCCAGATCACATCATTCCAATTGCGAGCGTTAATGTCATCATCACAAACAATCACAAATTTGGTGTACATAAATTGACGTAAAAATGACCACACGCCCATCATGACTCGTTTAGCGTGCCCCGCGTATTGTTTTTTTATCGTGACCACAGCCAAACGATAAGAGCACCCTTCAGGAGGCAAATAAAAATCCACAATCTCAGGAAATTGTTTTTGCAAAATAGGAATAAAAACCTCGTTTAAGGCGGCCCCCAATATGGAAGGCTCATCAGGGGGGCGGCCCGTGTAGGTGGAATGATAAATGGCGTCCTGTCGTTTGGTGATATGACTGACTGTAAAAACAGGAAAATGCTCAGTTTCATTATAGTAACCCGTATGGTCACCATAAGGCCCCTCTTCAGCGGTCTCCCCTGGTTGAATATATCCTTCTAACACGATTTCAGCATTGGCGGGCACTTGAAGATCAGAAGAAAGGCACTTCACGACTTCGGTTCTATAGCCACGCAATAAGCCCGAAAACGCATATTCAGACAGCGTATCAGGGACAGGTGTGACTGCGCCTAAAATGGTTGCGGGATCAGCGCCCAGAGCGACAGCGACCGGAAAAGGTTGCCCAGGGTTTGTTTTACACCATTCTCGATAATCTAATGCCCCGCCACGATGTGGAAGCCATCGCATAATGATCTTGTTTTTGGATAGCACCTGTTGACGATAAATCCCTAAATTTTGTCGCTCTTTATGAGGACCTCGTGTGATGGTTAACCCCCAAGTGATGAGCGGGGCGACATCACCTGGCCAGCAATGCATCGCAGGGAGACAACCGAGATCTAAATTGTCTTTCCAGATTTCTTCCTGACAGGGCGCGGATGTCAGGATTTTATTCGGCATATTTAAGATTTGCTTAAACTTTGGCAACTTGGAAAGTAAATCACGAAAACCCTTGGGGGGTTCTGGCTCTTTTAAAAAAGCTAACAGTTGCCCCAGCTCACGCAAGGTGCTGATGTCTTTCTGGCCCATGCCCATGGCAACCCTTTGAGTGGTACCAAAAAGGTTACACAGAACCGGCATGGCATGCCCTTTGGGTTTCTCAAATAAAAGAGCGGGCCCTTGGGCTTGCAATGTGCGATCAGAAATTTCGGTCATTTCCAAAAAAGGATCAATAGTTTGATGGATACGTTTCAGTTCCCCTTTTGCTTCAAGTAAGGCTAGAAAATCTCTGAGATCTTTGTATTTCATGGTTGTTCACATTTTAAAAATTAAAATAAACTGTTTATGAGCCATTTTTTTGGCGTTTTTATTTAGGGGTACTGTATGTATAATATTACCCATCCGCTCTATTTTAACGTGCTGAAGTATGATGAAATCCTGGTATTTATTGTATTGCAAACGGGGACAGGTTTTTCGAGCTCAAGAACATTTAGAGCGACAAAAAGTGTCCTTTCTGACACCTTTGGTCACAGTCGAAAAATGCTTGAGAGGCAGACGCATCCAAGTAGAAGAGCCTTTATTTCCTAATTATTTATTTATCCATTTTGATCCAGAAATGATTCACACCACCTGTATCAAAGCCACCCGTGGTGTAAGAGATTTTGTGCGTTTTGGAAACCAGCTGGCCGTGGTTCCAGATATCGTTGTCACTCAAATACAACAGCGGACATTCGATAAATCAGTCGATTTTCGTATTCCGACACCCGGCGATCTTGTTTCAATTACTGACGGCCCCTTTGTTGGATTACAAGCAATCTACTCTCAGCCTGATGGTGAAATGCGTTCTATTTTATTGATGAATCTGCTTCATCAACAAGTTTCAAAAAGTTTTGACAATCATCAATTTCAAAAAAAATAAGCTTTTTTATTTTTGATAATTTTCATTTAGCCATTGTGCTACCTGTTTCGCAAAATAAGTTAAGATGCCGTCTGCACCCGCACGCTTAAAACAAAGTAATGATTCCATAATAACGTCTTTTTCTTGTAGCCATCCGTTTTGGATGGCGGCTTGATGCATGGCATATTCGCCAGAGACTTGATAAGCAAAAGTGGGCACTCCAAAAGTCTCCTTGACTCGGCGTACAACATCCAAATAAGGCATGCCAGGTTTTACCATGACCATATCCGCGCCTTCTTGTATATCTAGAGCCACTTCCTGTAAAGCTTCATCAGTGTTAGCGGGCTCCATTTGATATGTTTTTTTATGGCCTCCCTTTAAGTGATGGCTCGAACCAACGGCTTCACGAAAAGGGCCATAATAACAGGAAGCATATTTTGCTGAATACGCCATGATTTGTGTATTATAAAAGCCCTGCTTTTCCAATTCAGATCGAATCACTCTGATACGCCCGTCCATCATATCGCTCGGCGCGATAATATCTACGCCTGCTTCTGCTTGAGACAAAGCCTGACGTACTAAAATCTTGTTGGTGAGATCATTGATCACATCCTGATGTTCATCGATAACACCATCTTGACCATGGCAGGTATATGGATCTAATGCCACATCGGCTAAGACACCCAACTGAGGTAAATGTTTTTTTAATAAGCGAATGGCGCGTTGCACCAATCCTTCGGGATGATAGGCTTGTTCTGCCTGTAATGATTTGAGGCTCGGATCAATCACTGGAAATAAAGCCATCACAGGAATGCCTAATTGAGCCACCTGCTCTGCCTCTTTGAGTAAGAGATCCATGCTCATCCTAAAAATGCCAGGCATCGAAACGATCTCTTCACGGCGACAATGACCTTCCATGATAAATACGGGGTAAATCAGGTCATTTAAGCTGAGATGATGTTCAGCCAGTAAACGACGGCTGAAACCATATCGGCGCCCACGGCGCATACGACGATAGGGGAAAGTGCTTAGGCAATCATTCATATTGATTTACTGAGTGATGGTTCATCTTGATTTAAGAGTCAATACTTAATGACGATGTTTTTAATCCCTGAAATAAATATATTCTTGGCAACCAGCTAAAAGCTTGCATAAAAAAAAAAAAAAGATACGATCACCGCAAATTTCGGCATGTAGCGCAGCCTGGTAGCGCACCGTCATGGGGTGGCGGGGGTCGGAGGTTCAAATCCTCTCATGCCGACCAAAATAGCCCATAAAATCCTCCCTTTTGCCTTCCTCATCTATCTCAATCCATTGCAATTATTTTGTTTTTGATAACAGACGAAGATATTCAAATATTTGTCTTAAAGCTTTTTGAGATTGACCAGCCGCTTTTTCTTTTTGAGCATTTCGAATCAAGCTCCGAATATGTTGACGGTCTGCCGAAGGGTACAGTTGCAATAGGTCCACAATCGCACTGTCGCCTCCTTCTACGATGGAATCGCGCAAATTTTCTAATTGATGCAAAAGTGCAATATCTTCACGATCACGGTGATGTCGTTCATTTAATGCGGCTTTAATCGATTGTAGCTGCTCTTGTCGAGAGCGTAACATTTTTCCAATCAGTTGAATCTGTCGTCGGTGGCCTTCTTTTTTTATTTTTTGAGCCAGCTCAATGGCTTCCAGTAAATCTGTATCCAAAGGAATATGTTTTAAAGCCTGTTTGCTTAAACCAATCAATTCTCGGCCTAATTTTTTTAATGCCTCAGCATCCCGTTTTAATTCACTTTTACTGACAACAATAGATTGCGTATGATCATCATTTTTTCTTTGAACTCTCTCATTCAGACTATGTTCAAATTTTTCATTGATATTCATCAATATTTCACCGGTCGGCTAACCATCAATTCAAGATAATATGTGGATAAAAACGCGAAAGGTCTTGCGTAATTAATTCATTATCCTCACGTAAGCCTATTCCACAGGGTTGATCATTAACCAGCCAACTCCCTATCATAGTATAACTATCGCCAAAACGGGGTAATGGATGAAATTGTTGTACAATCTTCCCTTCTGCCCCATAAGGCCCTGCAGATCGCGCGATTTTTTCCCCTTTTTTTACGATCTCAATGTTCGCCCCTTCTCTTGAAAAAAGAGGTTTAACCACGTAACTGGATAAATTGATGGCAGGATCATTAAGAAAATAAGCAGGTAAAAGATTAGGATGATGGGGATACATCTCCCACAACAAAGGTAACAGGGCTTTATTAGAAATCAAACTTTTCCAGGCAGGTTCCAGCCAACTGACATGAGCGCCTTCTAATTTCGTTGAGAACATTTCTCTAAACATGAATTCCCAAGGGTAGAGCTTGAACAAATGTTGGATAACCTGATCATCTGTGTCAGTCAATTCGCCCTTTTCCCCCAACCCAATCTCGTCAATAAAAAGAAAGCGGCCTTCCAGATCCGCTTCTTTTGCACAGTCTTTTAAATATTGCACTGTGGCACGATCCTCTTCACTGTCCTGACAAGCGGTAAAATGTAAAAAAGTAAAGCCATGTTGAGATTTGAGTTCAGCAAAGCGATAGATCAGCTTTTCTTGCAAACTATTGTACTGGTCTGCTTCCCTGCTTAAATGTTGAGCTTGTATTTGATCTTCCAGCCACAACCATTGAAAAAATGCCGTTTCATACAAAGAAGTCGGCGTATCCGCATTATTCTCAAGAAGTTTTGCTGGGCTTTGACCGTCATAAGCCAAATCCAGTCGCGAGTAAAGAGAAGGTTGCCTTGTATCCCATGAAGCTTTTACAAAATCCCAGCAATGCCGAGGAATACAAAATTGGGTCAGTCGTTCTTCACTATTGACGACTTTTTCCACAGCTTCTAAACACATTTGATGCAACTGTGCTGTGGTATTTTCTAGTTCCTCAATCTGAGCGAGGGTAAATTGATAGTAAGCTTCTTCAGACCAGTAAGCTTTGCCGTGCATGCTGTGAAAATAAAAACCAAATTCAGACGCTTTTTCACGCCAATCTGGACGTTCTTTAATGGTGACACGTTTCATAACGAAAAAACCAGCACGTATTATCCCCCGGTTCCACGAGAGAAGGATTTTGAAGAAACACCACCCTGTTTCATTGAGGCTTGTTGATCAACGGTTTGGCCAAATCCCCCTCGAGTGATGGTTTTTGTGACAGAAGGTTTTGGAGCAAGGGCGCTTTTAGGGAGATTCATGGTACGACCATAGGTTGCTGCTCCATAATTTTTTCCTGTGGCATCCACAAACTTATCCTTCATAGGGCTAGTGGAAGATTGAGAAGTAAATAAAGGTTGCTGGTTGAATCCTCCTCCCATCATTTTCCCCATCATGTAACCGGCCATTAATGGCATCCACATACTGCCACTTTGCTGCGGTTGTGCAGTGCTATTTTTGTCTGCTGTGGATGAAGTGGCCAGTATGTCCGCCTGTTCAGATGTCACTTTAGTGCATTGTGATTGACCAAACTCAGCGACACAGTCTTCACGACTGGCATATTTAGGTGATGTTTTTGTCGCCTCTTTTAATGCGGCTTGATATGCCTGTACACATTGCTGATTCATAGAAGGATTGGCTTTGGAGCAATCGTCTGCATTTTGATAAAGAGAGACGGTTTGATCTGATTTTTCACACGCGGTCAAAAAAAATACCGTGCTAATAGATAATGCAATCGGAGCAAGCCGATAACCGCGCCAGGATTTACGAAATTTTTCTTTATGGATATGATGGGTCCGTTTCATAGTCATTTACCTCACATTTTTTATTTCAAGGATTTTATCACAAGCTTTATTAGCGTTCTTTAAAAAATCTAAAGTAAAAAAATAAACGCGTTGTTAACCGTGTCATCATTTTCTGTTTTTAGCCTTCAAGGATGCAGGAACCCATTGACCAGATGTCACTCTGGGATGCCCTCCATCATCTCTATAAGTGGACACAGAAGAAAAGCCGGTTTGATAGAATAATGTTTGTATTTTATCTGACTGCTGCCATCCATGCTCAAGTAACAACCAGCCACAGGATGTCAGATAATGTGGAGATTCCCTGATAATATGCTTTACATCTGCAAGACCTTCATCTGCCGATACCAATGCGCTGAGCGGTTCGTAGCGAAGATCGCCTTTATTAAGATGAGGATCTTCGGCATCTATATAAGGCGGATTACTGACAATCACAGAAAAATATCCATTGACGGCTGAAAACCAGTTTCCCTGAAAAAAAGAAAGATGTGGCAACCCCAGTTTTTTTGCATTATGAGAAGCCAGTTTGATGGTCTCTTCTTTTATATCCGTACCAATAATCGTGCAATCTGAACGCTCATGCCCTAAAGCCAAGGCGATACACCCCGTCCCTGTGCCTAAATCTAAAACACGTGAAGCTCCCCGAGGGATATGTTTCAACGCTTGCTCTACTAAACATTCGGTATCAGGGCGGGGAATCAAGGTCACCGGTGATACCGAGATAGGCAAAGACCAAAATTCGCGTTCGCCTATTAAATACGCAATAGGTTCACCTTGCGCCCGACGTTGCACTATGATTTCAAGCGATGCCTGTTCTTCCACTGTTAATTTTGTCTCACCAAAACCAAGTAATACGCTACGAGGTTTACCGGTCACATATCCCAAAAGAATTTCAGCATCCCTTTTTGGGCTGTCACTTTGAGCTAATCTCTGAATGGTATTAATAAACCATTGCTGATAATTCATCTCATTCCTGTTCAGATAATGCGGAAAGAAGATCGGCTTGATGCTCACGTAAAAGAGGATGAATCAATATATCTAGCTTACCGGACATCACTTCATCTAAACGATATAAGGTGAGATTGATACGATGATCTGTGACCCGACCTTGAGGAAAATTATAAGTACGATGACGATCAGAGCGATCACCAGATCCCAGCAAATTTCGCCGCTCAGAAGCTTGAGCCTGTTGCCTTTTTTGAACCTGCGCGGCGTGCATACGCGCGCCTAATACAGACATCGCTTTTGCCTTGTTTTTATGCTGAGAACGCTCATCTTGACATTCAACCACAATGCCTGTTGGTAAGTGTGTGATGCGAATCGCCGAATCTGTGGTGTTGACATGCTGACCACCGGCACCGGATGAACGAAATGTGTCAATACGCAAATCAGAAAGAGTGATTTTCGGCAACTCTTCTTCAGGAATTTCTGGCATAACCGCAACAGTACAAGCCGAGGTGTGAATACGCCCCTGTGATTCAGTCGTAGGCACTCTTTGTACTCTATGGCCGCCTGATTCAAATTTTAATTGCCCATACACCCCTTCCCCAGAAATTTTGGTAATCATTTCTTTGTAGCCGCCATGCTCACCTTCATGAGCACTGATGATTTCCATTTTCCAGGAACGCGATTCGGCATATCGGGCATACATTCGGAACAAATCTCCGGCAAAAATCGCGGCTTCATCACCCCCTGTGCCTGCCCGAATTTCTAGAAAACAACTTCTTGAATCATCGATATCTTTGGGTAATAACAAAATTTGTAACTGTTGTGTTAATTGCTCACTTTGAATTTTGGCTTTTTCTAGTTCTTCAGTAGCCATTTCATGCATTTCAGGATCTTGCAACAAGCTTTTCGCAGCTATCATGTCATTTTGTAGCTTAAGCCATTCTGTAAAAAGCTCAGCAATGTTGCTGAGCTGAGCATATTCTCGAGACATCATACGAAAGCGTTCTTGATCTTGAATGGTCAAAGGATCTGCAAGGTGCGCTTGCAACTCTTCGTGACGCTCTTGTAATGCTTCTAATTTTTTAATAAAAGATGGCTTCATTTTTAGTGCCAGTCCTATAACAAAGGGGATAAGAAATCGTTTTTTTAATTAGGGTGTCTTTTTTTAGTAGACTGTTTTTTAAAATGAAGTAATCCAGAGTGTTCCAGGCTCTCATGCAAAAATTTAAAGCGCTCAATGTCACCATCAAGAGCCGCTTTTTTCAAAGAAGAGGTTGGCGCATGAATCAGCTGATTCGTCAGCTTATGTGTCAATGCATACAATGTTTTTTCTAGATTATCTCCTTTTTTGATCGCCGCTAATGCTTTTTCTGTGAGAGCAATCCGTATTTGATCTGCTTTAGAACGATATTCGCGAATCATTTCAGACGAACTTTGTGATCTGACCCAGGAGATAAAATTAAGACTTTCTTCTTTTATAATCGACTCCGCTTTGAAAACGGCCCTTTTTCGATGGGAAAGATGACGTTCAATAATACTTTGTAAATCATCGATATTGTAGAGGTAAACATTTGGCACATGACCGACTTCAGGCTCAATGTCTCTTGGTACCGCAATATCTATAAAAAGCATGGGCTGATTTCGTCGTTTTTTAAGCGCTTGCTTAATCATGTTTTTATCAATGACAGGCAACTGGCTGGCTGTTGAGCTCATGGTGATATCAGCTTCATATAAACGGGATGGTATCTCTTCGAATCTGATGACATCAGCGCCGAAGTCATTTCCGAGGCAAAGTGCCTTTTCAAAAGTACGATTTGCAATAATAAGACGTTTTACCTTATGTTTAAATAGATGACGCGCCATCAACTCAATGGTTTCTCCTGCTCCAATCAACAGTACGGTCACTTCAGAAAGAGATTCAAAAATCTGCCGCGCCAGACTGCAGGCCGCAAACGCAAAAGAGACAGCGTGCACACCAATATCGGTTTCAGTTCGCACTCGTTTTGCGACTGAGAAAGATTTTTGAAATAACCGCTTTAGGTCACGACACATGATTTGGTGCGGTTGAGATTGAGTAAATGCTTTTTTAATTTGACCCAAAATTTGTGGCTCTCCTAATATCAGAGAGTCTAGTCCGCTCGCAACACGCATCAGATGCTCAACGGCCTGATCATCATAATACCAGTATAAGCTTTTGATCAGCTCTTCGGGTTTCAGATGGCAATATTCACATAACCATTGAATCAGTTTTTTTCTAAACCTGACTGATTTTGTGCGCTAAGATAGAACTCAGTTCGATTGCATGTGGATAAAAACACGCCGCTTTTTACCAGGGTTGTTTGGATTAAATGATGGAACGCCTGTTCAAAAGAGTCAGGTAAGAAACTCATTTTTTCACGTAGAGCAACAGCCGCTGTTTTATGATTAACACCTAGCGCGAGTAAAGTCATGAAAAGAAATTTCGGATGATGATCTGAAAAGTTAAAAACTTTTATAGAGATAAAGTAAGGTCTACTGTTTGAGTGGGATTCTACGTGATAGAAGAGATCCTTGTCATCTATAAAAAAACAGCCCTCTATTCATGACCCTGTTTTTTTTGAAAAGAGAATGTCAATATGCTGATCTTTAAAATCTGTTTTTATCGGTTATTACCATTGAGCGTTTTATTACTGGCTGCCTGTAGCGCTTTAAAAGCGCCCGAATCATCTTCTGTATTAAAAAATCATATCGCTTCTGATGAATGGCAAGAATATCAGCATCAATTAAAACAAATTCAGCAATTTCAAATTCAGGGATCAGTGGCTTATTTTTCTGATGAAAAAAAGGCCTATGCTCGATTTTTCTGGCAACAATATTCGCCTAAAAATTATCATTTATTGCTGCTGAGCCCTCTTGGCCAAACTGAATTTGAACTTAAAGTGACCAATGGACGTGTTGATATGGCCAAATATAAAGATCAAGGCGAGATAAAGGGTGATGCAGAAGAGATTTTATTCAAATTAACGGGAATACCGATTCCTTTGGAGCATTTGTCTCGTTGGATTGTAGGCGCATCAAGCGATGCTGATGAGATCATTTTAAATCGCCAATCTCGCCTAAAAACGCTGATTCATCACAAAAAAGAACAAACCTGGAAGGTCTACTATCAAGCGTACAATACAAAAATAACGCCTATATTGCCTGAACGGCTTGAACTATATTTGATTTCTCCAAATCATCAAGATCAGAGAATGACACTCAAAATAAATCATTGGATATTAAAATGAAACAGGTTTGGGCTTCTCCAGCAAAACTCAACGTGTTTCTTTATATCACAGGGCAGCAGCCTGATGGTTATCATCAATTGCAGACACTGTTTATTTTTCTCAATTATGGGGATGAAATCACGATTGTGCCTCGCCAGGATGAACAAATCCTTTTAATGACGCCCATCCCGAATGTGAGCCATGATCAAAATTTAGTAGTTCGAGCGGCACGTTTATTACAGCAGCAGCCAGGAAAAAAATCACAAACAGGCTCTTTACCAAGAGGGGCTGAGATCAGCATTAAAAAGTACGTACCAATAGGAGGGGGATTAGGGGGCGGATCCTCTAATGCGGCAACGGTGTTATTGGCCCTGAATCACTTATGGGGATTCAATTTTAGCGAAGATGAACTGGCAGTGCTAGGTTTAAAATTAGGAGCAGATGTCCCTGTTTTTATTTATGGAAACTCAGCTTTTGCAGAAGGCGTAGGAGATCGTCTGCAACCTGTTGAATGGCCCCTAAAATGGTATTTGGTTTTATATTCTGATGTGAAGATTTCAACCAAAATGATTTTTTCTGATCCTGAGTTAAAAAGGAACACGCCCAGACGCTCACTCTCAACACTTTTGGCCGCACCTTATCATAATGATTGCGAACCTGTCGTAAGAAAACGTTTTCCCAAGGTTGATGAACTGCTTTCCTGGATTTCACAATACGCGCCGGCACGCCTGACTGGAACGGGCGCCTGTATTTTTAGTGAATTTAATACAGAATCCGAGGCACGTGACATACTCGAGAAGGTTCCCAAGGGGATCTATGGTTTCGTGGCATCTAGTACCCAAATTTCTCCTTTAAAAAAGGATTTTTTGGATGTGAGATCACAGATATCCTGATTTATGATGGAGGTGTTGATTTTTTCATGAACTGGTTTGTAATGACACCAGCACTCATAGAACCATTCACATTCAATGCAGTGCGACCCATATCCACCAAGGGTTCAATAGAAATCAGCAAAGCCACCAATGTCACTGGAAAACCTAACGCCGGTAGTACCATCAAGGCTGCAAAGGTCGCGCCTCCTCCAACACCCGCAACACCCACAGAACTGATGGTCACCACCGCCACTAATGTGGCTATCCATAAGGGATCTAACGGGTTAATTCCCATAGTAGGTGCAATCATGGTGGCCAGCATCGCTGGGTAAAGTCCTGAGCAACCATTTTGTCCAATATTCGCACCAAAGGAAGCTGAAAAATTGGCAATAGACTCAGGCACCCCCAACCGATGAGTTTGAACTTCAATATTAAGAGGAATACTCGACGCGCTAGAACGGCTGGTAAACGCAAAAGTCAAAACAGGCCAAGCGTGCCGAAAAAATTTTCTGGGATCAACACCTGAAAGAAAGAGCAACAAGGCATGTACTAAAAACATCACCCCCAAACCTACATAAGAGGTAATCACAAAATGACCTAATTTCAATATGTGATGGACATCAGTAGTGGCGACTATTTTTGTCATCAGGGCCAAGACACCATAAGGGGTGAGTAGCATCACCAAACGGACTAAATTCATGACCCAGGCTTGAAGACAATCAATCGCCGATAATACGCTTTTACCCCTCGTTACATCAATTTTGATCATTCTTAAGACGGCTACACCTAAAAAAGTGGCAAAAATGACGACGCTGATAATAGAGGTAGATGTGGCAATTGCCAGGGCTAAAAATGGATTTTTGGGGATAAATGAAAGGATTAACTGAGGTAGGCTAAACTCGGTGAGCTGCGACATATATTTACTTTGAATGGTATTTAATTGTGTCGTTTCTGCTTTACCTTGGATGAGGCCTTCTGCCGTTAAATCAAAAAAATGAACAATAAAAATGCCTACCAGGGCCGCAATGACAGTCGTGAAAAGTAATGTACCGATGCTGATCAAACTTATTTTTCCAAGCGAAGAAACATTATGTAATTTTGAAACCGCACTTAAAATAGAGCTGAATATCAAGGGCATGACGACCATGTGTAATAATTGAACGTAACCACTCCCAACAATATTCAACCAGCTAATTGATTCCTGCAAAATAATTGAATTGGCGCCATATATAAATTGCAACGAAACCCCAAATAAAACCCCCATCACAAGACCAGTAAAAACTTTTTTTGTTAAACTCCAGTTCATATAAGAAGTTTGAGCCAACAGTAGTAACAGAACTAGAAATGCCAACAAATTCATCATAATGAGTAGATACATTAGAAGTCGCCAAAAATTGGAAGTTTTTTAACATAAAGCTGTATGGAAGTGGCTGTATCAGTTTGCCAATACAGTGCGATAAGAACTAACAATACACAAAATATTCGTTCTGATAATTGACTCCTTTTTGTATTAATCAAAGGAATTCGAAAACGTTGTCGATATGGCCAGAAAAGGGGAATACCTGATGGCGTTAACATGTCGGCTAGTAAATGACTTAAATATCCTACCACCATCCCCTGCAGCACATCTGTTGCGAAAACACCATGACTTGCAAAATTGATCTGAAATAAAATGATTCCGGCAATAATCGCAAAAAGACTGTGAGTGAAACCTCTATGGCCGAATACAAGGGCAATTGGGCGTGAAATCCATCTTAATCTTTGTCCTAGCAGGGAATAAGGATGATCAATATCAGGTAATAAGGATGTTAACAGTGCGGCTGGGATAATATGCCACCAATCTCCATTCGCTAATTGAGGTGTCAATGCGGCTTTTTTAGCAAAAATGGCACAAGCGACAGAAAAAATTAAATGTCCTTCCCCAGTCATTTTTTGATGCCATTGATTTGCTTGTAAATTAATGAAGTCATAAAAATGACTGCCTGTACTATCACAATACAAGGCCCTGTAGCACCATCGATATGAAAGCTCAATAAAATGCCGGAAACACAGGAAATCACTGAAACCAGGCTCGCGATGATCAGCATTTGATGAAATTGTTGACATAGCATCAAAGCAGTCATACCAGGTGCTATCAACATCGCTATCACCAATATCACTCCAACCGCTTGAAAAGAAGCCACAATCGTCAATGAAAGTAAACAAAGCAACCCATAATGTAATAATGTAACAGGTAATCCGATGACTTTGGCATGATTATTATCAAAACAGTACAACATAAAATCTTTACGTTTTAATAGCATTACAAAAAAAGTCACCCCAGAGATCCAGAGGGTTTGATGAAATTCAGATATTGAAACGCCCAATATATGACCGAATAAAATATGACTGAGATGTTGATCCGTATCCACAGTTGAAAATAAAACAAGACCCAACGCAAACATGCCTGAAAAAACGATGCCCATTACAGTATCTTGTTTGACTCTACTGTTTTCTTTGATATATCCAGTGGCAAAAGCGCAAAAAATGCCAGAAGCAAATGCGCCTATTGATAATGGTATTCCTGATAAAAAGGCAAGCACAATGCCGGGTAATACCGCATGAGAGATGGCATCCCCCATTAATGACCAACCTTTGAGTACCAGGTAGCATGAAAGCACGGCACATACCATGCCTGTCACTACGGCAATCATTAAGGCCCGTTGCATAAAAGGATAAATAAAAGGTTCCGTGATCAGATTGAAAACAGTATTCATCAAGATTTTCCTTGAGGAAGACTGAGGCGATTTTTTTTATAGACATGATAACGGCGAGCCAGTACACCATATTTAGGAGAAAAATAAAAAGCCAATAAAAAGAACAACGTTTGTAGAGTGACGATGATCCCGCCTGTGGAACCATTAAGGTAAAAGCTGAAATAAGCACCAAGCGCACTGGTCACGGCACCAATCACGATCGCCATGATCAACAAATAGCCAAAACGATCTGTTAGAAGATAAGCGGTTGCGCCAGGTGTGATCACCATAGAGATCACTAAAATGGCGCCCACCGTTTGCAATGCTGCAACCGTGCAGGCACTCAGAAGTGTAAAAAAGATAATTTTTAATCGAAACGGTGATAAGCCGATAGAAACCGCATGATTTTCATCAAAAAAGACCACCAATAAATCTTTCCAAATGATGCAGAGCGTGAAAAAAGAAATAAAAATAATGAGTTGAACCTGCCATACATCATGATCAGCAATCCCTAATATATTGCCGAAAATAATAGATTGCACATTAATTGAGGTGGGATTCAACGAAAGGATCAATAACCCAGCCGCAAAAAATGTCGAAAAAATAAAACCAATAATCGCATCTTCACGTAAGGAAGTGATATGTCGCATCAGCGTCATTGATAGAGCAGCCAGCATCCCCGTAAAAAATGCGCCTGCCGCATAAGGTAACCCTAAGGCATACGCCCCGGCGACGCCTGGAACAACAGAGTGAGCAAGCGCGTCCCCCATCAGTGACCAGCCTTTCAACATCAAATAAGCAGAAAGGAAAGCACAGGTTGCCCCGACAATGGTACTCACCCATATTGCTTTGACCATGTAATTGTAATGAAAGGGTTGCAGTAAAATGTCCCACATTTAAGAAGATGTCCCCTTGGATTTAGTTTGAGTTGGAGGATCATTTTTAGTATGGCCATAAAACACTACAGGGCGTTCATCATCAGTAATCACCGTCACGCTGCGGCCATCATTATCCTCATGCAGTGCCGAACCAGAGAGATTAATATGCCGAAGTACACCGCCAAAAGTCATTTCCAGATTTTTTTGTGTAAAAGTCGTTTCTGTCCTACCAGCACACAAAATTGTTCGGTTAATAAAAATAACGTGATCACAAAATTCTGGCACGCTCCCCAAATTATGGGTTGATACCAAAATTAAGTGATTTGTATCCCGTAAAATACGCAACAAATCAATAATGGCGTTTTCTGTTTTAACATCGACACCAGTGAAAGGCTCGTCAAGTAGCAAGACAGACGCTTCTTGTGCCAGTGAACGTGCTAAAAATACCCGTTTTTTTTGTCCACCAGACAGCTCCCCAATTTGCCGTGTTGCTAATTCAGATAGGCCCATACGCTCTATGGCCTGATTCACAATATTTTTATCTTTTTGGCTGGGGATCCGAAAAAAATTCATTTTTCCATAGCGCCCCATCATGACAACATCTTTGACCAGGACAGGGAAATTCCAATCAATCTCTTCTGTTTGTGGTACATAAGCAATGCTGTTTTTACGCAAAGCATAACTGATGGGTTGATGATTCAAGCTCACATGACCTGATGTTGGTTTAATAAGCCCGATAATGCTGTTAAATAAAGTCGATTTACCGCTGCCATTGACGCCCACTAGCGCACAGATTACACCGCCTGATAAAGCAAAACTCGCATCATAAATCGCGGTATGACCATTTTTATAAGTGACAGAAACGTTTTCTACTAAAAGCTCAGGGCGGATAAACATGTCACTTTTCATTGACCAAATCCTTTTGCTATCGTTTGCACTGTGATGTTGAGCAGATCGATATAAGTAGGTACAGGCCCATTTTTATTGGAGAGGGAATCGACATAAAGAATACCCCCATATTGTGCGTCTGTCTCTTTACTGACCTGTTTTGCAGGTTTGTCAGAAATGGTGCTTTCACTAAATACAACGGGGATGCGATATTGACGAACAATATCAATTACTTTACGAACTTGCTGAGGAGATCCTTGCTCCTCTGCATTGATCGGCCACAAATAAGCTTCCTTGAAAGCGTAATCTTGTGCCAAATAACTGAAAGCCCCTTCGCTGGTGACTAACCAGCGTTGATTTTCTGGAATACGAGCTAAACGTGCCCGCAATCGCGCATCTAGGGCACGAATTTGAAGAGCATAAGTCTCAGCATTTCGTTGATACACAGCGGCATGTTCGGGATCATGTTTTTTGAAAGCGTTGCAAATATTATCAATATAAATTAAAGCATTAGAAGGCGACATCCAGGCGTGAGGGTTAGGAATGCCATGGTAAGGCCCCTCACGGATAGGTAAGGGTTGTATATTTTGGGTCACAATCACTGCAGGAACCTGTTTAATGTTTTCAAAAAAACGCTCGAACCAACGTTCCAGGTGCATCCCATTCCATAGAATTAAATCAGCGGATTGTGCTTTCAAAATATCGCGTGGAGTAGGCTGATAACCATGGATTTCTGCGCCTGGTTTAGTAATGGACTCTACCACAGCCGCATCGCCTGCAATATTTTGGGCGATATCCTGAATAATGGTGAAAGTGGTGATGACTTTAAATAGCCTATGATTTTTAGAAGCCGATATTTCGGCATGGTTAAAAGTACTGATTGAAAACAACGAAATCGATAATAATGTGAGATAAAAAAAACGAAGGCGATAAAAAAAATGATTTAAAACGTAATCAACAGGTTTCTGGTTTAAAACCGTATTTTTATATTTATTAAACATATATGTTATTTTTTTTGTTAATTTTAAAGAATGTCATTTAAATGAAGGGAATACTTTAGAAATACATTAATTTTTTAAATAATGCTATTGTTTACCATAAATTTAATAAAAAAATCCCATGAGATTTATTAATAAGGGAAAATTATAGTGCTAAAAACAAAAAAAACATATGCGATAAGGTATGTTAACGGTCAACCTGTGAAACATATTGTTTCAGATTTCAACTCGCAACCTAAATATTCCAGGATACCCAAATTACCTCTGACAATCACAAAAACGTTCCGGGTCATGGTGTGGAATATTTTAAAACAACAACGAAAAGGTTGGCTTTCTGTGCTTAAAAAAAACGGAGAGAATACACAGCTGATGTTGCTACAGGAAGTAAAAACAAATCGAGAAATGCTCGATTTTGTTGCCTCTTATTACTTAACGGCCGATCAAGTCCCGGCTTTTTCATTGCCTAAGCATTCCTATGGTGTCATGACATTATCCTCAGCCTTTCCTGTTTATTGTTATCCACTACGCACAAGAGAGCCTCTATTGGGTTTTTCAAAATCTGCATTAATCACAGTCTACCCAACTTATAAAGAAAATTTATTGATGGTGATCAATATTCATGCGATTAATTTCAGTCTAGGTATTGAAAATTATAATCAACAACTTGAACCCATTGGAAAACAAATAGCGGCCCATAAAGGGCCTGTGATTTTAGCGGGAGATTTTAATACCTGGAGTAAAAAGAGAGTAAAAGCTCTAAAGGCATTTACTCAAAACATGAACCTGGAAGAGGTTTCATTTCCTGTTGATAATCGAAGCCTGGTTTTTGGGAGACCATTAGACTTTATTTTTTTTAGAGGCCTTAATCTGATCCATTCCTCTGTATTAGCCACACAAGCCTCAGATCATAATCCTTTGTTAGTTCAATTCGATGTTTCATCAAATACCATTGATTAATATCAGTAGCCTAGCCATTGAGATAATTTAACTCATTTTTCAGCTGTAAAACCTGCCCGATTTTTAAAAAATTCAAATCTTCTAATTGATTCCAGTTTTTTACATCATGAACCTTAATGTTCATTCTCTGAGCAATACCAGATAATGTATCCCCTGCTGCAACTTTATAAAATACAGAGGGCATATCATCATTTTTATGATTTGCTAAAAGCGTCGCTTCCTCCATTGATTTTTTCTTTGTTTTTAAAGCGATTTTAAATTGTTGGGCATGAGATTGAGGCACCATAAAATAATGAGGCCCACTCAATGGGGTACTGCTATGTTTATAGCCAAAATTATATAATTTAAATTTAGATAAAGGTAATCCAGACATTTCAGCCGCTTGAGTTAATTTCATAGGATGATCGAGATTGACTACAATTAAACCCCTATTTTCATCAGATATTGGTAATTTGACCCCATATTTTTCACTGTTTTTAATAATGTCACTCAAAGCGAGCATCTTAGGGATATACAAAGAGGTTTCTCGAGGGAGAGATAAAGCCCAAAAATGAGTCGGTTTCCCCTGTGCTTTATTGGCTTTTATTTGTCTCAATACACAATATTCCCCGCAGTTATAAGCGGCGATGGTCAGCAACCAGTCTCCGTTGAACTTACGATTTAAATTTTGCATTAAATCCAAGGCAGCATGGGTAGACGCAAGTACATCGTGACGGCCGTCATACCATTCATTTTGTTTCACACCATAATATTTAGCAGTACTAGACAACATTTGCCACAAGCCAGCAGCCTTGGCAGATGAAATGGCGGCTGGATTAAAATTACTTTCTACCATGGGGAGTAAAACCAATTTCATCGGCATGTTGCGTTTTTGAATCTCTTCAGCAATAAGATACATGTAAGGCTCAGCATTTAATGCCAGATTGTAAAAATGTTGTTTGGTTTTTAAGAGCTTTTCTTTTTGCTCACGAATGCGCTCATTGTCCTCAATCGGTTCGTTTAAATGCTTTTTAACAAAAGACCATAGATTTTTTTGCTCTACATTTTGAATGTTCTGGGTATCAGATTTAAAGTCAGCATCTGATTTTTTTACTGTCAACCTTTGATTGACATTTCGGGTCACCATTGTCTTTTCAGTGGAGACATCTATAGAATTTTGAATAGGTTTTTCAGCTTGTTTCTGGTATTTAATAGACTGACAGCTGGCTAAAAAAACAGCAGCCAAAAATATAGTTTTTATTTTCATAGAATCTCTTTAATCTGAATATTTTTTAGTTAGAATTAATCTGTTGATTAAAAAATGAGCAAATCTACTGTATTTGCGAAAGCAACACAATCGGATCTGCTTTAAAAGCTCTATGTTTTCGCTTTATTTACCTTAAATTGACAAAACTCTACGGTTATTGAATCAATCTGATTTAAAAACGGTCTTTCATTTCACGTAAAGTAGAAAAAACAGACAGAGGATCATGTTTGTGAGTGCCCATTTTTTTTTGTAAAAAGCTTTCTTTACAGCGCAAAAAAAGATTGACTTGACGCTCAAGCTTAAGGAGAGCGGGTAACGTAGGTTGATTTTTTGCTTTTAATTGTTCTGCCTGTTTCTGATAGAGAGCAATCTGTGGATCATCAGGTAAAATCGAGCGAGCAAATTTGAGATTAGAAAGTGTATATTCGTGTCCTGCACAAATTAAGGTTTCATCTGGTAATTGTATTAATTTTTGGATTGAGTCATACATTTGATCTGCCGTACCTTCAAATAAACGTCCGCAACCGGCTGAAAATAACGTATCCCCGCAAAAAAGATAAGGAGCAGAATAGTATGCAATATGGCCTAAAGTGTGTCCTGGGACTTCAATGACAGAAAATGTTTGAGAACAAATAAATAACTGATCTCCCTCTTTTAATAGTATGGTCGCGCCTTTTTTGTTCGTTTCTTTTGGACCATAGACAGGAATATCTGGAAAACGCCGCAATAATTGAGGTACACCTCCCAGGTGATCTTGATGATGGTGGGTCAATAAAATGGCTTGGGGTAAAAGGCCTTTATATGTTAATACAGATTCAACAGGAGAAGCCTCGCCGGGATCGACTATCACACAATGCTGATTGGAATCCGCCAAAAGCCAAATATAGTTACTTTCTAGTGCTGGAATATGAATCAGTCTCATAAAATCTCTCTCAAAACGTATTGTTGACGTTAACAAAAATAGACCATAGCACAATGAAACTTCTCAGTTCATACCTAAAAATGCCTGCGCCCAGCTCTTGGAATGAATTTCCATTGGGCCCAAATTATCGTTTTGAAATTCAACAACATATGCAACCTTGGTGGCCAAAATTTTTTGGATTTTATTTGCTCAAAATCGGAGCGCTTAGCACAGAAATTGACACTCGCGAATGTGCGATCCCCCATCAGATTAATGTTGGGGAGCGGGGTGATCAAATGCAAGTCATTGCTGACCTTAACCAATTGCCTTTTTCTGAAAAATCGTCGGATGTTTGCCTGCTTTTTCATACTTTATCCGCAGTGGAGGATCCTTATCGTTTTTTACGAGAAGTCGACCGCATATTAGTTGATGACGGTTGGTTGGTGATCAGTCATTTTAATTCATTCAGTTTGTTAGGGATCGGAAAATTACTGCCTGTGATAAAGAGGAGGCAACCTTATGTCTGCCCAATGTTTTCTAGAATGCGTGTATTGGATTGGCTAGGTTTACTTAATTATGAAATCGTCCATCAAATCGGGTTTCATGTTCTTCCCTGGCATCATCGGGGGGAATATTCTATGAATATTCATTTACCTGCCATTAGTTGTCTTAGCCTCATCATTGCTCGTAAGCGAACCATGCCATTAAGTTTAGATGCACTCAAATTGAGAACGCCTAAACGTTGTTTTAGCCCAGTCAGCACAGAAAATTATAAAATCTAAATCCTTATTTTTTAAAATTCTTCTGATTTGCATAATGATGATCCCGATTTCTCCTCGTTTCATGACTTTCTCTTAAACAAAAGCAAAATTTTTACTTGAAGTGATAAATGATTATATATAATAATGAGAATCATTCTTAACTAAAAAAAGCCTCCCAGATTTCTTGCCAGGATCAAGGTCGCCAGCATATTTAGAAGCGTCTTTTGATAGATCGATTGCACCGAAAAAACAATGCCATCTGTCTATAGATACCTGGTTATTTTTAAATTTATACAGAGAACTGACTTATGTCTTTTACATTGCCAAAATTATTACGTCTTTCCTCTTTAACCCTTGCCATCTCTTTGCCTTCTTTAGCTTATGCAGAAAGCGGGATGCCAGATAAAATCGAAACAGAAGAGAAGAAGCCCTCTTTTAATAAACAGTCTCTTAAAACAGAAACCATCACCGTGACGGC